>NZ_JBPXMB010000001.1:0-568795 GCF_051918945.1 Streptosporangium sp. LJ11
CAACAAGGCGAGCACGGCGGTACGGGCGACCCACCGGCCCTCGGGGATCGTCGTCGTGGTCGACACCGAGCGGCAGTCGAGCCTCAACCGCCGCATCGCCATGCGGCTGTTGCGACAGCGCATCGAGCACGGCGACGAGACGACGGGGCGCGCCGCGACCAGCGCCCGCCGGCGCATCCACGACGAGCTCGTTCGCGGCGACCCCACCCGTACCGAACGTCCGGAAACTCCGAAGCAGGACCCGGTTTCACGGGAGCAGACGCGCCGGCGACCGCGGTAGTCCACCTGGCCATGCCCTGCGGCGGAAGGAGAGTCGCACCCGACAGCATGAGAATCGCCAGGGCGAAAGCACGCATTGGCCAGCCTGGCTGCATGTCGAGTGCGGTGACCGCTCAGGACCTTCAGGCGTGGACGGCGGGCCCGGGCGAGAGGTTCGCGCGGGTGGCGGGCCGCTCGGGGCGGGTCGGGCCGCGGCGACGGGTGCCGGCCTGCCTGTTCGGCCTCCTGGCGCCGGTCGAACGCGAGAACCGCCGGCAACCGGCCGGCAGGTGGACGTCGCCCATGCTCACGACGTCACCGACCGTTTCGATGGCCGTCCGGCGTGGCCGTGACAGCCGGCGTCCGGTGTGAGCGAGTGAACACCACCACGTTCGCCCCGGGGCCGGTCAGACGCCGCCAGCCAAGGCGTTCGTAGAGCCTGATCGCGTCATGCGCCTTCGGCGCCGTCAGCAGCCAGCAGCCGGTCGCGCCCTCGCAGAGCAGGTCGAGGATGCGGGCCGCCAGGCGTTGTCCACGGGCGTGGGGGCTCACCGCGAGCTCATCGACCTCCAGCGCCCCGACCAGACGCGTTTCCACCTGGTCGCCGAGCTGGACGCGCACCCGGTCGTAGGCGCGGCCCGCGGGAAAGGGGCTTTGCGTCGGCCATGCCGTACCGAATCCCGCGGGTTCGCCGTCCCGGCCGGCGAGCACCGCCGCGAAGCCCGGGCGGCGTGCGTCCGTGGCCAGGCGCCTGGCGAAGTCGGCCGTGCCGTGTCCGTCCTCATACCAGGGTGGGCCGTTGAACGAGACGCGGTAGATCTCGATCAGTTCGGCGGCGCGGACGAGCGTCTCTTCGCCGGTGAGCCGCTCCAGCCTCACGCGGTCACCTGCACTTTGCCGATGCCCAACGTGGTCGTGCCCGGCAGCATCCCCGACTCGAACACCGCCCCCAGCAGAGGCCGGTTCAGGTCGGCCAGCCGCTCGGCCCCCGCCTCGCCGAGTGCCCGCCACGGCCCCGCCGCCAGTTCGTCCGTGAGGCGCTCGACCTGGTGGCGCAGCGCTCGCCCCGCCGGGGTCGCCAGGCCGTCGGCGTCGACGAGGCCCCGGCCGGCCAGTCGTTCACGCGCGGCGGCCCACTCCTCGGAACTCCACCCGCGTCCCGCGAAGTGGTCGACCGGCGCGGCTCCCACGGAGGCGAAGGAGACCAGCGCCTCGCACGCGTCCAGCCCGGCGGCCTGCAATGCCGTCAGATGTCCGTCACCGCGGTGTTCGCGCAGGACCGTGTACGCCTGCCAGAGGGCCAAATGCGGCTCTCGCGGCCAGGGCAGTTCGAGATTGGCCGCGGCCAGCGGCCGGTGGGCGACCTGGATGCTCTCCGCTGCCCTGACCGCGAGCTCCGCCGCCTCCGTCACGTCGACGTGGTCGCCGAGGAGGGCGCGAAGTGTCCGGTCCATCGCTCGCGACCGCGCTTCGAGCACCTGCCCGGGGATCGCCACGACCCAGATCGCCGGCACATACTCGGCGATCATCATGGGGCTGAAGCTGTAGCAGGCGGCGGCGACCACCCTCGGTCCCGCGGCGCCGAGCGGCGCCATGCGCCAGGCGAAGTAGCTCGGCCAGCGCGATCCGATGTCATGGCCGAGCCTCGCCGCCTCTTCGAGAGCCTCGGGGCTGAAATAGAGCGTCGCGTGCACCGGCTCGATCTGGTGCCACATCTGCCGTGCGAGTCGTTCGAACATGGCCAAACCCTCACTGTCTACATAAGGTATGACAGTGACGATAGATTCATGGCGCATCACTGGTCAATCCGAAATAGACAGTTATGTTGGAAGCAGGGTCGAGCTGGCGGTCCTGCTGGTGAACTGCCTCACCGCCACATCGGCGCATGGCCGTGACGTCACGCCGCCGCGATCCGGTGACGAACGGCTCGCCGCGATCACCACCCGGCTGGTCGCCGCCGGTCGCCCGCCCTCCATGCTCACCGCCGCGGACGCCGACCGGCTGGCCGGGATCGCCGCCGACCTGCGCCCGGCTTTCGGTGCCGGTGAGCGCGTCCTCGAGGCCGCCGCGCGGCTCAACAACCTGCTGGTACGGCACGGCGCCGTGCCGAACCTGCACGGCGACTCGGACCGGCCCCTCGTTCTCGCCTTCCACCGGGCCGATGCGAGCCTCGTGGACGCGTGGGCCGCGGACACGGGAACCGCGCTGGCCATGGTCATCGGTGTCGGCCAGGCGGCCCGGCTCGGCGCCTGCCAGGCCGGCGGATGCCGTCTGGTCTTCTTCGACACCACACGTAATGCCTCGCGCCGCTTCTGCGATCTGTCATGCCAGAACCGCGCCAAGGCCAGCGCCTATCGGGCCAGGCGGCGAGCGTGAGACCCACGGGTGAGCCGTTCCGCGCCGGGGCCCGGGACGATCACCTCTGAACCGTTTTCACCCTGACGTGGCTGCTCGAGACGGCCATGGGGCGCCAGTCGCGCGTCCGGTCCCCGGGGTGGCGGAGGCAGCCCCTGACGGGGACGGCTCACTCCGGGTGTCTCCCGCGGGAGAAGACAGGCGCCGCGCCCGCGGCTACGGTCTCGCCGGAGCCTCAGACCGCGTAGACGGGTGCGAGGTCGACGAATATGCGGTAGTCCGAGATCAGACCGTCGTCGCGGGTGCGCCAGATCGACACGGCCACGACGCCGGCGTCCTTGCCGTCGAGCCGCCGGTAGGTCACCTCGGTCTCGGCGATGATGTCGGCGTCCACCTGCCAGTTCCTGACGATCCGGTGCTGCAGGCCGCCGATGGTGGAGAAGAACGCCCGCAACCCGGCGGCGATGGCCTCACGTCCCGCCATCGGCTCGGCGTTGCCGAACACCAGTGTGGCGTCCTCGGCCAGCAACCGCACGAACTCGTCGGGGTCGAACGAGTCGACCACCTGGAAAACGCGTCGCACCACGTCGTCGTTCATGCCGATCCTTCCCCGCGCAACCGGGATCACTGGTCGGGACGATACGGGGCGAAGGACGACGCGCAACTATCGCGAAGGTGGGTATCTCATCGCCGAAGGCTCGAAGGTCTCCGAACCGTGACGTCGCGGCAGGACCCGGTGCGGTGGCCATGCCGATGCACCGGGCCGGCCTCAGAGCTCCTTCGGCCGGTCCGCGTCCTGTCCGGAGAGTCCGGGGGACTCGGGGGACGCGGGGGACGCGGGCCGCCCGGAGGACTTCGGGCGCTCGGGAGACGTGGCCCGGTCTGGAGACGTGGCCCGGTCCCGAGGCTCGGGAGCCGCGGGACGGCGGACGTAGACCGGGGTTCCCGTCGGGGTCATGTCGTAGAGCGCCTTGGCGTTGTGGAGCGGCACCCGGATGCAGCCGTGGGACGCGGGATGCCGCGGGACCCGCTCCGAGCCGTGGAAGCCGATTCCCTCGTTGAAATAGATGGTGTAGAACTGGTCGCCCAGCGGCCCGCTGGTCCATCCGGGCGTCCGGAACCAGGCGCGGAAGTCCCCGGTGGGCGTGACGGCGACCCCGCAGTGGCCCTTCTTGCAGTAGTGCTCGCCGTTACCGGTCGAGATGTGGGAGACCAGCGCGGGCTTGCCGCCCTGCCACGCGGTGAGCAGCTGGCGGCGCAGGTCGATCTCCACCCTCGTGGGCTCCCCGTACGACACCAGCGGTTTGAGGCGCGCCGGGCGGGAGAGCGCCCGCCAGGTCCGCGGGTCGATCTCGTCGGTGGGAGGCAGCCCGTTCGCCTTCTGGAAGGCCCACACGGCCGCGCGCAGCGCGGGACGGTACTCGTCGCCGGCCTCTCCCGGCCCGAATCCCAGCCGGTCGAGGCGCCGGTGGACCTGCTGGACCTGGGTCCCCCTGTCGCCGGGGCGAAGGAGGGGAAACCGTGACAGCGGGGTGTGCTCGGCACGAGGCACGGGAGGGCGCTCATGGGGAATGGGCGCGCCGGAATGCCGTGACGACATGACACCGGTGTTCGCGACACCGAATGGCAGGCACGCGGTGAGAACGAGGGTCGAGTTCGCGATCAGGAGGCACGTGATGGTTCTCCGCATTTTTTAAACGCCTATCCACTCTCGGGCGAGATCCGTTAGAAGGAATACGAGTACGTGCGATCCTCTATCGCCGCACGCACCAGACCGACGGCCTCCTGGGCGCATCCCCAGGAGAAGCTGAATCCGGCTCCGCCGTGCGCGAAGTTGTAGACGACCTGTTCTTCGTCGTCCCACTCAAGACAGACGTTCTCGTTCCGGAACGGCCGCAGCCCCGCCCGTACCGGCTCGTCGGGGTCCAGCCTGGCGTGTCGCAGCGCGGGCATGAAGGCCAGGCACCGCTCGTACATCTCCCGTACGGGCCCGTGGTTCTCCAGATTGATCCCGGTGTCCCACTCGTCCTTTTCCGCCAGTCCCCCGAGGACGAGGAGTCTCGGATTGCGCGGCACGATGAAGACGATGTCCTGCTCGTCCTTGTTCTCCTCGTCGTGGGAGACGCAGTGGGCCTCGCGGATCCGGCGCCCGCGAAGCCCGTCGTTGCGGACCCGCACCAGCGCGCCGCGCAGCGGATACATGCCGATGCCGCGGAGCCCGGCGGTGCCGAGGCCGGCGCAGCAGACGATCACCTCGGCGCCGAAGCGGTCGAGGAGCTCGGCCCTGCGCTCGGCCAGCAGCCCCTCGACCCGGTACCGCTCGACCCGCACACCGTGGATCTTGACCTGCCGCATCAGCCACGCCATGTACTGATCGGTGTCGATCATGGGCGCCATGTGCGAGTACGCGTCGACCACGCCGTAGTCGGGACTGACGCCGTTGCGTTCGGCGAGCGACCGGTCGCGGACGAAGCCTCGCACCTTCCCCGCGAGTTCCTGCATCTTGTGGAGATCGTGCGGACTCTCCTCGACGGGGTGTTTGAAATAGAAGTTGGACCTTCGCATGGCCACCCCGGGAACCTTGGCCCGGGCCAGCTTCTCGAACATCTCGTACGAGGTGACGCACCAGTTCTTGGAGCGAGCGAGGGAGATCTGGTCGTGGTGGTAACCGCACACCGCCGGTGGCCACTCCCACAGCGCGCCCGCGACGACCGAGACGATGTCGGGCGCGAATCTCTCCGCGACGACGGTGACGCGAAACCCTTCCCTGGCCAGGCACAGCGCAGTGGTCAACCCGCTTACCCCGGCCCCGATGACAAGTATCTTCTCTGAATTCGCGCGCACCTGGGAACGCCTTCTTTCCGGATCCATCCAGCTCGATCACTTTCCGGCGCGACCGACCGCGGGAGGCCGTCACGACGAACACCGAAACCCCTCCACAGTAAATGGGGACGCCGGTGAATCCCGGAATGGCGGCGAACACGAAACGGGAGAGGACCGGCCGCGGGCCGATGGGAAACCATTACCGACCGGGGAAACAATCTGGATTGAACGGGGAAAAGCCGCACTCTACCTGAATCCTCCGATGACAAACCTTTGGCCACGTGCCAGATTTTCATCACCGATCCACCGATCGACCCGGGCGAATATTGACACCTCCTTAGTCGAGCCCGGGTCGCCAGGGCGGGCCGGCCGGGGTCATGGCGGGCTGAATTGCCTACTTTGCTCTGCGGACTCGCCTATATGCCCTCGGTGGGATTGTTGAGGGCAGGTGGACGTCCGAGTCTCACTTGTTGTAGAACGTGGTGACTGAACGCCGGATGGTGCCGGCACATACCGATGCGCAGGTGTCCTCCGGTACGCGGCGACGCGCGGACGCCTCGCGATCGGCCGGGAGGAAAAAGGTATGACAGCGGGCCCGCGTGCCGACAGGATGGGACGCCATGACCGACACACGCGTTGACCCCGCCTTCATCGCCGACGAGAGCACCATGCTGCACTCCTGGCTGGACTGGCACCGGGAGACCCTGGCCGTGAAATGCGCCGGGCTCTCGGACGAGCAGCTTCGCCTGCGTTCCGCCGAGCCGTCCACGCTCTCCCTGCTGGGTCTGGTCCGCCACATGGCCGAGGTGGAGCGCAACTGGTTCCGCAACATCCTCAACGGCGAGGGCGCCGCCCCGTTCTACTATTCCGACGACGATCCCGACGGCGACTTCGACACCCTGGAGACGAGCACGGCGGAGCAGGCGTTCGCCCGCTGGCGGGGCGAGATCGCGCACGCGCGCGAACTGTCCGCCGGGCTTCCCATGGACACCGTGGGAAAGACGCGACGCCGCGACCATGACGTCTCACTGCGCTGGATCCTCGTCCACATGATCGAGGAGTACGCCCGGCACAACGGCCACGCCGACATCATCCGCCAGCGGATCGACGGGGTCACCGGGGAGTAGCGCCGACCTGCGGGACGCACGCCCCCACCCGCGTGAACAGGCACGAAGAGCAGGCGAATCCCGTGCAGGACGGGCCGATCGCGGCAACGGCCGGATCAGCCCGGGGCGGAGGTCTCCACGAGCGTCTCGGCGATCATCCGGTCGAGGTCGGCCAGGTTCGCCGGGCGGGCGACGGCGGCCTCGGCGAAACGGTCGAGAAGCCGGGCGAAGACCTCGCGGTCCGGCTCGTCCCAGTCGGCCATCAGGCCGTCAAGGTAGGTACGCCGGTGGCGGATCACCACCTCCAGCACGCGACGGCCCCGCTCGCTCAGTACGAGCCGGGCCCGCCTGGCGTCCACGGCCGACTCCTCGCGCTCCACGAACCCCGCGCCGACCGCGTCGTTGACCAGCCTGCTGGCCGTGGAGGGATCGACACCCAGTTGCTCGGCGACGGCGCCCACGGTCACCTCAGGCACGTCCAGGCTCAGCTTGTGCACGGCGTGCACGACCATCACGTTCGACATGTGCACCGCTCGCTGCGGCTCCCCGGCCTTGCGCGCTCGCAGTGGCCGCGACCAGATCCGGCGCAACCGGAACAGGGCCACGTCGATCACCGCTCCAGGCGTTCCCTCGTTCACGGCGTCACCCTAACCCCTGCGGGCGGATGTGCCGTGTCTCCCCACCTCCGACCCCCGGCACGCCACGCGGGCCGTGCCACGTCGGAGGTCGCCACCCGTGGACCCCGTGGCGGGCAGATCGGCGCGTACGGCACGACGGTCCGTACGGGACATCGGGGCGGGGAACGGTCAGCCGGACAGGCGGACCGGGTTGACCAGGTCGGCGTACATCAGCAGGCCCGCCATGATGATCATCAGGAAGGCGATCGCGTAGGTGAGCGGAAGCGCCTTGGCGATGTCGACGTGGCCGGGCGTGGGGCGGCGGGCGACGCGGGCGAAACCGCGCTTGAGCCCCTCCCACAGACCTCCCGCGATGTGGCCGCCGTCCAGGGGAAGCAGCGGGATCAGGTTGAACAGGCCGATCGCCAGGTTGAAGCCCGCCAGCAGGTTGATGAAAACGACGATCTTGTTTTCCAGCGGGATCGCGGCGGCGGCGATCTCACCGCCGATGCGGCTGACGCCGATGACACCGATCGGGCCGTTCCTGTCGCGCTCGTCCCCGGAGAAGGCGGCGTGCCAGACGCCCACCATCTTCTCGGGGAACCTGAGCAGCGAGGCGGCGGTGGCCGAGGTGAGGTCCCCCATGTGCGCGGCCACGGCGCCGAAGCTCTGCTGCTCGATGACGATCTTCGGGCTCACCCCGAGGTATCCGACACCCTTCTCGATCTTGCCGGGCTCGTCCAGCGACTCGCGGTCCTGGGCGATGAGGCTGGCGTTGACGGTCAGATCCTGACCGGCCCGCCTGACGCCGATCGCGATCGGGCCCGCGCCGTGGTCGCGGATGGCCCGCGTCGCGGCGTCCCAGCTCGTGGCGGGTTTGCCCGCCACGGACACGATGACGTCTCCCGGCCTCAGCCCCGCCGCGCTGGCCGGGCTGGGCTTGTCGGCCGCGGTGCACTCGGGGTTCTTCTCGTACTCGGCGGCGGTCTTCACGCACTGCGGGATCGAGGCGATCTCGGTCTTCTGCGTGGGGATGCCGAAGCCCATGAGCACGACGCCGAACAGGACGAACGCCAGCACGAAGTTCATCGCCGGACCGCCGGACATGATGATGACCTTCTGCCACCAGGGCTTGCGGTAGAACACCCGGTTCTCGTCGCCCGGCCGTACCTCCTCCAGGGCGACGTCGCGGGCGTTCTCGATCAGGCCCTGCCAGGGGCCGGTGGAGACCGAGCGCACCTTGCCGGGGGCGTCGGTGGGCCGGGGCGGCAGCATGCCGATCATGCGGATGTAGCCGCCGAGCGGAAGCCACTTGATGCCGTACTCGGTGTCGCCCTTGCGGCGCGACCACATCGTCGGGCCGAACCCGACCATGTACTGGGTGACCTTGACACCGAACAGCTTGGCCGGCACCAGGTGGCCGATCTCGTGCAGCCCGATCGACACCATCAGTCCCACGAGAAAGACGATGACCCCGACCACGGAGAGCCAGCTCACAGGTTCATACCCCCATCGCGGTTTCACCGACAATGCCCCATAAGAGGTTAGCCCAAGTATCCGGCCCCCACGCCGCCGCGAAAAGCGGCGTTCCCGGCCGCTCTCCCGGCCGGGTCTTTCGGGACTCTTTGCCGATTGGACACACTCCGTTGACATTCAGCGATCACACGAACACTCTTTGATGAAGGTGAGGCGGGAGAGAGGAGCGTTTTGATCGGGATCCTGGTTGCCGAACATCTTCCCCTGGTCCGGCGCGGGCTGGTGGCGACGCTGCAGAATGAGAACGACATGAAGGTGGTGGCCGACGTGGCCGCCGGGGAGGACGTGCTTCCCGCCGTGCTGCGGCACGCGCCGGAGACGGCGGTCATCGATCTCGACCTGCCGGACGTCGACGGTCTCACCACCGCGCTCCGGCTGCACGAGGAGGCTCCCGGCTGCCGGGTCCTCCTGCTGTCGCGCGACCCCAGCCCCGGCCAGGTCCGCCGGGCCTTCGCCGCCCACGCGCTCGGGTTCATGAGCCTGGAGGTCGGCCCCGAGCAGCTGGCCCACGGCGTCCGCCAGGTGGCGGCCGGCCGGCGGGCGGTCGACTCCGAGCTCGCGGTGGCGGCCCTGAGGTCGGCGGAGAACCCTCTGACCCGCAGGGAGCTCGACGTGCTCCGGCTGGTCGCGCAGGGGGCCAGGTCCGGCGAGATCGCCGACCAGCTGTTCCTCTCCGTGGGAACGGTCCGCAACCACCTGTCGCGGATCATGTGCAAGACCCAGGCACGCAACCGTCTCGACGCCGTACGCATCGCCGGCGACTCCGGGTGGCTCTGAGCCCTCCTCCCGAATCCCCGGAAGCCGCATCCCGGAGCCGTTCTCGGAAGCCGTTCAGGGGCGCCAGATGAGGATGAGGGCGCAGTCGTCGTTGTGGCCCGACGACATGGAGGCCACCAGGTTGCGGGCACCGTCACGGAACCCCGAGGGCACCAGGCGCTCGGCCTCTCCCAGCAGGCGGTCGAGACCGGCGTCGATGTCGCGCCCCGGCTGCTCGATCAGGCCGTCGGTGTAGAGCATGAGGGCGTCGCCCTTGCGCAGCATCCCCCGGTCGGCCTCGCAGTGCAGGTCGGGCACGACACCGAGGACGACCCCCTTGGCCGCGGAGACCCGCCACGTCCCGGTGCCCGACTCGAACTTGACCACCGGGGGGTGACCGGCCGAGGTGATGACGTACTCGCCCGTCACGAGGTCGAGCCGGAGATGGACCGCCGTGACGAAGCCCTCGGCCTCGCGCTGGCGGTGCAGGTAGGTGTTGCAGGCGGGCAGGAAGTCGGTGACCGAGCCGAGCAGCCCGCCGAAGGTGCCCGACAGCAGCAGCGCCCGGGTGCCCGCGTCGACGCCCTTGCCCGACACGTCGACCAGGGCGAGCTCCAGCGTGTCGTCCTCGCGCATGGAGACCAGGAAGTCGCCGCCGAAGGAGGAGCCTCCTGCCTGCTTGAGAACCACCTTGGAGCCCCACCCCTTGGGCAGCGGGGGCAGGTCGCTCTGGCTCTTGAGACGGTCGCGCAACTCCAGCAACATCACGTCGCCACGCAGACCCTGCACACCGAGCTTGCCCCGGGTGCGGGCCATCAGCGCGGCCAGCACCGCGGTGAAGCCGAAGGTGACCAGCAGGCCGGGACCGATGTGTCCCACCCCGCGCACCACGGCCACGTAGACCAGGGAGACCGCGACCGCGAACAGCAGCTTGACGAGACTGTTCAGCCTCAGCTGGAGCCCCGCCACGAGGGTGACCGGGATCATGAGCGCCGGGGAGAACCACTCCATGGACACCCTGGCGGCCAGCCCGCCGATCAGCAGGGTCAACAGGGTCAGGGTGATGAGCAGGTTCCGGTCGCGCGCCAGGGGGCCGCGCCGCAGGAAGCGCACGACGGGAACGAGAAGAGGGACGCGGACCAGGAACGCGCGGAGCGCCGGAGGGAGCAGCGGCACCGGACGGGAACTCATGATGCGCTCGACTGTATCTGGCCGCCCTCCCTTTGGGCAGCCCACTTGACCAACGCCTTGATCATTAAGCAGGGATATTAGATGGCCGGAACCGTTTGTCCCCTACTACCGTTCGGAAGATGACTCTCAGCCTACGTCCGATCAGCGAAGCCGAATGGTCCGCTTGGAACACCGTGGACGAGGAGGCGTTCGGCGCCGCCACCCCGGAGCACCGGCAGGAGATCTTCAAGCGCAACATCGAGTTCGACCGCTCGCTCGGCGTGTTCGACGGCGACCTGCTCGTGGGCACCACCGCGGTGTACAGCTTCAGCATGACCGTGCCCGGCGGGCCGATCCCGGTCGGCGGCGTCACCGCGGTCGGCGTGCTGCCCTCGCACCGCCGCCGGGGCATCCTCTCCTCGCTGATGACCCGCCAGCTGTCCGACCTCCACGAGCGGGGCGAGGCCGTCGCCGCGCTCTACGCGGCCGAGGCCGCGATCTACGGTCGCTACGGCTACGGCAGGGCCTCGGACTGCGTGGTCTTCCGGATCCCCACGGCGAACGCGGCCTTCACCCGGCAGGCCCCGGCCGATCCCGCCCTGCGGCTGCGCGTCGTCAGGCCCGCGGAGGCCAGGTCCACGTTCGAGAAGATCTACGAGTCGGCGTTCGAGCAGCGTCCGGGACTGTACGCCCGCACGCCCGCCCGCTGGGACACGGTGCTGACCGACCAGGAGTCCGACCAGGGCGGCGCCGGTCCGCTGCGCGCCGTGGTCGCCGAGGACGACGGCGGCCCGCGCGGTTACGCGCTCTTCCGGATCAAGGGCTCCTTCGACGACCACGACCTTCCCGCCGGCGAGCTGCGGCTCAAGGAGCTGTTCGGTCTCGACCCCGCCGCCTACGCGCTGCTCTGGCGGCACGTCCTGGACCGCGACCTGGTCTCGCACGTCCTCGCCCAGAGCAGGCCCTCGGACGACCCGCTGATCCATCTGCTCGCCGAGCCGCGCCAGCTCCACGCGCTCTGGCTGGACGACCTGTGGGTCCGCGTGGTGGACGTCGAGCGGGCCCTTCCCGCCCGCCGCTACAGCGCGCCGGTGGACGTGGTGATGGAGGTCGAGGACACCGTGTGCCCGTGGAACGCGCGCCGCTGGCGGCTGACGGCCGACACCTCCGGCGCCCGCTGCGCGCCCTCCGACGACCCCGCCGACCTGACCCTGCCCGTCTCCGTGCTGGGCGCCGCCTACCTGGGAGGGCGACCGCTGGCGGCGCTGCTGGCGGCGGGGGTGGTACGCGAGTCGCGCGCGGGGGCCCTGCGGGAGCTGTCCACCGCCATGTCGTGGGGTCCCGCCCCCTGGGGCGGGCTGGTCTTCTGACGACTCTTCCGGCCCTCGGACGTTCTGACGCCTCTTCCGGCGACGGCGACGGCGACGGTCGCCACGGCCACTCCGGGCGGCCGGAGCCGTTCAGGCCGGGACCGTTCAGGCCGGAGCCGGTCCGGAGCCGTTCGGGCCGGGGCGGGCCGGAGCGGGTTATGGTGGCCGGCATGGCACTGCAGAGCTTGCAGATCAACGCGATCACCGCGATGCGGGCGCGAGACGTCTCACGCCCGTCACGGGAGCAGCAGGAGGCCGCGGACCGCCGCCCCCTGCGCGACGAGACGCCCCGCAAGGAGCCGGCGCGCCACGGGGCACGCAGGGAGCCGCCGCGCGGGGAGGTTCCGCCCCGCGAGCGCCACCGCTGAGGAAGGTTTACGGCTGAGGGCCCCCGAGGGTCGCCGAGGGCCCCTGAGGGCTACGGCAGCGGCGGGAGCTGGCCGATGGTCTCGTACGAGGTGAGCTGCGCGATCCTGCGGTTGTGCCGCTCGGCCCCGGAGTAGGAGGTGCCGAGGAAGATCTCGACGAACCGGATCGCCTCCTCCGGCTCGTGCATCCGCGAGCCGACGCTGACGACGTTGGCGTTGTTGTGCTCGCGGGCGAGCCTGGCGGTCTCCTCGCTCCAGGCCAGGGCGGCGCGGACGCCGCGCACCTTGTTGGCCGCGATCTGCTCGCCGTTGCCCGAGCCGCCGATGACGACGCCCAGGCTGCCCGGGTCCTTCACGACGCCCTCGGCCGCGCGCAGCACGAACGGCGGGTAGTCGTCCTCCGCGTCGTAGACGAAGGGACCGCAGTCCTCGACCTCGTGGCCGTGCTCCTTCAGCCAGGAGACGACGTGGTTCTTGAGCTCATAGCCGGCATGGTCGGCACCGATGTAGACGCGCACCCGCACAGTTTCGCAGGTGTACGCGGGCGGCTCCACCCGGCCCCCGGATAGAGTAATAGCCATAACGCTTATGGAACCCTTACAGAGAGAGCCCCCGCATGCGTGACATCCGAGTGGTCGGTGACCCTGTCCTGCGCACGCCCGCCGAGCCGATCATCGACTTCGACCGCGACCTGCGGCGCATGATCGACGAGATGTTCGCCGTGATGTACGCCGCGCAGGGCGTCGGCCTGGCCGGTCCGCAGATCGGCGTGTCGAAGCGGATCTTCGTCTACGACTGCAGCAACCGCAAGGGCCACGTGATCAACCCGGAGCTGACCGTGGACGACGACACCGAGGTCCACGACGAGGAGGGCTGCCTGTCCGTCCCCGACCGCGGGACCGGCACCCCGATCTACGCCAGGACGCCCCGGGCCGCGGGGGTCACCGTGAGCGGCCTGGACCGGCTGGGACGGCCGATCCGGATCAGGGCCCGCGGCATGCTGGCGCGCTGCTTCCAGCACGAGACCGACCACCTCGACGGCAGGCTCTACGTGGACAGGCTGGCCAGGGACGCCGCCAGGAAGGTCCTGCTCCAGGCCCCCTGATCCCGGTGACCGCCGAAGCGGCCCCCGCGGTGGTCGTCAGAGCTGGACGGCTTTGATCTCCAGATACTCCTCGAGCCCGAACTCGCCCAGCTCGCGGCCGAGGCCCGACTGCTTGTAGCCGCCGAAGGGCGCCCGCGGGTTGAACTGGCCGCCGTTGACCGCCACCTGGCCGGTGCGCAGCCGCCGGGCGACCGCGACCGCGCGCTGCTCGCTGCCCGCCCACACCGCGCCCGCCAGGCCGTACGGCGTGCCGTTGGCGATGGCGACCGCCTCGTCCTCACCCCGGAGGTAGGGGATGATCGTGAGGACCGGGCCGAAGATCTCCTCCTGCTCGATCACCATCCCCGGTTCCACCCCGGCGAACACCGTGGGCTCGACGTAGAAGCCGCGCGACAGGGGCCGGTCGGTGCCTCCGGCGACCAGCCGGGCGCCTTCCTCCTGACCCCGGTTGATGTAGCGGACGACCCGGTCGCGCTGGGCCGCGGACACGAGGGGGCCGAGCCTGGTCCCCTCGTCGAAGGGGTCGCCGACGGTGTATCTCCCCGTGGCCTCGACGGCGAGGCGGACGGCCTCGTCGTACCGGTCGCGATGGACGATCATGCGGGTCCATGCCGAACAGGTCTGGCCGGAGTTGATGAAGGCGTTGGCCACCGTCGCCTTGACGGCCGTCTCCAGGTCGGCGTCCGGCAGGACCAGGCTGGCGGACTTGCCGCCGAGTTCCAGGGCCACCCGCTTGATCGTCTCGGCCGCGAGCGCGGCCACCCGGCGCCCGGCCCGGGTGGAGCCGGTGAACGACACCATGTCCACCTCGGGATGGGTGGCCAGGGCCTCGCCCACCACCGGGCCGTAGCCGCTGACCATGTTGAAGACCCCGGCGGGCAGCCCGACCTCGTCGAAGATCCCGGCGAGCGCGAAGGCCGCCAGCGGCGCCACCTCGCTGGGCTTCAGCACGACCGTGCAGCCCGCGGCGAGCGCGGCGCCCACCTTGCAGACGACCTGGTGGAGCGGGTAGTTCCAGGGGGTGATGGCGGCGACCACCCCGACCGGCTCCCTGAAGACGCGGGAGTTGCCGACCTGCCCGCCCTCGAAGTCGTAGGTCCCGGCCAGCTGGGCGTACAAGGCCAGCACCCCGGCCGGCATCAGCGTCTGCACCCTCATCGCCAGGCCGTACGGGGCGCCCATGTCCGTGGCGATGATCCTGGCTATCTGGTCGGAGCGCTCTCGTATCAGGTCCGCGGCCGCGGCGAGGATCGCGCCTCGCTCGGCGGGGGCCGTCGCCGACCAGGAGGGGAAGGCCCCGCGTGCGGCGGCCACGGCGGCCTCGACGTCGGCGGGCGCCCCCGCGGGAACCCTGTCGATCAGCTCCTCGGTCGCGGGATTGATCACGTCGATGCTCTCGGCCGACGCGGACGACTGCCAGGCTCCGTTCAGATAAAGGTGACGCATGTCCCTCATCCTGGCGTGCGTGCCGTTGTTATGCGAGGGCGAACCGGGCGCGGCTCCCGTACAACGATCATCGTTGTACGGGAGCACAGCGGGGTCGTACGGGGCTCGGCGACCGGCCGGGCCGCCGGCCGCGGGCGCGCGGGCGGCGGGAGGAGCGGATCAGTCGAAGATCGGCTGCCGGGTCCTGGAGCGCTTGAGCTCGAAGAAACCGTCGGTGCCCGCCACCAGGCGCACGCCGTCCCAGAGTTTGCCCGCCTCCTCGCCCTTGGGGGCCGGTGAGATGACCGGGCCGAAGAAGGCGACACCGTCGACGGAGATCACGGGGGTGCCGACCTCCTGGCCGACCCGGTCGATGCCGTCGTTGTGCGAGGCGCGCACCACCTCGTCGAACTCCGTGGAGTCCATCGCGTCGGCGAACGCGCGGTCCAGCTCCGCGGCCTCCAGGGCCTCCTCGACGGTCTCGCGGAGCGTGTCGAGCTCCTGGAGCCTGCCCTGGTTGTGGAAACGGGTGCCGAGCTCGGTGTAAAGGCGGCCGACCGTCTCGGAGTCGTACTTCTCCTGCACGGCGGCGACCACCCGGACCGGCCCGATGGCCCTGGCGATCATCTCGCGGTAGCTGTCGGGGACCTCCTTGTCCTCGTTCAGCACGTTGAGGCTCATGATGTGCCAGCGCGGCTCGATCGAGCGCACCTTCTCCACCTCCAGCAACCAGCGGGAGGTCATCCAGGCGAACGGACAGAAGGGGTCGAACCAGAGATCCACGGGAGTGCGCTCAGTCATTTTCTTCGGCTTCCTGCTCGTGAGGGTGCTTCGGTAGCGACAACCCGGACGGTGGAGTCCCCTATTCCGCAGGCTTATTAATACCTTGACATGCCTCTTTATTCTCGAATCCGGGTATCAGTCCGCAGGCTGATGCGAAGCGACGGTCCGCGCCCTTACGTGGCAGGATTCAGTCACCCCTTAGCAATGGAGCGGGGGAAGTTGTGAAGAGGGAGCGGTAGTGGCAGGCAATCTGACCCGTGACGAGGCGCGCGAGCGCGCACGGCTGCTCAGCGTGCAGTCCTATGCGGTGGAGCTCGACCTGACCGAGGGTGAGGAGCGCTTCGAGAGCGTCACCACGGTTCGCTTCACCAGCACCCGGCCGGGTGCGGAGACGTTCGTCGATCTGGCCGGCGCCAAGGTGCGCAAGGCCGTCCTCAACGGCGTCGAGCTGGACGTGAGCGGCTACGACCCGGAGGCCGGGCGGCTGCCGCTGCCGGGCCTGGCCGAGACCAACGAGCTGCAGGTGGACGCCGACTGCTCCTACAGCCGAACCGGCGAGGGCCTGCACCGCTTCGTCGATCCGGTCGACAAGAGCGTCTACCTGCACAGCCAGTTCGAGACGGCCGACGCGCACCGGATGTACGCGTGTTTCGACCAGCCCGACCTCAAGGCCTCCTTCGAGCTGACGGTGCTCGCGCCGTCCCACTGGGAGGTCATCTCCAACGCGGCGCCCGACGCGGCCGAGGAGCTGCCGGAGCACCGCGGCAAGCACGGCGCGCTCCAGGCGGCCAAGCGCTGGCACTTCCCGCCCTCCCCGGTGATGTCGACCTACATCACCGCGCTGTGCGCCGGGCCGTACCACAAGGTGACCTCCGAGCACGACGGCATCCCGCTGGGCCTGTACTGCCGGGCCTCGCTCGCCGAGCACCTCGACGCGGACAACCTCTTCGAGGTGACCAGGCAGGGCTTCGACTTCTTCCACAAGGTCTTCGGCGTCCGCTACCCGTTCGGGAAGTACGACCAGCTCTTCGTGCCCGAGTTCAACGCCGGGGCGATGGAGAACGCGGGCTGCGTGACCTTCCTGGAGGACTACGTCTTCCGCTCGCGCGTCACGGACGCGGTGATCGAGCGCCGCGCCGAGACGATCCTGCACGAGATGGCGCACATGTGGTTCGGCGACCTGGTCACCATGCGCTGGTGGGACGACCTGTGGCTGAACGAGTCGTTCGCCACCTACGCCTCGGTGCTCTGCCAGGCCGAGGCCACCCGCTGGGGCCAGGGCGCGTGGACGACCTTCGCCAACGTCGAGAAGGCCTGGGCCTACCGCCAGGACCAGCTGCCCTCGACCCACCCGATCGCCGCCGACATCGTCGACATGCACGCGGTCGAGGTCAACTTCGACGGGATCACGTACGCCAAGGGCGCCTCGGTCCTCAAGCAGCTCGTCGCCTACGTGGGGCTGGACAACTTCCTGGCCGGGGTCCGCGACTACTTCAACGAGCACGCCTGGGGCAACACCACGCTCGCGGACCTGCTCGGCGCGCTGGAGCGCACCTCGGGACGCGACCTGTCGTCCTGGTCGAAGGAGTGGCTGGAGACCTCCTGGGTCAACACGCTGCGCCCGTCGTTCACCGTCGACTCCGAGGGCCGTTTCCTGGAGTTCGACGTGCTCCAGGAGGCCCCGGCCGACTACCCGACGCTGCGCTCGCACCGCGTCGCCATCGGCCTGTACTCCCTGCGGGACGGCGAGCTGGTCCGCGTCAAGCGGGTCGAGCTGGACGTCGTCGGCGCGCGCACCGCGGTTTCCGAGCTCGTCGGCGAGGTCCAGCCGGACCTGGTCCTGATCAACGACGACGACCTGACGTACGCCAAGGTCAGGCTCGACGAGCGGTCGTTGCGGACCGTGACGGAGGGCGGCATCGGCAGGTTCACCGAGTCCCTGCCCCGCGCGCTGTGCTGGTCGGCCGCCTGGGACATGACCCGCGACGCCGAGATGTCCACCCGCGACTACCTCACCCTGGTCGTCTCCAACATCGAGTCGGTCACCGACATCACGGTCGCCCAGACCGTGCTCCGCCAGGCCCGGCTGGCCGTCCAGCAGTACGCCGACCCCGCCTGGCGCGCCCAGGGCCTGGCCCGGCTGGCCTCCGCGCTGCGCGGCCTGGTCACCGCGGCCGCGCCCGGCTCCGACCACCAGCTGGCCTACCTGAACGCGCTGGCGGCCGTGGCCGCCTCCACCGAGGACCTGGCGTTCCTGAAGGGGCTGCTGGACGGCGAGACGGTGCTCGAAGGCCTCACCGTCGACACCGACCTGCGCTGGACGCTGACCGGCGCCCTGGTCTCCGGCGGCCTGCTCGGCGAGGAGGACATCGCCCAGGAGCTGCTGCGCGACGCCACCGCGACCGGCGAGCGCTCCGCCGCGCTCTGCCGCGCCGGGATCCCCACGGCCCAGGGCAAGGCGAACGCCTGGGCCGCGATCACCGAGGGCAGGCTGAGCGGCGCGCTGCTCCGCTCGACGATCGCCGGTTTCATGGACCCGCGCCACCCGGACCTGCTGGAGCCGTACGGGGCGAAGTACTTCGAGGAGATCGGCAGGATCTGGTCGTCCTGGAGCTCCGACAGTGCCCAGAACTTCGCGAACGGCTGCTACCCGGCGCTGAACATCTCCTCCGAGACGGTCGCCAGGACCCAGGACCTCATCTCGTCCACCCAGCCGCCGCACGCCCTCAAGCGCCTGCTGCTCGAAGGTGCCGACAGCATCGGCCGTGCCCTGCGCGCCCAGGCCAAGGACGCCTCGGCGGCCTGAGGCCTGCGCACCCCCGCGAGGCCGGTCCCGGTCGCGAAGAAGCCGGACCGGCCTCGCGGGGGCCCGGGGCGAAGCCTTGGCCGATTCCCGGAAAATACTGGTAGAAATAGTCACCAAGCGGGGAGGCGCCCCGCGTGTCGTTTTGCCTGGGCAACATTTCTGTCGTTCGTGGGTCGTGAGAGGGTAATCACGTGGAATCGGCGCGTGACCTGCTCGTCTCCCTGGCCCGCAGATACGCCTTCGGTGACGTCGGGGCCCTCGCCTCGGGCGTCGTGAAGGACGCCGGCAACATCGAGGCGGCGTGCGAGTTCGGCCAGCGGCTGCTCTCGCTCGACGCGGAGGACTTCGCCGCCGAGGCGCGGGCCGTGCCGAGCGATCTACGGCGGCGGGCGCGGGCCTGCACGATGCCGCAGACGCCCCGCGAGCAGCCGCGAGGCGCGCTGGAGTCGCTGCGGCCCGCGTACGGGCTGCTGCTGGAGGTCATCGCGGTCAGGTGGCACCGCCGCGAGCTGAGTCCCATGGTCGCCGCCCTGCACATCGCCAGCGAGTACCTCCCGCTGCTCGCCTTCGAGCCGGTGCTCGGCAGCGCCGGAGACCCGGCGCGCTGGCCGGAGGGCCTCACCGCGCCGGGCAGCAGGTTCGGGGTGATCGGCGACCGCGACTGCGACCACACGAGGGCCGAGCAGTCGGCCGTGAACCGGACCCTGCGGGTGGCCGGGGAGCCGGCCGAGGGGTGGCGCGCCTACTTCGACCGCCAGCACAGCCAGGTGGCCGGGGCGCTGGCCACCTGCGTCGCCGACTGCCGCAACCCCTGCACCGCGATGGACTGGGTGGACCCGGAGCACCGCGACGACCTCATGCTGCGTTCCCGGGTGGCCCTGGCCTTCGCCGACACCCCGCTGGTGCGATTGCGCCACGCGGCCCCGGTGGGCCACGGGTTCGGCGTGCCCTCCCCCGAGGAGGTCACCGAGGCGTGGGAGCGCAGCCGGACCGCGCTGGCCAAGAACGGCGTGGGCGGCGAGGCGTCCGAGGACGACGGCTTCCCGCTGCCGGGGTTGCCCGCCCTGTTCTCCGCCGTGGCGGGCGTCCCGGTGGCACCCTCGACGCTGCTGACGGACATCAGCACGTACCTGGTGAAGCTTCTCCAGTCCTGATCGGCCGGACCCGGCCCCGAGGCTCAGAGGCTCAGAGCGAGCTGTCGATGAGCAGCGACAGCGCGCAGCAGGTGACGGAGAACGTCATGAGCAGGACGCTCCGGCGGATGTAACGCTGTTTGGCGTCCCCGACGGCGTTGAGCCTCCTGATCTCCAGGACGGCGAGGTCGACCCTGGCCTCGCCGTCGCGGCCGCCCGGAGGCGGTCCCACCCGGTACCCCAGGCGGGGGTCCGGTGCCGGCGGCGGGTCGTCGGCGAATCCCCCGGGGTAGAAGCGGCGCCGCTCCAGGGCCCTGCCCGCGAGCCCGGCGGTACGGCGGTAGAGGGCTCCGGCGAGCACGAGCATTCCCATCAGCCAGAAGAACATGCTCGTCCACCAGAGCCACTCGATCCTGCTGGACAGTTCGCCGGGCCTCCAGTGGCCGTTCAGCAGCCCGACGGCGACGGCACCGGCGGCGGCCCCCGTCGTGAACAGCAGGATGGCCGCCGTCTCGTCCTCCCTGCGGACCTTCCGGCGGGCGTCCGCGAGGGTCGCCTGGACGTAGTCGAGGATCCTGTCCGGTTCCCGTTCCGCCGCGGACCTCCTGCGAGAGCGACCCGGCAGCGCGTCCCACATGATCCTCAGCACGAGCCGATTATCCGGGAAAATCATCCTTGCTCCGCCCGAACGGACCGCCCTGAAGATCATCTACTTGGCGGGGCCGCGGGGTCACCTGCGCCGCGACGCCTGGTCCGCGAGCAGCAGGACCCCGGTGACCAGCCCGCCCACCAGATCGCCCAGGCCGAGCACCGCGGCCATCGACGTCGCGGCCACCCGGCACTCGGCGTCGGGCAGCCACTCCCTGGCCAGCGAACCCGTGACGATCTCCAGTGCCCTCCCCCGCTGGTCCACGAAGACGAGCACGGCTCGGTCCGCGTCTGCGCCCAGCGCGGCGTGCAGCCGTTCGGAGAAGTGGCGGCGCGGCCCGATCGCCGGCCCGAGGTAGGCGGCGAAACGCAGCCCGGTACTCCGCTCCGCGGTGCGCAGGGCCCCGCGGACGTCGTCCCCCTGTGTCGGGGTCAGGGTGAGCATCTCCGTCACCTCGCCTTCGCCAGTCCGGTGATTCACCGATCGGCCGGTTCACCAGGTCGCCGACGCCCCGCCGGTGTGCCGTCCGGGCTCGGAGGTCTCCGCGAGCGCGACCCAGTCGGCCTCCGGCTCCGGGGACCCGGCGGGTCGCCGCCCGGTCAGCACGAGGACGGAGCCGGCGATCCCCCGCTCGCTGCCGAGCGGACCACCCAGCCAGACCGCACCCGCCGAGGTGCTCCTCGCGGCCTTGTCACGCAGCCTGCCGGGCATCGTCACGAGCAGGGCGATGAGCAGGAACAGGCCGCCGGAGACTCCGACGAGAAAGCCGAAGACCTCGATCGCGCTGTCCACACCTCAAAAGTAACCCGGCGCCGACCCCCCCGTCGAGGGCCGCCGGACGGCGGGTCCGCGCTCGCCCCGCGAACCCCCGCGGGCGGCCTCGATCTGCGACGACACGGAGATCGGCGTGCCGTCGGGTGAGGTCTCCCCGCGCCGCGCGGCCGCCGCCGCCCGCTCGGGAGGGTTAAGATCATGAACGTGGTTCACGCCCCGCGCGGCAGGCGGTCATCCGGAGCGAAAAGTTCCTAAGGTACCCGGTTCATAGCAGTGCCAAGCGGATGACGGCGGTCACAAAAGTATGAGATACGCAATACTAGGCACCCCCGAGGACGTCAGCTACCGTGAGTTACGTGGATTCCGGTCAGGTACCAGAAGACGGTAACACTACGTCACCGATTTGGGTCAGCGACCGACAGGCCGAGGACCGGCCGACGTCTCGACCCGCCGCGCCAGCGTCTACGTACGCACCTGTCGAGCGCGCCTCGCTGCGCAGCCTGCTCGACCACCCGAAGTACCGCCACCTGCGCCGACGTGTGATCATCTCGATCGGCGTGGGCGTGCTCGCGGGCGTCCTGCTGGCCAGCTGGCCGCTGGGCCTCAGCGCCGCCGTGGTGGCCGCGATCGTCGACACGGTGCTTCGCGCCCGCTCCAACTCGTCGGTGCCCGCCTGGCGGCGCGCCTCGGTCGCGGAGCGGCGCACGGAGATGCAGCTGAAACGGCTGGAGCGCGGGGGCTACCGCACCCTGCACGCCCGCGCGATCCCCGGCAGCGAGGCCCAGATCGACCATCTGGTCGTGGGCCCCACCGGCGTCTACGCGGTCGACTCCGAGAAGTGGGACAAGCGCCTGCCGGTCCGCGTCCAGTCGCACCGCAAGCTGTTCCACGGCCCGTTCAGCCAGAAGCCCCGCCTCGACGAGGCCCGCTGGGAGGCCTCCCAGGCCGGAGAGCTGATCGGCGCCGAGCTGGGCCGCGAGGTCACGATCGTGCCGTCCCTGGCGATCTACGGCCCGGCCATCCCCTGGAAGGTCCTCAACGTCCGCGAGGTCGACGTGTTCGACGGCAGTCGTGTCCGTAAATGGATCACCAAGCGGGAACGCTCACTCACCGACGCCGAGATCGACAGGATCTTCGAGGCCGCCAAGCAGGTTCTGCCCGCGCGCTATCCGGAGAACTGATCCAGGCCGTCCCGCGAGCCCGTTCTCGACCATCGACCGCGCCTCCCCCGTCGGGACCGACGGGAGTCCGCCCCGCCACGGCGCCCCGGCCAGGCGACTCCCGTCTCCCCTCCCTCCGCCGCCCCCGCGGGCTTCCCGTGCCCGCGGGCACGCCGGAGCCCGTCCCCTCCCGCGCGGGCGATCGAAGGCCTTACCGCGTGGGCGTCGCGGTGTGCGGCGGGTGACCGAGGCCCCTTCGGCGCGGGCGTCGCTCGTCCCGGGTTCGCCGGGCGCGGAGACCTTCGGTAGTGTCGGGGAACACCCTGGGCCTGTCGGGCCCACCGGCCGCCGCCCCGATGCCCACCCCGCACCCCGTCGGCGTTCCGGAACCGTCCCGGACACCAGCGCGGCGCCTCGCCGCCCCCGGCCCCGCCCGCCCCGTCTCGTACGTCGATCATGCTCGTGCGGTGTCGGCGGAACCCGTGGTCACCGGCCGGACGTCTCGCGGCGTGGACAGGCGTCTCATGCACCGGGCGATAGCCGTACCATTTGTAGACACGGTTTCGATGATGGGAGAAGCCTCATGCCCGCCCTCAGGTCTCGTACGGTCACTCACGGCAGGAACATGGCCGGGGCCCGGGCCCTGCTCCGGGCGACGGGCGTAGCAGGCGAGGACTTCGGGAAACCGATCATCGCCGTGGCCAACAGCTTCACCCAGTTCGTCCCCGGGCACGTCCACCTCCGCGAGGTCGGCGACGTCGTCGCGGGCGCGATCCGCGAGGCGGGCGCGATCCCGCGCGAGTTCAACACGATCGCGGTCGACGACGGCATCGCGATGGGCCACGGCGGCATGCTCTACTCGCTGCCCAGCCGGGAGCTGATCGCGGACGCGGTCGAGTACATGGTCAACGCGCACTGCGCCGACGCCCTGATCTGCATCTCCAACTGCGACAAGATCACCCCGGGCATGCTGCTCGCCGCCTTCAGGCTCAACATCCCCACGGTCTTCGTCTCCGGCGGGCCGATGGAGGCGGGCAAGACCCCCAACGGCAAGCTCGACCTGATCGACCCGATGATCGCCGCCGCCAACGACGCCGTCTCCGACGCCGAACTGCTGGAGATGGAGGAGAACGCCTGCCCGACCTGCGGTTCGTGCAGCGGGATGTTCACCGCCAACTCGATGAACTGCCTCGCCGAGGCCATCGGCCTCGCACTGCCGGGCAACGGCACGATCCTGGCCACCCACAAGGCGCGCAGGAAGCTGTTCGAGGACGCCGGCCGCCAGCTGGTGGAGATCACCCGCCGCCACTACGAGCAGGACGACGAGACGGTCCTGCCGCGCGCCATCGCGACCAAGGACGCGTTCGAGAACGCCATGGCGCTGGACGTGGCGATGGGCGGCTCGACCAACACGATCCTGCACATCCTGGCCGCGGCCCGCGAGGCCCGGGTCGACTTCGGGCTGAAGGAGATCAACGAGATCTCGCTGCGGGTGCCCTGCCTGTGCAAGGTCGCCCCCGCCACGGCGAAGTACCACGTCGAGGACGTGCACCGCGCGGGCGGCATCCCGGCGATCCTCGGCGAGCTCGACCGGGCGGGCCTGCTCCACCGCGACGCGTACACCGTCAACGGCGGCACCCTGGGCGACTACCTCGACGGCTGGGACCCCCGGTCGCCGCAGGTGCTGCCCGAGGCGCTGGAGCTGTGGCACGCGGCCCCCGGCAACGTCCGCACCGTCAAGCCCTTCTCCCAGGGCGCCCGGTGGGAGGAGCTGGACCTCGACCGCGCCGAGGGCTGCGTCCGCGACTCCGAGCACGCCTACACCCGCGACGGCGGCCTGGCCGTCCTGTACGGCAACATCGCCACCGAGGGCTGCATCGTCAAGACCGCCGGGGTCGACGAGTCGATCTGGAGGTTCGAGGGCCCGGCCGTGGTCTTCGAGTCGCAGGACGACGCGGTCGAGGGCATCCTGAACAACAGGGTCAAGGCCGGCGACGTCGTGGTGATCCGCTACGAGGGGCCGAAGGGCGGGCCCGGCATGCAGGAGATGCTCTACCCCACCTCGTTCCTCAAGGGCAAGGGGCTGGGCAAGGACTGCGCGCTGGTCACCGACGGCCGCTTCTCCGGCGGCACGAGCGGGCTGTCCATCGGCCACGCCTCCCCCGAGGCGGCCGAGGGCGGCATCATCGCCCTCGTCGAGGACGGCGACCTCGTCGCGATCGACATCCCCGGCCGTTCGATCGAGCTGAAGGTCGCCGAGGAGGAGCTGGCCGCCCGCCGCGAGAGGCTGCTGGCCGACCTGGGCGGCTACCGGCCGCGCGACCGCCAGCGCCAGGTGAGCGCCGCGCTCCAGGCGTACGCCGCGCTCACCACCTCCGCCTCGACCGGCGCCTCGCGCGACCTGTCACAGCTGTCCCGCTGACCTGGGCTTCCTGTCGGGTAGAGATGCCTTACCCGACAGGAAGTTCGAAAAAATGTCGGTGCTCGGACGTATTATCAGGGTATGGCTGATGTCATGAAGCTCACCGCCCCGCTGACGACCGCCGAGATCGCCGCCCTCGCCCTGTCGATGGCGCATCTGGGGTCGGGTCCGCAGGCCAACGCCGCCCGCAGCGGCCTGCGCCACGCCTTCGAGCAGATGGAGCTCGACGACGACATCGTCGCCACCACCCTGGCGACCCTCACCGAGCCGATGTCCGCCCCGACCGCCGACCGAGCCCGCACGATCGCCACCGCCATCACCTCAGGCCTCGTCATCCGCCTCCACTACCAGGACGTCTCCGGGCGGGTCACCGTCCGCGACGTCGACCCGGTGACCTGCATGGTCCACCGCGAATACTGGTATCTCGTCGGGATGTGCCGCCTGCGCGGCGCGATCCGGGCGTTCAGGTTCGACCGGATCATCGCCACCGAGCCCACCTTCATGCCGGCCCGCCCGCACCGGGCCGAGGCGTTCCTGCCCTTCCAGGGCAAGCGCGCCGCCTGACCGGTCGCACGAGGCCGGTCACGGAGCAGGCCCGGAGCGGCCGTGTTCATCCGATCTGTCACCCGGCGGTGCGAGCCGACCCGGGTGGCGGATCCCGGCGGGGAGCCCCTGCCGCGACGGTTCCGGGCCGGGGCTCCGCCGACGGCGGTGCCTAGCCGCAGCAGCCGCCCCCGCAACACCCGCCGCCACCGCCGGAGGGCCGGGGCGCGGCGGCGGAGCCCGCGGAGCCGCCGGTCACGGCGACCGTGGAGAGCAGTTTGACGGTGTCGTCGTGGCCGTCGGGGCAGAGCGCGGGCTCACCGGAGCGGGCCATCGGGCGGGAGATCTCGAAGGTGGACCCGCAGGCGCGGCAGCGGAAGTCGTATCGGGGCATGACCCCAAGGTTACCCAGGTTGCCCGGATCGCTCACGCGAAGGTGATGGAGGCGTAGTCGCTGACCGGCCGGTAGCCGATCGCCTGGTAGATCGAGTTGGACGTGGGATTGGACAGGTCGGTGAAGAGCAGCACCTCGGTGGCGCCCTCGGCACTCACCTTGGCGCTCACCGCGTGCGAGATCGCGGTGCCGTAGCCCTTCCCGCGAAACTCCGGGGGCGTGTAGACCGGGCCGACCCGGGACATCCCGCCGAGAGGCACGGAGGCCCCGGCGAACGCGACGGGTCGCCCGCCCGCCTCCCACACGATGAGCTCCCGCCTGGCGATCCGGCTGGCCACCAGCGCGGTCAGGTCGAGGTAGGCGATGCCTTCCGCCTCGGCCTGGAACTCCTCGCCCCACCGGACCAGGAGATCGAGATCGGCGGGGCCGGCGACGCGGGAGGCCCCGTCCGGGAGGGGTTCCGGGGAGACGAGCGCGTCGAGCCGGTAGAGGCGTTCGGCGCGGCGCCCCGCCTCGGGCCGCCACCAGGAGGCGGCGAACGCCTCGGCCAGCGGGAGCGGCCCGCTCACACCGGAGATCGCCCTCTCCGCCTCGATCAGGTGGGTGGCCAGCTCGGGCACGACGTCCGCGGGGATCTCCGGGAGCAGGAGGAAGTGGGGGGGCGTCTGGATCGCCGTCGCCACGACCTCGCCGTCGCGCTCCAGCCGCCCCAGCAGCGGGTCGTCGCCCCACAGGCCGTTGCGTACGGCACGCAGGACCGTGAGGGGGACGGTGTTGCGAACCGGGTCCCGCAGCAGCCACGGCTCCGCCACGCCCGTGTACGCCTCGACATCGGAGGTGAAGATCCATGTCATGAGGTGATTGTGCCGATCGTGGATCTTCCGCGCCAGCGGATACGGCCTGGCGCGCGGGCATGGCAGGCGTCCGCGGCCGCCGCGGCCGCCTTCGGGAAGGCGGCCGCGGCGGGCCCCGTCATCGGATCCCGGCCCTCAGGCCGCGCTCTCCGCGAGGTAGGGCGCCCACTGGGGGTCGCCGACGATGTGCGCGCCGATCAACCGCCAGTGGACGCCGCGTGGCACCACCGGGGCGACGTTGAGCGTCCACCCCAGTTCCTCCAGCATGCGGTCGGCCTTGCGGTGGTTGCACGTCGTGCACGACGCGACGCAGTTCTCCCACGTGTGGGGGCCGCCTCGCGAGCGCGGGATGACATGGTCGATGGTCTCGGCCCGCTGGCCGCAGTAGGCGCACCGGTAGTCGTCCCGGCGCATCAGCGCGGTTCGGGTCAGCGGGATCCGCGACCGGTAGGGGATCCGGACATATCTCCGAAGCCTGATCACCGAGGGGACGTCGAGCGTGCGGCTCGCCGAGCGGAACACGGCGCCCCGCCCGTCACGGTGCACGACGTCCGCCTTCTCCCTGAGCACGAGCACGACGGCCCGGTGCAGGGAGAGCGTGGTCAGGGGTTCGTAGGTGGCGTTCAAGAGCAGGACCTGGCGCATCAGCGAGCCTCTCCCGCCGCACGACACGTCAATCGGGGGGGCACGCCGATGCGTGCCCCGGCTGGCGGCCCCTCCTGGGGCCCGGGCGCTTCCGTCACGAGGACCTCCGCCGGACGGCCCAGCGGATGCTCACCACGGCACCGTCCTTCACCAAGTTTGGCTGCTGCAACGTAGTTCTCGCCACCCATAAATGACTGGAGAGACACCTGATACGTTTTATGCCCGCATTACCAGTTCTTAACTCCTCCCGCCGCAGATCAGATACGCCCCCCGCGCAATGAGCCCGTCCCGTGGTCCTGACGTCGTAGGGTTCCAGCCATGACGCGACAGCCATACCCTCCAGCCAGCCGTCTCGAGCTCGTCGAGGAGCTCCACGGTGTGCCTGTTCCCGACCCCTACCGATGGCTTGAGGACCCGGACGACCCGGCGACGAAGGACTGGCTGGTGGGGCAGGAGAGACTGCTGGAGACCGGGCTGGACGCCCTTCCCGGACGTGAGGGCTTCAAGGCCCGGATCGCGGAGCTGCTCGGCTCGGGGTCGATCGGCGCGCCGACGTGGCGTGGGGAGCGGCGGTTCTTCATGCGGCGCACCCCCGGGCAGGAGCACGCCGTGCTCTACACCGTGGACCCCGGCGGCGCCGAGCGGGCGCTGCTCGACCCGATGGCGCTGGACCCGACCGGGTTGACCACCCTCGACTCCTGGCAGCCCGACAAGGAGGGCCGCCTGCTCGCCTACCAGGTCTCGGTGGGCGGTGACGAGGAGTCGAGCCTCTACCTGATGGACGTCGCGTACGGCGACCGGATCGAGGGGCCGATCGACCGCTGCCGCTACTCCCCCGTGGCGTGGCTGCCCGGCGGCGAGGCTTTTTACTACGTGCGCAGGCTGCCCGCCACCGAGGTGCCCGAGGGTGAGGAGCAGTACCACCGCCGGGTCTACCTGCACAGGGTCGGCACCTCCACCGAGGAGGACGTCCTGATCTTCGGCGAGGGCCTGGAGAAGACCAACTACTACGGTGTGGCGGTCTCCCTCGACGGCCGCTGGCTGCAGATCTCCGCCTCCAGGGGTACGGCGCCGCGCAACGACCTGTGGGTGGCGGACCTCCAGGCGTCCTCCCACTCCTCGCCCGAACTGGTCGTCGTCCAGGAGGGCGTCGACGCCCAGAGCGCCCTGCACTTCGGCCGTGACGGCCGCCTGTACGTCTTCACCGACCGGGAGGCCCCGCGTGCCCGCGTCTGCGTGACCGACCCGTCCGACCCGCGGTTCGAGAACTGGCGCGACCTGATCCCGCAGGACCACGAGGCCGTGCTGACGGACTTCGCGATCCTCGACGGCCTCGACCGGCCGGTCATGCTCGTCGGCTGGACCCGCCACGCGATCAGTGAGATCTCGGTGCACGACCTGGTCACCGGCGAGCGCGTCGGCGAGGTGCCGACCCCGGGGCTGGGCACCATCGGCGGCATCAGCGAGCGTCCCGAGGGCGGCCACGAGGCCTGGTTCGGCTACACCGACAACACCACGCCGCCGAGCATCCAGCGCTACGACGCCCGCACCGGCGAGACGACGCTCTGGGCCGCCTCCCCCGGCGCCGTCGAGGTGCCCGCCGTCGACACCGAGCAGGTGACCTACCGCTCGGCCGACGGCAGCGAGGTCCACATGCTGGTGATCTCCCTTCCCGGCGCCGAGGGCCCGCGCCCCACCGTCCTGTACGGCTACGGCGGCTTCGGCATCTCGATGACCCCCGGTTACTCCGCGTCCATCCTGAGCTGGGTCGAGGCGGGCGGCACGTACGCCATCGCCCAGCTGCGCGGCGGCGGCGAGCAGGGCGAGGAGTGGCACCGGGCAGGGATGCTCTCCCACAAGCAGAACGTCTTCGACGACCTGCACGCGGCGGCCGAGCACCTCATCGCCACCGGCGTGACCACGTCCTCGCAGCTGGCCATCTCGGGCGGCTCCAACGGCGGCCTGCTGGTCGGCGCGGCCCTGACCCAGCGCCCCGAACTGTACGCCGCGGTGGTCTGCTCGGCGCCGCTGCTCGACATGATCCGCTACGAGCTGTTCGGCCTGGGCGCGACGTGGAACGTCGAGTACGGCTCCGCCGAGAAGCCCGACGAGTTCGCCTGGCTGCACTCCTACTCTCCCTACCACCACGTGCGGGAGGGCGTGTCCTATCCGGCGACGCTGTTCACCGTCTTCCAGTCCGACACCCGGGTCCACCCGCTGCACGCCTGGAAGATGTGCGCCGCCCTGCAGCACGCCCAGGCCTCGGATCGGCCGATCCTGCTCCGCAACGAGGCGGAGGCCGGTCACGGGGCCCGCGCGGTGAGCAAGACCGTCGAGCTCGCCGCCGACCAGCTCACCTTCCTCGCCTACCACACCGGGCTGACCTCCTGAAGGCGCGGCAGGGCACGGGTCGAAGGGCGCGGGTCACGGAGGCACGGGCGCATCCGGGACTCCGCGCGCGCCCCCGGCGGCCGCGACCGCCGGGGGCCGCAGCGGCCGGATTGTCGGGGGCGGCGGCTATGGTCGGGGCGTGAACGACGCGGCGGTGGCCGAGGGCCTGACCTTCACGGAGAGTGACCCCGGGGCCTTTTTGCGGCCCTACGTCACGCACCTGTCGGCCTACACCGAGCGTCACGCCGATCCCACGGTCCAGCGGCGGCCGCCGTTCGCCGGGGTCGTCATGATCTTCGGGTTCGGTACGCCGCTCGCGCTGAGCGGCCCGGAGGGGTCGCGGCTGCTGGCCTCCTTCGCCGGCGGCCTGCACGACACCTATGTCGACACCACCACGGCCGGGATCGCCGAGGGGGTGCAGGTCAACCTCACACCGCTCGGGGCCAGGCGGCTGCTCGGGGTGCCGCTGCGGGAGCTGGCCAACCGGGTGGTCTCCCTGGAGGAGGTGCTCGGCGGCTGGGCCACGGCCACGCTCGAGCGGCTGGCGGAGGCCCCCGGCAGGGCCGCCAGGATCGCCCTGCTGGACGGGGCGCTCAGCGGGCGCATCGGCGAGGCGCCGCCGCCCGACCCCCGCGTCGGCTGGGCGTGGCAGCGCCTGGTCGCCACCCGCGGCACGGTGTCCGTGGCCTCGATAGCCGCCGAGCTGGGGTGGAGCAGCCGGCACCTGGTCTCCCGCTTCCACGACCAGATCGGGCTGGCGCCGAAGGCCGCGGCCAGGGTGCTGCGCTTCGAGCACGCCACCGGCCGCCTGAGGTCCGGCATGTCCCTGGCCGACACCGCCGCCGTCTGCGGCTACTACGACCAGGCCCACATGAACCGCGATTTCAGGATCATGGCGGGCGCCACTCCCCGCGAGCTGGTGCCGTCCCCGCGCGCCATCGGGTGATAAGGTCAGATTTTTCCAAGCCTCGCCGCTCCCGCCGGTGACATCGTGGTGATCACCGCAGGGGAGGAGAGAGCATGCGAACGGTGTATCCGCTGGTCCGTTACCGCGACCCGGGCAAGGCCGTCGGCTGGCTGGTCCAGGCGTTCGGGTTCGAGGTCCACGAGCTCGTCACGACCGCCGACGGGGGCGTCGGCCACGGCGAGCTGATCGTCGGCACTGGAATGATCATGACCGGTACGGGCGAGCCGGGCGGGCCCGGGATCTACGTCGTCGTGGACGACCCCGACGCCCACCACGCCAGGGCCGTCGCGGCCGGGGCGGAGATCACCAGGGAGCCGGCCGACCAGGACTACGGCTCGCACGATTACGCCTGCAGGGATCCGGAGGGCAACGACTGGTACTTCGGAACGTACCGGCCCTGACGGTTTCGAGCGGCGTGCGCGGGTCCGGACCCGCGCACGCCGCTCATGCGAGGAACACGAGCTGCGCGGCGAGGAGGATGTCGAAGACGCCGCACCACTCCGCGTACGAGCGCGACACGACCGCCTTCCTCCTGAGATGGACGAAGTCCCAGAGGCCGTGCAGGAACCAGCCGGCCGCCACCAGATAGCGGCCCAGGTCGGGCTCCGTCACCAGCGCGGCCAGCGCCAGCGCCCCGAACCCGATCATCCCCAGGGCCTGCGCCCGGAAAGCGCCCGAGCGGCGCAGGTCACCGGCGACGCCGCCCCACACCATGACGGCCAGCGCCAGGGCGGCGAACACGACCGGTACGGCGACCACGTCCAGTGCCCGCAGGACCATGTAGAGGACGACGAGGGCGAGGAGCAGCGGCCACGACGCCTCCGGCCGCCGGATCTTGGCCACCAGGAGATAGAGCAGGGCCAGCAGCGGGAGGATCTCGGCGAGCGAGGTGACCTCCCCCGCCGAGGAGCCCGTGGCCAGCCTCGCCGCCGACAGCCCGACGGCGAGGGCGATCGGCCAGTGCCGCAGCACGGCCTTCCAGCGGGAACGGCTCGTCGTGACGCCAGGCCTCGTCGTGACGTCAGACACGGGAGGGACCTCCGTACTCGTCGCGGCGGCGGAGCATCACCAGGAGCATGAGCGGGAGCATCACGACGTGCTCCAGCAGGAGAAGCGCGTCGCCCGAGATCACGCCCGTCCACAGCAGCGGGAGCAGCGCGAGGGCGGGGACGATCATGGATCCGGCCATCTCCAGCGTCGCGGCCCAGCCGTGGCCCCGGTAGCGCATCCAGACGATCATCCCGGCGGACATGTCGACGGCCATCTCCAGGGCGACCACCTCCGGTCGCGCCGGGAACTCCAGGCCCGCGAGCGCCAGGCCGGCGCGCACGGCGGCGCCGAACACCGCCATGCCGGCGACCATCGCCGCGAGCATCTCCAGATAGTGGCGGAAAAAGGGCCACCAGCCGTGGGTAAGGGCGGCTCTCGCTGTCATGTCGCTCCTCCGGGGTACGGGGTTGGGGTATGCGACACCAGACTGCGGGAGGGCAGGAGCCGCCAGTAGTGCCGAAATGGCAGGTCCCCGCGTGGCCATGTCACGAAATCTCGTGACATTTGTCATTAGGGTGCTCCATACCCCCGATGGCGCGGGGGACAATGACCGCGTGCGTGACAGGCCGAGCGAGCGCGGGACGGGACTGAGCGGTTTCCGCCGCTACACGTGGTGGAGCCTCACCGGGAGCATCACGGTCTCCCTGGTGCTCTTCGTCAGGACCTGGGCCATGGACGAGGGCGTGGCCCCCTGGGTCAGGGGCGTCACCGGCCTGGCCCTGACCGTGCTGGTCGTGACCGTCGTCGTGCTGTTCGGCCGCCGGCTGCCGCGCTTACCCGGCGAGGCGCGGGACCGGGCCGGCGCCTCGGGTCCGCACGAGGGGGCCGGCGGGCCGTTGGCAGGCTGGTTGGTGGCGGGGGGCCTGGCGGCGGCCGTGCTGGGCGCGGTCCCGCTCGCCCTGCGCGACGACGGGCTGTGGGCGGTGGCCCCGGCGGTGATGGTGTCGATCACCGCGATGTTCCTGCGGCCGGCGCACCGGCGTACCCTCATCGCCGGCGCGGTGGTCGTCGCGGCGGCGCTCGGCGGGTCCGTGGCCCTCGCCTCGGGGAACGGCGAGTGGCTCCTCGCGGGGGCCTTCCCGGCCGGCATGGTCGCCTCCGTCGCCTGGATGGCGCTGGGCACGCTGTGGGCCTGGGACGTCGCCGACCGGCTGGACCGGGCACGGCTCCTGGCCGCCGAGGTGGCGGTCAAGGACGAGCGGCTGCGGTTCGCCGCGGACCTGCACGACATCCAGGGGCACCACCTGCAGGTGATCGCGCTGAAGAGCGAGCTGGCCGAGAGGCTCGCCGAGGCCGCCCCCGTCCGGGCCGCCGCGGAGATGCGGGAGGTGCGGCGGCTGGCGGCCGACGCGCTCCGCGACACGCGTGCCGTGGTGCAGGGATACCGGCGCACGACTTTGGAGGACGAGATCGCCAACGCCGCGAAGGTGCTGGCCGCCGCCGGCATCGACACGGGCGTGGACCACGGCCGGGCCACCGGGGCGGACACGCTGCCGGAGCCCGCCCGCCACGTCCTCGGCCTGGTGATGCGCGAGGCCACCACCAACGTGCTGCGCCACAGCCGGGCCCGCCGGGCGCACATCGCCTACGACGTCGAGGACGGTCGTGCCCGGCTCCGGGTCGGCAACGACGGCGTCGAGGACGGTCATGCCCGGCTGGAGGGCGAGTGCCCGGCGGGTGAAGGCGCCCGGCCGGAGGGCGACGACGAGGGCGTGACGGGTGACGGTGCCCGGCAGGGGGCCGATGGCGAGGGCGTGACGGGTGGCGGCGCCCGGCAGAGGACCGGTGGCGACGCCGAGCGACCCGGGGCGGGGACGGGCGTCGGCACCGGTCTGCGCTCCCTGGCCGAGCGGCTGGAGCGGGTCGGCGGCACGCTGGGCTGGCGATGTGACGGTGACCGGTTCGAGGTGGTGGCCTCGCTGCCCGCCGACGCGCGCGCGTACCCGGCCGAGGCGGGCGCGCGGTGATCCGGCTGCTGATCGCCGACGACGAGGACCTCATCAGGGGAGCCCTGGCGGCACTGCTCGCGCTGGAGGATGACCTGGACGTCGTCGCCGAGGCGGCCACCACCACGGACGCGGTGCGCCTGACGCGCGAGCGGCGGCCGGACATCGCCGTACTCGACCTGGAGATGCCGCCGGCCGACGGGCTGCGCGCCGCGCAGGCGATCCGCGCCGAGCTGCCCACCCGGATCGTCCTCGTCACCCGGCACGCCCGGCCCGGCGTGCTGCGCCGCGCCCTGGCCGCGGGGGTGAGCGGGTTCGTGCCCAAGACCACGCCCGCCACCCGGCTGGCAGCGATCATCCGCGACGTCGCCGCGGGGCGGCGCTACGTGGACCCGGACATCGCCGCCTCCGCCCTGTCGGAGGACGACTGCCCGCTGTCCGAACGGGAGCTGGAGGTGCTGCGGGCCTCGCGGACGGGCGCCTCGATCAACGAGATCGCGGCGCAGGTCCACCTCGCCCCCGGCACGGTGCGGAACTACCTTTCCGCGGCCATGGCCAAGCTCGGCGCCGGCTCCCGCCACGCCGCCGCGCACCGCGCCTGGGAGGAGGGCTGGATCTGACCGGTATCGGGCAGATCGTGACGGCCGGCCACGACCCACGCGATTCGCATCCCCCGGCCACCGCGCCCCCGCCGTGACGACACTTCCCTAGACGAGGCCGAGGGTGTCGCGGGCCGCGGCCACGGCGGCCTGGCCGAAGCTGACGCCGCCGTCGTTCGGGGGGACGGCGCGGTGGGTCAGGACCCGGAAGCCGCGGAGCCCGAGGGCCGCGACGAGGCCCTCCAGCAGCAACCGGTTCTGGAAGACCCCGCCCGACAGGGCGACCGTGCCGAGGCCGGTGTCGTCGCGGAGCCGTGCGCACACCCGGGCGGTGGCGGCGGCGAGCCCGTTGTGGAAGCGGGCCGAGACGAGCGCCGGAACCGCCCCGGCGCGCGTGTCCTCGACGACCGCCCGCACGAGGTCCGCGGCCTGGATCGTCACGAGTGTCCCCTCGTCGACGGCCCTGGCAGGATAGGCGCCCTTCTCCGCGGGGTCGGCGCACTGTTCCAGGGCGATCGCGGCCTGTCCCTCGTATGTGGCGGTGTCGCGGAGTCCGAGGATCGCCGCCACCGCGTCGAACAGGCGCCCGGCGCTGGAGGTGAGGGGGGAGTTCGTCCCGGCCCTGGCCACCGCGACCACCTCGTCCCAGCGCGAGCCGTGACGGGCCCTGACCGGCAGGTTCCCGGGAAGCGTGTCACCGTACGCCGCGTACAGGTGCGCGGCCGCCATCCGCCAGGGCTGCCTGATCGCCGCGGTGCCGCCGGGCATCGGCACCCGGGCCAGGCACCCTGCGCGGGTGAAGCCCGCCAGGTCCGCCACCAGGAACTCACCGCCCCAGATGGTGGCGTCGGTGCCGTAGCCGAGGCCGTCGAAGGCCACCCCGATGACCGGGCCGGTCTCCCGGTTGTCGGCCAGGCAGGAGGCGATGTGCGCGTGGTGGTGCTGGACCCCGGTCAGGTCCACCGATCCCGGCACCTCCAGGCCGAGGGCGTACTTGGTGGACAGGTATTCGGGGTGGAGGTCGTGGGCGACCAGCCCCGGGGTGATGCCGAGCAGGCGCCGGAGGTGCTCGATCCCCTCGGTGAAGGAGCGCAGCGTCTCGTAGTTCTCCAGGTCGCCGATGTGGTGGGAGAGGAAGGCGTGCCCCTGTCTCGCGAGGCAGAACGTGCTCTTCAGCTCGGCGCCGCAGGCGAGCACGGCCCGCCGGGCGGGCGGTGAGAGCCGCAGGGGCTCCGGGGCGTACCCCCGGGATCTGCGCAGCGGCACCGTCCTCCCCCGCGTGACGAGGAGCACGGAGTCGTCGGCGCGGACGTGGATCGGCCGGTCGTGGGTCAGGAAGGCGTCCGCGATCCCGGCGAGCCGGGAGAGCGCGTCGCCGTCGCGGTAGGCGATGGGCTCGTCGGAGAGGTTCCCGCTGGTGAGCACGTACGGACGGGCGAGTTCGGCGGCGAGCAGGTGGTGGACCGGCGTGTACGGCAGCATGAGGCCGAGGCGGCGGTCGCCCGGCGCGACGGCTCCGGCCACCGCGGCTCCGGGACGGCGGGGCAGTAGCACGATCGGGCGCCGGGAGCCGGTGAGCAGCCGCTCCCCCTCGGCGTCCAGCTCGCACAGCGCCCGCGCGGCACGCAGGTCGGGGACCATGACCGCGAACGGCCTGTCCTCGCGGTGCTTACTGGAGCGGAGGGCCCGGGTGGCCTCCTCGTCGGTGGCGTCGACCGCCAGGTGATACCCGCCGAGCCCCTTGACGGCCAGCACGCCGCCCGCTCGCAGCACCTCCACCGCGGCCGCGATCGGATCGGCACCGCCGCCCGGGCCGGCACCGGGACGACCGGCGTCCGGACCGTGAGCAGGCGAACCCTCGCCGCGAAGGCCGCCGTCGAGAAGGCGAAGGACCGGGCCGCAGGCCGGGCAGCAGATCGGCTGGGCGTGGAACCTGCGGTCCGACGGGTCGAGGTACTCCCTCTCGCACTCCCCGCACATGGCGAACCCGGCCATCGTGGTGGCGGGCCGGTCGTAGGGGACGTCCCGGATGATGGTGAACCTCGGCCCGCAGTTGGTGCAGTTGACGAAGGGGTGGCGGTGACGCCGGTCGGCGGGGTCGAACAGTTCGGCCAGGCAGTCGTCACACGTCGCGACATCGGGTGAGACAAGGGTGAAGCGCCGGGTCCCCCCTCGGCTGGCCACGATACGGAACCCCCGGTCCCCGCACGCCGGTATCGCGGTGGCCGTCACGCGGTGGATCGCCGCCAGCGACGGGGCCTGGTCCCGCAGGTCCTCCCGGAAGCGCGCGACGTCGCCGGGCTTCCCCTCGGCCTCGATGAACACGCCCCGGTCGTCGTTGCCCACCCACCCGGACAGCCCCAGGCGCCGCGCCAAAAAGTGGACGTGGGGGCGGAATCCCACCCCCTGCACGATTCCCTCGACCCGGATCCTGACCCGGATCCGTGCCCGTGCGCGTCCCGTGCCCATCCCGCCATCCTTCCCGCGACAGGCGGGAACACCTCGGGGGCTCGCATGATCTGGACGGGAAGGTTACGTCAATGATCAGAGCTTTGCCGTTGGTTGTCGAGCCGAGGGTGTCGGGCCTGAAAGGGCCAATCGTAATGTGGCGACTACCGTGAAAAATACGGAGCGTCGACATGCCTGGCACACCGAGTAAGCAAACACCATCTCTTTCGCCATCGGCCGTCATACCGGTCACGGAGGCGGCCGTCATCGCGGCCTTCGCACGGCGGGACCACGCCGGGCACGCCCTGGCGGGTGACGTGGAACGCATCGCGTGTGCCGCCCGGGCCATGGCCGCCGGATTCCGCCTCGGCGGCAAGCTGATCGTGTTCGGCGGCACGGGCACGGACGCCGCGCACATCGCGGTCGAGTTCATGCACCCGGTCGTCGTGGGCAAGAGGGCGCTCCCGGCGGTGGCGCTGAGCAACGGCGCCCCGGGAGTCGGCCGGGTGGGCAGAAGGAACGGGGACGGCGCCGGGAGCGATGAGGGCCTCCAAAAAGGCGGGGACTTCCAAAAAGGCGGGGACTTCCAAAAAGGCGGGGACTTCCGGAACGGCGGGGGTGGCGCCGAGGTCTTCGCCCACCAGGTGCGCCACTGGGCGGACGCCGCCGACACGGCCCTGGGGATCTCCCGTGACGGCCGGTGCCCGAGCGTCCTGCGAGGGCTGGAGACCGCCGGGGAACTGGGCCTGCTGACCATCGCCCTGACCGGCGGCGAAGGATGCGGGGACGGGGACGGCATCGCGAATGGTACGGCGAGCGGCGGCCTCCCGGCCGACCGCACCATGACCGGCCGTACCTTGACCGGCCGCCTCCCGGCCGACCACGTCCTGGTCGCCGCGTCCGACGACCCCGCCGTGGTCAAGGAGGTTCACGTCACCGCCTACCACCTGCTGTGGGAGCTGGTCCACGTCTTCCTCGACCGGCTCGGCCCGCCCGCGCGAGGGGCGGACCGGTGAACGGGCCCGAGGACTGCACCGCCGGTGTCTGCGTCACCTGCTCCGACCAGGCGCTGCCGATGAGCGTGGTCAGGCTGCTGGAGGGAGAGCTGGCGATCGTCGACGCGGGCGGGGTCCTCGAAGAGGTGAGCGTGGCGCTGGTCGACCCGGTGGTGGGCGACACCGTCCTCGTCCACGCCGGGGAGGCGATCGCCGTGATCGCGCGCGGGAGCACCGGCGAAGGCGACGGCGACAGCGGGAAGGACGACGATGAGCAGGCCTGACGGAACACCCGCGGAGGTCATGCGCGGCCTCTACCCCTTCCTGTACGACCACGACCACGACCACGACCACGACGGGCGCACCGACCAGACCACTGGCCGGACCACCGGCAGGACCGGCCTCGGGACAGCGGAGATGGAAGCGGAGGCCGTGCGATCGGCTGCGGAGAAGACCGGCGAGATCGTACGGCTGCGCGAGCGGATGGGTGCCGAGTCGGCGGCGGAACTGGCGGCGTGCGCCGAGGAGATGGCCGCGCGGTTCGCCGCGGGCGGGCGGCTGTTCAGCTTCGGCAACGGCGGGAGCAGCACCGACGCCCAGGAGGTCGCCACCGCCTTCCTGCAGCCCTGCGACGGCCCGGCCCTGCCCGCCCTCTGCCTGACCGGCGACGTCGCCGTGGTCACCGCGCTCTCCAACGACGTCGGCTTCGAGGTGGTCTTCGCCAGGCAACTCGCGGCGCTGGGCCGTCCGGGGGACATCGCCGTCGGCCTGTCCACGAGCGGCGGGTCGGCCAACGTCGTCCGGGCGTTCGAGGAGGCGGCCGGCCGGGGCATGCTCACCGTCGGGCTGGCCGGGGGCGGGGGCGGCAGGCTGGCCGAGCTGGCCGAGCGGGGCGTCCTGCACTACCTGTTCGTCGTCCCCTCCTCCTCGGTGCACCGGATCCAGGAGGCGCAGACCACCCTCTACCACGTCCTTCGGGAACTCACCTGGCACGCGCTCGGACCGGCGCCGACACCGCGGGCGCACAGCCCCGGGTGAGGGAGAGCCCGCCCACCCGCGCAGGTCCTCCCCCTTCACGTTCCGCAGACATCCACCAGGAGTGGGAGGCCTCATGACAGCGCCGACGGACGCAGCGAGCAGCAGACCTCAGGAGCGGGAGGAACCCGTCGTCCACATACTGTGGATCAACGCCGGACTGAGCTGCGACGGCGACTCCGTCGCGCTCACCGCGGCGACCCAGCCGAGCATCGAGGACATCGCGCTCGGAGCGCTTCCCGGGCTTCCCAAGGTGGCCGTGCACTGGCCGCTGATCGACTTCGAGTCCGGGCCGATGCAGGGCGCGGACGTCTTCATCGAGTGGTTCTTCAAGGCCAAGCGTGGCGAGCTGGACCCGTTCGTGCTGGTCGTCGAGGGCTCGATCCCGAACGAGGCACTCAAGCAGGAGGGCTACTGGTCCGGGTTCGGCAACAACCCCGAGACCGGCCAGCCCATGACGACCAGCGAGTGGCTGGACCTGCTCGCGCCCAAGGCGACCGCGATCGTGTGCGCGGGCACCTGCTCGGCGTACGGCGGCATCCACGCCATGGCGGGGAACCCGACCGGGGCCATGGGCGTGGCCGACTATCTGGGCTGGGACTGGAAGTCCAAGGCGGGGCTGCCGATCGTCAACGTGCCGGGCTGCCCGGTGCAGCCGGACAACCTCTCCGAGACGCTCCTCTACCTGCTCTACCAGGTCGCCGGGCAGGCACCGATGATCCCGCTGGACGAGGAGCTGCGCCCGACGTGGCTGTTCACCCAGACCGTGCACGAGGGATGCGACCGGGCGGGCTACTACGAGCAGGGCCAGTTCGCCACCGAGTACGGCTCGCCGAAGTGCCTGGTCAAGATCGGTTGCTGGGGGCCGGTCGTCCGGTGCAACGTCCCCAAGCGCGGCTGGATGAACGGGATCGGCGGCTGCCCGAACGTCGGGGGCATCTGCATCGCCTGCACGATGCCGGGCTTCCCCGACAAGTTCATGCCGTTCATGGACGAGCCACCCGGCGCCCACGTCTCCTCGGCGGTGAGCGGCGCGTACGGGACCGTCGTCCGCGCGCTGCGCGGCATCACCCTGCGGACCGTCGACAAGGAACCGAAGTGGCGCCACAAGGGGCGCGAGCTGCTGACCGGCTACAAGGCGCCCTGGAGCTGACATGACGACATCGGAGCAGAACCCCGACCTCGTGGAGATGGCCTGGGACCCCATCACCAGGATCGTCGGGAGTCTCGGCATCTACTGCAAGATCGATTTCAAGAACCGGCGGGTCGCCGAGTGTCACAGCACCTCGTCGATCTTCCGCGGCTACAGCATCTTCATGAAGGGCAAGGACCCGCGCGACGCCCACTTCATCACCAGCCGCATCTGCGGGATCTGCGGCGACAACCACGCGACCTGCTCGGTCTACGCGCAGAACATGGCGTACGGGGTGCGGCCCCCGGCCCTGGGCGAGTGGATCCTCAACCTCGGCGAGGCCGCCGAGTACATGTTCGACCACAACCTCTACCAGGAGAACCTGGTGGGGGTCGACTACTGCGAGAAGATGGTCCGCGAGACCAATCCCGGGGTGCTGGCGATGGCCGAGCGCACCGAGGCGCCGCACGCGGGCGACCACGGTTACCGGACCATCGCCGACATCATGCGCTCGCTGAACCCGCTGGAGGGCGAGTTCTACCGCGAGGCGCTGGCGGTGAGCCGTCTCACCCGCGAGATGTTCTGCCTCATGGAGGGCAGGCACGTCCACCCCTCGACGCTCTACCCGGGCGGGGTGGGCACGGTCGCGACGGTACAGCTGTTCACCGACTACCTGACCCGGCTGATGCGCTACGTGGAGTTCATGAAGCGGGTCGTGCCCATGCACGACGACCTGTTCGACTTCTTCTACCAGGCGCTGCCCGGCTACGAGGAGGTCGGCCGCAGGCGGGTGCTCCTCGGCTGCTGGGGCAGCTTCCAGAACCCCGAGCACTGCGACTTCACCTACCGGAACATGAGCCACTGGGGTCGCGAGATGTACGTCACGCCGGGGGTGATCGTCGACGGCAGGTTGATCACCAACGACCTGGTCGACATCAACCTCGGCATCCGGATCCTGCTGGGCAGCTCCTACTACGACGACTGGAAGGACCAGGAGCCGTTCGTCACCCACGACCCGCTGGGCAACCCGGTCGACATCCGGCATCCGTGGAACCAGCACACCATCCCGCATCCGCAGAAACGTGACTTCAGCGACAAGTACAGCTGGGTCATGTCGCCCCGCTGGTTCGACGGGGAGGACGCGCTCGCGCTCGACACCGGCGGCGGGCCCATCGCCAGGCTCTGGTCGACGGCGCTGTCCGGCAAGGTCGACATCGGCTACGTCAGATCGACCGGCCACAGCGTGCAGATCAACCTGCCGAAGACGGCGCTGAGGCCGGAGAAGACGTTCGAGTGGAAGATCCCCGAGTTCAGGGGGCAGCCGCTGTCCAACGCCCTGGAGCGCAACCGGGCCCGCACCTACTTCCAGGCCTACGCGGCGGCGTGCGCGCTCTACTTCGTCGAGCAGGGCCTGGCCGAGGTGCGGGCGGGCCGCACCCGGACCTGGGAGCCGTTCACGGTTCCCGACGAGGCGATCAGCTGCGGCTTCACCGAGGCCGTGCGGGGCGTGCTCTCCCACCACATGGTGATCAGGAACGGGAAGATCGCCAACTACCACCCGTACCCGCCGACGCCCTGGAACGCCAGCGTCCGCGACGTGCACGGCACGCCGGGACCGTACGAGGACGCGGTGCAGAACACGCCGATCTTCGAGGAGAACCCGCCCGCGGACTTCAAGGGCATCGACATCATGCGCACCGTGCGGAGCTTCGACCCGTGCCTGCCGTGCGGGGTGCACATGTACCTCGGCGGCGGCGAGGAACTTCGCCGGGTGCACACCCCCCACGCCTTCGACGCCACGTGAGCCGACCGTTTCCCGGCACCGGAAGGGGGGCCCGGGCAGATGCCGCAAGCCCATGACGTCCGGGCGACGGGCGATCGCGTCGAGGCGCTGATCGCCGACCTCGGCGCGCTGAGCGACGCCGTGACGCGCGCCAAGGCCGAGGATCTCGTACGGGCCCTCGTCGAGCTGTACGGCGCCGGCCTGGAACGCGTCGTCGAGATCGTCACCGAGGCCGGGGCCGCCGAGGTGCTGGGCCGCATGGTCGGCGACCCGCTCGTGGCCGGGCTGCTGGTCCTGCACGACCTGCACCCGCTGAGCACGGCCGAACGCGTCCGCGACGCGCTGGACACCGTACGCCCCTACCTGGGGTCGCACGAGGGCGGCGTGGAGTTGCTCGGCGTGGACGAGGACGGGATCGTGCGGCTCCGCCTGGAGGGGACCTGCCACGGCTGCCCGTCCTCGCGGCTCACCGTGACCGACGCCATCGAACGGGCCATCGCCCGGGCGGCGCCCGAGGTGTCGCGGGTGGAGGTCGAGGGGGTGAGCGGCGACCGGCCGGGAGTGCTGCAGATCCAGCGCCGCCCGCCCGGCCCGTGCCCGGTGCCCGAGCGGGCGCTGACCTCCGAACCGGGACCGGTACCGGTGTCGGTACCGGTGTCGGAGCCGGCGCCGTGACGGCCACCGGGCTGCGCAGGTTCCGCGAGCCGCCTCGGACGGGCCGGTCCGGCGGGCCGCCGGTGACGCTCTGCGAGCTGTGCGCGGCACCCGCCGGCGAGGACCACGGCCACGTCGTGAACGTCGAGAAGCGGGGGCTGCTGTGCGCCTGCCGGGCCTGCCACCTGCTGTTCACCCGCGACACGACCGGCCGGGCGCGCTACCGGGCCGTCCCGCGACGCTACCTGCACGCCCCGCGATTCCTGCTGGGCGCGGCCGACTGGGACGAGATGCAGATCCCGGTCCGCACGGCCTTCTTCTTCCGCAACTCCGCGACGGATCAGACCGTGGCGTTCTACCCGAGCCCGGCCGGGGCCACCGAGTCGCTGCTGCCGCCGGGGACGTGGGAGCGCGTCCTGGCGGCCAACCCGGCGATGGCCGACGTCCGGCCCGACGTGGAGGCGCTCCTGGTGGACCGCCGCCCCGACGGCGGCTTCGCCTGCCACCTGGTGCCGATCGACGCCTGCTACGAGCTGGTCGGCCTGGTGCGGACGCGCTGGAAGGGCTTCGGCGGCGGCCAGGAGGCGCGGGAGGCCATCGAGGGTTTCTTCGCCGGCCTGCGCGAGCGCAGCCGCACCGTACCGCCCGCCTCCGGTGGTGGCGGTGGTGATGACGGTGGATGAGCTCGCGTTCGACTGCGTGGACGTGCGTGCGGAGGCGTACGCGGCCTTCCCGACCCTGGTCTTCCGGCTGCGCGTCACCGACCCCTCCCCCGGCGGGGTGCACACCATCGCGCTGCGCTGCCAGATCCGGGTCGAGCCCCATCTGCGGCGCTACGGCGACACCGAGGCGGAGCTGCTCGGCGACCTGTTCGGGGACCCGGCCCGATGGGGCGACACGCTGAGACCCCTGCGGTTCGCCGATGTCTCCGTCATGGTCCCGGCGTTCACCGGAAGCACCGAGATCGACGTACCGGTGCCGTGCGGTTACGACCTGGAGGTGGCGGCGGGCCGGTATTTCGCCGCCCTGGACGACGGCGAGATCCCGATGGTCATGCTCTTCAGCGGCACGGTGTTCGCCAGGGCGCGGGACGGCTTCTCGGTGAGCCAGGTGCCGTGGCACCGCGAGGCCCGCTGCCGGTTGCCGGTGGCGGTGTGGCGGGAGCTGATGGACCGCTACTTCCCGGACTCGGGGTGGCTGCGGCTGCGCCGCGACACGCTGCGGGAACTCAGCAGGTTCAAGTCCGGGCGCGCCCTGGCGACCTGGGACGAGACCCTGGAACTACTGCTCAAGGAGACGCGGCGATGAGCGTTCCGATGGACATCGCGCGCCGGGTGGCGGACGCGGTGCTGTACGAGGGCTACCTTCTCTACCCCTACCGCGCCTCGGCGACCAAGAACCAGGTGCGCTGGCAGTTCGGGGTGCTCGTCCCGCCGGGGTTCACCGCGACCGCCGAGCATCCGGCCAGCGTGACCGAATGCCTCCTCGAAGGGGCCGCGTACGCCGTGGCGCACCTGAACCTGCGTTTCCTGCACGTCAGGACGCGCGGCGTCGAGCGTGCCGAGGACGACGGCTACTGGCCGGTCCAGCAGCTGCGGAACGGCCACCGGACCTACCTCACCTTCGACGAGGCGACCGAGCGGGAGGCGGAGGTGACACTCCCCATCGCCGGCCTGCTCGACGCCCCCGAGCGGGTGATCGAGGTACGCGTTCCCGGAGACCGTGTGGTCGAGCCGATCGTGGCGCCGTCCGGGGAGGTGATAGGGCGTCTCGTCTCCGAGCACCTGCCGCTGCGCGCCGCGCTCAGGGTCTCCGCCGAGCTGGTGCCCGGACCGTACGACCTGGTCAAGCTGCGCGCCCGGGTGGAGAACACCGACGACTGGCAACCGCTGGGCGCGCCGCGCGAGCAGGCGCTGCGGCACTCGCTGGTCTCGGCGCACCTGCTCATCGCGGTGACCGCGGGCGCCTTCGTCTCGCTGCTCGACCCGCCGGAATGGGCGCGGCCCGCTGTGGAGACCTGCCGCAACGAGCACACCTGGCCGGTACTCGTGGGCGAGCCAGGCCACCGGGACGTCGTGCTCTCCTCGCCGATCATCCTCTACGACCACCCGGACATCGCGCCGGAGAGCCCCGGCCCCCTGTTCGACTCCACGGAGATCGACGAGATGCTCCACCTGCGCACGCTCACCCTCACCGACGAGGAGACCCTGGAGGCGCGGGAGACCGACCCCCGGGTGACCGAGCTCATCGACATGGTCGGCAGCATGCCGCCCGAACTACTGGAACGGCTCCACGGCGCGATCCGCTCGGTGGAGGCGGCCACTGACCGCACCGACCGCACCGACCGGCAATCCCCCGCGCCCCCGGAGACCGGGAACTCCCCGAGCCACCAGGACGCACCCGTGCCCTGGTGGGATCCGGCGGATGACGCGGCGGTCTCCCCGGAGACCGACAGCGTGACGGTCGCCGGGGTGACCGTCTCCAGGGGCAGCAGGGTCAGGCTGGTGCCCGGCCGGCGGCGCGCCGACGCCCACGACATGTTCCTGGCCGGCAGGACCGCCCACGTCGAGGCGGTGCTCCTCGACCTCGACGGCGCCCACCACCTGGCCGTCACCCTCGACGACGACCCGGGCGCCGACCTGCGCCGGTCGCACGGCCGCTTCCTCTACTTCGCCCCCGACGAGGTCGAGCCGCTCACGGACGGCTCACCGGCGGGCGGTTCCGCCGCCGACGGGGAGGTGGGCGCGTGAGGGTCCTGGTGGCCGGGGTGGGAAACGTCTTCCTCGGCGACGACGGCTTCGGGGTCGCGGTGGTCAGGCGCCTGGCCGGTGCCGACCTGCCCGGCGGGGTCGAGGTCAGGGACTTCGGCATCCGGGCGATCCACCTGGCGTACGAGCTGACCGGCGGACGGTACGACACCACGATCCTGGTCGACGCGATCTCCCGCGACGGCCCGCCCGGCACCCTGTACGTCCTCGAACCGTCGGCGGGCGGCGCGCCGGGATCCTTCGTCGACGCGCACTCGATGACGCCCGAGAGCGTGCTCTCGCTGGTGGGCACGCTCGGCGGCGAGGCCGGTCGCGTCCTGCTCGTCGGCTGCCAGCCCGCCGACACCTCACCGGGCATGGAGCTCAGCCCGCCGGTCGCGGGCGCCGTCGGCATGGCGGCGGACCTGGTCACCGAGCTCGCGGGGCGACAGATCACGACGGCCGTCGGCGCCGCGGTTCACGAGGAGGAACGGACATGCTGAAACGCCTGCTGGCCGGGGCGGTGCTGACCGGGGTCGCCGTACTGGTCTACCAGTCGCTCCCCGACATCAAGCGCTACCTGAGGATGCGGAACATGTAGCGGGCCCGCACCGGAGAACCGGGGATACGCGGCTCGGCGAACCACGCGGACCACGAGCCGAGCCGGGGTGGAACACGACCCGGTGCCCCTGCGGCCGCTCGGGCCGCCCGGACGGCGGGGCCGGGCGGATCGCGTCCGGTCGCACACGCCGGAACGACAGGAATTCCAAGCGCGACGAAAGGGAACGACCATGCACGAGTTCGGGATCGCCGAGGCGATCCTCACCGCCGTGGAGAAGCGGGCGGACGGCAGGCGGGTACGACGGGCGCGAGTGCACGCGGGCGCCCTGCTCCGCGTCACGGAGCCGGGGATCAACCAGGCGTTCTCCTCGATCTCCGAAGGGTCCGTGGCCGAGGACGCCCACGTGGACCTGGTCATCGTCCCGGTGCGGATGACCTGCCGCTCCTGCGGGAGCACGTCCACCTCCGTCGAACCCTTCGCCGTCTGCGCGGGGTGCGGCGACACCGATGTCCACACCGAGGGCGGCGACGACCTCGTCCTCGAATCCATCCAGATGGCGGAGGCCTCTCATGTGCCTGGGAATTCCCGGCGAGATCGTGGAAATCCTGTCGGACCGTCCTGACCTGGCCATGGTCGACGTCTGCGGCGTCAAGCGAGCGATCAACATCGGCCTGCTCGAGGACCGGAGCGTCGGGCCCGGCGACTGGATCCTCATCCACGTCGGGTTCGCGATGTCGAAGATCGACGAGGGGGAGGCCAGGGCCGCGCTCGACTTCCTCGAAAGCATCGGCCAGGCGTACGAGGACGAGATCGCGGCCCTCCGAGAATCCATGATCGAAGAGGGGTGAGGGCTGATGCGTTTCGTCGACGAGTACCGCGACGCCGGGAAGGCCCGGATGCTCGCCACGCGGATCGCCGCGCTGTGCGAGCCCGGCCGCGACTACAAGTTCATGGAGGTGTGCGGCGGGCACACTCACACGATCTACAAGCACGGCCTGGAGGACTACCTGCCCGAGGCCGTCACCCTGGTGCACGGTCCCGGCTGTCCCGTCTGCGTCATCCCCATGGGACGGGTGGACGACGCCATCCACATCGCCGAGCAGCCGGACGTGATCATGACGTCGTTCGGCGACATGATGCGGGTGCCCGGCGGGAACGGCTCGTTCCTCGACGCCAAGGCGCGGGGAGCCGACATCCGGATGGTGTACTCCCCGCTGGACGCCCTGAAGATCGCCAGGAGGAACCCCGGCAGGCAGGTGGTCTTCATGGCCATCGGGTTCGAGACCACCGCGCCCTCGACGGCGATGACGGTCCTGCGCGCCGAGGCCGAGGGGATCGAGAACTTCTCGGTCTTCTGCAACCACGTGACGATCATCCCCGCCATCAAGGCGATCCTGGACTCTCCCGACCTGCGCCTGGACGGGTTCATCGGGCCGGGCCACGTCTCCACCGTGATCGGCTGCCGGCCGTACGGGTTCGTCGCGCGCGGCTACGGCAAGCCCATGGTGGTGGCCGGTTTCGAGCCGCTGGACGTGCTGCACACGGTCTACCGCATCCTCGTACAGCTGTCCGAGGGCCGTTCCGAGGTGGAGAACCAGTACTCCCGGGTGGTCCCGTGGGACGGCAACCCCAAGGCCCTGAGCGTCATCGGCCAGGTGATGGAGCTACGGCCGTACTTCGAATGGCGGGGACTGGGCTTCATCTCGCAGTCGGCGCTCAGGATCGCGGAGCGGTACGCCGCCTTCGACGCCGAACGGATCTTCCGGATTCCGGGCGGGCGGGTGGCCGACCCGAAGGCGTGCCAGTGCGGCGAGGTGCTCAAGGGAGTGCTCAAACCCTGGGAGTGCAAGGTGTTCGGCACCGCGTGCACCCCGGAGACGCCGATCGGCACGTGCATGGTGTCGTCCGAGGGCGCCTGCGCGGCGTACTACGACTTCGGCCGGTTCTCGCGCGAGCGCGTCAAGGAGGCGACCCGGAGGTGAACGGCGGGGAAGACGGCACCGGACGGGGCGGGGAGCACGGCGTGCGGGAGATGGATCCGCCGGGACCACGCGGCGGGGAGCGGCAGGCATCGGGCCTGAGGGAAGACGCACACGACCATGACCAGGTCCTGGACCTGAGGGAAAGTGCACGCGACCGGGAGCGGCAGGTGCTGGACCGGATCGAGCGGGTGCGGCGGCGCGGGGCGCGCGTGCGGGAGGACCGCATCACCCTGGCGCACGGCGCGGGCGGCAAGGCCACGCACACCCTGATCGAGGCGGTGTTCCTGGAGTCGTTCCGCAACCCGATGCTGGCGCCTCTGGAGGACGGCGCGGTCGCCGACGGGCTCGCCTTCACCACGGACTCGTTCGTGGTCACGCCACTGTTCTTCCCGGGCGGCGACATCGGCGACCTCGCGGTCAACGGCACCGTCAACGACCTGGCCATGTGCGGGGCCCGCCCCCGCTACCTCTCGGCCGGATTCATCCTCGAAGAGGGCTTCCCCGTCGCCGACCTGCGGCGCATCGCCGCCTCGATGGCCGAGGCGGCACGGGCGGCGGGCGTGTGGATCGTCACCGGCGACACCAAGGTCGTGGAGCGGGGCAAGGCGGACGGCTGTTACGTCACCACCTCCGGCATCGGGACGCTCGACCGGCCCGTCCGGCTGAGCGCCGCGTCCGTACGGCCGGGAGACGCGGTCATCGTGTCGGGACCGATCGGTGAGCACGGGATCACCATCATGCTCGCCCGCGGGGAACTCGACATCGAGGCCGAGCTGTGCTCCGACACCGCCGCGCTCAACACCCTCGTCGACGTGCTGCTGGACGCCTGCGGCGGCGGTGCGGACGCAGGCGACGGCAACGGCGCGGTGCGCTGCCTGCGCGACGCGACCCGGGGCGGGGTGGCGACGATCGTCAACGAGATGGCGGAGGCCTCGCGGGTCGCCGTCGTCCTCGACGAGGACGCGGTGCCGGTCCGTCCCGCCGTACGGGGGGCGTGCGAGCTGCTGGGGATCGACCCGCTCTACGTCGCCTGCGAGGGGCGGATGGTCGCGGTGGTCGCCGGGGATTCCGCCGACGCGGCTCTGGCCGCCCTCCGCTCCCACCCGCTCGGCTCCGAGGCGGCGATCATCGGGCGGATCAACGACGACCCGCCGGGACTGGTCCTGCTCAGGACCTCCTTCGGCGGCACCCGCATCGTCGACCTGCTGGTCGGCGACCCGCTACCGAGAATCTGCTGACCACCGAACGAATCCAGAGGTGCCGGACATGAACGACAAACGCGAACCCAAGCACAAGGGCCGGAACGACAAGGGCAAGAAGGCGCAGCACGGCTACTCCCGCGACGTGGGCCACGCGAGCGAGGAGGTCGTGCGGTCGGGCGACCTGGCCTTCGGGCCCCCTCCGGACGACAAGGGACCGCCCCGCGTGGTGTCCGGCGCGGAGCGCGAGGGCGTCCCCTCCACCGACACCCAGGCCCGGTCCCCCCTCGGCGTCGGCACCAGCGAGAACCGCGGCGCCGAGAGGATCGCCTCCCGGAGGAAGGAACGGGGCCGCGAGAAGGTCGGCACCGACGAGCGGGGACGCCCCTACGGCGTCTCCCACCCCGAGGACGTCACCGGCGTCAGCCCGCGGAAACCCGGCCGGCGCCCAGGGTGATCGGTCACCGCGCCGGCGGGAAAGCCCGTCGTCTCGTCGCCGTCGGGCAGGACACGCCGCCCGGTCACCGCGCTAGCGGGGAAAGACGATCGTCTTGTGGCCGTCGAGCAGGACGCGCTGCTGGGTGTGCCAGCGGACGGCGCGCGCCAGGGCCTGGCACTCGACGTCGCGGCCGATGGCGGCGAGGTCCTCCGCGGAGTGGGTGTGGTTGACCCGGGCGACCTCCTGCTCGATGATCGGGCCCTCGTCGAGGTCGGCGGTCACGTAGTGCGCGGTCGCGCCGATCAGCTTCACGCCACGGGAGTGCGCCTGGTGATAGGGCTTGGCACCCTTGAACGACGGCAGGAACGAGTGGTGAATGTTGATCACGTTGCCCGCGAGCTTCACACAGAGGTCTTCCGACAGCACCTGCATGTAGCGGGCGAGCACCACCAGATCGGCCCGGTAGTGGTCGACCAGGGTCAGGATCTCCGCCTCCTGCCTGGGCTTGGTCTCGGCGGTGACCGGCAGGTGGTGGTAGTCGATGCCGTACGACTGGGTCAGCGGTCGCAGGTCCGGGTGGTTGGAGACGACCGCGACGATCTCGATGTCGAGCAGGCCCGAGCGCATCCGGTAGAGCAGGTCGTTCAGGCAGTGGCCGAACTTGCTGACCATCACCAGCACGCGCGGCTTGATGGAGACCTCACGCAGCTTGAAATCCATGCCGAACTCGGGGGCGAGCGCGGCGAAGGCCTCGCGCAGCTCCTCGTCGGGCAGCGAGGAGGCGAACTGCACCCGCATGAAGAACCGCTCGGACACGACGTCACCGAACTGCTGACTCTCGATGATGTTGCATCCCCGCCCGGCCAGGAGACCGGAGACCGCGGCCACCACTCCGGGACGGTCCGGACAGGACAGCGTCAACACAAACTCGGCCCTGGAAGTCATGCCTTCACCCTTGAGCTTGAGAGGTCGAATCGTACGATGCTTCCACCTGACGTCGGCAGAGTACAGCGAATCCCGCCGCCACACCCGGCGGTCCGGTAGGTGGCGGGCAGGAGGCGCCGAGACCACCGGAAACGCGAAACCGGCGGACGTGGCGGCGGTGGTAGCGTCCCTGGCCTATGGACGACCCTCAGCCGAACGACCGGCCCGCGGCCCGGGTGATCTGTGTGGACGGGTCCGGCCAGGTGCTTCTCATGCACTGGCGCGACCCCGTCGGGGGCCAGACCCTGTGGGAGCCGCCGGGTGGCGGGATCGACCCGGGCGAGACCCCCCTCGACGCCGCGCGGCGCGAACTCGCCGAGGAGACGGGCCTGCCGGGCGAGGCGGTGCTGGACCGGTGGGTGCCGGTGCGCCGGGAGTTCCACTGGCTCGGCGTCCACTACGCCAAGACCGAGCGGTTCTATCTGGCCAGGTTCGGGGACACCCCCGAGGTGGGCCCGGGGTCGTTGACCGCCGAGGAGAACATCACCTACCTGGGCTCCGGCTGGTTCTCACCGGCGGAGATGGCCGAGCTCCCCGGCTTCCTGGAGCCACCGGACCTGCCGGAGGTCGTCTCCCGGATCATCCGGCTGGGGTGAACCGGAGCCACCGGAGACGGCCGGGACCGAATGGGCAGGGGTGGAAACCCGCGCGGCCCTCGATCTCGCGGATCGAGGGCCGCGACCGTCAGAGCCGATTCTTCCGGTCGGGAAGAATCTCATCCCTTGTGGATGACGCTGGCGACGCCACCGAGCCTGGACACGCCGGTTTTGTGAACAATGATCTTTTTCATCGCACTCACCAGAGAATAGTGGTAGGTACGAAAAACAATTATTCGCGCATCTACGAAATAGGCAACACTTAGCAGTAAAACAACCTAAAATTCAGATCATTGAGTTAAAGAGGACATAGCGGCTACTAGGTCTTTTTCTCCATAAATCACCACACATCCCCCTCGTTCTTCCCGGCGGATCTCGCGCCATCCGAACTTGCGGTAGAGCTCCATCGCCGCGAGCTGATTCAGAGTGGTGTCACCACGAAGGCGTGCGTAGCCGAGTTCGACGGCCCGCGCCTCCAGCGCGAGGACCATCTGGGCGCCGAAACCGCGACGTTGGAACTCCGGGTGGACCCGCATGCGGCACATCTCGGCGGTCTGGTCGTCGACGCGGCGGAGACCGCCCATCGTGACGACGCGCCCGGCGGGCATCTCCCCCACCAGGAACTCACCCCGGTCGGCGAGGTAGATCTCGTGGATCCTCGGAAAGTCGTCCTCGTAGTAGACGCCGTCCCCCGGCGCGAGACCGACCTGGGCCAGGCATATCTGGTGGAGCGCCCAGACGGACTCGAGGTCGGACCAGCGATAACGCCGAAGCCTTGGCTTCAACTGCCACTCCTGTCGGCCACCGGATCATCCGTCGACGCGCCGCGGCTGCGCAGCGACTCCATGTAGGTCTTGAGCTTGGGATGGCCGGGTGCCTTCACCTCGACCTGCTTGCCCACCTCGTGGGCGCGCTGCATGAGGATGTCGGGCCGGCAGGCCTCGTCGAGACCCGAGACCGTACGCTGTGCGATCTCCAGCGCCTCGTCCACGTCACCCTCAAGGATCTTGCACTGGGCCCGGTCGAACTTGATGAAGGTCGGATCGAGCCAGTCGGTCGGGCCGTACTTGGTGAGCGCCTGTTCCAGGATGAGGTCGGCCTCCATCGCCTGCCCGAGCTTGACCAGCGCGTCTCCCTGGTGGAAGTAGAGCTGACGCTCGGTGTAGCCGAAGGTCGAGTCGTCCTGGTCCGCGGCGGTCATCTGGGAGAAAGCCGCCCTCGCCCTCGACAGTGCCCGCTTCGCCTGGTCGACCACGTCCTTCTTGCCCGAGCCCGACATCATCGCCAGCGCGCGGGCCTCGACCACCGGGGCCATCGCCTGGGCCGCGCAGGGCGTCTGCCCGGCCAGGTCACGGCTCTTCTTGGCGAGGTTGAGAGCCTCGCGCGGATCGCCGTAGTAGAGCGGGACCAGAGCCTCCCTGGCCGTGACCCACGCCCTCAGCGCCCGGTCGCCGGTCTCGTCCGCCGCGGTCCTGCCGGTCCTGAAGAAGGACCGGGCGAGCCGGTGGTCACCGAGATTGACCATGATCATGCCACTCAGACCGGCGAGCTGCGCCGCCATGCGGCACAACCGTTCCTGCAGGTCGACCGGCTGGCGCCGCTCCATGGCCTTGCGCACCGCGCCGAATTCGAGCATCACGTCGCACAGCAGCCTGAGCGGGGCGGTGTTCATGTACTGGCGGCCGAAGCCGATGGTGGATTCCTCCCACTGATCGAGCATCGCGGGCGAGACGGTGGCCGAGACCAGCGTGTCGTCCATCCTCCTGCGCATGCTCTCCACCGATCCGAGCACCTGTCCGTCCAGCGCGATGCCGCTGCCGGCCAGGAGCTGTAAGAGCGTCCTGCGTAGCACGTTCTCGTCCTCCTCACCCCCGTCCGCGGAATGATCGACGCCGATCGGCTGGATCAGCAGCTCACGCGGACCAGGGGACGTGTCGGGTCTTCCATCCTGGAGATCACCTCGGACGACACCGGGCATCTTGTGGCCGTGGCCACAGATGCACGGGCCGTCGTACCCGAGGGAGGCGGGTTCGACCCGGTAGGCGGAGCACAGGTAGTGCAGGTATTCGGGACCGGGCCGCTTCAGCCCGCTCTCGTACGCGGACAGGAGCGTCTCACCGATGCCGGGAGCCGACTTGCCGTCGCGTTCGAACAGCGCCCGTATCTGTTCGATGACATCCGCGAGAGCGACGCCATGCGCGAGGCGGTGACCTTTAATCCGAGTGGTCCCGAATTGCGAACTACACTTATCGTAGATTTCCTCAGCTATCTGCGCCGAGGACTTCCCGGCGGCCAGGCCACGGGCCCGGACCTGCCGCGCTAACTCTGTCTCCCTGTGCTGCCTGCCGGACATACCGGCCCCTCTCTCGTGGCCAGCTGGGCTGGCTGGCACACTGGTCCCGACCGGTCCTCTCTCCCTTGACTCAGTGTGATCTTTCCGTCGCACTGCGCCTACCGAGAATGATGGACCACGTTTGACTCATCCGGAACACACTAATAAAGCTACTGGCTAAGAATCGTCCCCCGAGGGACTGTTTCTTTCAACCTACTTGGGACATCGCCCACCCTGAACTGGGTTTTCCCCGAATTGACCCGTAGGGCCACCGTGAGTCATCTTTGGCGAGCAGCACCGTAAGCGTGATCGAACGAACACGATTCGGTGCCGGCAAGCCGAGACCACGAGGAGGGACGAGGTGGGTGAGGACGATTTCCGGCACCTTGAGCGGCTGGTGACGGAGCTTGACTGCCGCGGGCTGCACGCCCGTGTGGTGCGGACCCACTCGGGCCGTGCGTTCGTGCGTGTGATCAATCCGAAGGCGACCAGCCTGGCGGAGAACGTCACCTGCCGGGCACAGGCCGCCCCCAGCCATCGGGATTGGTATTACTGGTGGTCCTGGGGTGAACGAATGCACACGGTGGAAGATCCCGCCGGTGCCGCGACCAAGGTCGCACGCGTACTCGCCGCGGTAGGAGAGTGAGGTGAGCGGCACAACGGGCCTTCACCCGCCCGATGTGCCGCGCCTGCCGCGGCTCGACGGAGTCGGCGGGGTGACCGGTGCGGAGCGTCCTCGGACGCTGGGCACCCCGCCGGCTCCGAATCGTCCGGCCGACACGCGCGAACTCCCACCTGCGGAAACTTCGAAAACGCGGCCGGAACGCGGAGGCTCCCGCGAGCCGAAGCCCACGAACTGCTGTAAAGCACAGGCTGCCGTCCGGTATCTCGTCCGGGCGGTGACCGGAGGGATCCCTTTCGGGAACGGTACGGGACACGCTTCCGGGTGCGTGTCCCGTCCGGGCCGCCCGTCACCGGGGCATCCGGGTCCGCCCCCGCGGCCCTAGACCAGGATGTCCCCGTCTTCCCCGGCGTGATGTGACGGAGGCCGGTTCGATCGGCAATATGGGTGGGTCGCATGACTCATCCGGTCCGCCGGTCGATCCGATCCGAGAGGGATCCACTCCGTGTTCCTGCTTTCCCCCACGCCCGCCCCCACCCCCAGCGCCACCCCGACCTCAGATGCGGGAGTCGTCGTCGAGAACCTTCTCGACGCGAGCGCGGGCTTAACACGGGGATGCGGGGACGGCGGGGGAGTAGTCTGCGACTTCGTGAAGATGCTCGTGCCCGCGGCCGTCGACTGGGTGGCCCCCGTGATCGCGGGCCTGATCGCCATCACGCTGGTCGTGGTCATCGCGCTGATCCTGCGCAACGTGGCGCACCGGCTGATCGGCCGGGTGGTGCGCAGGGCGTCCACCGAGCGCGCGTCCCTGGCGGGGCGGCTGCGCGGCAGGGAGACGGTCACCCCCGAGGGCCTCGACGCGATCGTGGCCGAGCGGCGCAGGCAGCGGGCGGAGACCATCGGCTCGGTGCTCAGGCACATCGCCTCGATCATCATCCTGGGCACCGCCGTGCTGACCGTCCTCGAACGCCTCTCCGTCCCCATCGCCCCCCTGCTGACCAGCGTCGGCATCCTGGGCGTGGCGATCGGCTTCGGCGCCCAGGAGCTCGTCAAGGACTTCATCGCCGGCATGTTCATGCTCCTGGAGGACCAGTACGGCGTGGGTGACGTGATCGACGCGGGCGCCGCGGTCGGCACCGTGGAGGCGGTCACCCTGCGCATCACCCGCCTGCGCGACGCCGACGGCCGGGTCTGGTACATCCGCAACGGCACGATCACCCGGGTCGGCAACGAGTCGCAGGGCTGGTCACGTGCCACGGTCGATGTGCCGGTGGCCTACGCCTCCGAGATCCCGGTGGTCCGCGACCTGCTCAAGGAGGTCGCCGACGAGATGTGGAACGAGCCCGCCTTCCGCGACTCGATCATCGTCGAGGAGCCGCAGGTCTGGGGCATCGAGCAGATCTCCGACACCGCCATCATCTTCCGGGTCAGCGCCAAGACCATCCCCTCCCGGCAGGCGGAGGTCGCCCGCGAGCTGCGCCTTCGCATCAAGTCCGCCCTCGACCGGGCCGACATCACGATCGCCGCCTGACGTCAATTAGGCTGGAGACGTGTCCGCTACCCCCGAGGAACCCCAGTCCTTCTACGACGCCGTCGGCGGCGAGGAGGCCTTCAGGCGTCTGGTGCACCACTTCTACCAGGGGGTGGCGGCCGACCCGGTCCTTCTGCCGCTCTACCCCGAGGACGACCTCGAAGGCGCCGAGGAACGGCTCCGCCTGTTCCTCATCCAATACTGGGGCGGTCCCAACACCTACAGCACGCAGCGCGGCCACCCCCGGTTGAGGATGCGGCACAATCCGTTCGTCATCCGCTCGGCCGAGCGCGACGCGTGGCTCCGGCGCATGCACGACGCGGTGGTCTCCCTGGAGCTCCCCGACGACCTGGAAAAGCGTCTCTGGGACTATCTCGTGTACGCGGCGCACAGCATGGTCAACGCCCCCGACGCGTGAATCACCGCGTGGCCGGGGTTCCCGGCGCGGACCACCGCATGATCAGGGTCCCCGACGCATGAGCCACCGCATGGTCGGAGCCTCTGACGCGCGGACCACCGCATGGTCGACGCCCCCGGCGCACGAACACCGCATGGTCGGGGGTCGCGACGCATAAACACCGCGGAGCGGGGGCAATCCATGCACATGGAAACCCCCTGGTGGCGTGACGCCGTCGTCTACGAGATCTACGTTCGCAGCTTCGCCGACGCCTCCGGAGACGGCGTCGGCGATCTGCCCGGCATCAGGCAGCGCCTGCCGTACCTCGCCGAACTCGGCGTGGACGCGATCTGGCTGACCCCCTTCTACCGCTCCCCCATGGCCGACGGCGGCTACGACGTGGCCGACTACCGCGACGTCGACCCGCTCTTCGGCACGCTCGCCGACTTCGACGAGCTCGTCTCCGAGGCGCACCGGCTCGGGTTGCGGGTGATCGTCGACATCGTTCCGAACCACAGCTCCTCCGCCCACGAGTGGTTCCAGGCCGCGCTGCGGGGCGAGGGACGCGACCGCTACATCTTCCGCGACGGCGGGGACCTGCCGCCCAACAACTGGCAGTCGACCTTCAGCGGCCCGGCCTGGAGCAAGACACCCGACGGGCAGTGGTATCTCCACCTCTTCGCCCCGGAGCAGCCCGACTTCAACTGGCGCAACCCCGAGGTGCACTCCGAGTTCCTGGACGTGCTGCGGTTCTGGCTCGACCGGGGAGTGGACGGGTTCAGGATCGACGTGGCGATGGGCCTGTACAAGTCCGAAGGGCTGCCGGACACCCCTCCGGAGGGACAGGCGTTCAAGGCCGTGTCGCCGATCTGGGGGCAGCCGGAGGTGCACGAGATCTACCGCGACTGGCGCAAGGTGCTCGACTCCTACGAGGGCGAGCGGATGGCGATCGGCGAAGTCTGGACCGACTCCGCCGAGGATCTCGCACTGTACGTCCGCCCCGACGAGCTGCACCAGAGCTTCAACTTCGCCTGGCTGGAGGCGCCCTGGTCGGGGCCCGCGTTCAAGAAGGTCATCGATGACACGCTGGCCGCCGTGACCGCTCCCACCTGGGTGCTCTCCAACCACGACGTGGTCCGCCACGTGACCCGGTACGGCAACGGCCTGACCAACTCCACGACGGGCCTCTCCCGTGCCCGGGCGGCCCTGCTCGCCATGCTCGCCCTACCTGGCTCGGCATATCTCTACCAGGGGGAGGAACTAGGCCTCCCCGAGGTGAAGGATCTTCCCCCGGAGGCCCGCCAGGATCCCATCTTCACCCGTTCCAAGGGAGAGCTGCCCGGCCGTGACGGCTGCCGGGTCCCCCTCCCCTGGTCCGGCGTGGCCGAGCCCTACGGCTTCTCGCCCGAGGGGACACGGCCCTGGCTGCCCCAGCCGGTCGAGTGGGTCGTGCTCTCCGCCGAGCGTCAGGCGAACGATCCGGGCTCGACGCTGAGCTTCTACCAGGAGGCCCTGAGCGCCCGCCGCGAGCTGCGCGGCACGCTGCCCGACGAGATCACCTGGCTGGACGCCCCCGAGGACGCCCTCATCTTCAGCCGAGGCCCCCTGACCTGTGTCATCAACTGCGGTTCCGAACCGGTGCAACTGCCGCCGCACGACCGCGTCCTGATCGGCAGCGCCCCGGTGGACGGTCACCTGCTCCTGCCGGACACCGCGGCCTGGCTGTACACCCCCGACGCCTGAGGCTCCCGGCGCGCGGCCGTCGCCCGTGACGGGCGACGGCCGCGCACCGGACAGACGAGCACGCCACGGACGTGCAGCGGGGGTGGCGGGCCGCTCCGTGAGGAGGAACGGCGGGCACTCCAGGGGCGGGCGGCGCACACCTCCGGCCCTCGCCCTGCTCCCTGTTCCCCGTCCTGAGGCCTCAGACCTCAGGCTTCGGCGAACCTGCCCAGATAGGCGAGCTCATCCTGGTTCAACCGCCGGGGGGAGGCGCTCGCCACGTCGTAGGCCACGAGCACCGAGCGGGCCTTGACGAAGATCTCCTCATCGTCGCGGATCTCGTACGCGAGGGTGAACCGCACCGGCCGGATCTCCGTCACCCACGACTCCACCCGGACCGGATCGGGGCGAAAGGTGAGGGGACGTAGATAGTCGACCTCGTGCCGGGCGATCACGAGCCCCTTGAACGGCTCGTTGCCCTCGCGGTGAGGGTCGACATGGAACAGCGCAAGCCGCGCGTCCTCCAGATAATCGAGAAACCGCACGTTGTTGACGTGTCCCAGCGAGTCGATGTCGGCGAACCTGACGGACCTGGGGAACACATGCCGATGGCCACGGCCGACGCCGCCCACGATGCTCTGTCCAAACACACCCGAAACCGTAGCGAGCCCCCGGTGCCCGCCGTACGGCGGGGCATCGGGGGCTCGTCGGAAGCGCGGCCTGTCACGACCGGACCACACCGGGCCCGGGCCACACCCGTCGCGGGCGGGCCCCTGTCAGGTGCGGCGCCCCGGACCGGAGACCAGAGCGGTCTCCGGGACCGGGATCAGTCGCGGGTGAGCTTGCGGTAGGTGACGCGGTGCGGCCGGGCCGCGTCGGCACCCAGGCGCTCGATCTTGTTCTTCTCGTAGTCGGCGTAGTTGCCCTCGAACCAGAACCAGTTCGAGCCCTCTTCCCAGGCGAGGATGTGGGTGGCGATGCGGTCGAGGAACCACCGGTCGTGCGAGGTGATGACCGCGCAGCCGGGGAACTCCAGCAACGCGTTCTCCAGGCTGGAGAGCGTCTCGGTGTCGAGGTCGTTGGTGGGCTCGTCGAGCAGCAGCACGTTGCCGCCCTGCTTGAGGGTGAGCGCCAGGTTGAGCCGGTTGCGCTCTCCGCCGGACAGGATGCCCGCCTTCTTCTGCTGGTCCGGGCCCTTGAACCCGAACGCGGCGATGTAGGCGCGGGACGGCATCTCGACCTGGCCGACCTTGATGTAGTCGAGCCCGTCGGAGACGACCTCCCAGACGTTCTTGGACGGGTCGATCCCGCCCCTGCTCTGGTCGGCGTAGGAGATCTTGACGGTGTCGCCGATGACGATCTCGCCGCTGTCGGGCGTCTCGCTGCCGGTGATCATCCGGAACAGGGTCGTCTTTCCGACGCCGTTCGGGCCGATGATGCCGACGATGCCGTTGCGCGGGAGGTCGAAGGAGAGGCTCTCCATCAGGACCCGCTCCTCGAAGCCCTTGGTGAGCTTCTCGGACCGGATGACCGTGGTTCCCAGGCGCGGGCCCGGCGGGATCTGGATCTCCTCGAAGTCGAGCTTGCGGTGCTTGTCGGCCTCGGCGGCCATCTCCTCGTAGCGCTGGAGACGCGCCCGGCTCTTGGTCTGGCGGGCCCTGGCGTTGGAGCGGACCCACTCCAGCTCCTCTTCCAGGCGCTTCTTGCGCTTGGCGTCTTTTTGGCCCTCAAGCTTGAGCCGCGCCGCCTTGGCCTCCAGGTAGGTGGAGTAGTTGCCCTCGTAGGGATGGCAGCGGCCCCGGTCGAGCTCCAGGATCCAGTTGGCCACGTTGTCCAGGAAGTAGCGGTCGTGGGTGACGGCCAGGACGGTGCCCGGGTATTTCTCCAGGTGCGACTCGAGCCACTGGACACTCTCGGCGTCGAGGTGGTTGGTGGGCTCGTCGAGCAGCAGCAGATCGGGCTGCTCCAGAAGCAGCTTGCAGAGGGCGACCCGGCGGCGCTCACCACCGGAGAGCTGGGTGACCTCGGCGTCCGGCGGGGGACAGCGGAGGGCGTCCATCGCCTGCTCCAGCTGGCTGTCGAGATCCCAGCCGTTGCGGTGGTCGAGGGCGTCCTGGAGCTTGCCCATCTCGTCGAGGAGCTCGTCGCTGTAGTCGGTGGCCATCAGCTCGGCGATCTCGTTGAAGCGGTCGAGCATCGCCTTGGTCTCGGCGACACCCTCTTCGACGTTGCCGAGGACGGTCTTGGATTCGTTGAGGGGGGGCTCCTGCTGAAGCATGCCGACGGTGAAGCCGGGCATGAGCCGGGCGTCGCCGTTGGACGGCTGCTCCAGGCCCGCCATCATCTTCAGCAGCGTCGACTTTCCGGTGCCGTTGGGACCCAGGACACCGATCTTGGCGCCCGGCAGGAACGACAGCGTCACGTCGTCAAGGACGACCTTGTCGCCGTGCGCCTTGCGCACGCGCTGCAGTGTGTAGATGTACTCCGGCATGCCTTTAGTTTAGGGCCTGGGGAGTTCAGCTAGGGGCGGCCTCGGACAGGGTCCGGGAGTTCAGCCGGGAGTGGCGTCGGATCCTGGCCGGCGGGCCGGGGGCACGACGGTGGCGGGCAGGCAGATCTGGTCGCGGCCGAGCTCCTTCGCACGGTAAAGAGCGAGGTCGGCGGCGGCGAGCAGCTCGATCAGGTCGTCTCCGTGCACACTCATGATCGCGACACCGACCGAGATGGTCACGGTGATCATGTTCTCGTCGGCGGGAACCGCCATCCGTCCCACCCGGGAACGCAGCCGCTCGGCGACCCTGCGGGCCTCGGTCACGTCGGCCCTGGGCAGCAGGACGACGAACTCCTCGCCGCCGAACCGGCCCACCACGTCGTAGTCGCGCAGCTGGCTGCGGATGGTGTCGGCCACCCCGACGAGCACCTGATCGCCGATCAGGTGGCCGTAGGTGTCGTTGACCCTCTTGAAATGGTCGATGTCGACGATCAGCAACGCGAGCGTCTCCCCCGTGCGACGCGCCCTGACGATCTCGGTGTCGGCCTCCCGCTGCCAGGCCGCGGCGTTCAGCAGACCTGTCTTGAGATCGGTGCGGGCCGCCGCCTGGAGCTGGGCGTGCAGCAGGCTGCGCTGCAGCAGCACCACCGGCGGCAGCGCCAGGACCAGCAGGGCCAGGTTGAGCCCGCAGGTGATGGAGACGAGGACGCCGAGACAGAGCTCGACGACGTCGAGGAGCAGGCTCTCCCGGTTCCACAGGACCTCCCGCCAGCGACTGTCGGGGTCGGCGGTGTGCGCGGCGACGGCGATCAGCGCGGTGTTGATCACCGTGAACAGGACCGCGCAGCCGATGGCCACCACGATCGGTCCTCCCTCACCCCTGGTCAGCGCGTTCAGGTCGCCGACCGCGGCGTGGAAGAGCAGGGAGGCCGCGCATCCGGCCAGGCCGATCGCCGCGGAGCTGACGACCCGCCGGTAGACCACCGTCGCGCGCACCCGCTTCTGCAGCAGGAACTGGAGCGGGATGGGCGCCAGGAGCGCGTAGAGGGGCGGGAGGAGCAGCGCGGCGGGCAGCCACCAGGCGGAAAGCAGATCACGGTAGACGCCCGCGGGCATGCCGAGTCTCCGGGTCGCCTCGATGCACACGGCTCCGCACACCATCAGCGCGGTGAAGGTCAGCACATCGGACCAGCGAAAAACACCGGATATCGAGAAAAACACGATCGCGACGAGATCCAGCACCACCAGCCCGCAGAGGTAGCCGACCAGCGGGCGACGCTGCCCCAGCAGGGGCCACCGATCGACCAAGGGTGTCATGCCGTCGCGCGGTTTGACCGAGGTGTGGCTGGGAGCCGCCATGTCGTCCCCCTCTCCGACTAACGATGTGTAACACAATAGTTGCGGAGTGTGCGACGCGCGATGGTAACCGCTACCTTTGGCAGAGTGAGTCAGCCCACCGGTTGACCCACGACTTGGAAACCGCTCGCTCGCGAGCGGGCCGTGTGGGAAAGGAGCAAGCCATGCTGCGGGGCGTGACCTGGACCTAACAGGTGTCTCGGCATCTGACACGGGCAAGACCATCGGCCGGTTATCTCGGCGTCGCCGCGCTGTCGCGGCGAGACACCGACCGCGTCCGGCCGATGCCCCCTCACTCCGCCCGCACCAGGCCCCCTCACCACGAGGCCTCTGCTCCGTCAGACGCGCTTTCCAGGCAGAACCCTCACCCCCGTTCTCCCGCCTCTCCCCGTTCCTCTCCTCCGCCTCTCCTGCTCCTCACCTCCGTCTCTTCCTCTCCTCCGCCTCGCCTCCTTCCGGTCCTTCCCGCCCTCCTCCGGTTCGTGGTCATCCGCCCCCGCTCGGCTCCCCGCTCGAACCGACATAACCCCTACCCGAACCGGTATCGCCCCTGTCCGGGCCGACGCTCAGCCCTTCGTACGGGCCCGCGCTCACCCTCTGGTCCCGACCCTGCCGGCATCGGCCTCTCGCTCGTTTCGGCTTCACCTCGGACGCTTCCCACACCGGTGCTCCGGGCTTGAACACCGGTCCACTGGGAGGCCCGCGGCCCGGGCCTGCCGGCGGCCGGGCCCCCCAGTGGAAAGTGGCTCAGGCCGCCACGCTCTCCCGCGTCGGCCAGGGCGTCTCATCGCTCGCATCCGGGCGGATCCTCATCGCACCCGGCACACCCCCGGCCGTCTCCTCCCCCGTGCCCGGGCTTCTCCTGCCCCCCGCGTCCTGCCGCCTCGTCGGTGTGCCCTTCCCCGCCCTCCCTCGCCTCGCCACGGTCTCTCCCTCCACCGGCTCCTTCCCTGCGGGCTCGTGATCCGCCCCGCGTGGTGGAACCCCGGCGGCCTCTCCGGGATCGGCACCTTCCCGGCGGTCGACGGCGTCTCGGGGCTCGACGACGTCTCCGGGATGGGTGATGCCCCCGAGATGGGTGATGTCCCCGGACATCGCACCATCTCCGGCCGCCTCGCCGCCCAGCGTGATCTCCATCTCGCGCGGCGTGGACGTCTCGTCGTCGAGGCCGGTCTTCGGGTCGCCGAAGCCGGCCTTCGGCAGGGACAGGGCACCGACGGCCCCGGCCGCGACAGGGGCGCCACCGCTCATCGCCCAGTCGGAGGTCTCCCTGTCGAGCTCGATCCGCTCCGCGCTGCCGAGAGCCGCGACCGGCCCGCCGCGCTGCGGCTTGGTGAAACTCCCGAGCCCCCAGCGCAGGTCGTGACCGAGCGAGTTGGCCTCCACCTCGGGCATGAACCGGCGCTCCCCCTCGTGGGCGAACTCGCGGATCCGCAGGCGTCCCTGGACCACTACCGGCTGGCCCAGATGGACCGACTGCGCGACGTTGTCGGCCAGCCCGCGAAAGCAGCGGACGCCGAAGTAGGTCGTCTCACCATTGCGCCACTGCTGGTTCTCACGATCGAAGTAACGGCTCGTTGAGGCGATCTTGAGCGAGGTCACCCGGGAACCGTCGGGGAAGGTGTGCTGGCGCGGCGGGGCCGCGACGTTACCGGTCAGCGTGACGTAGATGTCGTTCATCGTGCCTCCCATGAGAGCCGGCTGAGTGCCGGCGGCATGAGGACACGATGGCCCGGCCCACCCCCCGCACGGATTACCGAATCGCGCTCTGTGGACAAGCCCGGGACGCCTGCGAAAACTGTGGACGACCCGGCTTCAACCACCCCTGAGTGAGACCCACCCCTGCGCGGAGCTCACCTCTGTACGGGGCGTCACCCCTGCGCGGAGCTCACCTCTGTACGGGGCGTCACCCCTGTGCGAGGAGAAGAAGGGCGGATCAACCGCGCAGGCCTCGCATGGCTGAATAGAACTCGTTATAGCGGGTCAGCTCCCGCTCCACCGGCTCGATCACCATGCTCTCGGCGACACCGGCGACCCTGCGGCGCATCTCGCGCTCCAGCGCGTCACGCTCGTTGCCCGCGCCGAGCACGACGAAGTTGCGGCTGGCCATCGCGGTGAGCAGGCCGAGCCCCAGGACGGAGAAGATCATCAATCCGACCCACGGCAGCGAGGCGGCGTCGCCGAACACCTCCAACCCCTCCGGCGGGCTCCCTGCGCCGAACACGCCGTAGGTGAGAGCCGTACCGACCCAGGCCAGGCCCGCGACGAAGAGCAGGACCAGGAAGTACTGCCAGGCCAGGAGCAACCGCCACCAGCCGGGAACCCTGTCCAGCCGCGGCGCGACCTCCGACAGCTCCTCGGAGAGCACCTCCGGCAGCTGCGAGGAGCGGGAACGCGCGGCGTCCCTGATCCCGTTCTGCCACGCCTCGTGCATGCCCGAGCTCAGGCCGTCGGTGAGCGCCTGGACTGCGGTCTCCACCTCGGCGGGCTGCGCGCTCACCGAACCGCCGGTCAGGCCGTGGATCTCGTCTCGCAGATCGCCCAGACGCAGGCTGTTCAACGGGTCGGGACGGAGCTTGGCGGCCCAGCGGGTGTAGGGCCAGCCGACCCACTCGCCGGACCTCGCGGCGTACACGTTCTCCATCGCCTCGCCGACCGCGGGAACGCCGACCGCGTCGCAGAGGGCGTCGGTGAGCCCGATCCTGCGGGCGTCGTCGATGGAGGAGGGTGGAGCGGACGCGCCGTCGACGGGCATGATCTTCGTGAGACGGAGCGTCAGCCGGCCGAGGTCGGCCTCCAGCCGCTGGGTCGCGGCCCTGCGCCTGGAAACGGTCTCGGCGAGGACGCCCTTGAGGTTGTCGACGCCCCGGCCCGTGATCGCCGAGGTGGTGACGATCACGGGGTCCTCGACCCCCTCGCGGCGGAGCAGGCCGTCCAGATCCGCGACGCACTCGGCCAGCTCCTCCCGGTCGAGCCGGTCGGCCTGGTTGAGCACGAAGATCGTCACTGCCTCGTGCCCGGCCAGATCGGTCACGTAGCGCCGGTGCGTGGAGGCGTCGGCGTACTTCTGCGGGTCGAGCACCCACACGACGAGGTCGGCGACCTGGATCAGCCGGTCGGCCTCGGTGTCGGTCAGCGCCCGGATGGAGTCGTGGTCGGGCAGGTCGAGCAGGATCAGCCCGTGGAGCTGGCTCTCGCCCCGGTCCAGGGCGCTGGCCCGCGCGAAGCGGTGCCGCCACTGGATCTGCAACCAGTCGAGCAGCGGGCCGGCGCCGTCCAGACCCCAGACACAGGCGTGCGTACGGGCCGTGGTCGGGCGGCGTACCCCCGTCGGCGACAGCTCCAGGCCGGAGATCGAGTTGAACAGTGTCGACTTGCCGCTGCCCGTACCCCCCGCGAGCGCGACCACGGTGTGGTCGGAGGAGAGCTTGAGCCTGTCACCGGCGCGCAGCAGCAGCTGACCCGAGTCGGCGAGGAGCTTGGGCTCGACCTTGCCCGGCCCCAGCTCCACGATCCGAGCCAGCGCGGCGAGCCTGCTGCCGAGACCCTGGCGTGACTGGGTGGTGCCAACACTCATCGGGCGACCTCAAGGTTGTACGTTGCCTGGTAAAGGCGGGTGGCGGCGGATTCGTCAGGTATGCCCGCACCGTCGAGAGTCTGGGTGTAACGCGCCATCTCGTCGTCGAAGAGCATGCCGATCCGGGCTCGGAGATCGCTCCGGGCCTTCACGCCGATGTTGCGCAGCGACTCCGCGCCGAGCAGCGCGTGCACCAGCCGTTGCGGTAGCGCCCCGGTGCCGTTCTGCGCGTCCGAGGAGCCGTAACCGAGCAGCCCGATGGTCAGGATCAGCGACAGGGACTCGACGTCGAACGAGATCACCCTGGCCACCGACCGCTTGGTCACCCCCTCGGTGCGTATCAGCTCGATGATGTGCTCCTGCCAGGCCGCGATGGTCCGGCCGGTCCTGCGCAGGAGCTCGTCGGACGCGCGGCCGAGACCGGGTGCCGACGCCAGGGCCTCCTGCGCGCCCGGACGGTTCAGCCAGCGCGAGGCGGCCTCCTCCGCGGCCCGGTGCGCCGCCGAGACGACCACCGACTCCAGCCCCGCCCGCAGCGCGGACTTCAGGGCGCTGAGCCGCTCAGGCGCCTGCTGGCTCGCCTTGCCGCCGAAACGACTCGGTCTGCGCAGGTGGAGGGTACGCATGAGGTCGCCGGACCCGGCGAAGTCCTGCCAGCGGGCGAGCACCTCGCCCCGGAGCAGCGAACCGTCGCCGGTGCTCTTGTCGATCTCGGCCAGCGCGCGGGCGTAGGCGCCGTCCACGTCACCGCGGAGGTCCCTGCGGAAGGCGACCTGGACCTCCAGTTGCTTGGCCAGCGCGGGGACACGGGTGCGGAAACTGTTCAGTACTCCGTCCAGGGTCGCCCGTACGGCCTGCGCGCGGCGCCGGTCGTCGACCGACAGCTCGGTCAGCCAGAGACGCAGCTCGCTCACCTCGTGATCGGGAAGCATCCCGTCGGTGACCTTGCTCTCGTTGATGACGAACCGGTCGACCTCGCCGAGACCGTACTCGGTGAGCATCCTGACGAAGTGCTTGCTGATCACTTCTTGGGACCTGGGCGGAACCCGGGAGAGCACGATGGCCAGGCGGGCTCCGCGCTCCTTGGCCAGGCGGAGCAGTCGCCAGGCCGGGGCGTCGGCGTACCGGGCGGCGGTGGTGACGAAGATCCACAGATCGGCCGCGTCGAGCATGCGGTGGGCGATCTCGTGGTGCTCCTCGACGACCGAGTCGATGTCCGGCGTGTCGAGCAGTGCCACGCCGGGAGGGAGGCGCTCGGTGGAGACGAGCACGAGGCCTCCGGAGGCGCCCTCGGGGTCGGGCTCGCTGAGCCGCCGGAGGCTGCCGAGCAGGTCACCCTCGGCGAACCACTCGTGGTCGTCGGGGTGGCAGGCCAGAACGGGCGTTCCGGTCGTCGGGCGGCGCACGCCGGTCGCGCTGACCTTGGCGTTGGCCAGGGTGTTGAGGAGCGTGGACTTGCCCGCGCCGGTGGAGCCCGCGACCACGACGAGGGCGGGCGCGGTGCTCGTGTGGACGCGAGGGATCACGTAGTCGTCGAGCTGGGCCAGGATCTCGCTCTGGACCCGCCTGGCCTCGTCCGCGCCGGGGAGGTCCAGGCCGAAGCTGAGGTCGGTGACACCGGTGCGTACGGCGGTGAGCGCGCTGCTCAGCGCCTCGGAGACGGCCTCGGGAAGGGGGGTCTCCCGCGTCCGGCCGCCCGGCGACCCCGCGTCCTTCCCGTCCGGGGCCTCGTCGTCCTCGCCACCGATCCTCTCGTTGTCGGCCTCCGTGCCGCCGTCGGTGGTTCCGGTCTCGTCCCGGACCTCGTCACCGGCCGCGTCGTCGCCCTCGTCCTCGTCCCGCGCCTCGTCGGCGCTCTCGGAGGAGCCGGCGGGCTCGGCCTCACTCGCGGTCTGGCGGCCGATGGCCCCGGTGCCGTCGGTACCGGCATCGCGGCGGACCTCACCGCCGCGCTCGGCCTCGTCGTCGATACCGGCGGGGCCGGCGTCGTGCCCGGCCTCGGCGCCGGTCCGGCCGGTCCGCGAAGCGTTGTCACCGGCCTGCGGGGCCGCGTCACCGGTCTCAGCGTCAACGGCCTCGGCGCCGCGGCGGGACCTGCCGTCGTCGATCTCAGCGGGCCCGTCCTCGTCCTGGGAGGCGAGAAAGCCACCGCTGTCGCTTCGGGCGCCCTCGGCACCGGACCGGGAAGCGTCGTCGGCCCGCGAGGTGTCGCCGGTCCTGCCGCCCTCTCCGGCGATCAGGGGCCGCCGCCCGGCCTCGCCCTCGACCTGGCCGGTGCCCGGCGTGCTGCCGCCGCTCTCCGCGCCGTCCTCGGACTCGTCGCGTCGCTCCTGCGGGGTCGTGCCGAGGACGACGATCTCATCCCGCTCCTCCCCGGTCCTGCTCGCGCGAAGGGGCGGGGCGCCTTCGGCCTGGGACCGCTCGTCCTCGCCGCCGGGGCCGCCGCTCTCGAACCGGGGGGAGAGACCCTCGTCGGCCGTACGGGAGGCGTCGATGCCTTCTCTGGAGGCGGGACTCGGGGCCTCCCGAGGAGCGGGGCTCGGGGTGTCGCTTCCGGCGGTGCCGGGCGGGGGGAAGGCGGGGCCACCGGTACGAGGGGCACTCGGCGGGACAGGGGCGCCCGGGCGGAAAAGAGCACCGGGCGCGGCCCCGGCGGTGTCACCACCTTGGGGAGCGTTCGGAGAGGCAGGAGCCCCCGGGCGGAAGGCCGCACCGGGGGTGGCCGGGGAGGCAGGAGCACCGGGAGCACCGGAGGAGGGCATGGCGGGGCCACCGGTGCGAGGAACGCTCGGCGGGACAGGGGCACCCGGGCGGAAAAGCGCGCCGGGGGCGGTGCCCTCGCGTGAGGCGCCCGGAGAATCCCCCGCGGGAGCACCCTGTCCTCGGGAAACGCCCGGAGGAGCCGTGGGGGCGCCTCCTCGAGAAGCACCCGGCGAGGCCGGGACACCGTGAGAGGCGGGGGCGCCGTGAGAGGTGCCGGGGCCGGAGACGACACCGGGCGAGGCGGGCGCATCTCCACGGGAGACGTCCGGCGGGACGGGGGCACCTCCGCGCGAGGCGCTCGGCGAGGCGGGCGCACCCCCGCGGGCACCCGGGGAGGTGGGAGTGCCCTGACCGGGGGCCGCACCGGGCGAAGCGGGCACACCCCCGCGCGAAGCGGGCGCACCCCTGCCGGGTGCCGCGGCGGGGCCGCCCCGTGAGGGGCTCGCCGGACGACCGCCCTGGGCGCGTGGGGAGGTGGGGTTGGGAGCCGCTTCACGGGAGGTGGTGATGGCTTCGATCTTGGCCTGGGCAGCGGCGGCGGCGGCGCGGAAGGCCTCCATCGCCTCCTCGGGGGCGGGCGGGGAGGCAGGGTCGCTCGCCCCGGTCTGGGGCGCGGAACCGGCGGAACCACCTGGCCGGCCTGGCCCGGCGGGGCCCGCCGTTCTGCCCGCGGGCGTGGCGGGACCGGTCACGCCACCCGGGACCGCGGGCCCCGCCGCCCGGCCCCGAGGCGCGGCGGGAGCGGCCGTCCCAGGCTGGGGCACGGGGGACTGTCCGCGCGCGCGGATGGAGGCCGCGTCGTCGTCGGCGCGGATGGCGCCGAAGGTCACCGTCTGCTCGCCGGGGGATTCCTTGTCATCCGACGAGGTGTCGTCGGGTGGCTCCTGGGGGGTGCCGGCAAGGCGAGGGTCACGGCCACCACCCGAGTGGGGGGGCCTGTTGGACGCCGATTTCACGGTACTCGCTCCGCTCGAACCATCTCGACCTCCTGGCCGACCTTCACGACATCGCCGACGATCACGATCGCAGGTGGCCGAATCCCGGCCGCGCTCACGCGCTCCGCCACGGTGGATAGCGTGGCGTAAAGAGCGCGTTGGGTCGGAAGAGTACCGTCCTGTACCACCATTACGGGAGTTTCCGGCGAACGTCCGTCATGGATCAGCGTTTCGGCGATCACTTCGATCCGTTCGACCGCCATCATAAGCACCAGCGTGCCGCCGGATCTGGCCAAATTGGGCCAGTCGACGGTGGATCTCTCGTCGCCCGGCGGAACATGTACGGAGATCACGTGGAATTCCTGGCTCACCCCGCGATGTGTCACGGGCACGTTGACGGCGGCGGGCACCGCGACCGGGCTGGTGATGCCGGGAACCACGATGACCGGGATGCCCTCGCGGGCGCAGGCGAGCATCTCCTCGCCGCCGCGGCCGAAGACGAACGGGTCGCCCCCCTTGAGCCGGACCACGAACTTGCCCTGCCTGGCGTGCTCGACCAGCAGCTCGTTGATCCTCTCCTGGGCCATGTAGCGGCCATAGGGGATCTTCGCGGCGTCGATCAGCTCGACGTCCGGGGAGAGCTCGTCGAGCAGGGCCTGCGGGGCGAGGCGGTCGGCGACGACCACGTCGGCCTGGGCCAGCAGTTGCCGCCCGCGGACCGTGATCAGGCCGGGGTCGCCGGGCCCGCCGCCGACCAGGGCGACACCCACCGGCTTGGTGCGGTTGCGCCTGGCGTCGACCGTACCGTCCCTGAGGGCTCCGACGACGGCGTCCCTGATCCCGGCGGCGCGGCGGGGATCGCCTCCCGCGGTGATCGCCACGCTGATCTCGTCCACCTTGCCGCTGGCCGGGGTCCAGGCCGCCGAGGCGTCCTTGTCGTCGGCGCGTACGCACCAGATCCGCTTGGCCTCGGCCTCCGCGGCCACCGCGGCGTTCACCGCGCGGTCGTTCGTGCAGGCCTGCACCAGCCAGGCCCCGTCGACGTCGCCGACCTGGTAGCGCCTGGTCTCCCAGGTCACCCGGCCTGTCGCGATGAGGTCGTCGAGGGCGTGCGTGACGCTCGTCGAGACGATGGTGACCAGGGCGCCCGCGTCGAGCAGCGCCGGCACCCGCCGCTGGGCGACGCGTCCTCCACCCACGACGAGCACTCGCCGCCCGGAGAGGCGCAGGCCAAGCAGGTAGGGCGACATGGCGACAGATCTCCCGTTCGCGAGGAATTGTGAAGCATGGCGTGCTAAGAGGTAAACCTACCGGCTAACAGTGCTCTCTTCGCTGCTCCCGTGTTAACAGCTGTCAAGAAAGAGTTGACCGCTGTCAACCCCTCGACTCAAGACTTCCGTAGATCAGGCTTCCTTGTCCGTCACACCGGCTGAATCGAAGGTCGCGACCTCGTGCATCACCCTGACCGCCGCACAGACGAGAGGGTGGGCGAGCAGGCCGCCGGTGCCCTCGCCGAGCCGGAGTTCCAGCTCGACCAGAGGACGCAGCCCGAGGTGGTCCAGGGCGACCGCGTGGCCGGGCTCGGCCGAACGGTGTCCCGCCACGCAGTGGTCGACGACGTCGGGGGCCAGCGCCGCCGCCGCCAGCGCCGCCGCCCCCGCGATGACACCGTCCAGGATGACCGGTACGCGAAGAGCGGCCCCGGCGAGGACGAACCCGGCGATCGCCGCGTGCTCCAGGCCGCCGACCGCGGCCAGCGTCTCCAGGGCGGGCACCCCGGAGACCGGGGTGAGAGTCCCGGAGGCGCCGTCCCACTCGGGCTCCAGGCCGTTCACCCGGAGGGCCTCGCGGACCACCTCGACCTTGCGCGCCAGGGTCTCGTCGTCGACACCGGTGCCCCTGCCGGTCACGACGGCCGCGTCGTGACCGGTGAACGCGCAGATCAGCGCGGCCGAGGCGGTGGTGTTGGCGATGCCCATGTCCCCGGTGACCAGGCAGCGGGCACCCCCCTCGACAAGGTCGCGGGCCACGGCCATCCCGGCCTCCAGGGCCGCGATCGCCTGCTCCGGGGTCATCGCCGGCCCCCTGGACAGGTCGGCCGTGCCGTACGCGACCTTGCTGATCGTCAGGCCGGGCGCGGGGTCGAGGTCGGCGGCCACGCCCACGTCGACGACCGTCACCGAGGCGCCGACCTGGGCCGCGAAGGCGTTGGCCACGGCACCGCCCGCGAGGAAGTTGCCGACCATCTGCAGGGTGACCTCCCGTGGCCACGGGGTCACGCCCCTGGCGTGGACTCCGTGGTCCGCGGCGAAGATCGCCAGAGCCGCGGGAACCGGGAGCGGGGGCGGGCTGACCGCCGCGGCTCCGGCCAGCCGTACCGCCACGTCCTCCAGGGCGCCCAGCGCGCCACGGGGCTTGGTCAGGCGGTCCTGGTGGGCGCGGGCCTCGGCGACGGCCGCCGGATCCGCGGGGCGGATCGCCGCGATGGTCTCCTCAAGGGTGGTCATGTGATCAGTCTCCCTTGAGAAGCGACTTTTCGGAAAAAGCGCGAAAAGACCGCACAGGGCCACCGGGGGCATCCGGTATCGGCCCCGCCCGACCCATGGAGGGGATCACCAGGCGATACCGCTGAGCGCCTCCTCGTAACGCTCGATGACCACGTCGGCCAGGCCCTCGCAGTCTCCGATGACGTCGGCGCAGCGGACGTCCAGGTTCGAGTGGCCGGCGGCGTAGGCCATGGCCTGCGCCCAGACGCGGTCGAGCAGGCCACCGGCGAACAGCAGGTAGGGGACGACGATCACGCGCTTGGCGCCGAGGCGGCGGCAGCGCTCGATGCCGCCGGGGACGCCGGGCGGGGTGAGGGAGACGAAGGCCGTCTCCACGGTCATGTACTCGTGGGCGTGGGTCTCCCAGAAAAGGCGCGAGACCCGGTGCACGTCGGCGTTCGTCTCGGGACTGGTGGAGCCGTCGCCGACCAGCACCACGGCGGTCTCGCCGATCTCGATGTGCTCGGGCTCCTCGTCGAGCGCCCCGGCGGCGGCCGGGACCAGCCGGAGGCTGGCGACCTCGGCGGCCGCGTCGGCCAGACGCTCGGCGAGCAGCGCGAGGATGCGGGGGTCGGAGCCCAGGGGGCGGCCGTAGTCGCAGGTCAGCATGGGGTGCCTCTCCTGCTCGCGAGCCATCGCGGCGGGGATGTCCGCGCCGAGCCACACGTCGCCGGTGAGACTCATCGGCTGGGCCACCAGCCGGTGGTGCCCGCGCGCGACCAGGGAGGCGACCGAGTCGCTGAGGCGCGGCCTGGCCCTGGCGATGTAGCCGCCGGAGACGTCCGCGGCCGTCTGGTCCAGGCGACAGCGGAGTCGATGAATGAACCTACCGAATTCAGCAGATCCATTGTCGTCGTGCGAGCCCTGCCCGATGAGCAGCAGCGGCGGTTTCATGGAAACAGGACTCCAATGACCTTGACCTGGGGTTACGCAGTGGCGACTCGCGACAATATCCGATGACGGCACCACATGGACAGGTAACGGATCGGTAAATTCTGTCTTTTCTCGCGCGGGTGTGACGGGCCGCGAGGATCGGGCCGATGGCGGCGGGCGATGCTCCCTCACCGGCCGGGCCATCCGGATCACACGCCATGGCACGGTAGCCAGGCTCGCGGGAGACGTCCAGCACGGCCACGCCGCTGTTTCACGCCCCGCGCACCCTGCCCGGCCCGTTCACCTCTCCCGACCAGGCAGGTCTTCCATCGCGCCGCCCGCGACGCGAAAATCCGGCGTGTGTCAGGACAGATCCGTTCTGAGCATTCCGAACACCACGATGTCGCGCGGTCCGTCCTCCCCCAGCTCGGCGGCGCGCAGCACGCCCTCCCTGACGAAACCGGACTTCTCCGCGACCCGGAGGGAGGCCGTGTTGGCCAGGTCGGCGCGAAGCTCGATCCTGCGCATCTCGGTCGTCTCGAACACCCAGCGCGCCACGCCGAGCAGGGCCTCGGTGGCGTAGCCCCGGCCCCGGTGTAGTGGGTGCACCCCGTATCCGACCTCGGTGGTCCCGGCGCCCCAGAGGGTCCTGAAAAGGCTGATCGCCCCCACGACCAGTTCCTCGGCCTCCATGGCCAGGTGCACGCCCTGGCCGGAACGGCCCAGCTCGTGCACACCGTGGGAGAGCCACTGAGAGACACCCGACGGATGACCGGGCGCGCCGGGCGGCAGGAACCTGGCACGCGCCTTGATCACCGAGCGGACGCGGGCGGCGTCGGCGGGCCGGAAGGGCCGGATCACGAGCCGGCCGGTCAGAATCGGCGGATCGGGTGTGAAGGCGGTCACGCGCCCTCCTTGCCGGGGGCCGGGGGATGTGTGGCCCCAACCTCATCCCAGCGGCCCCGCCCGCGCAAGCGACGCCTGAGCTCAGCGGACGATGACGACCTCCAGCGTGCGCGGACCGTGCACGCCCTCCACCCGGTTCAGCTCGATGTCGCTGGTCGCGGAGGGGCCGCTGATCCAGGTCAGCGGCCTGGAGGGGTCGAGCCTGCCGACGGCCTCCGGGACACCGGCCACGATCTGCCCGGCCCGTACGACGCACAGGTGGTAGTCCGGGACCAGGGTCAGCGCCCGCCGGCCCTGCCCGGGCCCGGCGTCCAGCACGATGGTGCCGGTCTCCGCGATGGCGACCGCGCACCCGGTGACGACCCCGTCCACCCCGTCCAGCTCGGCCGCGCTCAGCGGGGGGTCGTCGGTGACCGGGTCGTCCGGAACCCACTCCGGTGGCAGGCCGTCCGGGACGACCGGCCGGGTGGCGCCCCGGCGGGCCAGCGCCGCCGCGATCGTCGCGGCCACCTCGGCCGCCTCGACCACGTGCACGACGGCCCGGTAGTCGGCCACGCGCTCGGCGAGCAACTCCACCACGCGCTCCGGATCGGCCGGCGGTGACGTGCGGTAGGCCCGGGTGATCTCGACGTCGGGGGCTCCGGCCACGGCGGAGCGGATCCTCGACAGGATCCGCTCCCTGCTGCCCGTGCCGGAGGAGACGCCGCCCGTGTCGGCGGAGACGCCACCCGCACCGGACGAGCGTCCGGGTCCGGGCGCCGGGGTGGCCGCTCCGGCGGTCATCGGGCACCTCCGTCGGTACGGTTCCACCAGTCGCGGAAGGACTCGGCGGGGATGTCGGGAATGTCGCGAGTATCGGTCCAGGCCGACAGCGGTCCCGGCAGGCGCCCGGGAACGAACCTGCGCAGGCGGCCGCCGAGCCGCTGGGCGCGCGCCAGCCGCGCGGGACGGTCGAACACCCACCCGGCGGCACGCATGCCCATGCGCTCGGCACGCGCGTGGCGGACCTTGCCGCGTAGGTGGACCAGGACCTCGGGGATGTCGATCGCGACCGGGCAGGCGTCGAAGCAGGCGCCGCAGAGGGTCGAGGCGTACGGCAGCGACGCGTCCAGCTCCGAGGCGGTCCCGCGCAGCTGCGGGGTGAGGATGGCGCCGATCGGGCCCGGGTAGACCGAGCCGTACGCGTGGCCTCCGGCGCGCTCGTAGACCGGGCAGACGTTGAGGCAGGCGGAACAGCGGATGCAGCGCAGCGCCTGGCGGCCGACCTCGTCGGCCAGCACGTTCGTGCGGCCGTTGTCGAGCAGCACCAGGTGGAACTCCTGGCCCTCGACCGCGCCCGTCCAGGTGGACGTGTAGGGGTTCATCCGCTCGCCGGTGGAGCTCCTGGGCAGCAGCTGGAGGAAGACCTCCAGGTCCCGCCAGCTCGGCAGCAGCTTCTCGATGCCGACCACGCTGATCAGCGTCTCGGGCAGGGTGAGGCACATCCGCCCGTTGCCCTCGGACTCCAGCACCACCAGCGTGCCGGTCTCGGCGATCATGAAGTTGGCGCCGGAGATCGCGACCCTGGTCGACAGGAAGCGCTCGCGCAGGTGGAGCCTGGCGGCCTCGGCGAGGGCGCGGGGCTCGTCGGTCAGGTCCTCGGGCGCCGCGCGGCCCCAGTCGGCCATCTTGTCCTGGAAGATCTCGCGGATCTCCGAGCGGTTGCGGTGGATCGCCGGGACCAGGATGTGCGAGGGCCAGTCGTCCCCGAGCTGGACGATCAGCTCGGCCAGGTCGGTCTCGTACGCGGTGATGCCCTCCTCCAGGAGAGCCTCGTTGAGACCGATCTCCTGGGTGGCCATCGACTTGACCTTGACCACGCTGGTCTCGCCGGTGGCCTTGACCAGGCCGGCGACGATCCTGTTGGCCTCCTCGGCGTCGGCCGCCCAGTGGACGTGACCGCCCGCCGCGGTGACGGCCTCCTCCATCCGGAGGAGGTAGCGCTCCAGATTGCGCAGGGTGTGGTCCTTGATCTCCTTGCCCGCCCGGCGGAGCTCGGCCCAGTCGGGCAGCTCGCCGACCGCGGAGGCCCGCTTGCCGCGGATCGTGTGGGTGGCCTTGCGGAGGTTGTATCTGAGCTGTGAGTCCTGCACGGCGGCGGCGGCGTTCACCGGGAAGGCGGGCATGCCCAGGAAGGTGCCGCTCATCGGGTGGCCTCCGTGGCGGCGAGGATCTCGGCGAGATGCATGATCCGCACGCCGGTGCGCTGGCGCTTCAGGGTGCCGCCGATGTGCATCAGGCAGGAGTTGTCGGCGGCGCACAGCACCTCGGCGCCGGTGGTCGCGACGTTGTGCACCTTGTCGGCGCACATGGCCGCGGAGATCGCCGGGTTCTTCACCGCGAAGGTGCCGCCGAAGCCGCAGCACTCGTCGGCTCCGGGGAGCGGGACCAGCTCCAGCCCCCTGACCTGCTCCAGCAGCCGGGTGGGCCGGTCGCCCACCCGGAGGATGCGCATCGAGTGGCACGTCGGGTGGTAGGTCACCCGGTGCGGGAAGTAGGCGCCGACGTCGGTGACACCGAGGACGTCGACGAGGAACTCGGAGAGGTCATGGACCTTGGGCGCCATCTCGGCCACCTCGGCGGCGAAGGAATCCGACGCCTCTCCGGCCGCGGCGGCCTCAGTGGTCCCGGTGGTCCCGGTGGTCCTGGTGATCAGGCCCCCCGGGGTCCCGGACCCGGCCATGGCGGGGGTGGTGGAAGTGCGGGCGAGCCGCGGGTACTGCTCGCGGACCATCGCGGCGCACGATCCCGACGGCGCGACGACCGCGTCGTACCCGGCGAAGACGTCCACGAAGTGCCGCGCGAGCCGCCTGCCCTCCTCGGGGTATCCCGTGTTGACGTGCATCTGGCCGCAGCAGGTCTGCGCGCGCGGGAACTCGACATCACATCCGAGGCGGCGCAGCAGCGTGACGACCGCCCGCCCGGTGCCGGGAAACAGTGTGTCGTTCACGCAGGTGATGAAGAGGGCGACGCGCACGGCACTCCTTCCGTTCAATGGTCCGACCACAGTATGGTCTGACCACATTCCCCCACAAGAGGAGGTCCTCTTGAGCGGTTGGCAGCCGGTCCGGCGCACCCGGGCGTTCGAGGACGTGATCGCCCAGATCGAGCGGCGCATCGCGGGTGACGGGCTCCGGGTCGGGGACCGCCTGCCCGGCGAGCGTCAGCTCGCCGAGCAGCTGCGGGTGAGCCGGTCGTCGGTACGCGAGGCGATGCGGGTGCTGGAGACCCTGGGGGTGGTGTCGTCCCAGGTCGGACGGGGTCCGGACGCGGGGGCCTTCCTCATCTCCAGGCCCGCCGAGGCCCTGAGCGACCTGCTGAGGCTCCACCTCGGGTTGTCGAACCTGTCACTGGAGGAGGTCGTCGACGCCCGGCTGATGATCGAGAAGTGGTCGGCCGCGCACGCCGCCGCCCACGGGGCCGACCTTTCCGCCCTCACCGCCGCGCTGGAGCGCATGGACGCCACGACGACGGCCGAGGAGTTCGTCGAGCACGACACGGCCTTCCACGTGGCCATCGCCGAGGCGTCGGGCAACAGGCTGACCACCGCCATGATGCTCTCCCTGCGCGACTCGCTCCGCCGCTACGCGGTCGAGGCGGTCGAGCGCCTCGGCGGCACGGCCGGGCTCATGGCCGACCACCGCCGGATCCACCGGGCCATCGCCACCGGGGACGCGGCGGAGGCCTCGGCCGCCGTCGAGGACCACCTGCGGCGGGCCTACCCCGGCATCTCACGTCCCCCAGGGGCTGAGGACGACGAGGGGCTTGAAGGGCAGCAGGGGCGGAGTGACCGAGTCGGCTGAGCGGCAGGTGGCGCCCGAGCAGGAGACCAGGGCGTCGAGCTGCCGGTTGAACTCGGCGATCACGGGGAGCGGCGTCTCGGCGGCGAGGTTGCGGAGCTGGTAGGGATCCCTGAGGAGGTCGTAGATCTGGTACTCGCCGGTGGAGTAGCGGACGAAGGTGTGCTGGGCGGTCCGCATCCCCTGGTACGCCGGGACCGGGGTCTGGCGGGCCGAGCTCGGGCTGGTCGGGCGGTAGAACTCCAGCAGCACGTTCTGGCGCCACGAGGGGGGCCTCTCGCCCCGCAGCAGCGGCAGCAGGGAGCGGCCCTCGGCGAAGTCGGGGAGCGTGGCCCCGGCGAGCTGGGCGAACGTCGGGGCCAGGTCGATGCTCGCGGCCATGTCCCCGACGACGCGGCCCGCCTGCACGCCGGGTCCCCTGACCAGCAGCGGCACCTTGATCGCCTCGTCGAAGGGCGTGGTCTTGCCATGGGGAAGCCGGTGCTGGCCCAGGTGGAACCCGTTATCGGAAGCGAAAAAGATATACGTTTCATCCAGCTTGCCGGAGGCCCTGAGAGACTCGACGAGGGTGCCCACCATGTCGTCCACGCCGAGCATCGCCCGGAGCCGGTCCCGGTAGTGCCGGTCGATTCTGCGGATCTTCGAGGCGTCGAGCGGCGGGAGCGACCTGAGCCAGAGCGGCTCGGCGCTGACGTCGGGCTGGTTGAAGGACGGGGTGCGCGGGGCCACCACCCCGGCGAAGGCGGCCTGGTGCCGGGGGGCGTAGTTGGCCGGGTTGTGCGGGGCGACCGGGGCGAGGTAGAGGAAGAACGGATCCTGGCCGGGCTGGGAGACGAACGCCCCCGCCTTCGCGCTGAGCACGTCGGTCAGGTAGTCCTGCGGCGCGAAGCCGTAGTCGCGCAGCATGCCGTTCTCGTTGAGCGTGTAGCCGTACTCCTCGTACAGCCTGCGCACCGGCACGTCCCACTCGTCCCAGCCCGGAGGCACGTGGGTGGCGGAGGTGGCGCCGCCGGGATAGTGGTTGAGGTACTTGCCCATCAGTCCGGTGCGGTATCCGGCCGACTTCATCCACGTCGCGATGTTGGAGCGTTCCAGGCCTGACGTGTAGTACTTGGTGAAGCCCCCCTCGGGGGCGGTGTTGGTCAGCACGCCGTGGCTGTGCACGTACTGGCACCGCATGATCGACGCACGAGAGGGGCAGCACCAGGAGTTGGGCACGAAGAACCTGTCGAAGCTGGTGCCGCCCTGGGCGAGCAGGCTCCAGATATTGGGAAATTTCTGCAGATCACCCGCGTCCAGGTCGTCGACGAGGATCAGCACGACGTTGGGCCGTCCCGCCGCGTGCGCCACGGCCGGGATCGTTCCGATCGCGGCGAGGGCGAGGAGCGAGATCAGGGAGAGGAGTTTGCGAGCGGCATTGAGCACATGTGCACGCTTCCCGGAAGACCGAATTTCGACACCTCACACTCGACCGACCAATGTAGAACGTGTTCTAATTGCGGAGCCCGTCCGGCGTCACGTCGCGAGGAGACCCCCGTGAGCACCGACCTGAAGCTCGGCCTGAACCTCGGCTACTGGCAACGGAACGCCGACGACGCCACCGAACTCGTCCAGACCGCCGAACGGCTGGGGTACGAGTCCGTCTGGACCGCGGAAGCCTACGGTAGCGACGCCTTCACCCCTCTGGCCTGGTACGGCGCGCGGACGTCCCGCATCAAACTGGGCACATCCGTGGTGCAGATCTCCGCGAGAACCCCGGCGGCGACCGCGATGACCGCGATGACGCTCGATCATCTCACCGGCGGGCGGCTGCTGCTCGGCATCGGCGCGTCGGGGCCCCAGGTCGTCGAGGGGTGGTACGGGACGCCGTTCCCCAAGCCGCTCGCCCGCACCCGCGAGTACGTCGAGATCATGCGCAAGGTGTGGCGCCGCGAGGAGCCGGTGACGAGCGACGGCGAGCACTACCCCCTCCCCTACCCGGGAGGCGCGAACCTCGGCAAGCCGCTGAAACTGATCACCCGCCCGCTGCGCGCGGAGATCCCCCTCTACCTCGGCGCCGAGGGCCCGAAGAACGTCGCGCTCGCCGCCGAGATCGCCGACGGCTGGCTGCCGCTGTTCGTGTTCCCCGAGAAGATCGAGCGGATGTACGGCCCCTCGCTCGCCGGAGCCGGCCCCGGCTTCGACATCGCCGCGATGGTGATGACCGTGATCACCGATGACGTCAGGGCGGCGCTGGACGGGGTGAAGATGATGCTGACCCTCTACATCGGCGGCATGGGGGCCAAGAGCCGCAACTTCCACGCCGACATCATCGGCAGGATGGGCTACGCCGAGGCCGCCGAGGAGATCCAGGCCCTCTACCTGGCCGGACGCAGGGACGAGGCGTTCAACGCGATTCCCGACGAGCTGGCCGACGGCATCTCCCTGGTCGGCCCGGTGGGCCGCATCCGCGAACGCCTGCAGCTGTGGCGCGAGAGCCCGGTGAGCACCCTCCTGGTCATGGGCCCCCGCGACGAGGCGTCCCTGAAGACCGTCAGGGACCTGGTCCTGGGCTGACCCCTCCCGGCCGGGCCGGCGGGGACGGACGTCGCCGGCGAACCCCCCGCCGCACACCTCCGCCCTCGCCCGGGCGGCGGGCATCGCGGAGGACGCCGTCCGCCTACCGGCCCGTACCGGTAAAAGGACATGGAAACGCGGCGGACGACCCACTGCAATGGATCTTGCTCCCAGGCGCCCCGATCACGGGAAGTCCTCGCACGGCCGACCGCCGCGCTCGATCAACGGCCCTGGGCAGTGTCCAAGCAACCGGCTGTCAGTCATGACATGTCCGGAAATCGGGTGTGCAGAAAAATTACAGGTGAGGAATACCGTGCACGAAAACGAGCTTGGCCGGCGCAGTCTGATCGCCGGTGGACTCGCCGCCATCGCGACCACCACCGCGGCGTCCCCCGCCCTCGCGGATCCGAGGGTCACCGGTGTCGCCACCGACGCGGCCCGGACGGTGACCGAGAGACTGCGCGGCTACACACTTCCGCTCAGCGCTCGCGGCGTGGCCAACCTCGCGTCGGCTCCGCCGTGGCACTACGCGGGCGACGCCATCGGAGTGGAGTTCTGGACCTCTCCCGAGGCGGCCGAGGCGGCCCTGCCCACCGGGCTGAAGCCTGACCCCTCCTCCTCCGGCCATGGGTACGCCCTGTTCATCGACTGGCAGTTCTCCGGCGAGAACCAGGAGTACCTCGACCCGGTGCGCAGCCAGTACAGCGAGTTCCTGGTGCTCCTCGACGCCCGCTGGCAGGACACCTCCGTCGCGTGGTGCCCCTTCATCTACGTCGACAACGACTCGTCGCTGGCCAGGGGCTGGGTCCAGGGTTTCCCCAAGAAGATGGGCGCGATCCACCAGACCAGGGCCTTCGCGGTGGACGGCCGTGCCACGCCGGTCGTGGGTCCCGGCGGCAGGTTCGCCGCCAGCATGTCGGCCGCCGGGCGCCGGCTGGCCGAGGCGCAGATCACCCTGGGGAAGACCTCTCCCACATTTCCCGCACTGAGCCGTCCCATCGTCAACCTGCGGCATTTCCCCCGTCTCACCGCGGGCCAGTACGACAACCCCGCCGTCCACGAACTGACCTTGTCCGTCCTGGACAACGTCAAGATCGCCAACACCTGGGTCGGCGACGGCGACCTCACCTTCCTTCCCGCCCCCGGCGAGGAGCTCGCTGACCTCAAGCCCCTCCGCACCGGCGCGGGATTCCGCGGCTCACTGTCGTACACCGTCACCGACCTGCGGATTCTCAACAGCCAGACCGGCTGATCCCGGTCGCCGGATCCCCCGTGGCGCGGGCGAGCGGCGTGCCGGATCCAGCCGATCAGGTCGAGGCCGGTCAGGGCGCGAGGGCACGTGCCCTGACCGGCCTCACCAGGTACGCGCGGCTCAGCCGGGACGGATCGACCGATCGCCCGCCTTGGTTTCGGCGGAGTCGGCCGAAAGGATGATTCGCCGCCGTTCACCGGTACATCGGCCGGATGCCCGATCCGGGCCCGCTCGCGGGCTGGCACAATCCATGAGGTGACGATTCGGGTGCTCATCGCCGACGACCAGGAGCTGGTACGGACCGGGTTCCAGATGATTCTGGACGCCCAGGAGGACATGGAGGTCCTGGCGACGGCCGCGAACGGGGCCGAGGCCGTCGAGCTGGCGCGGAGGCTGCGGCCGGACGTGTGCCTGCTCGACATCCGGATGCCCAAGCTGGACGGCCTGGAGGCCACCCGCATCCTCGCGGGGCCGGGGGTGCAGGACCCGATGAAGGTGGTCATCGTCACCACCTTCGACCTCGACGAGTACGTCTACGGGGCGCTGCGCGCCGGGGCGACCGGTTTCCTGCTCAAGGACAGCGGGCCGACGCTGCTCATCGAGGCGATCCGGGCCGCGGCGGCCGGGGACGCGCTGGTGTCGCCGTCGGTGACCGTACGCCTGCTCGAACACCTGTCCCACCCTCGGACCGGTGCCGCCCGGCCGCCCAGCGAGCCCCTCACCGAGCGCGAGCTGGACGTCGTGCGCCTGGTGGCCAGGGGGCGGACCAACCAGGAGGTGGCCGCCGAGCTGTTCGTCTCGCTGTCGACCGTGAAGACGCACCTGGGGAGCATCCACACGAAGCTGGGTGCCAGGAACCGGGTGGAGACCGCCGCGTGGGCGTGGGAGTCCGGCATCGTCGGCTGAGCGGGTCGTTTGGGCTGATTAGCGGGAGAGCTGACGGGATAGAAAGAGGGCAGGTCCTCGGCGCATGGCGGGGGGAGATATACATGCGCTCTATCCCATCTCTACAGAAAAGGTCGGCTTCGGCCGTCTACGTCGCTCTCACCGCACTGGTGATCGCGATCGCCGGCCTGGCGGTGTTCGAGCAGGCCCGTGGCCGGCGCCTCGTCCTGGAGATAGCCGAGCTCGGCGGCGACCCCCACGCCCCCGGCGCCGACGCGGTCTTCGGCGCGGTCACCGTCTTCGCCATCCTGATCATGTTCTTCGCCGCGACCGCGATCGCCGCCGTCGCCGCGTACCTGAACTGGCTGCTCCGCGCCCGGCAGGGCGCCGGCCTGCCCGCGGTGGCACCGGTCCTGGTGAGCTGGTTCGTGCCGGTGGTCAACCTGGTCGCGCCCGCCGTGCTGGTCGACCGGCTGTGGTGGGCCTCCCGTCCGCCGCTGGACCGCCGCCTCCGCTGGACGGCGCTGCTCACCGCCTGGTGGCTGAGCTGGCTCTTCGCGCTCGCCCTGGTGCTGGCCCGGCTGTGGCCGGGGGCGTCCCAGGGGGGCACGAACCTGACCGGCCTCGGGCCGACCGAGCTGATCGCCGTCGCGGTCGCCTCCCTGCTGTGCGCGGCGACCGTGCGTCAGATCACCGGGATCCAGGCCGCGGGTGCCAGGCACCGGCGGCAGGCCGACGCGGAGCACCACCTCCCGCCGCCTCCGGCGGAGGCGGTCCCGCACCTGCTCGTGAGGAGCTCCCCGCCCCCCGCGCCCGCCGCCCCGGAGGCTTCCTCGCCGGAGACGTCGGAGCAGGACCGGCCCCAGGAGGTCCACCCCGCCGGGCAGTGAACGAGGGCCGTCCACCCGGCGGAAGGCGGGCCGGTGCGGGACGGGGCGCCGACCACATGTCTCCATCGGCATGTCACCGTCGGCGGAAACGTGTCCGGGCGGGGCGCCGGTCCCACGTCCTCACCGGCGAGCGGCGCGTCCGGGCGGAGCGTCAGTCCCATGCCCTGATCAGCAACCAGCCCTCGCCCGCGGTGTCGAACCGGAGCTCGTAGGTGCCGGCCTGATCACCCGTGACGGCCTCGGCCCGCCAGAACCGGCGCTCGCCGGGATCGCTGTCGGAGATCTTCCACCACTCGCGCGCGACGACCCAGTGGTCGAGGACCCGGCGGACGGTGTAGAGGCGGTCGCGCCAGACGAACTGGACGGGCTGCCCGTCGCGGATCCACACCTCGATGGGGTCGCCGTAAAGTCTGCTCAAGACGCCTCTCCCGCGGCTTTCGAACGAGCACCCGGGGGAAGGCGGGCCTGGCGTATCGAACATACGTTCTCACGGCGCCGGGCGCAAGTCGCCCATCTGCCGTACGAGCGGGTTGGCGTCCACCGAGTTGCGGATGCTGAAGGTCACGCTGCCCGCGCGGTAGCGGTCGTCGGACCACTCGACGGGCCGTCCCTCATGGGTGGTGGTGACCCGCCGCTGGCGCAGCAGCGGGCTGCCCCTGCGCACGGCCAGCAGCCTGGCGTCCTGGACACCCGCGGCCACCGCGTCGATGAGGTGCTCGCCGTACGCGAAGACGAGGCCGACGCTGTCGTACAGCGCCTGGGTGACCGACTCGCAGCCCGGCTCGATGCGCTCGACGGCCGGAGCGATCCACCCGGCGTAGACCGTGCGCTCCAGCATCACCGGCTCGCCCTCCAGGGAGCGCAGCCGCAGCACGGAGAGCACCGGATCACCGGGCTGGAGCGCCAGCCGTACGGCCTCGGTGGCACCCGCGCCCCGGCGACGCTGCTGCAGCACCTGCCCGCTGACCCGGTAGCCCATCGCCCGCGCCCACTGGGCGAAGCTGTGCAGCTCGGCGAAGCTCTGGCTGCGCTCGCGGCCGAGCACGATGCGCCTGGCCCCCTGCCGGGACCCGACCAGGCCCTCGGTGGCGAGCACGGCGACCGCCTGGCGGATCGTGCCGCGCGAGGCGGCGAAGCGGGTGGCCAGTTCGGCCTCGGAGGGCAGCTGGGCGCCCACGGGGTGCTCGCCTCGCATGATCGCGTCGCGCAGTTCCTCCGCGATGCCCATGTATCGGGCCGTCATGCCCGCACCCCTTCCTGACGGCCCGCGAGCGCCCACGCCCTCGCGAACACCCGCGCCGCCTCCGGGAAACCCGCGAGCACCCGCGCCTCTTCCTGACGGCCCGCGAGCACCCGCGTCCCCGTGAGAACCCGCGCCCTCTCCGGACGGCCCGCGAGCGCCCACGCTCGCTCCGGCGCGCCCGCGAACTCCAGGGCGCCTCTCCACGCATCCGCGAACATCCGGTGACCGCGCAATCTCGCCTCGCCTCTCAAGCCGCCCTCCCGCTCCCGGCCCGGCGCGCGTCGGCGGGATCCCTCGCTGCGCGCACCTGGCGGCCGGCTCAGCCCCACCCTAAACAAGGGTCAACGGCTCACACAGCCCCGGTTCACGCATTTCACCGCCGTACTTCGCCCGTTCACCAAACAGCAACTGATTCACGACAGAGGAGGTCTAGCTTGTTTGTACAAGTTCGTCTACTTTCGTGAAATATTGCGCGACACCCCCTTGGGAGACACCGTGATCGCATCCCGAGTTCGCTTTGCAGGCCTGGCGGCCTTCCTCCTGGTCGGCGCCGCCGCGTGCGGAGCCGCCCCCGGTACGACGGCACCGTCCGCGGGCGCCTCCGGCGGAGGTTCCGCGGCCGGAGTGGACGCCAGAACCGCCACCTCCGCCGCCGACTTCGGCGGGCTGGACAAGCTCGTCGAGGCCGCCAAGAAGGAGGGCAAGCTCCACGTCATCGCCCTCCCGCCCGACTGGGCCAACTACGGAAAGATCATCGAGACCTTCAAGGCGAAGTACGGCATCGAGATCGAGAGCGAGACCCCCGACGCCGCCAGCGCCGACGAGATCAACGCGGTGAAGACCCGCAAGGGCCAGGACCGCGCCCCCGACGTGCTCGACCTCGGCCAGTCCTTCGCGATCAGCGGCGCCGCCGAGGGCCTGTTCGCGCCGTACAAGGTCCAGACCTGGGACAAGATCCCCGAGAACCAGAAGGAGCCCAGCGGCCTCTGGTTCAACGACTACGGCGGCTACGTCTCCATCGGCTGCGACGCCAAGAAGATCGCCAAGTGCCCGGAGACCTACGCCGACCTGCTCAAGCCCGAGTACAAGGGCAAGGTCGCCCTGAACGGCAACCCCACCAAGTCGGGCTCGGCGTTCGCGGGCGTGTACGCGGCGGCCCTCGCCAACGGCGGCTCCTTCGACGACATCCAGCCCGGCCTGGACTTCTTCAAGAAGCTGAAGGACACCGGGAACTTCAACCCCGTCGAGACCACCCCGGCCACCATCGAGAAGGGCGAGACCCAGATCAGCATCGACTGGGACTACAACAACGCCGCCTACGCCCCCAAGATGGCCGAGAAGGGCCTCGACTGGAAGACCGTCATCCCCAGCGACGGCAAGTACTTCCAGCTCTACGCCCAGGCCATCAACAAGGACGCCCCGCACCCGGCCGCCGCGCGCCTGTGGCAGGAGTTCCTCTACAGCCCCGAGGGCCAGAACCTCTACCTCGGCGGTTTCGCCCGCCCGGTGCTGCTGCCCGCGATGAAGGCCGACGGCACGGTCGACGCCGCCGCCGAGGCGAACCTCCCGCCGGTCGAGGGTGAGCCCACCTTCCCGACGGAGGAGCAGGTCAACAAGGCCAAGGAGGTCCTGGCCGGAGGCTGGGGCGCCGCGGTCTCGGGATGACCGTCCCCGCCGTCACGGCCGCCGCCCCGCGCGGCGGCCGTCCCCGATCCAAGAACTGGCTGGGAGCCCTGCCGCTGCTGGTCGTGACGGCGGTGGCGTTCGGGATCCCGGCGCTCACGCTGCTGGTCGGCGCGTTCACCGTCAAGGACCCGGCGACCAAGGTGTCCTCCCTCGGCACCGCCAACCTGTCCAGGAGCCTCCAGGGGCCCTACCTGAACGCCCTGCTCAGCAGCGTCCAGCTGTCGGCCGTGGTGGCGGTCGCCGCCGCGGTCGCCGGGACGTTCCTGGCCCAGGCGGTGCTGACCTCCCGGTTCACCGCGCTGCGCGAGGCCGTGCTGACCTTCTCCGGCGTGCTGTCCAACTTCGGCGGCGTGCCGCTCGCGTTCATCTGGATCGCCACCCTGGGCAACTCGGGGGTGATCACCACCGCGCTGGGCCTCGGCCCTGGGGTGCTGTACAACTTCTGGGGCCTGGCCCTGGTCTACATGTACTTCTCGGTGCCGCTGATGGTGCTCGTCGTGACCCCGGCGCTGGACGGCCTGCGCCCGCAGTGGCGGGAGGCGGCGCAGAACAACGGCGCCACCACCTGGCAGTTCTGGCGCTACGTCGGCATCCCGGTGCTGACCCCGGCCCTGCTCGGCGGCGTCGTCCTGCTGTTCGGCGGCGCGTTCGCCGCCTACGCCACCGCCTACGCCATGGTGGGCAGCACGGTCCCGCTGGTCACCCTGCAGATCGCCGAGGCCCTCACCGGGGACGTCCTCATCGGGTACGAGAACGTCGCGCTCGCGCTGAGCCTCGACATGATCGTCATCGCGCTGCTGGTGATGGCGGTCTACCTGCCGCTGCAGAAGAGGAGCTCCCGATGGTTGCGGTAGCCACCCTGCCCGACGTCACCCCGGGCCCCGCCGCCACCGCCCGCCCCGGGCAGCGCCGGGCCTGGCGGGGGATCGTGCTGGTCGTCGCGGCGATCTACTTCGTCGTGCCGATGGCGGTGTCCTTCTGGTTCACCGTCTACTCGGAGGGGCAGGGCTTCTCGCTCGCCGCCTACGGGCGGATCCTGTCGGCGCCCGGCTTCCTGCCCAGCCTGCTGCTCTCCCTCGCGCTCGCCGCCTGCACCATCGTCGCGGTGCTGTTGCTCACCCTCCCGGCGATGCTGGCCGTGCGGCTCGGCGCGCCCCGGCTGCGGCTGGTGCTGGAGCTGATCTCCACGCTCCCGCTGGTCGTACCCCCGATCACCTACGTGGTCGGCATCAGCACGGCACTGCGCGAGGGCGTCGACGCGCTGGCCGCCACACCGTTCTGGGCGACGCTGATCGCCGTCCAGGACGAGAGGTTCCCGTTCGTCCTCGTGCTCGCGTACGTGATGCTGACGCTGCCGTTCGCCTACCGGTCGCTGGACGCCGGGCTGCGCGCGATCGACGTGCGGACGCTGGTGGAGGCGGCCCGCAACCTGGGCGCCTCGTGGCCGTACGTGCTGTTCCGGGTGATCATCCCCAACATCCGCTCCTCCATCGCCAGCGCCTCGTTCCTCACCCTCGCGCTGGTGCTCGGCGAGTACACCATCGCGGCCCTGCTCGGCTACGAGACGTTCCCGGTCTGGATCGTGACCATCTCCGGGAACGACGGGCAGCTCTCCGTGGCCCTGTCGATCATCAGCCTGCTCCTCATCTGGCTGCTGCTGCTCACCCTCTCGGGTGCGGGAAGGAAACGTCGATGACCGTCGAGTTCCGGGGGCTGCGCCGCGCGTTCGGCCGTACGGTGGCCCTGGACGGCCTGGACCTCACCGTCGAACAGGGCGAGCTGATGGCCCTGCTCGGCCCTTCCGGCTGCGGGAAGACCACGGCGCTGCGCTGCGTCGCCGGTTTCGAGCACCCCGACGCCGGAGCGGTGCTCGTGGACGGCAAGGACATCACCCGGGTCCCCGCCAACCGGCGGGACGCGGGCATGGTCTTCCAGTCCTACAGCCTGTTCCCCAACCTCAACGCCAGGGACAACGTGGCCTTCGGGCTGCGGGTGCGCAAGGTGCCGACCGCCAAACGGCACGCGCGGGCGGACGAGCTGCTGGAGCTGGTCGGCCTGCCGACGCACGCCCAGCGCTACCCGCACGAGCTGTCCGGCGGCCAGCAGCAGCGCGTCGCCCTGGCCAGGGCGCTGGCGCTGGAGCCTCGCGTGCTGCTGCTCGACGAGCCGCTGTCCGCGCTGGACGCCAAGGTCCGTGTCTCGCTGCGCGAGGAGATCCGGCGGCTCCAGCTCGAGCTGGGCATCACCACCATCTTCGTCACCCACGACCAGGAGGAGGCCCTGTCGGTCGCCGACAAGGTCGCGGTGCTGCGCGCCGGGCGGCTGGAGCAGTGCGGCCCGCCGGCCGAGGTCTACGACCGGCCCGCCACCCCGTTCGTGGCGGAGTTCGTCGGCGCGATGAACCACGTTCCCGGCCGCCTGTCCGGCCAGGAGGTCACCGTCATGGGCAAGCTCATGCCGGTGGACGGCCCGCTGCCGTCCTCGCCCGACGTCGACGTGCTGGTACGCCCCGAGGCGGTGCTGGTCACCCCCTCGCCCGACGGGAACGCCACGATCGTGGCGTCGTCCTTCCGCGGCTCCACCGCGCGGCTGCGGGTGCGGGTGGGCGAGCTGGAGGTCCTCAGCGACGTGCCGGGACACGACGCGGTACGCCTGGCGCCGGGCACGCGGGTGGACGTCGCCCTCGTGCAGCGGCCCGTGCTCGTCGCCGCGCGCACCACCCCCGCGCCCGTTCTCACCTCCGGAAACCCCGCGGAGTCCCCGGAGTCCCCGGAGTCCCCGGAGTCCCCGGAGTCCCCGGAGTCCCCGGAGTCCCCGAAGGCGGCCGAGTCGGAGGACGTCGCGGGTGTCGGGTGAGCTCGGAGCCGTCCTGTTCGACATGGACGGCACGCTCGTGGACACCGAGGGGATGTGGTGGCAGGCGTGCGTGGAGGTCGCCGCCGAGCTGGACCTGGAGCTGACGGAGGCCGACGCCGGCCACGTCCTCGGCCGCCTGGTCGAGGACGCGGCCGGCTACCTCGCGCGCCGCGCTCCCGCACCGCCCGGTGCGGAGCGGCCCGGGGTCGAACGGGCCGGTGCGGAGCGGGACAGGGTCGAACGGGTCGGGGCGCGGCTCACCGAGGCCTTCGCCGAGCGGGTCTCCGGCGGGGTGACACCGCTGCCCGGCGCGATCCGGCTGCTGGACGACCTGGGGTCGGAAGGCGTGCCCACGGCCCTGGTCAGCGCCTCGCCGCGACTCATCGTCGACATGGTGCTGCACACCGTCGGGGCGGAGCGGTTCGCCCTGGTCGTGGCCGCCGAGGACACCGCGCGCGGCAAGCCGCTGCCCGACCCGTACCTGCGGGCGGCCTCCGGGCTGGGCCTCGACCCCGCCGACTGCGTGGCCGTGGAGGACAGTCCCACCGGGCTCGCGGCGGCCCGCGCGGCCGGGTGCCGGGTGGTGTCGGTCTCCGGCGATCCGGTGGCGGAGGACGTGCTGAGCGTGGACAGTCTGGAAAAAGTGGACCTGCCGCTGTTGCGACTGCTGGCGAGCGGCAAGAGATCGATAGGCTGAGCCACTCATGTGACGGCGTATGCGGTTAGGTACAAAGGTGAACAACCTCAGTCCCGACGAACCCCTGCAGATAGGCCGGTACCGCGTGCTCAGCAGGCTGGGCCGGGGCGGGATGGGCACGGTCTATCTTGGCGAGTCCCCTGACGGGCAGCAGGTCGCCATCAAGGTCATCAATCCGGAGTACAGCCAGCACGAACGGTTCCGGATGCGCTTTCGCAGGGAGGCCGACGCGGCGCAGCGGGTCCGCAGGTTCTGCACGGCCGCGGTCATCGAGGCGGCGCTCGACGACGACCAGCTCTACGTCGTCACCGAGTACGTCACCGGGCCCAACCTCGAGGAGGCCGTCGACTCCGGCGGCCCGCTCCGCGGCTCCAGTCTCGACGCGCTCGCCGTCGGGGTGGCGACCGCGCTGACCGCCATCCACGGCGCCGGAGTGGTGCACCGCGACCTCAAGCCGTCCAACGTGCTGCTCTCCCCCGTCGGCCCCCGCGTCATCGACTTCGGCATCGCCCGCGCGCTGGACACCCTCAGCGGGATGACCGGGACCGGTGAGATCCTCGGTACCCCCCGCTACATGGCGCCCGAGGTGCTGCGCGGCGAGCCGGTCTCGGCCGCCTGCGACGTGTTCTCGTGGGGCTGCCTGATGGCCTTCGCCGCGAGCGGGCGGGCACCGTTCGGCGGCGAGGCGCTGCCCGCGGTGCTGTACCAGGTGCTCAACACCGAGCCGTCCCTGGAGGGCATGGAGCCCGCGCTGCGCGAGCTGGTCACCTACGCGCTGACCAAGGACCCGCGGAACCGGCCCACCTCACAGCAGCTCCTCGACCACCTGGTGGGCCGCTCCGCCGCGCCCGAGCAGGCCGCCCACTCGATCCAGGCCTCCTGGCAGGAACCTCAGGGGCCGCCCGGCGGCGCCCCCTGGACCGGAACCGGAACCGCCGGGCCGCCCACCCCCGGCTCCGTCAGCGGACCCGCGGGGCAGAACTCCGTTCCCGGCCGAGGGCACGCGGGTCACGCGGGTCACGCGGCCGATCCCGACTGGAGCCACACCGCACCGTCCGCGCGAGGGGGCCACACGGTCTCCGGCGCCTCGCAGGCGGGGCCCGGCCATGTCGCGCCCGGCGCCTTCCACGACGGTCCCGGCCACACCCTCCCCGAGCGGCCGCGGGACGACACCGGGTCCTTCCTCTCGCGAGGCGGGACGGCCGGGCGGCGGAAACTGGTGGTCGGGGTGGCCGTGGCGGCCCTGATGGTGGCGGCCGGAGGGCTCGGCCTGCGCCTCGCGCTCGCTCCCGGCGGCCCGCCGGAGAACCTCGCCCTGCTCTACCAGGACGACTTCACCCAGAGCGGCACCGGCTGGAGCGGCGGCACCTACAGCCCGATGACCGGCACGTACGGCTACGCCCCCGAGGGCTACTACGCCGTCGACGTCAGCGGGTACTCCCCCGTGAGGCGGGAGCAGGCCCCGATCCCCTTCGTGTCCGCTCCACCGGCCACCCCCGATCCCACGGCCAGCCCCACGCCGGTCACACCGAGCCGGATCCTGCTCGGCTCCGACATCACGATCCGCTCCGGCACCACCGGGATGGGCGAGTACGGGCTGTTCTGCCGGGGCGAGGACGACAACAAGGCGACACGGTACGAGTTCCTGCTCGACACCACGGGCAACGCCCGCATCCGCAAGACCGTGAAGAGCGCCGGGGGCGAGCTCACCAAACCCGCCAAGGTCGACCTGCCCAAGGGCGAGGCCATCCGGCTCACGGCCGAGTGCACCGGCGTCGAGGGGGGCGTGCAGCTCACCATGTGGGTCAACGACGAGCAGACCCAGTCGTTCCTCGACACCAACCCGCTGCCCAACGGGCTGGTCGGCGTGATCGCCAGGGTGGGCGAGAACAGCGACGCCGTCCTGCGGACCGCGTTCGACAACTTCACCCTGCACGGTCCGGCCATCACCCGGCAGCCCTGACCGGATGACCGCGACGACGAGTGATCCGCACAACAATGGGGACGATCGAGACATTCGACTGACCTAAGGAGTTCAGCACGATGCGCGCCATAGTCGTCTCCGCCACCGGCGGACCCGAGGTTCTCACCTACACCGAGGACCACCCGGACCCCCGGCTGGACCCGGGCGACGTCCTGGTCGACGTCGCCGCCTCCGGCGTGAACTTCATCGACGTCTACCACCGGATCGGCCGCTACCCGCTCTCACTGCCCTTCGTCCCCGGGGAGGAGGGCGCGGGCACCGTCGCCGCGGTCGGTGAGGACGTCCGTGACGTCGCCGTCGGCGACACCGTGGCCTGGGCCAACGTGCCGGGCAGTTACGCCTCCAGGGCCACGGTGCCCGCCTCCAAGCTGCTCACCGTGCCCGAGGGGGTCGCCGCCGAGGTCGCGGCGGCCGTCACCCTCCAGGGGCTGACCGCGCACTACCTGACGCACTCCACGTACGAGGTGAAGGCGGGGGACGACGTCCTGGTGCACGCCGCCGCCGGGGGCATGGGCCTGCTGCTCACCCAGATCGCCAAGCTGCGCGGCGCCCGGGTGATCGGCACGGTCTCCACCGAGGAGAAGGAGATCCTGGCCCGCCAGGCGGGCGCCGACGAGGTGTTCCGCTACAAGGGCTTCGCCGACGCCGTCCGCGACCTGACCGGCTCCGGCGTGCACGTCGTCTACGACGGCGTGGGCGCGGCCACCTTCGACGAGAGCGTCGCCTCGCTGCGACCGCGCGGCATGATGGCGCTGTACGGCCAGGCCAGCGGCCCAGTCCCGCCGCTCGACCCGCAGCTCCTCGCCAGGAACGGCTCCCTCTTCCTGACCCGCCCGACCCTGGGCACCTACATCGCCACCCGGGACGAGCTCACCTGGCGCGCCTCCGACCTCTACGGCTGGGTGGCCGCGGGTCAGCTGCGGGTGCACATCTCCGAGCGCTACCCGCTCGCCGAGGCCGCCCGCGCGCACGAGGACCTCGAAGCCCGCCGTACGACCGGCAAGGTGCTTCTGATCCCGTAACGCCAGGGCGAACGGGCGCGGCCGGTGGGCACGGCGAACGGGCGGACCGGCCAGGTCGGCGCGGCGGGTGGGCGGGCCGGCCAGGTCAGTGCAGCGGGTGGGCGGGCCAGTCCAGGAGGCGGGCGCCCAGGACCGCCGTCTCCAGGGTGAAACGCTGGGTGGAGTCATCCGGTGAGAACCCGGTGAGGCGGCGGATCCGCTCCAGCCGGTAGGTCACCGCCCGGGTGCTGACGCCGAGCCTGCGCGCGGCGGCGGTCTGGTTGCCCTGGGAGGCGAAGACGGCCTCCAGCGTGGCGAGCAGCGGCTCGGGACCGCCCCGCGCCTCCAGCAGCGGGCTGAGCACGCTCGTCACCAGGTCCTCGATGGCCGCGCGGTCCCGCAGCAGCACAGGGAACACCAGCAGGTCCGCGGCCTTGAGCACGGGGGCGCGCAGCCCCAGCCGGTCACCGAGCTCGATGGCGTTGGCGCCCTCCCGGTAGGAGGTGACCACCCCGCCGGGGCCCCGGTGCGCCCGGCCGAGCCCGACCCGCCAGCCGGGCGCGAACGCCTGGCGCACGTGGTGGGTGAACTCGCCGTTCGCGACGGCGAGGCTGCCCGGCGCGACGCACACGAGCATCCCGTCGCGGACCGCGACCAGCACATTGTGCGAGCCGAACCGGGCGACCAGCGCGTCCTCGATCCGCCGGGCCGTCCCCTCGGCCTCCCCCGCGAGCCCGCCGTCCCCCGGAGCGGCGGCCGGGGCGGCCGTGGCGACTCCGGCTCCCGCGACTCCGGCGGCTCCGGCGGCTCCGGCGGCGGGACGCGCGACGGCGACCACGTACGTCTCGGCCAGGCGGAGCCCGAAGTGCTCGGCCCGCTCGGCGAGCCTGTCGGCGCGGCCCTCGAGCAGGTCGTCGACGAACTCCCTGCGCGCCGCCTCCTCCTGGCGCAGCGCCGACCGCTGGGCGTTCTCGTACCCCTCCATCAGGGCGGAGACCGTACGCCGCAGGGCAGGGAGCGGGGTGGGGCTCACCGACTCGGCCATGGCCAGCGCGGCCTCGACCAGGGCCCGCACGGACGCGCCCCGCTCGGCGGCCAGCGCACCGGCTGCGCGGCAGTCGTCGAGCTCGGCGCGGCCGGGCAGCCTGCCGGTGGCGGCCGCCTCCCGTAACATCCGGAGATGGCCGCCGAGCAGCTCGTCCATCAGACTCCCACGTCACGCCTGTCGAAGGCCGGCATCGCGATCAGGACCAGCGCGACGGTCGCCCCGGCCAGCACGAGATAGTCCCACGCCGGGAATCCCAGCTGGATCGGCCGTCCGTCGAGGTAGTAGTGGAACGGCGAGATCCAGCGTAGCCAGGACACCCCGTCCACGTTCTTGCCCATGGTCTCGACCACGTATCCGGCCACGGCGACCACCCCGACCACCGCCAGGGCGACCCCCCGGCGCCCCGTCGCGGCGCCGACCGTCAGGCAGAGCGTGCCGAAGAAGAGGGCGAGCAGGAAGACGCCGGCGTGACCGGCGAGGACCCTGTCGGCGGGGACGCCCATGTCGACGGCCGTCACCAGGCCCAGCACCACGAGGAAGGTGACCGCCGCCACGCCGAGCAGCGCGAGGGCCAGGGCGGCGAAGCGCTCCAGGACCAGCCGCCTGCGGTCGATGGGAAGGGTCAGGACCAGTTCCAGCGTGCCCGACTCCTCGGGCTGGGCAATCGCCCGATTGCCGATCACCGCCGCGCACATGATGAACAGCAGCGGCCCGAACAGCTGGTAGACCAGCGTCTGCAAGTAGCCGGAGCCGCTGGTGAAGCCGCCCTCCAGACCGCCCATGAGGTCGCGCATGGCCCCGGGGAACTTGGTCAGCGCCACGTTCCCGTAGAGGTCGGGGTTGCTCTGGATGGTCGGGTAGTAGGCCAGGTACATCGCGAAGAACGCGCTGATCCCGACGGTCCAGCCGAGCAGCGGCCTGCGGTAGTCACGCAGGCTCTTCGACACCAGCGTGGGCATCGCGCGCCTCCCCTTCTTCTTCGTTCTGGCTGTAGTAGGTGAGGAAGATCTCCTCCAGGTCGGGCTGGGCGCTGACCATGTGCACCACGGTGAACCTCGCCGCCGCCTTGATCAGCGCGTCCGGGCGGCCGTCGATGGTGCAGCGCAGCCCGGCCCCCTCCATCCGCAGGTCCCGCACGCCGGGCAGGTTCTCGAACGCCTCCCGGGGCACCGGGGCGTCGAAGTGGAACTCCACCCGGCGCACCGCCTTCTCCCTGAGCGCGGAGACGTCCTCCACCGCGACGAGCCTGCCGCCGCGCACGATGCCGACCCGGTCGGAGACGTCCTCGGTCTCGGCCAGCACGTGGGAGGACATCAGCACGGTACGGCCCGAGGCGCGGACCTCCCGGATCATCGCCAGGAACTCCTGCTGCACCAGCGGGTCCAGGCCGCTGGTCGGCTCGTCGAGGATCAGGAACTCCGGCTCGTGCATGAAGGCCTGGATGAGCCCGACCTTCTGCCTGTTGCCCTTGGAGAGCTTGCCCATGGGCACCGACAGGTCGGCCTCCAGCCGCTCGGCCAGCTCCTCGATGCGCCCCTTGGGCACGCCGTCGCGCACCGCGCCGAGGAAGGCCAGGAACTCCCCCGCCTTTTCTCTGCCCTCCAGGGCCAGTTCGCCGGGCAGGTAACCGATCCGGCTCCGCACGCCCGCCTCGCGGGGATCCCTGCCGAGGACCGTCATCCGGCCCCTGGTGGGGCGGATGACGTCCAGGAGCAGCCTGAGCGTCGTCGTCTTTCCCGCGCCGTTCGGGCCGAGATACCCGAACACCTCCCCGGGCCGGATCTCCAGGTCGAGATCCTCAAGCCCCCGGCGCGCGCCGTAGAACTTGGTGAGCCCCTCGGTCTCCACTACCGCTGTCATGCGTCAGATCGTGCCCGCTCGGCACCGCCGGGGTCATGACCGGACCCGGACAGCTGACCGCCCCTTCGTTGCGCGGATCCGGAACCCGCCCGGCGGCGCCGCGCTCGGCCGCGGGGCTATGGTGAGCCCATGAGCCTGGACACTGCCTTCGTACTGGGTGGCGGGGGCGTCCTCGGCGCCCACGAGGTGGGCATGCTGCGGGCGCTCGACGAGGCGGGCATCAAGCCCGACGTGATCATCGGCACGTCCGTGGGCGCCCTGAACGGCGTCGTGCTCGCCGCCGCCCCCGGTGACGCGGTCGCGCGCCTGACCACGCTGTGGGGTTCGGAGATCGTCCGTACGGCGTTCGCGGGGTCCTGGGTGACCCGGCTGTCCACCCTCGCCAGGAGCGGCACCCACCTGCACTCCTCCGAGCCGCTGCGCGACCTGCTGGCCCGGACGCTGCCGGTCTCCCGCATCGAGGATCTGTCCGTGCCGTTCCAGTGCGTGGCCGCCTCCGTCGAGCGCGCCGCCGCGCACTGGTTCACCGAGGGCCCCCTGGTCGACGCGGTCCTCGCCTCCTGCGCCGTCCCCGGGTTGCTGCCGCCCGTCCGCGTCGGCGACGGCCACTACCTCGACGGCGGGCTGGTGCACAGCATCCCGGTCGGCCGGGCCGTCGCGCTCGGCGCCCGGCGGGTCTACGTGCTGCACGTGGGCAGGATCGAGCGTCCCCTGGTCGTGCCCCGGCGCCCGTGGGAGGTCGGCATGACCGCCTTCGAGATCGCCCGGCGGCACCGCTTCACCGAGGAGATGGCCACCCTGCCGGACGACATCGAGGTCCATGTCATGCCGTCCGGGGGCGAGTCCCGTCCAGGAATAGACCTCTCTCAGCTGCGTTACCGGGATTCATCGCATATATCTGAATACATCGACCGCGCGTACCGGGCCTCGTCCGACTACCTGGTCCGGCAGGCGTCCTCCTGAGCCGCTCCACGCCACCGTCCGCATCAGTACCGATATAAACCAAGCCGCGTCATATGTCCATATCGGGGTAGGCCCACATCGGGGGTACTCATGAGGAGGTACGTCCGGATCATCGCCTCCTGAGTCACGCCGGCCCCGCACGCGCACCACGACCGCACATCCACACAGGCAGGAGCCGCTCGTGCTGCCTCCTCGCATCATCCGCCGCCTGGTCCTGGCCCCGCTCGTCATCGTGCTCACCGTCGTCGCGGTGCTCACGCTCCCGATCTGGCTGCTGGTGGTGGCCGCGGCCTCGCTGCGCCTGCCGCCCCCGCAGCGGCGCGGCACCCGGCTGGTCTGGTTCGCGCTGGCGTGGCTGACGCTGGAGTCGATGGCGCTGTGCGCCTGCCTGTGGCTGTGGGTGGCGAACGGCCTGGGCGGCCGGCTCAACCGCGACGAGTACCAGGAGCGGCACTACGAGCTGATCCAGTGGTTCCTTTCCAAGATCTACGAGGCCGCGGTGCGGATCTTCCGCCTGAGCGTCGAGGTCGACGAGCCGCCGCCGACCTCCGACGAGATCTCCCGCCGCCTCACCCGCCCCGTCATCGTCCTGTCCCGCCACGCGGGCCCCGGCGACTCGTTCCTGCTCGTCCACCACCTTCTCGCCCGCTACGGCCGGCGCCCGAGGATCGTGATGAAGGCGGCCCTGCAGTTCGACCCCTCGCTGGACGTGGTGATCAACCGCCTTCCCAACGCCTTCGTCCACCGCGAGGTCGCCGAGAGCGGCATCATTGGCGAGATCCGCCGCCTGTCCTCCGACATGGACGCCGACGACGCCCTGGTGATCTTCCCGGAGGGCGGCAACTTCACCCCGAAGCGCCGCTGGCGGGCCATCCTGCGGCTGGAGCAGAAGGGCCTGTCGGAGGAGGCCGCGCGGGCCCGCAGGCTGCGGCACCTGATGCCCCCCCGCCCCAACGGGGCCATCGCCGCCATCGAGGCCTGCCCCGAGGCGGACGTGGTCTTCGTCGCGCACACCGGTCTCGACGACCTGGTCACCTTCGGGGACATCTGGACCCGCCTCCCGCTCAGCGCCCAGATCAAGGCCAAGTGGTGGCGGGTCCAGGCCGCCGACGTACCGCGCGACCGTGAGGACCAGATCCGCTGGCTCTTCGACCAGTGGGAGGAGATCGACACCTGGATCACCGCGAACCAGCCGGCTCCCGCCCCCGCGGCCTGACCACGGCCGGCGGGACTACCAGTCCTGGGAGAGGCCCGACATGCGGCGGAGGTATTCGTCCTCGTCGATCTCACCGGCCGCGTAGCGGCGCTTGAGGATCTCCCGGGGACTTTCGGCGATGGACCTGCGCGCCGCGGAGGCGCGGACCGCCATGGTCACACCGACAACCACCACCGCGATCACCGCGACGACGAAGAGCAACATCAGGATGCGGGACATGGTCGGCCTCCCATACCCCCATCGGACCTGGCGGGGGAATTTCGAGTTTACCCGGCAGAGGGACCTTCTCTTTTTCCCCGGCCGAAGTGATGTGCCCGCCTTCGATCCTCAGGGGAACAGTGCGGGAGACCACTCCCCCGGCCTGCGGAGGGAGCACCGGCTCGACCGGCGGGGAAGGCACCGGCTCGACCGGCGAGGAAAGTACCGGCTCACCCGGCCGCGGGAACACCGGCCGAGAAGTCCGGAGCCTCGCGCGAAGCCCCGCCGGGTGGCAGCGACGGCAGTCCCCGAGGTGCCCCGCCCTCCAGCAGCCGGAGCAGGGCGCCGGTGTCGACGTTCCGCTCGATCAGGTCACCGAGCGCGTCCAGCCTCTCCTCCCGCAGGGCGGCGAACGACACGTCCGGTGCCGGGGTGAAGTCACGCCCGGAGACGGCGGCCACCTCGGCGAGGAAGGCCCGGCGGAAGCCGTCGTTCTCCAGGGCGCCGTGCCAGGTGGTCCCCCACACCGAGCCGTCCCGGCAACCGTCCAGGAAGGGCTCGCCGCCGTCGGCCGTCACCACGCCGTGGTGGATCTCGTACGCGGCGACCGGGTGGCCGTACGCGGTGCCGGCCGGACGGCCCAGCGTCTTGTCCGCGGCGAACTCCACCGACGCGGGCAGCAGCCCCAGCCCCTCGACCAGGCCCGCTCCCGACTCGACGTCGTCGCGGATGGTCCTGGCGAGCATCTGGTAGCCGCCGCAGATGCCCAGCACCGCCCGGCCCGGCAGGGCCGCGGCCAGGCCGGTGGCGCGGAGCCACGCCAGGTCGGAGACCGTGGCCCGGGAACCGGGCAGCACCACCAGGTCGGCGTCGTCCAGCTCGCCGGGGGAGGTCACGAACCGGACCGCCACCCCGGGCTCCGAGGCCAGCGCGTCCACGTCGGTGAAGTTGGAGATCCGCGGCAGCCGCACCACCGCCACCCGCAGGGTCTGCCTGCCGTACGGGGCGCGCGCTCCGATCGCGGGCCGGTTGTCCAGGGCCAGGGAGTCCTCGACGTCCAGCCAGAGGCCGTCCAGCCAGGGCAGTACCCCGTACACCTCGCGGCCGGTCAGCTCCCTGATCATGTCCAGCCCCGGTTCGAGGAGCTCGGGCGCCCCCCGGAACTTGTTGATCACGAACCCGGCGACCAGCGCCTGGTCGGCGGGTTCCAGCAGCGCCACCGTCCCGTACAGCGCGGCGAAGACCCCGCCCCTGTCGATGTCGCCGACCACGACGACCGGCAGGTTCGCGGCACGGGCCAGGCCCATGTTGGCGATGTCCCCCCTGCGCAGGTTGATCTCCGCCGGGCTGCCCGCCCCCTCGCAGACCACCACGTCGTACGCGCCCCGCAACCGCTCCAGCGCGTCCACCGCGACCTGGCGGAGCCGCTCCTTGACGTCCCAGTACTCCATCGCGTCGACCTCGGCCATCGGCCTGCCCATCACCACGACCTGGCTGCGCCGGTCGCTGCCCGGCTTGAGCAGGATCGGGTTCATGTCCGCGCTGGGCTCCAGCCCGCACGCGGCGGCCTGCATCGCCTGGGCCCGGCCGATCTCGGCGCCGTCGGCGGTGACGAAGGAGTTGAGCGACATGTTCTGCGCCTTGTACGGCGCGACCCTCACCCCCTGCCGGGCCAGCCAGCGGCAGATCCCGGCGGTGACGACGCTCTTGCCCGCGTCGGAGGTCGTCCCCGCGACCAGCAGCGCCCCTTTAGCCCCTTTCGCCCCCTTCACGCCTTCGCCCCGGCCCGAGGAGCGGCGAACCCTGCACGACGCACGGCACCGCGACGACCCGTGACACCGGGACGGCAGGTGGCATCAGGACAGATCGGAACCGCGGGCGGTTCTCCGGGGGAATCAACCATCATGGCGACCAGCATGCCGCGCCCGCGCCCGCGCCGCCCACCCGGACTCCCGAACAGGCCCTTTCGCCCTCCGGCCGTGTCCTTCCGGTACGCCTGATCCCCTCCGTGGCCCCTTCACGGCCCCTTCACGGCCCCTTCTCCTCGGCCGCCTACCGGCGCCGCAGGACGGCCAGGACCGCCAGGGCCGCGGCCCCGAGGCCCACCGCCCGCGCGAGCCGTACCGACCTGCGGATGTCCGCGACCGAGGGCTCGGGCCCGTCGCCCATCTCCGGCCGGTGCTCCACGCGGGTGCCGTACACGTTGACCCCGCCCAGCGTGAGGTCCAGCGCCCCCGCGAAGGCGGCCTCGCAGCGGCCCGCGTTGGGACTGGGGTGGCGGTGACCGTCCCTGCGCAGCACCGCCACCGCGCGCAGCGCCGAACCCCCCACCAGGGGGGCGCCGAGCGCGGCGAGCAGTCCGGTGATCCGGGCGGGCACGAAGTTGGCGGCGTCGTCGAGGCGGGCCGCCGCCCAGCCGAAGCGCTCGTAGCGCGCGTTCCGGTGGCCGACCATCGCGTCCAGCGTGTTGACGGCCCGGTACGCGAGCAGGCCGGGCACCCCGGCCACCGCCCCCCAGAACAGCGGCGCCACCACCGCGTCCGAGGTGTTCTCCGCGATCGACTCGACGGTGGCCCTGGCGAGCCCGGCCTCCCCCAGCCCGGACGGGTCGCGCCCGCACAGGTGCGACAGCCGCCCCCGCGCCCCCGCGAGATCACCGTCCTCCAGGAGCCCGGCCATCGCCGCGCCCTCGCGGCCCAGCGTCGTACCGCCGATGACCGCCCACGTCGCCGCCGCGCTCAACGCGGCCCGCACCACCGGGTTGCGCGACCGGGTCGCGGCGTGGCCGAGCAGCGCCACCGGGACGACGCACAGGGCCACGTGGAGGACGCCCCGGGCCCGGCCGTCTCCGTAGACCCGCCTCTCCACCCCGGCGGCGGCGGTACCGAACAGCGCGACCGGATGCCCGCGCCGGGGGTCGGCGAGCACGGCGTCGATCACGACCCCGGCGAGCATCCCCACCCCCTCGGCCACCCCCGGCCGCCTTCCCCTCACCCTGATCTCCGGCCGCCTAAACGAGATGCTCATGGAGCTCATCCTGGTGGGTCTCCAGCCACACGCGGGCCCGCCGGATGCGCTCCCCCGCCCCGCCCGCCCACATCCGGGCCCATCCGCCGCCCTCGCCCTGCGCCTCGGCCTTGGTCCGCATCGCGTGGTACGAGCGGTCGAAGCGGAGCCGGGCGAGATCCAGCAGGCGGCGGCGGTCGCGGGGCGTCAGGCCGTACTCGTCGCAGAACAGCCGGAGCCGGGGACCGACGTCGAGGCGGCGCTGGAGCGGCTCCAGATCGACGGGATCGGCGATCGGCGCCCAGTGGCGCAGCGTGGTGACCACGTCGAACAGCCGGGTCGTCGGCCGGGCCATGTCGAAGTCGATCAGCGCGGCGGGCAGCCCGTCGCGGAAGATCACATTGTCGAGGTTGACGTCGCAGTGCCCGATCAGTTGCGGTGCCGCGTCGTCGTTGGACCCGGCCTCCCAGACGGCCCCTCGCGGCGGGACGAAACCCTCCGCCGCGTCGTGGAAACCGCGCAGCAACCGCGCCAGCGCGGCCAGCGACTCCCCGGTGAGCGCGAACGAGGGCAGCGGCCTGGCCGCGGACTCGCCCTCCACATAGCTCAGGATCTCCCTGCCCCGCTCGTCGACTCCCAGCGCCCGGGGAGCACCCTCGAACCCGGAGCGCTCCAGATGGCGCAGGAGCGCGTGCACCGACCCCGTGGAGGCCCTGCTGGGCCGCCGGACGGTGTCCCCGACCCGCACCACCCCGTCGGTGACATCACCGCCCAGAAGGGGGATCTCCTCTTGGACCGTGGTGACGAACATGGCATACGAGCCTAGACCGCCTCGCCTCTTCGAGAGAACGATTCGGGCAGACCGCTCCCACCGGACGGACAGCCCCGAAGGACTTCAGGCCCTTCCGAACGCCCGATCCTCGCCCTTCCGAACGCCCGATCCTCGCCCTTCCGAACACCTGCCCCCGCCCCCGCCGCGCCCGGCGGAAGAACTCGCAGGTCAGACGCACAGAGGAGTCCCTCGCCGTTCCGGCTCCCCCCTTTCGAACGGCCCTCACCCACCTGAGCCGAAGCGGGTGAGCGGTCACTCTCCCCGCAGAGCGGGTGATCCACAGAGTGATCCTCACGACACCGGCCCAAAACCGTTACGTGGGCACTCCCCGGATCATGCACAATTGAGCGGGAGCACCCTTAGCTCAGCTGGATAGAGCATCGGACTTCTAATCCGACGGTCGCAGGTTCGAATCCTGCAGGGTGCGCTGCCAAGACCAGGTCATCCACGCGCTGACCTGGTCTTTTGCTTGTCCGGGACCCAACCCCCTCATGCAGCCGCAGGCGGCCGAAAGCAGCCGTATGCCACCGGTCGCGGAACATACGCGGAATACCCGAGGCCCCGTTTCCCCAGGTGAGCCCGAGGGTTCCGGAGCCTCGAGGGGCGATTCCGGGGCCGGAACGACGAAGGACCCCGAGGTGTCCCGGGGTCCTTCATGGAGCATGATCCGTGCCATGTGACGAGCGCTGCCAAAATTCTTTGGTTCGCCACCTCGCGCTGGCCGTCGATGCACTTGGCGTAGACCCTGAGCATCACGTCCACCCCGTGACCGGCCCTCTCCGCGGCTTCCGGCGCGTGCACCCCGGCGTTGAGCCAGAGGGAGACCGCCGCGTGCCACAGGTCGTACGCCTGCCCGCCAGAGGGGAGGCGACCTGATCGGGGGTGAAGGCGTACGTCCGAGCCTCCTTCCAGACCTTGGCGTACGCCGACCCGGAGATCAGCCCGCCCGCACGGGTCCGGAAGAGCCTGCCATCGGCGGTGACGCCGTGACGGTCGATGTGATCACGCAGAATGGCCACCAGCTCCGGCGGGATCGGCACCGGCCGCGTCTCCTTCTCGTCGCGGTGCTTGAGACCACCCTCGCCGTGGGTCTCCCGAGTCGGTGAACCGCTTGTTGCTCTGCGGCTTGGTCTTCTCCAGGGTGAGCAGTCCTCAGCCGGACGCCGGAAGGTGACAGTCCTTCTTGCGGAGCCCCGCCGCCTCCCCCGGACGCAGGCCACCGAAGTACATGCAGGCGAAGAGCGCCGCGAGCATCCCCCCCCCGCGACCGGTCCACGTAGGTCACCGCGGTCAGCAACTCACGGGCCTGAGCCGGATTGACCACCGAACGCCGATCGATCTCACCGCCGGACTTCGCCTTGCGGAGCTTGACCGTGTACAGCGGATTCGCCGGAAGCTCCTCCATCTCCACCGCGTACTCCAGCACGTGATGAAAGACCGCCCGCTTGCGACGGTAGGTCAAGCGGCGGCGCGCCGCGCCGCCGTACCCGGCCCTCTGCCGCCCGCCGACCGGGCGTGCGGCGTGGGCGCCGGTCCCGGTCAGCGGCGCCCCGGGCCGTCCACCGACCCGCGCGCCCGCCGTATCCAAGGCTCTCGCCGCCCGCCGGCCCGCCGCCGCTCCGCTTCCTGGGCATGCATATGATCAGCCTGTCGACAGGAGCAGGCCGTGATTCACTATCCGTTCGCGATCTTCCTTCTTCTCGTACTTGTATCAGCGGTCGTCATCCCCATGGTGATAGCCATCGCGCTTATCCGGCTCTTTCGAAGCTGACGCCTCCGGCGGGGGATTCCGCTCCGGGATGATCGAGACTGCCGATCGCGGAGCCGTAGCCGGCTGAGGTGAGGCCGGATCTTCCCGTCTGCCACGTCCCAGGCAAGCCCAACAGCTCGACTTCTCCGGATCAAGGCCGTCTGTGACCGTCGGCATCCCATGGCCGAGGAACGTCCACCGGCCGGCGTACACGCGAAGACGGCCTTGACCCTCCGTCCCCGAGCTGTTGCCCCTCTGGGGTGGGACGAGGCAGACGGGAAGATCCGGCGGGCGGGGCGTGCGCAGGTGCGCAATCCATGCCACTCTGCGCCTATGCTCACCGTCCGCCAGCTCCTCGACTACCTCACCGGTTTACCCGATGAAACCCCCGTTGTGATCGACGTCAATGCCGGGGACTGGTACCTCCGTGTGGAGGAGGTCAATGTCACCACCGCCCAAGACGCCACAGCGGGCGGAGACCCCCACGAAGGCACCGAGGTTGAGATCTTTTGGGAGCCCGGCCAACACGGCTGGACCGTGAACGGCCCTTCCAAAACGCTCTTCACCCTGGATGACGTAGAGAAGCTGATCGTCGAGCGTGACGCGCTCCGCCGACAACTGAAAGAACTTCGCTCGTCGGGCCATTAGCAGGCCATTAACCAGGGTGACGAGGGGTCAACCACGGTCACTCACGACCGGCCGAACGCCCAGCTCAGCCGCTCTACAAGGCGTGATCGATGCACTTCCCAAGCTGACAGCGCGGGTTCGATTCCTGTCACCCGCTCCACCCTTGTAAGACCAGGTCAGCCAAGCACTTTCGGTAGAAGCGTGAACGCCGGCACATGTCGAGGTCGGATCAAAGTGAAGTCACGTCGGTCCAGCGTCGCGATCTGAGTAATATTCAGGCGTTCTGCGATGGCGACCACGGACACGTCAGCCGGGTCGAGTCGAGCATCTCGGTAGGTGCGGACGAGCCCTGCCATTCGTCGCACATCGGCTGGCACCAGATCGACCAGTTCAAACTCCTCAACCGCCAGATCGAGAAACTGCGCATGCACGCGAGGTCCCATGTGCCTGTTGATGGTCCACCCCGCCTCGATCAAGTAGTCGAGGGCAGCAGGAGCGGCCCCTCCAACTTTTCGAGAAGACGCACGCATGAGGCATGGTGCTTATCATCTCGATCAACGACAGCGATCAAGGGGCCAGTGTCCAGGAGCGTGGAAGTCACGTTGACCGATTGAACCGCTCCGCCAGCAGATCTTCGACCCGTTCCGACAGATCCCCTTCACCGGAGGCCCCGATCCCCGCGATCGACAACCGCCGACGCCGAACCGGCTCATCGGTCTCTTCGTCCACGGTCTCAGCCAACTCCGGATCCGTCTTCACCAGACGCAGCAGACGACGCGCCTGGTCCGGAGAAAGCCGATCGACCAGATGGTGGAGCTCCTCGTGCGCGTGCCCGGCAGTCATACCTCTGAGTCTACGTAAGCGTCTGCGCTTACCCCAGCCCAACCGCCGTATCAGCGGTGTCTTGACATCGAGACTTCGTGCCAGATGCGTGCCAGAACGAGTGGGGAACCACGGTCACTCACGGGGAGTCACGGGGACTCGGCCCACTCTGACCTGCACCCCTGTTTTCCCAACTCAGGGCAGCAAGGTCAGTAGATGCTTCCCAAGCTGATAGCGCGTGATTGATTCTGGCGTCTCTGCTTCAGCGCTTCGTCCAACTCGACCGGAACTTTATATCCGTCTTGTCCGTCATCATCGCCAAAAGGGGAAACAGGCGGTGCCGATCGATCATGTATTGGCCTCATACCAGCCGAAGGGCGACGCATTTTGATCAACCTGGCCCCGCGCGTCCGAGCACTCGCCGGACGCGCCACGACGCTCCTCTCCTACGGCTACCCCGCAGAGAACAGGACGATGTACGGCGTGGCGGTCTTGGACGGGGACGGGCTGGTCCTGTTCTACTCGCCGGGGGCCGGATCCCGGCATGAGCTGGAGGAATTCGCCGCCGACCAGGGGCTGATCTTCGAGTTCCGGCGATACGGAACCTCCGCGGAGGCGAGGGTCGCCTTGGCCCGTCGCGCCCCGGGCTGGAAGGGGCTTGCCCCCACGGACCCGCCTGCTTCCCATGAGAGCCCACGCATGCACCTACTCGAGCCCGTGAACCAATTCCGCTACATCAAGATGATCATCAATATGTGGTCCGATATGCGAGCCCGTCGTGCCCATGCCCGGCTGAATCGACCTCACAGATCAGGCGGTCATGAACTCTCGCGTCTGGACGGCCGGGCCTGTCACCTCTTCGCCGAGCACGGTCAGACGGCGCTGGAGTCGGAGGATGGCCTGCGTCTGATTCCCCAGGCCGATCTGTTGCTGTGCTACACATCCGAGTCGGACGTGCATGGCTTGATGGTGTTCGGCGAGCCCGGTCAGCCCTTGGTGCACCTACCCGGACGGTGGAATACAGAGGATACGCAGCGCTTCGCCGGACGGAACATCCTGGGGTTCGAAGCACGCAGATTGCCACACGAGGAATACCTGGCCTTGACGGGTCGGGTCCAGGACGCGGTTCCTTGAGTGACCTGCACTGCGAACGGATCGTCTGCTACGTGCCCGTCGGGAGAAGACTCTCACGCGGAACCACAGAGGGCGCAATCAACAGCATGACCAATGCCGCAACAAGTGTCGACACATCACCAAGGTACCCAGTCGGCCGCGCGGTATATGCACGGGATGATCTTCGGCGGTCGAGCTCGGGAAAGATGCTGCCGCTCTGGTGAGAGGCCTGTCTCCGCTGGGAACGTGGCCCTCTTGAAAACCGCTAGCTGGGAGGTAGCGCTCTGACCATGTTCGATCGCCGGCAAGGTCAGACGTGATCTGTTACACGCCGAGGCCGTGTCTCGTGTACCGAGGATCGGGAAGCCCGAACTCCATGCCGTTCTCGTCGAGGGCGTTGTAGATCGTCATTCTGCCGTCCGGGAAGACGAAACTGACGGCTACCATCCCCTTGGCTATGTCCTCACCGTCCCATTCGAGAAGCTCCACAGCGCGCAGTCTCTGCCCTGCCAGCGCGGCCAGCTCACCTGGCGCATCTCTTCGCCAGGCCAATCGGAATCCCTGTCCGGCCCAACTCAAGGGCTGTGCCGGATCGACGATGTTCCACGTGATCGAGATCTCATCGAACTTGTGGTGAACGACCTCGACCTGTTCACCCTCGAAGTCCAACAGGACCAGGCCGTCGCAGAACCAGGCGCTCTCGTCGAGATCCCACACCAGCAAGGCGCGGGTCAGTCGCCGCCCCTTCAGCAGGGCCAGTCTCCGGCCGTGAGCGGCGAAGATCGCCGAACGCCCCCGCAGCCACACCGGCTTGTAACCGGCGATCCCGAAATCGAACACCTGGCGATGATGCCAGGAATCGGCAGCAGGCAGCCACGTCTTTTGAGCAGCCCTTTTCCGAGTGAACACGGCTCATAGGCTGGGTGGAGATAGCGGGTGATCCGACAGAGGGGCATGAGAATGCGCATCACGAACCGGTTCGTGCCGGGGCGGCCCCCATACCCGCCGGGCGCCGAAGAGGCTCTTGCTCATGTCATTCATCGGGCCTTCACCGACATCCGTCACATGGTCCGCTACCGCAAGCCGCTCTGGCTGGACAGCGATGACCCCGGGCCCGAATCAACCGCCTACCTCCAGAAGATCCATATGCTGTCGGACCTCGGTGACCAACTGCCGTCGTGCCTGGCCGCCATGGTCCGCCGGCCCCGATCTCCTGAGAAGATCACATGGAACCTGACCTATACCTGGAGGACCGCCGGCCCGGACAAGCGCCGATGGCTGCGAGAGGCTTTCGCCCAAGTCGGCTACGACCATCGCCATCTGTTCCCTGACCGCGGAGACCATGACACGTACGACCAGGCGTCACGACTCGGGAAGTGGATCCGAACGGCCCGAATCGCTGCAGAGGTCGAGCTGACCGCCTGCGGGTACGACAGGAAGGTGTGGGAGGAAGACGACTGGCACAGGCTGGAGGAGATCCCCGGCCCGGACGGCCCACGTCCTCATGTCATTTTCACGTTTTCCGCCCGCCCCAGACTTGCACGTTGGTTGAGGAAGTCCTCACTGATCGTCGCTGTAGACGTTGAGACGGATCAGGCGACCCTGCTACCTGAAGATCCGGAACATGTGCGGAATGAACTCATCCGCCCTTGACCCATGAGGTGGAAGAGCGCAGATCACGACACCACCCGGTGGACGAGCCGCACTCCACTTCTAATCCGACGGTCGCAGGTTCGAATCCTGCAGGGTGCGCTGCCGAGACCAGTTCATCCACGCGCTGACCTGGTCTTTCGCTTGCCAAGGGGACACACCCCTCAGGCAGCCGCAGGTGTGCCGTTGAGGAACATTCCCGAATTGTTCTCATGAAAATCAAGCGGCGGCGTGCCGCGCCGTACCCAGCCCTCCGCCGCCCGCCGTCCAGGCGTGCGGCGTGGGCGCCGATTCCGGCCGGCGGCGCCCTGGGCCGTCCACCGACCCGCGCACCCGCCATACCTGACCCACTCGCCGGCCACCGGCCCGCCGCCCACAGTGACGACATGGCCGAGAGCACACCACCTTCAGACAGTCGCTACTCCGAACTCGGCAGGCTCATCGAAGAAGAGCGCTACATGGCCCTTGAGCTTCGAGAAATCCGCGCCGAGATCGCAGGCCTCGTACAGCAGCTCCTCCCCCACCACTCGCGCACCGACAAGATCGACGAAGTCGTGCAGGCCAGCGGATACAGCCGACATCTGATCGATGTCCTCCGCTACGAAGACCACCCCTGGCACCGCCCAACCTCCTAGCGGCAGAGTCGACAGGAACAGCCTCCGGTGGGGGCACCTCGACTCCGGGATGATCGACGTTGCAACGCGAGACCGTAAGCAGTTTCCGAATGTTCCTGCTCCCCGGCACTACGGAAGGGAGTAGATCTGGCCGGTCTGGGCGCCTTCGATCGAGCGGACGTAAGCCGCGGCGACATCTTTGAGGTCCACCGGCGGGAAGCCGGGAAAGTAGGCCCCGTACTTGTCGAGATCCTCGGTGAAGACCGTCGGGGAGACGGCATTGATCCGCTGGGGGGCGATTTCGATGGCGGCCGCCCGCACGAACGCCTCCACCGCGCCGTTGGCCAGGGACGCGGCACTGCCCGTGACGACGGGCTCACGAGCCAGCACTCCGCTGATCAGGGTGAAGGACCCGCGCTCGGAGACGTGAGGAACACCCTGACGCACCAGCTCGATCTGGCTGAGCACCTTGCCGTCGAACGCCGCCCGGTAGTCCTTTGGCGTCATCTCGACGAACGGCTTCCAGGGGACGTCGCCGGCAGCGCTGACCACGGCCTCGACCGCATCCGCCTTTGCGTACAGAGCCGTGATCTGAGTGGGGTCGGAGATGTCGTGGCGGAGGTCACCACTGCTTCGGCCGACGGTGAGCACATCGTGGTCACGCCCGAGCAGGGTCTCGCGCAAGACGGTGCCGAGTGTGCCGCCGGCGCCGATGAGGAGGATCTTCATGGCGACAACGTTACGGCGGTACGGAACCGGTAGTGAAATGCTCTTCAGGCGGCATTTATGCTCGGCGATTATGAATGTGGAACTGCGGCACCTCCGGGCCTTGGTGGCGATCGGAGACGAGGGCACCATCACCGGTGCCGCGCTCGCTCTCCACATGAGCCAGCCCGCGCTCTCACGCACGTTGGAGCAGTTGGAGAGCCGTCTGGGTACCCGGCTGGTGGAGCGCACCACTCGCAGCCTCGCGCTCACCGAAGCCGGGAGGCGACTGTGGGAGCACGCCCACCGCATTCTCGACCAGGTGGACACCGCGCTGGCCGAGGCGGTCGCCGGGACGCGGTCGCGCTCCATCCGGGTGGCCTTCGCCTGGTCCGCGCTGGGCAGCCACACGGTTCCCCTCCTTCGCGCCTGGCGTGACCGCCACCCCGACACACCCGTGCACATCCGGCGCGTGGACGACCCCGAGACGGCCGTGCGGCGAGGCGAGGCCGACATGGCCTTCCTGCGCGCCGAGCCCACCCCGGATCCCAGCCTGGCGAGCTGTTCTCTCATTCGCGAGCAGCGGATGGCGGCCGTGTCCGAGGAGGACCCGCTCGCCCGGCGCTCGGCCGTGCGCCTGGCCGATCTCGCGGGCCGGCCCGTGGTCCTGTGCTCGACCGCCTCGACCACGCGCGCCGACCTGTGGCCCGACACCCAGCGGCCCCCGACCTTCCAGGTGCCGGGCGTGGACGAATGGCTCACCACCATCGCCACCGGGGAGGCCGTCGGGGTGACCACCGCGGGCATCGGCTACAACCACCCTCACCCGGGCATCCGCTACCTGCCCCTGTCCGATGCCGCCCCGGTGACGGTGTATCTGGTGTGGCCGAGCAGGCCCTCTCATCCCGCGACCGAGGCCTTCCGCCTGCTGGTGCAACGGCAGCTGGCGTCCTAGCAGCGGCATGCCCGGCGGGACCGTGGCGGCAAGAACCCCTCAGCCGGTGTCCGCGACGGGCGTGCACGGCTGCACGGGGGTGTCCGCCTGGGCCAGCCACGTGCCGAGTCGCCAGGGCACCTGTGCGTTCGGGTTGTCGCGGAACTCCATCACGAGCGTCTCGCCCGGCCTGATGTGCTCGGGGGAGATCCGGATCGTCCGTACGGAGGTCACCGTGGCGGCCTTGAGCGAACGCGATTCGTTCACGAGTGAACGCAACTCGTCCGGTCCCGTGGTGGGCGGCCCGTCGTAGCTCGGATCCACACCGGCGAACCGAGGAGCCACGCACCGCGTGCCCGCGGCCAGGAACGTCACGTCCGCCTTGATGCCGGCCGCGCCCAGCTTGGCCTGCAGCCCTTCGGGGTCGCGTAGCTCGTTGACGGTCACCGTGAGCGTGCCGTCCGAGCTCTTGGCCAGCGCGTAGGCGGGAGTGTCGTTTCCGATGATCAGCGGTATGACCGCGACCGCCGCCGCGACACCGGCCGCGACCAGCAGCCGGGGGGCGGTGACGAAGCGCCGCCGGGGGTGCATCCCGTCGAGGAGCCGTCGCCGCGCTCCGGCGAGCTCCTCCGGGGTGGCCGGCGGAATGGTCTCCCACATGGCCTTCAGTGTGTCCATCGTCATTCTCCTCGTTCTTCCTGGTTCAGGGCTTGGCGGATCTGGAGACGGGCTCGGTTGAGCCGCGAGGCGACGGTGCCCGGTGGGATGGCGAGCGCGTCGGCGACCTCCTGGTAGCTCAGTTCGGCCCAGGCGACGAGCAGCAGCACGTCACGATCGGCTCGTTTGAGTTCCAGCAGGGCCCGTGCCAGCGGCCGGTTGACGGCCAGGGTGTTGACTCCGTCCTCCACTTGGAGGCCGGGTATCTCCGCCGGATGCACGCCGCTGCGGATGTACGCGCGGTAGAGGTTCGTCTCGGTGCGCCGCCGCTTGCCGATCACGTTGGAGGCGATGCCGTACAGCCACGGGCGGGCGTCGGAGCGGCCCCGGTCATAATCGCTCCGGCGTTGGAAGGCGGCCAGAAAGGTGTCCGCCACGACGTCCTCCGCCTCGCTGGGGCCCAGTCGCCTGGTCACGTAGCGGTGCAGGAGCGGCGCGTGCCGGTCGAACAGGACGGCGAAGATCTCGGGCTCGTTCAGCGACCTCTCGATGAGGGTCGCGTCATCGACCTCGATGGCTTCGCGGGGGATTGTCATACATGTTGGCCTTTCCTGGCGTATGAGGTCACCTGTAGTTACCGCGCCGGGCCGAAATCCTTCATCGGGCAATCACCGCGCCCCGGGGACGCGGCCGACGCGGACCACACGAGGAACGATCTTCGTCGCGCCCGCCCGGCGAATGACGCTCTCCCCCGACGACGGCCCTTCCGGTGCCGAAGCCGCCGAGCAGGTCTTGAACGGCCAGGTCGTCGACGGCGCGGGAAGCGCCACCAGAAGTATGACGATGGTCACTATCAGCTGACTTTTCATGAAACGGACTCGCCAGTCCGGTACCGTTCATCACTAAACGGACCATTGAGTCCGTTTCCACGTCGATTCGCCACGCAGAAGGAAGTTCGAGTGATGAACCATTCGCGTATCAGCGAAGCCCTCCGGGAACTGGTCTTCGAGCCCAGGCTTGAGCTGGACGAGGCCCTGGACAAGTACTACGCCCCCGGCTACGTCCACCGCAGTGACGGGACGTCCCTCGACCGCGTCGAGTTCGCCGAGATGGTGGCCGGCACCCGGAGCCGGATAGCCGGCGGCACGGTGACCGTGCTCGACGAGCTCCGGGACGGTCCCACCTATGCCGAGCGGCATGTCTTCGAGATCACCATGGTGGACGGTTCCACTCTCCGGCGGGAGGTCTTCGTCTTCGGCTCCTTCGCCGAGGACGGCCGCTTCCAGCACCTCAGCGAGACGGGGTTCTCCGTAAGCCCGGACGAGACCCGCCGACCGGCCTGACGAGACCTGAAGAGAGTGGAGAAGGACATGCCCCGTCTCGCGGATCCCGATCCGAAGAACATCCCGGACGACGTACGCGAATTCCTCGCCGTCCTGCCGCCGGACCCGCTGGTCAGGATGCTGACCCACTCGGCCGGCACCGTGAAGCCGTTCATCCGGCTCGCGAAGGCACAGTTCAGCTCGCTGGAGCTGCCGGCCCGCTCGCGGGAGATCGTGATCCTGACCGTGGCCGAGTACGCCGGGTGCGAGTTCGTCGCGGCCCAGCACCGGCCGATGTCGGAGGCGGCCGGTGTCGACGAGCGCACCAGGCGGCTCATTCGCGGCAGGGAACTCGACAGTCCCGAGCTGTCGACCTCCGACCGGGCCCTCATCCGGTTCACCGCCGAGGTGGTTCGGCGGCCCACCGTGTCCGACGAGCTCTTCGACCAGGCCCGGCGGTTCCTCACCGAGCGCGAGATCGTGGAGGTTCTCCAGGTCGCCGGCTACTACTGGTCGTTCAGCCGGGTCTGCACCGTGCTCGAGGTCGAGATCACCAAGGTGTACGGCGCCGGCGAACCGGTGCTCACCGGCGGATCCGACACCGCCAGGCTCGGCCCGGCGGGTGTCCCGGGTGAGCACGGCGACGATGCTGGGGCACACTGATTCCATGGCCTCGTCCGACATCATCCGGCCGCCGACCGAACCGGCCCGCTCCCATCGGCGCCTGGACGCCCGGCGCAACCACGAAAGGGTGATCGCGGCCGCCCGGGAACTTCTCGCCCAGCACGGCCTCCAGATGACGGTGCCCCAGGTGGCGGAACGGGCCGGGGTCGGCCGGGCGACCGTGTATCGGAGTTACCCCACCAAGGACGACCTGATCGTCGCGATCGTCCAAGAGCAGTTCCAGCAGCTGGAGCAGCGTACGCTCGCCGCGCTCGACAGCGACGACGCCTACCAGGGACTACGCGACTACATCCCCGACCTGCTCGAACACCTCACCCGCAACCGAGGGCTCGCCGCCGCGTTCTTCGAGGGCAGGCTCGTCCCCGCCGGCCGCCTCCTGGAGCTGATCGCCCGGCTCGTCGAAGCCGCCAAACCGTCCGGCCGGATCCGTCAGGACGCCGGCGAGCTGGACCTGCGTGTCGTCCTCTGCGGAGTGATCAGGCAGCTCATCACCCTGGACCGGTGGGACCAGGCCCTGTGGCGCCGTTACGGGCACATGGTGCTCAACGCGTTCCGCCCCTGAGCGGTCCGACGAGACGCCCTCGCCGCACGAGACCGGTCACGGCCGGCGATTCGCCCCCGATCCGGCGGTCGCGGACCCCCGGCCCGGCCCACGCCATCCTTTTCGAGGACGAGCACCACATCGCGCGGCGGGGCCTCTGCCTCGCCGGTCGCGTCCACGCCGCCCCGGCCGGCGTCCCCGCAAGCGAGTGACCGTCGTCGACGGGCGCCCGGACGGTGAGAATCGGTATGGTGTCGCCCGGAAGGCGAAAGGATCACTGTGCCGTACTCTTCCCGCTACCTGTATCTCACCCGGCACGGCGAGGCCTCGCCGGTCGAGGGCGAGCTGACGGAGAACGGCCGCCGGCAGGCCGCGCTGCTCGGCAGGCGGCTTCGGGGGGTTCCCCTCTCGGCGATCCACCACGGTCCGCTGCCCCGGGCCGGCCAGACCGCACGGCTGATCGGCGAGCAGCTGGACGGCGTCCCCCTGCACGTCTCGGAGGCCGCCGGAGACTACGTTCCCTGCACGCCGGAGAGGGATGAGCTGCCGCCCGAGGCGGCCGACCACCTGCTCCGCTTCCTCGGCCTGTTCCCGGCCGAGGAGCGCGAGCGCGGCGAGGCGCTGGCCCGCGAGGCGCTGGAACGGCTGACGGGCCCGGTGGAGGGCGACGCGGACCGCCACGAGCTGGTCGTCACCCACAACTTCCTGGCCGGCTGGCTCGTGCGGGCCGCGCAGGACGCCCCGCGGTGGCGGTGGCTGGGGCTCAACCACTGCAACGCGGCGCTGACGGTCATCCGGTACGCGCCGGGCCGCCCCTCGGCCGTCCTCTTCTTCAACGACATGAGCCACCTGCCCGCCGGGCTGCGCTGGACCGGTTTCCCCGACGTGCCGCGCGTGTGAGACGCGGCCCGGCCGTGGCGGCGGCCGGTTCGGGCCTTCGGTTCCGAGTATCCGTACCGGGACAGGTCAGGTGTTCGTACCGGGACTTCGGCGGCGGCCCCGGGGCAGAGTCGGAGTCATGAGACCAGTTCGCGGCTTGGCCCGTTTCACCTCCCGGTACAGGCGGGGCACCCTCGCCTTCGTCCTCAGCGGCCTCTACGTCCTGCTCGTCATCGCCGCGCACATCGTCGCCGAGGTCGGCATGCGCCAGCCGGACAACCAGGGTCTGTCGGCGGTCATGCTGATCCTGGTGACCCTGCCGCTCTCGTGGCTGGTGATGATGATCCCCGCGGAGACGATTCCCGCCGGCGCGCATCTGCTGCTGCTCACCGCCGCCGGGCTGGTCCAGGCGTCGTTCCTGTGGTGGTTGCTGCGCGGGCCGAGGGTGACCGTGCCCCCGGCGCGGGAGAGGTGACCGTCCGCCGGCCCGGAAGAATCCGGGTCGGCGCCGGCGGACGGTCGGCACGGGGTCCGCGGACGGGGTCACGCCCTCGGACGAGTGGGTCAGGTCAGGGGTAGCTGACGACGTTGCTCGTCCCGTACGAACCGACGACGGGGGTGCCCGCCTCGTTGATCGTGCGCTCGATGCCGCCGCTGCCGTTGAGGAAGACCGTGACCATGTTGTGGAACCTGGCCCCCGGCGTCTTCGGGACCTCGATGCCGCGGTCCGCGCGGATGTCCACACCCTGGTTGAAGAAGGAGTAGACGCCCATGCCCCACGCCTCGTGGTTCCGCACCCTGTGATCGACCTTGTACGAGGCCCAGCCCTTGCCGGTCGGGCTGTTCCAGGCTTCCTGGCTCGGCGGGTCGTAGGGGATCTCGCTCTGGTAGAAGATCGTCCGGCCTCTCTCGCCGTTCCAGATCGTCTGGTACTTCTGGTAGTGCTCGACGAACAGGCCGTACGCCGTCACGTCGTCGCCGTTGACCACGACGCCCGTGTCGGCCGTGTTCTGCGTCCAGCCGATCCCGTTGCCGTGGTCGCCGCGCCACGCCCAGATGTTGTCGACGATCGTGTCGTCGCTGTTGATCACGAGACTCGTCTTCGCCTTGCCCACCCAGGGTCCGCCGATGCGGAAGAAGACGTCCTGCAGCGAGATCGGGTTCCTGGAGTGGTCCCGGCGGCTGTGACGGTCGCCGACCTCGACGAGCGCCTCGGACTCGCGCCGCCCGGCGTCGACGAGCACGCCCGCGATCCGGACGCCGTCCACGTCCTCGATCCGCAGTGCCGCGTCGCCGGTGTCCGGAGCCAGGCTGGGCATGCCCAGGCCGAGCACGACCGTGTCCTTGTGCTTGACGCGCAGCGCCCGGTCGAGGTGGTAGACGCCCGGGGTGAGCAGGAGGTGCTTGCCGCGCGACAGCTGCTGGTTGATCCTGCTCGCGCTGTCGGTCGGCTTCGCGATGAAGAAGTCGCGGATCGGCAGCGACGATCCCTGCTGCTGCCGGCCGTCGGCCCAGGTCGTGCCCGAGGTGTTCCGGCGCAGGGCCGGGACGAAGACCTGGTAGGCGCCCGCGTCGTCGACGTACAGGAAGGGCTTCTCGCGCGTCACGGGACTGGTGGGCAGCGTCGTGTAGGGCGGGTTCGGGAAACCCTCCGCGGGGGCGCCCACCACGCCGGAGAACACCTGGTTCCAGACGCCGTTGGTCCAGGCGTCGCCGAGCTGGCTGTCACGCGTCAGCCACTGCTGCTGCGAGCCGTTGATCGTGACCCCGTCGATCTTCGAGTCGGCGATGTACCCGCCGCTGGAGAAACCGCCGTTCCCGGGCTCCAGCCAGAGGGTGCCGCGGATGTGGACCCGTCGCATCGGGGACGCCTGCGACACCGCCCACTGGTTCGACCAGTCGGTCGGCGTCACGGACAGGTTCTCGGCGGAGCGCCAGAAGTTGGTGAGCGCGGAGATGCCCGCCTCGGAACTCGGGTCGGGCTGGCCGACGACCCGTACCGCGCCGTTGATGTCGACGTCGTCGGGCGACCGGCCGAGTCCCGCGACGGTGGTGTAGTAGCCGAGCTTGGCGTTGACGTCGTAGCGGCCGGGCTTGAACAGCACCGCGTACCGGTTCGTGCCCATCTCGTTGTTCTCTTGCCGCGCGAAGATCTCGTCGAGCTTGGCCTGGATCTCGGTGGCGGGTGTCGACGGGTCGTACACGAAGACGTTGGGCCCGAAATCCGGTGCTCCGCCCGGCCGCGCGGCGGCGGGGCTCGCCACGGCCACCAGCCCCATGGCGGTGAGCGCCGCCACCGAGGTGGCCAGCGCGAGGAGACGGACTGAGGAGATGCCTCTGCGTGCGCGCGACGTCGCGCGTCCATCCTGGTCACGAGCTGTTCTCATCGACCTGCCTATCGAGACCGGGCGGCGTGACGTCACCGGGATGCCGAGAGAGCGCTCTCTCGCCGCCGCCGCGCTTACGTCAAGCCTTAAACGAAGTGGTGACGTATTTCTATACGGTTAATCGCGTCTCGCGCTACGGCAGAACGACACCTTTGTCGGCTCGTTGTGGATCGGGCCGAAGCCGGGGCCCGTGTCCGGGGCGACGGCGAGCTGCCAACTGCCACGAGAGTTCGCCGCGGCGCTGACCGTTTGGGCTGCTCGTCGGCCTTCTCCGCGCTCGGGCCGCAGATGCAGGGCGCCGTCGGGTCCTGTGTGCCGGCCACGAGGACACGAGAGGTCTTCGCTGTGCGCCCGGTTCCTACGTGGTCATCGGGCGGCGACGGCCTCGGGGGCTTCTGTCTCGTCCGTGACCGCGGGAGTCGTGTTCCTGGGGCCGCGGAAGGCGATGTAGACGAACAGGACGCCCATGACGGCGGCTCCTGCCCACATGGCCTGCTGCCAGCCGTCGACGAAGGACTGCTGGGCCGCGTGGAGCAGGTCCTGGGCGCGCGGGCCGGCGTTGCCGGCCGCTTCGACAGCGTTGGCGACGCCTTGGCGCGCGGTGTCTGCGGTTCCCCGGGGGATGCCGTGCAGCCGGTCGTCGATGGCGCCGCGGTAGCCGTTGGTCAGCAGCGCGCCGAGCAGAGCGACGCCGAGTGCGGTGCCGAACTCGCGGGTGACGTCGTTCAGCGCGGAGGCCACACCCTGCTCGGCGCGCGGCAGGGAGGCAGTGATGGCAGTGGTGGACGGGGTCATCGACAGGCCCATGCCCAGTCCCATGGCGAGCAGTCCGGGCAGGATGGACAGGTAGCCGCCTTCGACGGAGACGAACAGGGCCATGAGCGTGAGACCGAGTCCGGCCAGCGCGATGCCTGCCGCCATGGTGGAGCGGGAACCGATTCCCGCGGCGAGCTTGGGGGCCAGGCCGGAGGCGGCCATCATCATGACGGCCATGGGCATCATGGCGGCCGTGGACAGCAGCCCGGACCAGCCGAGCACGGCCTGCAAGTACGGGAAGAGGACCACGCCGATGCCCGCCTGGACACCGAAGACCACCAGCAGCGTGATCGAGCCGCTGCTCAGGCCGCGCTCGCGGAACAGCCGCACGTCCAGCAGTGCGCTGTCGCGGCGGCGCAGTTCCCAGGCCACGAAGCCGACGGCGGCGAGGAGGCCGACGGCGAGGCTGATCAGGGTGGCGGGGGCGGTCCAGCCGCGTTCGGGGCCTTCCTGCAGGACGAAGATGAGACCGGTCACGGCGAGGGTGGAGAGCAGTGCGCCAGCGGTGTCGAAGTGGTGGGCCGAGGTCTCGCGGGAGTTGGGAACCGCCTTCAGGGTCATGGCCAGGGCCACGAGGATCAGGGCCACCGGCAGAGCGAACAGCCAGCGCCAGGTGGCGACGTCGACGAGGAGGGCGGAGAGGAACATGCCCAGGATGCCGCCGCCGCCGGCGACGCCGGTCCACACGCCGATCGCCTTGGCGCGCTGTTCTTCGGGGAAGGTGGAGGTGATGACGGCGAGGGTGACCGGCATGACCATCGCGGCGCCGATACCGCTGGCGACGCGCGCGGCGAGCATCACCTCCGCCGTCGGGGCCAGAGCCGAGACAACGGTGGCGACGCCGAAGACGCCCAGTCCGGTGAGGAGCATGGGCTTGCGGCCCAGGCGGTCTCCGATGGCGCCGAGCGGCAGCAGCAGCGCCGCGAGGGCGAGGGTGTAGATGTTGATGATCCACAGGACCGTGCTCTGCGAGGCGCCGAACTCCACGGCCATGTGGGTCTGCGCGACGTTCAGCCCGGACACCGAGGCGATGACCGACATCAGCGCGAGGGAGACGGCGATCAGGACCGTACGCAGCTGACGCGCGTCCGGCATGTCTTCGCCACTGGCCGGTGCGGCTTGCCGGGGCTGGGGTGTACTCATGATTTCCTCACAGAATGGGCATGCCGAGCCGGTGCCGGGCAGGGCCGGCCGGCGGGTGAAAGGGGTGGGTGGGGCCTGGCGGACGCAGGGCGGGGCGGGCCGGGCGGCCGGGCCCCAAGGGGATGTCAGGGGGCGGGCGTCTCGTCCCGTGCTGCGGCGAGCGCGGCGTCGGTGTCTGCGGCGGCCAGCACGGCGTTGATGTGGGAACCGGCCAGGGCACCGGCCGCGGCGGAGGCGCCGACCTGGGCGGAGAGATCGGTGGCGTTGCCCGCCACCCACACGCCCGGCACCTCGGTGGTGCCGGCCATGCCGGAGACGAAACGGCGGCCCATGGTGTCGGGCAGGTCCTCCATCGGCAGTTTCAGACCGTCCAGGCCCTCGGTGCGGGCCTGCATCTGCGTGGCGACCGCAAGGACGCGGCGGGCCACAACCTGCCCGTCCGTCAGGCGCAGCCCGGCGAGGGTGCCGTCCTCGCGGTTGACGACCTCCCGCACCGGGGTGTCGACGATGCGGATGCCGCGGGCGGCCAAGCGCGTGCGGGTGTCCCCGTCCAGGGGAGTGCCGTGGGTGAAGTAGGTCAGGTCCTTGGTCAACTGGCGGAACAGGAGCGCGTGGTGGACGGAGGCCGGGCCGGTGGCGAGGACGCCGATGGGCTGATCGCGCACCTCCCAGCCGTGGCAGTACGGGCAGTGCACCACACCGTGTCCCCAGTGCTGCCCGAGGCCGGGGACCTCGGGCAGCACGTCCCGCAGGCCGGTGGCCACCAGGAGGCGGCGCGCGGTGATGCCGCGGCCGTCGGCCAGGGTGAGGGTGAAACGCAGGTCCCCGTCGGCTGACGGGGCGGCCGGGGCGGCAGAGGTCACCTCGCCGAAGACGACGCGCCCGCCGTACTGGCGCACCTGCTCGCGGCCCCGCCGGAGGATCTCGTGCGGTGGGGTGCCGTCCAGCACGATGAAGCCGTGCATGGCCGCAGCCGGCGCGTTGCGCGGGGAGCCGCTGTCGATCACGACGACCGAGCGGCGGGAGCGGGCCAGCATCAAAGCGCCGTTCAGCCCTGCGGCGCCCCCGCCGATCACCACTGCGTCGACGGTCCCACCGGGCAGTGCGTCGCTCGCGTACGGAGAAGTCGTCACAGCCATGTCCTCCTGCTCTTTCGTCGTGCGCGGTCCCGGACGGTGCGGACCCTTTGCACACGACGCTAAACCGCATTGCATCTAAGGCATACAATGTTGCCTATGACGCAAGAAAGTGGAGAGCTGGACAGCCTCGTGCGCAAACGCATCCGCGCGCTGCGGGTGGCGCAGGGCTGGTCACTGGAGGAACTGGCCACCCGCGCCCACCTCAGTCAGTCCTCACTGAGCCGTATCGAAAACGGCCAGCGCCGCCTCGCACTGGACCAGCTGGTCACCCTCGCCCGCGCCCTGGACACCACGCTGGATCAGCTCGTGGAGACCGCCACCGACGACGTCATCACCAGCCCGATGATCGACAGCACCCACGGCCGGATGCGCTGGCTTCTGAAGGCCTACCCCGGCATGAGCGTGGTGCGCCAGCGCCTGACCGACCCCCCGCCCGACAACCCCGCCCGCATGCGCGCCCATCCGGGGCGCGAGTGGCTCGTCGTGCTGTCCGGCACCGCGATCCTCCTGCTCGGCCAGCGCCGTTTCCGCGTCGAGACCAACCAGGCCGCCGAGTTCCCCACGATGATGCCGCACGCGATCGGCGCCGAGGGCGGGCCCTGCGAGATCTTGGGCCTCTTCGACCATGACGCACGCCGCGGCCACCAGCGCGACGACGGCGGCAGCGACGCTCAAGGCTCTCCCGGATGACGGCGCGAGTCGCACGACCGGCTCCGCATCAGTGACCTCTTGCGCGCCAGGCAGCACCCGCGACCATCCTCTTGCGCAAACGGCAAGATGTCACGCCTCTGGCGCATAGAGCTCCTAATGTGAAGAGCATGAACCAAACACATACGCATATCTCCCACCACGGTGCTTCGCACGGCCACCACCACGAGCAGGACACCAGCGGCCAGGCGGAGATCCTCGACCTGGACGCCGAGGTCCTCGCCGAGCACACAGCCTCCATCACCGCATGGCTGCCGCTGAAGACAAGCCCGCGTCAGATCGTGGACCTGGGCTGCGGCACGGGCGCGGGCACCTTCGCCCTTCTCGACCGCTTCCCCGACGCGTACGTCACCGCCGTCGACACGTCCGTCGAACACCTTCAGCGCCTGCGCACCAAGGCGTGCGTCCGCGGCGCCGAGAAACGCGTGCGCACCGTGCAGGCCGACCTGGATGAAGCCGCCTGGCCCGACCTCGGCTCACCGGACCTGATCTGGGCATCGGCCTCGATGCACCACATGGCCCACCCTGAGCGCGCGCTGCGCACCGTCCACGACACGCTCGCGCCCGGCGGCCTGTTCGCCGTCGTCGAACTGGCCGGCCATCCCCGCTTCCTGCCCGAGGGCGCCCCCAAGGACCGGTCCGGCCTGGAAGAGCGCGTCCACGCCGCAGCCGACCGCCGCCAAGCCGAACACATGCCCCACCGCGGCGCCGACTGGGGCCCGATGCTGACCGCCGCCGGCTTCATCGTCGAAGACGAATGCACCATCGCCGTGAACATCGAGGGCGACCGCAGCAAAGCGATCGGCCGCTACGCCCTCGGGGTCCTGCAGCGCATCCACAGCGTCATCGCCGACAGGCTCTCCCCCGAGGACCTCACCGCGCTCGCCCAGCTCCTCGACGTCAGCAGCCCGCACAGCATCCTGCGCCGCGACGACCTGACGGTACGCACCGAACGCACCGTTTGGGCCGCCCGCCGTACCTGACCGCGAGGGTCTGTCGACCAAACGCCTCCGGCACAAATCCGGTAGTGACGGAGGGACCCGTCACAAGATCGCGACAAAGAGAAGCAGCGTCAGGATTCCCTCGCCGAGCTCACCCTGAGTAGCTGATCATCGAAAGTGGGCCAGAACCCGCTCTCTCGTGGCAGTTGGTAACGACGGCGAGCCGCGTCACTCCAGAGGTCACCACGATCGGCCGGTTCACAAGCGGTGAAACGCCCGCCTGAGGGTAGAGTGCGCCGTCATGAAGGCCACCCCCGGGGCGAGCCGGTGGACCAGCGGGTTCGTCAGGGCATGGGCCGCGATGCGGCACCGGTGCGGCTGGTTCGACCACCTTGTCCGGGCCGCCGTCCACTACGACCGCACCGACGCGGGCCGCCTGTCCGCGGGCATGACCTACTACGCGTTCTATGCCATCTTCGCGCTGGCCCTGCTGGCCTTCGTGATCATGGGTCACGTGCTGGACACGCCCGCCGCGATCGCCCAGGTGGAGGGTTACCTGAGCGACACGTTCCCGCGGCTGGACGTGCAGGCGCTGCGCGACGCGCGGGACACGGCCGGGGTGATCGCCTCGTTCGGCCTCCCGCTGACCGGCCTGTTCTGGATCGACTCGATGCGCTCCTCCATGCGGGCGGTCTGGGGCCTGGAGCAGTATCCGGGCGACTTCTTCCTCCGGTGGCTGATCGACCTGGCCGTACTGGTCATGCTCGGCCTGCTGTTGTCGGTCTCGCTGACCCTGTCCTTCGGCGCCCAGACCGCGCTGACCTGGCTGGCCGGGCAGACGGTCGGGGTCGAGGCACTGCCGGCGCAGTGGACGCTGTCCGCGGTCGCCTTCGTGCTCGGCATCTGCGTGAACCTCCTGCTGTCGATGGCGTTGCTGACGCTGCCTCCTCGACTGCGCCTGTCGCCGCGGCGGGTGATCGGACCGGCCCTGGTCATCACCATCGGGCTGGAACTGCTGAAGACGATCGGACAGGTCTATCTCAACTTCAGCTCGGCGAGTCCGGCGTACCAGGTCGTCGCGGGCGCGGTGGGCATGCTGCTGTTCCTGAAGCTGGTGAACGTGCTCATCCTGTTCGCCGCCTCGCACGCCGCGACCAGCGGTCACGGCACGGTCATCGACCTGACCACGCGGCGACCCGTGGGCGAGCCGCGCACGGAGGTCGTCACCGCGCCGGCGATCCCCGAGATCAGGGCGGAGTCGCCGGCGCAGGCGGAAGCGGAGACGGAGCCAGAAGCGGAGCCGCGACCGCAGGCGCAGGCACCGCCGCGCGCCAGGCCGCGCAGGTACGACTTCAGAACGCGGCGAGCGCGCTGACCTCGCCGGCGGGCAGCCGTGACCCTCCAGAAGGCCGGCGAGCCGACAAGGCCGCCCTCGCCCACCTGCCGCGCCGGCCCCGCCCGGGAGACAGCGGGACGGCTTCGGTCCCGAACCCCTCGTCCTGTCAGGGGAGCGGAGCCGGCACCACCCGTAGCGGCGATCCGACGCGCGCGGCCGCGGTGCCGAGACCGGCGGGGGCGCCGACCGGGCGGACCGTCGCGGGCGGGTAGCGCAGCTCGGACTCGTCGTAGCGGCGCGTCTTCATGTGCCACAGCAGCACGCCGGCCATCCAGTCCTGCAGCTCCGCCACGTATCCGTTGAGCGCCTCCCTGGCCTCCCCGTCGAGGTCGAAGTCGTCGCAGAGAGCCGGGAGCTCGGTGGCGACGATGTGCTCGAACTGCCGCATCCGGGACGTCATCAGGTCGTTGACGATGTCGGCGGCCTGCCGCGCGTCGCAGTTCAGGAAGTCCTGGACCACCAGGACGCAGTTGTGCAGCTCGCCCTCGAACTGGATCTCCTTCTGGTACGAGCAGAGGTCGTTGACCAGGCAGGCGTAGTCGGCGGCCGAGTCGTCCAGGCCGCGCATCGTCCGGGTGTCGTAGATCTCGGGCGGCACCGCCTGGCCGTGGGCCAGCCGCGACAGGCTCATCGTGAGGTCGGAGCCGAAGGTCCTGCGGCGCATCTCGATGTAGTCGACCGGGTCGGGGACCCGGTTCTGGATGTGGTTGGCCAGCTCCCACAGCCAGCTCTCCGTCATGTCCTCGACGGCCCGGCGGAACCCGGCGCGCGCGGCCTCCGACATGGGGGCCGCCGTACGGAACCACAGGTCGGCCAGGCCCCGCTCGATCGGGTTGACCGGCGGCGGGGTGGCGGAGAGGTCCAGCGGCATGAACGCCGACAGCCGCTCGTTGAACACCTTCGCGCCCGCCATGTCGCGGCGCGGCCCGAACACGACCGGGAAGTAGTCGTCGGCGTAGGTCCCCCAGGTGAGCCAGAACGTCGAGATGTCCAGCTCGGGACCGGGGGCGTCCGGATTGATGGCGCCGGCGCAGATGGCGAAGTCGTAGGTGTCGAGCTTGTGCTCGGTCCAGACGGCCAGGCCGGGGAAGCCGGGGAGCTGCTCGAACATCCCCATCTCGCGCGCCCATTCCACGGCGTTGCGGCGGGAGGCGTCGAGGTGGGGATTCATCCGGGCGGTGTACGGCATGTAGATCTCGGGCAGCGGCAGCGGCCCCACCTTCCGGAGGGGGACGTGGGTGTGGCTTCTGACGCCCCCCGGCCCCGTGACGCCGGGCGCCAGCCTGATGCGCGCCGCCGAGACACCCAGGCCGGTCGGCCCGCCGAGCAGGGCCGGGGCCACCGGGGCCGCCCGCGAGGCCCCGTTCATGTAGCGGCTGGAGCGCATGTGCCACTCGTGGCCGCCCGACTGCCAGTCCTGGAGCCCCTTGACGTAGGCGAGGACGTCGAGGCGGGACCTCAGGTCCAGGCCGTGCTCCTCGAAGAGCGGGGGCAGCTCGGTGAGAACGGTGTTCTCGAACTGGTGCAGCCGGGAGGTGATCAGGTCGTTGACGGCGTCGGCGGCCCGCTGGGTGTCGTAGCCCAGGAAGCGCTCGAAGACCAGCACGCCGTTGCTGAGCTCGCCCTCCTCGCCGACCTCGCGCTCGTAGGAGAAGAGGTCGTTGCGCAGGTGCACCGCGTCGGAGAAGGTGTCTCTCAGCACGCGCATCGGCCTGCTCGCGGCGACGGCGGCCGGGACCTCGGCGCCCGCCGCGTGCTCGACCAGGTTGGCCGACCAGGGGGCGCCGCCGACCTTGCGCCGCATCTCGACGTACTCGATCGGGTTGGCAACGCGTCCCGCGTTGATGTTGGCCAGCTCCCACAGGGACTCGTCGAGGAGGTTCTTCGTGCTCTCGACGAACCTGGCCCGCCAGCCGGCGGACATGGCCGGGATCGTGCGGGCCCACAGGTCGGCGAGGCCACGCTCCACCGGATTCTCCGGCTCGGGGGACGGGCCCGTGGGACGCACCGGCATGAAGGCCGCCAGCCTGTCGAGGTACTCCTTGGCCCCGGTCAGGTCGCCGCTGCGCTTGAAGGTCTCCAGGAAGTGGTCGTCGAAGAAGAACACCCACACGTACCAGTCGGTGATGAGGTCGAGCTCGGCGGCGGGGGCGTCGGGGTGGGTGTAGGCGCACAGCAGGCCGTAGTCCATGGCGTCGAGCTTGTGCTCGTCCCAGATGCCGAGCTCGGGGTCGAGAATGCCCATGGCGTGCGCCCAGGCCCTGGTGTGCTCGCGCGCGGTCTCCACGTGGGGGTTCAGCCTGGCCGGATACGGCAGGTAGAAGTCAGGGAGCTCGAAGGGTTGCATGTTCTGTCCTTCCATATCTGACTTCGACGCTTTCGGGAACGCCCTGGGCATCGGACGCCGGGACCGCGACGGAGTAGCGGGTGGGCGGATCGGCGAGACGGCCTGCCCTCCGGAAGCCTCGCCAGCCAGAACGTTACGCAATGACCACGGAGAGTGAAAGGGATTGCCATGAATACCCACGGCGCACCCGTGGCGCGCTCCGGTCCCGCCCGAGGTCCCCGAGGTCCCCGAGGTCCCCGAGGTCCCCGAGGTCAGGGTCCGGGCGTGGCCGCGGGTCTCCGGTGCGGAGCGGGGTCGGGCTCCGGGTCCCGGGACGGGTTCGGGGCCAGGGCCGGGACCGCGGTCGAAGCCGGGGCCGCGACACCGGTCCCGGACGCGCGGGAACCCTCGCCCGTCCGGCACCGGGGACCGGCGAGGGCGGGCGAGGGCGGGCTAGGGCAGGCGCGGACGAGCGGGGACGGGCGAGCGCCGGTCAGAACCGGCGAGCACCCGGCCAGGACCGGCGAGGCCTCTCGATCAGGACAGCCGATGCGCGCCGGCCGACGTTCCGGCCAGGACGGGACGTCGCACGCCGGTCGCGAGGTCACGGAGCATGTCGGCGAACGCGAGCGCCTGTTCCGGTGTCATGCGGGGCTCGGTGCCGACGTAGAAGACCACGATGTCGCCGCTCGGGGACGTCGTGGCGGTGAACGGGAGGGACGGGGAGATGACCATGATGGGAGCAATCATTGCCTGTCCCACCGACAGTTCACAGTTCATTTAGCCCCGGCTCCACACCCTCGACCCCTAATCCTCGCCCCTGCCTGCCGGGATCGGCCCGGCCGCGGTCCCGGCGGGGAGTCAACCGTCACCAACCGCGACACGAGAGACACGCAACATCAACTAGAGCTTCGGCGGGAGTATGATGCGCGGAAATGAAGTGTCGGCGACGATCGCCCGGCACGGAACGAAGTCCGAGCGGAGGTCGCCGATGGGCGCGGGGTCGTCGTTGTCGTCCCAGGAGTCGTCCCCGAGATCGTCCCAGGAGGGACCGGGCAGGACGAGGTCGGGCCGGGTGCCCGGCCAGGGGGCGGACCGGGTGCCGGGCCGGGTGTCGAGTTGGGCGAGCGAGCGGTTCGGCGACCGCGCCGACGCCGTACGCGGGCGGCTGGCCGCGTCGCTGCTGGAGGCGATGGGCAACGCGCAGGACGCGCAGAGTTCCGGGCACAGCGACAAGCGGTACACCTACGGCTTCACCATGATGGCCAGGCGCTACGAGGCGATCGCCGAGGGGCTGCGCGACGAGCCGGGTTTCCAGCTGGTCAGGCCGCACGGCTCGCCGCACCACCTGGTGGTCCTGGGCGGCAACCTGCTGCTGCCCTTCCGCTACGCCGAGGACGACCGCACACCGATCTCCGAGGCCCGCGTCAGCGACGGCCGGATCTCCTCGCTGGTGCGCGAGCTGTTCGACCGGTTCGGCCCGGCGACCTCCTACCGCCAGGAGGAGCTGGACCTGACGCTCGGGGAGGAGTCCGTCCAGCCCGCGCAGGAGGAGCTGGACCTGTCCGCCGGGGCGGACGGGCCGGCCACGGTGCGTCCCGCCCTCACCGGGCTGCCCGGCGACACCCGGCTGGTTCCGATCGCCTACGCGGGCAACGCGCAGGCCGGCCTGCTGCGGCTCTACTGGGGAGAGGCGGAACTCATCGACGAGTTCGGCAGGATCCGGTGGCTGCACCACGAGCCGATCCCGCTGACCGCCGCCTCCCCCGGGGCCGTCCGTGGCCGGTGGACGGCCGAGCCCGGTGCCGCGTCACGCTTCGACGACGGCCTCGTACCCACCCTCGCGTTGAGCACGAGGTCTCCGGTCGAGCGGAAGAGTGGCAAGATCTTCCCCGTAAGCAGCGAGGCACCCGAGGAAACCGTGGTCACCGGCGACAATGAGCAACCGTAACCAGCCCCCTCTGTTCGGCGCTCCCGGCGTCTCCGGGAGCGGCGGGCCGAGCCCGCAGGCCGTGGCGGACGCGTTCGACCAGGGACGGCTGACCCAGGCGCGACAGCTCGCGGGGATGACCAAGAAGGATCTGGCCGAACGGATCGGCGTCACTCCCGCGGCGGTGGGGCAGTACGAGACGGGCATGACCCGTCCCCGGCCCGACCTCGTTCCCCGCCTGGCCGACGCGCTCGGCGTACCGCCGGCGTTCTTCCTGCTGGGCCGGCCGCACGGCAAGCTGGACGGGTCCATGGCGCATTTCAGGAGCCTGCGCTCCACCCGCGCGCACCAGCGGGCCAAGGCCGCGGCCTTCGTCGAGCAGGTGTGGGAGCTGGCCCACGCCCTGGAGAGGCAGGTCAGGCTGCCGCACGTCGCCCTCCCCGGCTTCTCCGGCGGCGAGGTCCACTCCGGCGTGGAGCTTCCCAGCGACCCCGCCCAGGCCGCTCGCGCCCTGCGGCGACTCTGGGGGCTGGGCACCGGCCCGCTGTCGCACATCGTCCGGCACATGGAGGCCCACGGGATCGTCGTGGTCCTCCCGCCGCCCGACGAGGACGCCACCACGGTGGACGCCTTCTCCACCTCCCAGCTGCCCCGTCCGATCGTGGTGCTGACCGCCAACCGGTTCGACGACATCCACCGCTACCGCTTCACCGCCGCCCACGAGCTGGGGCACCTGGTTCTGCACGGCGACACCGCGTCGGGAGACACCCAGCAGGAGCGGGAGGCCGACGTCTTCGCCGCCGAGTTCCTGACCCCGCGCGACAGCATCCTGCCGGAGCTGCCCGGCCGCCTCGACCTGCGCAGGCTGGTCGAGCTCAAGCACACCTGGGGCGTGTCGGTCGACTCCCTGCTGTACCGCTGCCGCGAGGTCGGCCTGATCTCCGATTCGGCGGCGAGCCGCGCCTACCAGCGGCTCAAGACGCTGCGCGACCAGCCTGGCTTCGCCGCCGAGCCGATCAGCGGCTATCCCGGCGAGCAGCCCGTGCTGCTGCGCAGGGCCTTCGACCTGGCCGTCTCCGAGACCGGCCTCACCATGGCGCGACTCGCCGCCCAGCTGGCCTGGCCCGTCTCCCGGGTGCGCGAGCTGCTCGACCTGCCCGACCAGCGCCCCGCGCTGCGCCTGGTGCCCTGACTCCCCGTCCCGGCGGGCACCGGCTTCGGATGTCCGTGCCCGCCGGAAGGCGTCCAGGACCCGGCTCCGCCCCGGAGTTCCGCGTGCGGCGCGGCGAGCACCGGGGCCGCGGATCCCGGCCGGACCGCACTACTCGTCCTCGACCCGCTCCTTGATCCACTCCAGGCCGTCCTGCCAGGAGGCGAAGGCCTGGAGATAGCGGCCGTCGCGGGCATGAAAGATGTGATAGCGGAAATCTCCGTTGCTGCCCGTGCGAATCAGGTCGTAGAGATCGCCTTTGGAGCGATACCACACGCACTCGCCGTCAGCGGGACGCGAGGGCGATGCGTAGGCGAACTCACGTGTGATGGACATGGGACGGATGCTACGGACCGGCGAATCAGCAGGCAATGCCGTATCTATTTCATTCAGGGATAAAGTTCGCGCTCCCTGAGAACCCGGGAGCCCGGCGGGAAACGCGTGCGCGAGACCACCGGCACCGGGCGGGGAATCCGAGGGGCTACCGCCGGTCGGCGGACGCGGCGAGCTGGTCGATCAGCATCGCCAGCCGTCGCTCGTGGTGGTCCGCCGGAAGACGGCCGCTGCGGGTGAGGGTGACGAGACCGTGCACGGAACCCCAGGCGACCTCGGCCAGGATGCCGGTGTCGCGGCCGGCGGCGAAGGCGGCGATCGCGTCGCGGAACTCGGTGAAGGCGGCCTGGAGCGGAGCGGGGGTGTCGGGACGGCCGAAGGGCAGGTCGACGGCGAGGGTGAGCATGGCGTCGTACAGCGACGGGTTCAGGCGGGCGAAGCCGGCGTAGGCGTGAATCAGGGCGGCGAGCGCCTCGCGCGGGGTACCGGCCGTCGCGCGGGCCTTGCCCAGCTCGGCGGCGAGCTCGGCGAAGCCTTCCAGGGCGACGGCCGCCACGATGGCGTCCTTGCCCGCGAAGTGGCTGTAGAGGACCGGCTGGCTGTATTCGATACGCTCGGCGAGACGGCGCGTCGTGACCGCCTCCCATCCCTCGGCCTCGGCCAGCTCGCGAGCGACCGTCACGATCAGCCGATGGCGTCGCGCCCGCTCGCGCTCGCGGCGCTCCTGTGTGGACATCCCGCAGATGCTAGCACCGCTATCGAGCCGATCCCCGCTAGCAATAATGCCGCTCGCACATCTAGCACCGCTATGGCAAGCGATGTCCGACGGGCGGGTGCCCGGACGTGTCGCGGCCCCGGCCCGTGCCGGGCGCGTTCGCCCGGCACGGGCCGGCCGCGCTCGTCACCCGGCGGGCGGCGTGGGGGTCGGGGTCACCCGGTGGTCGGTCAGGTGCAGGTCTCCGCCCAGCGTCACGCGCAGCTCGTCCAGGACCTTCCTGGCGCCGAGCACGGTCCACAGCTCCCCGACCAGGTGCGGGTTGTACTCCGGAGCCTGGTCCATCCACTGGTCCTTGCCGGACTGGGTGACGAAGGTGCTGATGAAGAACTGGCCGACGGAGGTCTTGCAGGCTCCCGTCCGGATGTCGACCGCGTCGACCTGGATCCGGGGCTTGCAGTCGACCTTCTTGGCGAGCTGCTCGACGGTTGGGGGCGGGCCCGCGGGGGCCGCGATTCCGGCCGCGGCGGCGGGGGAGCTCACGGGCTGGTCCGCGCTGCAGGCGAGGGAGAAGGACAGGGCGAGAATCACCGTGGCGACCACCCGGGCGTTCCTGGCGACACCGGTCTGGCGCGAATGTGTCAACATCCTTCAGATACGCTCACCGGCTCCGGCGGGTTCACCGTTTCCCGGCCCGGTGTCGGCCGAGGGGAGCTTGAGGGAGCCGGGGGCCGGCGGGGCCGCGGCCCCGTCCGGTTGCGAGGTCTCGGTGTCTCGGACGCCCGCGCCCGGGGGCCGCCGTCCGTGCGCCCCGGGGATCCTCGTCCGCGCTCCCCGGGAGGAGCGCGGACGGGGGCTGGACGGTCCTACGGGACGCGCCCGACGGCTCCCACGGTGACGGCTCCGGCTCCCGGCGGGATGACGACGTCGCCGGAGTCGGGCCGCCAGTCGTAGACGGGCACCAGGCCGGGTTCGAGCATCTCCAGCCCGTCGAACAGACCTCGGATCTGGGTGAGGGTACGGGGGAAGATGCCGCCCGCGGTGGTCGTGCCGTAGACGCCGCGGCCCTGGCGGACCTGCTCCTCGGTGAGGTCGCCCGAGGTGACGTGGGAGATCACCACATGGCTGCCGGAGACCAGCCGCTTCCCAAAGGAGGCGGCGATGCCGGAGACCGCCTCGTCGTCGGCGACGAAGTGCAGGATGGACACCATGAGGACGGCGACCGGCTGGTCGAAGTCGATGCGCTCGCGGACGTCCGGGTGGTCGAGGATCGCCTCCGGCTCCCGCAGGTCCCCGGGGATCACGATGGTCTGCGCGTTGTCGGCGAGCAGCGCGCGGGCGTGGACGAGCACGATGGGGTCGTTGTCGACGTACACGATCCGGGAGTCCGGCGCCTCGCGCAGGACGACCTGGTGCACGTTCTCCTGCGTCGGCAGACCCGTGCCGATGTCGATGAACTGGCGGATCCCCGCGGCGACGAGATGCCGCACGGTGCGCCCGAGGAAGGCCCGGTTGGAGCGCGCCACGTCCTTGACGTTGGGGACGAGCTCAACGATCTTCTCTCCGGCGATCCGGTCGGAGGCGAAGTTGTCCTTGCCGCCCAGGTAGTAGTCATACATACGGGCCACACTCGGGACCGCAGGGTCGATTCCCGGCGGAGCCTGCTCGTGCTCGGTCATATCCTCGCCTTCACCACGTCTTTCCCGCATGGTAGACGAGCGACCGACACCTTTAGATCATGAACCGATATTTCGCCTGATGACTGGATAAGTCAGCTCCCAGTCATCGGACATCGCGATTCCCCTGAAACCATGGCAAGCCCGGTCAGTCCGAGAGCTCCTCGCGGAGGTCGCGCAGGAACCCCTTGCTCTCGGAGACGGAGTACGCCTGGATGCACAGGCGGTCCATGACCTGCATGTAGTGGTCGGTCTCCTCGAGCTTGTCCACGTACAGGGCGCTCGTCAGCTGCTCCATGTAGACCACGTCGGGCAGGTCCCGCTCGGGGAAGCGCAGGATGGAGAACGGGCCACCGGCCGCGGCGTGACCGCCCCGATCGAACGGCATGATCTGCAGCCTGACGTTGGGCAACTCGACGACGTCGAGCAGGTGGTCGATCTGGGCGCGCAGCACCTGGGGCCCGCCGATGGGCCGGCGCAGCACGGCCTCGTCCATCACGGCCCAGAGCGTCGGGGCGTCCGGCCTGGTCAGGCGCTCCTGGCGGGCCATGCGGAGCGCGACGCGGCGGTCGACCTCGTCCGCGGTGGCGCCGCCGTGCACGAGCATGATGACGGCCCGCGCGTATTCGGGACTCTGCAGGAGGCCGGGGATGAACTGCACCTCGTAGGTCCGGACGATCGAGGCGGCCTCTTCGAGCCCGACGTAGACCTCGAACCAGTTGGGGAGCAGGTCTCCGTACTTGTGCCACCAGCCGGGGGCGTTGGCCTGGCGGGCCAGCGTGAGCAGCGGGGCCCTTTCCTGGGTATCGGTCACCCCGTACATCGTCAGCAGGTCCGCGACATCGCGTTCCTTGAAGCCGACCCTCCCGAGCTCCAGCCGGCTGATCTTGGCGTGGGAGGCGCGGATGGCGTAGCCGGCCTGCTCGCGGGTGATGTCCCTGGCGACGCGCAGCCTCCGCAGCTGGGCACCCAGGAGAATCCGCAGGATGGTGGGGCCGCCACCGCCCGCGTACGCGAGAACGCCGCCTTGCTCGCCGCTGTCTTCCGCGGTCTGTCTGGCCATGTGGGCTCCCTGTCGCACCTCTCTACGGTGCCACAGTTTCACATATACAACGCGTTTCGCACAGCTCCGTTGCACACGCACTTGCGTATGCACTTGCAACCGCAAGTGCATACCGAGACAAATCTCCTTTCCGCCGCTTTCCCACCCGGCGGACCGTGTCCGAAATCCCCCGGCACGGCGCTACAGTCCCGACGCGAGGTCGTACGTGTTCTCGCGCATGTCGCCGTGCGCGTCGCCGCGGAAGGCTCCCCGGCTCGCGGCGGCACGGCGCGACAACATGCCACGCACGATGTCGCGCAGCTCGCTCATCTCCCTCGGCGACAGCACCCGGCTGAGACGGCGCTCGACCACGCCCCCGCTCAACGGTTCCGGCGCCCTCGTCACGTTGAGATAGCCGGACAGGAACGCGATCCTGAACAGCTTCTCCTGCGAGGGCGACTCGGCGGAGGACCGGCCGGGCACCTTGACCGGCCTCGCCGCGTCCGCCCCGTCACGGGACACCTCCAGCCCGGGAAGCAGCAGGTGGGCGGCGGCCCGTTGCAGGGCGAGCCCGTACGCGCGCATGGATCCGTCAGGCGAGAAGGAGACGATCGAGCGCCCGACCGCCTCGGCGGAGTCCGGCGACAGGTCGGCGATGCCGGTCTCCTCGCCAAGGCAGGTGTAGACGCGCACCACCTGCTCCCCCACGTACCCCGGCTGGACGTGCTGGGAGAGCGTGACGGTCACCGTGGACCCGTCGGGATTGCGCAACTCGGCGATGTCGGCCGCGTGGGTGACGTACGTGGTGGAGTGCTCGCGCTCGCACCACGAGGGGCACGAAGCCCCAGAGCGGGGGTGAAGAGTCCCGACGGAGGCCGTGATGTCGTCCATCCCAATCCTTCCAGCGTGGAGGTCCGCGTCATCGAGGGCGTGCGGGCACGACGGCGGATCGCGCCCGGCCGCGAGCCGGGACCACAGCTCGGGTCCAGCCTCGCGCCACCGGTTTCGAGGTCGCTTTCGCCAGCAGGTACGCAGGATCGGCGTGCCGGGTTCAGCCGACGTCACCCGCCCCCTCCACCGCCGTCCTCCCCCGCCGTCGCACCGCGTCCCCGCGACGGAGGTCCGGCACGGGAACGCGGGGACAGGGGGACGCGGGGACATGACCGGCCAGGACAGGAGCGGCCGGGCCAGAGAGGGATCGGCGGGCTCGGGAGGGGTCAGAAGGTGACCAGCGGATCGCCGATGAAGTCGGCGATGAAGTTGACGAAGAAGAAACCGAAGAACAGGAAGTTCAGCACCAGGATCACGTAGTGCCACCAGCGGGGACGTGCCGGGCGGGGCAACCTGGCGTTGAGGTACATGAGCATGAACGGATAGATCAGCGCGCCCAGGTTGGACATGTTGGCCGACCACTGCACCAGGCTCACCGGGAGTGCCAGGTGCAGCACGACGGCGATGACCACCAGCAGCCCGAACATGAACGGGTAGTAGAACCTGCGGGGATCACCCTCGATGAGCACCCGCAGCCGGGGGCTGGTGGCGTGGGCGGCGTCGGTCACCACCCGGACCATCGCCTCGAAGATGCCGAGCTGGGTGGAGAAGAGGATCAGCACTCCCAGGATCAGCGCGCCGACGAACATGGCCTGGCCGTATTCGTCGCCCAGGGCACTCGCCACGAACGTCGGGACGTTCTCCTGGGTCGGCCGCTCGCCGGACAGCTCGACCGCCCTGGCCATCAGGATGGTGGGCAGCAGCATCCCGAGGACGGCCCCGACGAAGAAGACGCCCCACATGTCGACCAGCAGCAGGCGGTACCAGCGGCGCCAGCGGCCCGCGTTCGCCGCGTCGTCCGGGAAGGTCACGCCGCTGGCCAGCAGCTCGCTCTTCGGCCCGCGCATCCCGGCGATGAACCCGGTCCGGTAGCCCATGCCGTAGCCCTTGTCGCGGTAGTGGCCCATGACGTACCAGTTCAGCCCGGAGGCGAGCGCGGTGAACCCGGCCAGCGCGCCGAGCTGGGTGGCGGTGATCCCCGCCGGTGGCGCCGCGGGGGTGACGAAACCGCGGATCGCGTCCCACCAGATCTCGAACGGCACCACGAACAGGTCGATGACCAGCAGCGCGACCAGGATCGTGCTGATCATTCCCCAGTTGGCGAGTTCCAGGGCCCGGCTGATCCTGCGGGCGGCGGCGGTGATGGCGAAGACGAGCAGGAGCAGGCCGATCGCCCACAGCCGGGGTTCCTCGGCTCCGGCGGGTGCGATCTCCCCGTGGACGAGCGCGTAGACGCCCTGCCCGGCGGAGGCGGCCCAGCCTCCGGCGATGAACGCGAAGATCACGACGAAGACCGAGAGCGGCACCCAGAGCTGGAAGCCGGGCGGGACCCGCCCCCAGCCGACCACCGGCGCCTCACCGGTGGCCACGACGTAGCGCGAGCACTCGACGTTGTAGAAGGTCTGCAGGATGGCCGAGATCAGGATGACCCAGCCCACCCCGACGAACCCGTACTGGCCGACGGCCTGCGGTCCCAGCAGCCACTCGCCGCTGCCGATGGAGATGCCGAGCGCGATGAGGCTGGGACCGACGGCGTACTTGAACAACTCCTTCTTGCCGAGCCGGGAGACTCCGAAGACCTCCTCGGGCTCGGGCAGGTCCGCGACGGCGAGATCCGGGCGGCTGACTCCGAGCGGATGGGACCGGGTGACTTCAGTCATGGCGATCCTCCAGGGTTGGAACCCCCCTGCTCCGACAGTGATCCTCTGACCGCACTTCGGCAAGACCCCATTCGTGATGTCCCCGCGGTCATCTCCCGGATTCCCGTGCGGTCCCCGGCGACCGGATCGCACCGAGGCGGGTGCGGGAAGACAGGGAGCCGGAGCCGCTCGACGGCCTTAACCTGCCTTTAGGGTTTCCGCAGCGTGCCGCTAACGGGAGCCCCGGCAGGCTTGGGGACATGCGAAACACGACGAAACTCACCATCGCCGCCGCCGGACTTCTCGCCGTCGTCTCCGGAGGCGGCGCAGTAGCCTTCGCCGGAACCGCGACGCCCACCCCGGCCCCCAGCGGTACGGCGACGACTCCCGTACCGGTGACCGAGACGCCCGGGGCCCGGACCACTCCCGCGACCCCCGCGCCCGGCGAGGCGGAGGCCAAGGTCAAGCGGGACGCGGCCATCAAGATCGCTCAGGACAAGGTGCCCGGCGCCAAGCTCGTCAAGGCCGAGTTCGACGGCGACAAGACTCCCACCAGCTGGGAGATCGAGCTCCTCGAGGGTGACGTGGAGCACGAGTTCGACGTCGACGCCACCAGCGGCGCGATCCTGGAGCAGGACCAGGAGACCGAGACCGCCGCCGAGCGGGCCGCCGACGACGCCGACGACGCCAACGACGCCAACGACACCGACACCGACACCGACGACCAGGACGACGACTGACGGGGTTACGACTGACGGCGAAGGAGCCCGTGACACCTCGCGTGTCACGGGCTCCGCGCTCGAACCGGCCGGACACGACGGTGGCGGCCCGGCCACGGGAGCAGGTCACTGACGCAAGGTGTCAGTGACCTGCTCCTAGCATGCGGGCACCACTGAGCAGTTCCGGGAAGGACCGATCACGGTGACGAACGACGCCCGTCACGGGCAGGCGGAGAACACCTGCTGCCCGATCCTCGAACTGAGGCGGTACACGCTGCACCCCGGCAGGAGGGACGACCTGGTCACCCTGTTCGACAGGGAGTTCGTCGAGTCCCAGGAGGCCGTGGGCATGCGCGTCGTCGGCCAGTTCCGCGACCGGGACGACCCGGAGCGGTTCGTCTGGCTGCGCGGGTTCCGTGACATGGAGTCGCGGGCCGGGGCGCTGGCGGCCTTCTACGGAGGACCGGCGTGGAAGGCCCACCGCGACGAGGCCAACGGGACGATGATCGACTCGGACGACGTCCTGCTGCTCCGCCCGTCGGCCCCGGGAGCGGGCTTCGACCTGTCGGGCGCCGCCCGTCCCGCGGCGGGCGGCGCGGCGACGGCCGGTCCCCCTGCGAGCGACGAGGCGACCTCGTCGTGGTTCACCGCGACCGTCTGCCACCCGGACGTACCCGGCGACGAGTTCGCCCGGTTCTTCGATGACCGGGTGGCGCCGCTGCTGGCGGAGACGGGCGCCGCCCCGCTGGCCCGCCTGCGGACCGAACACGCCGAGAACACCTACCCCGCATTGCCGGTACGGACCGGCGAAGACGTCTTCGTGTGGTTCTCCGCCTTCGCGAGCCGGGAACGGCACGACGAGCACGCCGCACGGCTCGCGCGTTCGGCGAGGTGGACACGGGAAGTGCTTCCCGAGCTGTCGGCGCGCCTGGTCGCTCCTCCCGAGCGGCTGAACCTGACGCCGACGGCGAGATCCCTGCTCCGCTGACCCGGGCCGCGGGCGAGACTCCATCGACCCGGGCCATGCGCGAGACTCCGCCGCCCCCAGCCGCGGGCGAGACTCCACCGACCCGACCCGACCCGACCCGCTCCGTGGGCGAGCCGCCCGGCCCGCCCACGGCGTTCGGCGCCGCCGTACCCGCCCCGGCGGTCAGCGTCGCCGTACCCGGTAGGCGAGAGCCGTGAGAGCGGCGATCCCCGCAAGCGCCGCCAGCACGTACGGGGGCCGCCACCAGGTTTCCTGCTCCACGACCGCGACGGTGGTCGTCTCCACCGGTGAGCCTCCGGCGGGCGCCGCCGCCGGAGTGGCGGCGGGCGTGGGGCCGGCGAACTCGGAGGGAGTGCCGTCGCCGACGGGGACGCCCGGCGGGCGGATCACGCCCCAGTAGTCCCGCTGCGGCTGGGCGGCGATCGACCGCTTGAGGTCCTCGGGAATCGGGGCGACCTCCAGCCGGCCGGGCACCGTCAGGGTGCCGATCCGGTGGGGTGCGAACCAGCCCTGGATCCCCTCCACCTCCCAGGTGCCCTTGGGCAGGGAGACCGCGGCGGCGTAGTGGGCGGGCTCCTTCAGCTCCACGCCGGAGAACGTGAAACTCCTCGTGCCGTCGGTGAACTTCAGCGCGACCTCGCCCAGGTCGCCGCCCTCGTACGGGTGGGTGCCGTGCTGGAGCAGCCAGAAGCCGAGGGTGTACGTCGTGTCCGGGCTCGTCACCGGGACCGGGTCCATCACGGTGAGTGCCCAGCCTCCCGCCCGTGCCGGGGCGCCGAGGGCGAGCAGGGGGACGATGAACGCCAGGAGGAAAAGGATTCTTCTCATGCGGGAGGTACACCGGCCGGGCCTGCCGGGTTCCCGCCGCCGCGCGGAGCGCCTCCCGGCCGCCGAGATCGCGGGACCGGCGAGCGGGACCGGGCGAGACGGCCAGAACCGTGGAGTCGAGGCCGGAAGCAGGGGTATGGACAGCAAATGAGCGTTCAGGAAGAACTGCGGCAGGTCGAAGAGGACCTGGAGAGACTGCGTGCCGAGGTCGCCGACATGCGAAGGCAGGTCGGGGAGGTCGGTCCCACCGACCCCACCGAGCGGTCGATGATGATCAACCAGGCCGACGAGCAGGAGATCCTCGTCGGCGAGCTCGAAGCCAGGCGCGAGGACCTCCTCAAACGCCTCGGCGGGGAGAGCGAGCGCGACCACGCGAGACCGCGCGAGACGACATAGGACGACGAGATCCACTCGGCCGAGATACCTCCACCTGCGGCTCGTCACATTCGGTTATCCGCCATTTCCCGGGGTAACCATAAGAACGAACCATCATCAGGGGGATGAAATGATCAATATGCTTCACAAGATGGGCGTGAAGTCCAGCATGATGTACGTCGCCGGGCTCGCCTCGATCGGCGCGTCGGTCGCGGCGTGGTTCACGTCGAACTCGAAGGAGCACGCGGGAGTCGACCGGGCGGACCGGTGGGGGATCTTCGTGGGCGAGTGGGCGCCGACCTTCTTCGCGATGGGAGTCGCCCTGCGTCTGGAGGAGAACCGCGAGGAGATGCGGTCCTCCGCCGAGCAGGAGTCACTCCGCGGCTCGTACACCGACACCGAGGGCAGGATTCCCTCGCGCGCGGGCGTGTAGCCCCGCCGTCGGACGATCGGAGGCAGGGCGCGTCCGAGGGACGCGTCCTGCCTCCGCGTCCGCCCGTCACCCTCGTCCGGGTTCCGGCCCCGCCCGTCCGGGCCCTGTCCCCGCCGCCGCTCCCGCCCGGCTCCCAGGTCCGGCCCCGTCCCGCTCCCACGTCCCGGTCTCGGGTTCCGTTCCGCCCGGAGACGCGTCATGACACGGTGACCAGGGCCGGGTGTCTCGGGTCGTCGACGCGGACGACCACGTCCGCGGCCTCCGCCGGGGTCACCTCCTCCTCGTAGCGCGCGTAGGCGGGCAGCGTCCAGCGCTGCTCGTCCGGGGTGCGCCGGGCGAGCGCGCCCGGTGAGAGCCGCAGATGCACGGTCAGCTCGAACGGCAGTCCCCGGCCCAGCAGCAGGGGTCCGGCCAGCAGCAGCACCCCGCCCGGGGGAACCGTGACGTAGGGCGCGCGAGTGGCCCTGTCGACGACGCTGTCCCACAGCGTGGGCAGCACCTTCCCCGACCGCCCGGGGTCGAGCGGTCTCAGGACCTCCCTGGCCAGCCCCCCGTAGTCGAACCAGTCGGCGTAGAAGGAGTCCGGGTCGGTCCGGCCGTACTCGAAGCGGAGCGAGGCCGGACGCAGGAAGTCGGCGGTGGAGACCCGGAGCACCTCCCTGCCGCGGAGCCGGAGCGGGTCGGCCAGCGCGTCGGCGAGGTTCTCCGGCCGCGCCGCCGGAGCTCCGTCGAGCGCGACGCGCACCCAGGAGTCGCGAGGTCGCGCGGCCACCCGGTCAGCGAGTTCCTCCACCAGCGACGACGGGGAGATCGGCCTTATGTTCACCCCACCATCCTGGCCGACGCGCGCCCGCCTCCGGTCAGGGCCGGTCAAGCATCATGGCCGGGTCAAGGTCGGACGTGATGCCGATCAAATATCGGTCTGTCCGGGTTGTCCTGCCGCTACGGGCGGTAACGATCCATATGGATCGACGGCTCGGCCGTGACTGGGCGTCGGCCTCCTGGTCGCGTCACGTCCATGTCGGCGCGATCCGGTAGTTGGCGTGATCTTCACGTCTTTCCGCAACCAAGATCACGGCACGTTACGCACGGAGACAGTGATGTCAGGAGGATTTCAGTGATCAAGCGCGGTAAGCCGACCAAGAACGGCCAGGTCAAGCTGACTTTCAGCATAACGGAGAGCCCGACCGTCGGAGGAGTCTCGCTGGTCGGCGACTTCAACGACTGGGACCCCTACGCCCATCCCATGCAGCGCAGGGACGACGGCACCTACCAGGTGAGCCTGATGGTCCCCGCACGGCAGCCCATCCGCTTCCGCTATCTCGCGGACGGCGGCGTGTGGTTCGACGACGCGGACGCGGACCACCACGACGAGCACGGCGGCCGGATCAACCCCGCGGACGTCGAGGAGGCGCCGGAAGGCCCCAGCGCGGCGCGCGGTACCGTCGGCAAGCCGATGCGGCAGACGCTCTCTGCCGGGCAGCCGGTCTCGGCCTCGGTGGCCGCCTCCTAGTATCTCGGTGACCGCTCGTAGGACGGGATCCCCTTCGCGGGGCAGACCGTTCCACCGTCTCCGCGATCAGTGTGACGGTCCGCCCCGTCCCCTCCCGGCAGGGACACGGAAGGGGCGGACCGCCCCGCGGGAACTCGCGGGCGAACCCGCCGGGCCCCGGGCGGGGAGACCGCTCCCCCGCGAAACCCGGCACGTGCCGTGCGGGCCGTCAGGTCTCGCGGCGGAGGCCGTTCGCCGCGAGAGCGAGCGTCGCGCCGTACACCACGTGGCCGGCGGCCATCACCGCCTGACGCCCCGGCCGGTCCTCGGGGATCGGGGGCAGGACCCCCAGTTTCGGCACCCAGCCCTGGTAGCTGACGAACCAGATCGCCAGCCCGTACGTCACCCCGAGCGTCACCGGGGCACGGCGTCCCCCGCACAGCAGGGCGAACGCGGCCCCGCCCGCGGCGCCGAAGCCGAAGTGGGCGAGCGCGCCCAGCACCCGCTCTCCCCGTTTGGGCCGGTGCCTGTGGCCCGGTAGCAGGGCGCGGACGATCCTCTTGGGCGGCTGGTCGCTCATGAGACCCGCGCGGTCTCCGGCGAGCATCACCGCGCTCATCGCCGCGGTGGCGAGGACGCCGCTCTCGGCGCCCCTGACGAGATCACGGGTCACGATCACTTCCCACCTTCCCTGAACGGCTCCCCGAGCGGCGGCCGGACCCCGCATCGGTTCCTCACGCGTGCCGGCCGAGCGCGCCGAGAGTCTCCCTGGCGAGTTGCAGTTCCTCTCTCGGCCGGACCACCAGCACGGGCACGGACGCGCCGGGCGCGCTGACCGTGCCGTCGGCGTCGAGGTCGGTACGGGCGGGCGGCTCGACACCGAGCAGCGAGAGCCTGCGGCAGACGGCCTCGCGGACCTCCGGCTGGTCCCAGCCGATCTCCCCGGTGAACACGAGCGCGTCGAGCCGGTCCAGGCTCGTCGCGGCGGCGGCGACCTCCCGGCTCACCCGGTGCTCGAACACCTCCAGAGCCAGCGCGGCGGCGGGATCCCCGGAGGCGACGAGCTCCCGGGTGTCGCCCGACTTGCCGTCCGAGAGCCCGAGCAGTCCCGACCGGTGTTCCAGGCCGTCGCGCAGCTCGTCGAGCGTGAGCCGGGAACCGGACAGCAGCCACAGCAGCATGCCGGGATCGACGCTCCCCGACCGCTTGCTCATCGGGACCCCCTCCAGCGGGGTGAACCCCATCGAGGTGTCCACGCTGCGCCCCTCGCGGACGGCGCACACCGATGAGCCTCCGCCGAGATGGGCCAGCACCACCCGCAGGGTTCCCTCGGGCCGCTCGAGCAGCTCCGCGGCCCGTCCCAGCGCCCAGGCGTACGACAGGCCGTGGAAGCCGTAGCGGCGCAGGCCGTAGCGGCTCCTCCACTCGGCGGGCAGCGCGTAGGTGGCGGCGGCGTCGGGAAGTCCCGCGTGGAAGGCGGTGTCGGGGCAGAGCACGTGCGGGACGTCGGGCAGCCTGCGCCGGGCGGCCTCGACGAGCGCGAGGGCGGGCGGCACGTGCAGCGGGGCGAGGTCGGCGTACTCCCGTACCGCCTCCAGCACGCCGTCGTCCACGACCGTCGGCTCGCGTACGGCCTCGCCTCCGTGGACGAGGCGGTGGCCGACCGCGGCGAGGCCGGTGCCGGGGGCGGCGTCGAGGAAGTCCGCGATCGCCCGCTCGGCCGCTCCGGGGTCGGGGCTCTGCTCGCTGTGCTCGGTGCGCAGGACCTGTCCGTCCCGGACGAGGTGAAGTTGGAGGCTCGACGATCCCGCGTTGACGGTGAGCACCGCCGGATCAGTGGTTCCCATCCTCCTGGCGTGCCCGGGGGTGGACGGGGCAAACGGTGCCCCGCCACGGGTCCTCGCCCGTCACTCCGCGTGGGCGTCCGAGGTGAGGGCGTCAAGGCCCGTTCGACCGCGCCGACCTGGGACGACGACGTCCGGGCCAGGTGGCGGGAACAGGCCGCGGCGTCCGGTCACCGGCCTTCCTGACCACCGGTTGTTCGTAATCTCTTGTTGAACTGTCATGAGCCACGGGCGTACGGTGGGGCCAGTGGCACCCGTCCTTCGTACGGCTCCCGACAGGGCGCTGTCGCCAACTGCCGTAGACAGCGGGGCGATATGACTCGACTATCCGTCACTGTGGACGCGCATCCACACTTCTCCGTGGTGACCCTGATCGGCGATCTGGACAAGTCATCGGCGCCTCTGCTGGAGGAGAGGCTCGCGGACTTCATGAGGCGCGGCCACGTCTGCCTCGTCGTCGACACGACGGGGCTGGGATTCTGCGACTCCACGGGCATCTGGGTGCTGCTGACGAGCCTGCGGCGCGCCTACGAGCGAAAGGGCTGGCTGCGCCTCGTCGGCGTGCACGGATTCCTCGGCCGCCTGCTCGACCTGACCAGGTTGAGAGAGGCGTTCCCCATCGACTCCACCGTCGAGGAGTCACTGCGCGAGGTCTCCGACGGGGTCGTCCCCGTCTCGCGCTGATCCCGATCGCCGGTGGCGTGCGGAGGTCCTGGCCGGAGACCCCCGGAGGGCGGGTACGGCGACACCCGCTCCCGGAGGAGGCCGCCGGTTCCGGCAGCGGGCGAGGGGGCCGCTGCCGGGCGCCGGAGGCGGATCAGTCGCGAGCGACCAGGCGGACGAACTCCTCGAACGAGAACCGGCCGTCGCCGTCGGAGTCGCCGTTCTGGTTCAGCGACCCGATGGCCTCGGCGGGCAGGGCGGGGAAGTGCTCGCGGAGCTCGCCTTCCGTGATGAACCCGTCGCCATCGGTGTCGATGGCCGCGAACGCCTGCCTGAGCTCCGCCAACCGCTCCCCGCTGGGCTCTGTCGACATGGGACCCACCTCTCTCAACGACCCGCACTTCGATCAGCAGACAACTTACGGGAGGAACCCTCCGTCCAGCCAAGCGGCCCCATATAACATGCTTTATCATCAAAAATCCCTTTTAAGGATCGGCTCGTCCTCGGCCCGCGCCTAGACTTCGGGCATGATTCGCCCCGCAACGCCGGACGACGTCCCGGCGATCATCGACATGATCCGCGGACTCGCGGAGTACGAGAGAGCGCTGGACAAGGTCGAGACCACCCCCGACATGCTCCACGAGGCGCTCTTCGGCCCCTCCCCCAGCGTGTTCTGCCACATCGCCGTCGACGGGGAGAGGACCGCCGGGTTCGCGATCTGGTTCGTCTCCTACTCGACCTGGCTCGGCACCCATGGCATCTATCTCGAGGACCTCTTCGTCCACCCCGAGCACCGGGGTGGCGGGTACGGCAAGAAACTGCTCGCCACGCTGGCGGGCATCTGCGTGGAGCGCGGCTACGGCCGCTTCGAATGGTCGGTGCTCGACTGGAACACCCCGGCCATCGACTTCTACCGGGCGATCGGCGCGGAACAGGTCGACGAATGGGACAGGTACCGGCTCTCCGGCCCCGCGCTGGAGAAGGTCGCGGCGGGAAGCACGCGGTAGCCGTACCGGGAAAAGGAACTCGTCCCGGGCCCGCCCTCACGGCGAAGACCGGCCGGAACACCCTCCCGGCCGGTCCTCCGTTCTGTCGTACGGCGTTCTCCCACCTTCCGGAGGCCCGCGCGTGAAAACCCCGCCAAGACACGCTCCGGCCGTGAACCTTTCATCTCGCGAAACCGCCGCACACCCGCCCTGAACTGGTACGACGAGCCGTTGCCGCACCACGGAGGAAACACTCCGTTTACACGCCGGGATCGGCGACCTAGAGTCCGTCTCGCGTGAGCGCCTCACCGCCATTGATCAGCGACTCGTCACCCCTCGAAAGGGAGGGTAATTCTGTGAGTAAATGGCGAAGTATGGCTGTCGCCGGTGTGGTCACGTTCATGACCGCGCTTCTTGCCGTCGTCCTCGTTCCCCTACCGGCCTCGGCGCACGGCGCCATGATGACGCCCGGCAGCCGGACCTTCTTCTGCTGGCAGGACGGTCTCTCCCCGCAGGGGAACATCGTGCCGATCAACCAGGCATGCTCGGCGGCGGTGGCCCAGAGCGGGACCAACTCGCTGTACAACTGGTTCAGTCTGCTGCGGTCCGACGGGGCCGGGCGAACCCGCGGGTTCATCCCCGACGGCCAGGTGTGCAGCGGCGGCAACCCCGGCTACAGCGGGTTCGACCTCCCGAGCCCCAACTGGCCGGTGACGCACCTGACCTCGGGCGCGTCCATCCAGTTCAAGTACAACAAGTGGGCCGCACACCCCGGCTGGTTCTACCTCTACATCACCAAGGACGGCTGGAACCCAAACCGGGCGCTGACCTGGGACGACCTGGAGAGCGAGCCGTTCCACACGGCCGACCACCCGCAGAGCGTCGGCTCGCCGGGCACCAATGACGCCCACTACTACTGGAACGCCAGGCTCCCGTCGGGCAAGTCCGGCCGGCACATCATCTACTCGGTGTGGAAGCGCTCCGACAGCGCGGAGACGTTCTACAACTGCTCCGACGTCGTCTTCGACGGCGGCAACGGCGAGGTGACCGGCGTCGGCCGGACGGGCACCGACCCGACGCCCACTCCCACCCCCACTGTGACCCCGACCCCCACCCCCACTCCCACTCCCACCGTGACCCCGACGCCCGGACCCGGCGCGTGCGCCGCCACCTACCGGATCGTCACCACCTGGACGGGCGGCTTCCAGGGGGAGGTGACCGTGAGAAACACGGGCACGGCCGCCTTCAACGGCTGGACGGCGAGATGGACGCTCAACAGCGGCAGCACGGTGAACAGTCTGTGGAGCGCCACGCACACCACATCCGGGTCCACCGTCACGGCCAAGAACGTCGAGTGGAACCGGACGATAGCGGGTGGTGCTTCGACCACCTTCGGATTCACCGGAACGGGAACCAGCGGCTCCCCCTCCGTCACCTGTAGCAGCCCCTAATGGGACGCGGTCCCCGCCGGTGCGTACCGGCGGGGACCGACGCGCGCCCGGCTCCGTCCCCGCCCCGCACCGGCGGAACGGAAAGACCACCGGGCCGCCGCGTCCGCTCCGGACCACCGCCTCCCCACGGCCGCCGCGCCCTCGCGAAAGGGCGGAAGGGAGTTTCGTGCCGCCCACCACGAAGATCGCCCCACTGCTGGGTCTCGTCTCGCTCGGAGCGGCGGTGGCCCTGATCGTGGCGGCCTGCGCCGGCCGGACGCCGGAGGGCGGGCACACCGTGGCGCATCAGCCCTCCTCGTCCTCCCACCACGCCGCCCCGGCGTCCCCGTCCGTCCGCGGAGACACCCCGGCATCCCCGGCGTCCCCGGCGTCCTCACCCCCCACGCCCGTTCACGCGACTTCCAAGCGCGACACCACCGCCAAGGCCTCCGCGAGGTGCCGGGCGACGGTCACCCTGGTGGAGTCGTGGCCGGGTGGCTACCGGGGCGCCGCGACGATCAGCAACACCACCGACCGGCCGATGCACGGCTGGTACATCCAGTGGATGCAGCCGCGCGAGGCGACCTTCAGGCAGTCCTGGAACGGCACCCACATGCAGAGCGGTCCCGTCGCGATGATCCATGCTCCTGTGGAGAAGCCGTCGCTGCCGCCGGGGGAGACCGTCTCCGACATCGGCTTCGTGGGAGCCGCCGCCACTCCCCCGACCTTCACCGAGATCACCTGCGGCTGACGGGACCGGCACGGCCCGAACAGGGCCGGCCGGTCGGTCCGGTGTCAGCGCTTGGCGTAGCGCTGCTTGAATCGCTCGACGCGCCCGGCCGTGTCGACGACCCGGCTGCGCCCGGTGTAGAAGGGGTGGCTCGCCGAGGAGACGTCGACGTCGACCACCGGGTAGACGTTGCCGTCCTCCCACTCGACGGTCTTGCGGCTGCCGACGGTCGAACGGGTCAGGAAGGCGAAACCGGCACTCGGGTCGCGGAAGACGACCGGGTGGTAGTCAGGGTGGATGCCCTTCTTCATGGCTATCTGTCCTCTCGGAACGGAACATGCTGGCGGACGATCGGGTCGTACTTGACGAGGGTGAGCCGGTCGGGGTCGTTACGTCGGTTCTTGCGGGTCACATAGGTGAAACCGGTGCCCGCGGTCGACCTCAGCTTGATCACTGAGCGCACCTCGTTCCTGGCCACGGTCGGCTCCTCTCGGGTTGACGGGTCGCACGATGCCGATGATAACGGTTTTCATTTGCTGAACATTCCCGCCCACGGGCCCCAGATCGCGACCGGCGGCCCCGGCTCCGGCCCCGTCCGGTGACGACCCGACGGTGACGTCCCGACGGTGACACCGCGCACCGGGCGCGGGCCGGCACCGTTCCCGGGCGCGGGACGACGGCCGTGCGGGCGTCACCCCCCGGTAACCTCCCGTCCATCCGCCCCCTGTTCGCTGTGATCCATGCCGTGGCCGGAAACCGAGATCGTCGGATCGGACGTCAGCCCTCCCGTCACCGTGTACGGCACGGTGGACAGGAGTCCCGACGGGGAGCTCGCCCACGAGGGCAACAGGGTTCCCGACATCGTCGCCCTGGACCACCGGCGACTGGTGGTCGCCTGGCGGGCCGGGGTGCGGGACGCGCGGGACCCGGCGCCGACCGACCAGGGCTCCATCATGTACGCCCGCTCGCAGGACGGCGGCCTGACGTGGACGGTGGGCACGCTCGCCGCCGCCACCGCGACGACCCGCTACCACTACGTGATCCTCCTCAACGACGCGGGTACGCTGTACGCGCTGCTCGGCGTGATCTCCGTCGAGCGCGACCGCGACCGGGAGGGCGAGGTCGACGGCTTCCCCACCTCGCTGGCCGTCAGGAGGAGCACCGACGGCGGCCGTACGTGGACCGCCTTCCCCGTCACCGTCGACGTGCCGGACAACGCCAGGGGCGTGGTCGTCGCGGGCAGGCCGCTGCGGTTCGGCGGTGTGTGGCTGGTGCCGTACTGGCGGCACTCGGGCGGCACGAACAAGGCGGGCGTGCTGCGCTCCGCCGACCTGGTGACCTGGACCTCCGGCGGGATCGCGGAGAACCCACCGGGGGTGGCGATCGAGGAGCCGCAGATCGCGCTCTCCCAGGACGACCCCGGGACGCTCGTGATGGTGACCCGCGCCCTGGACCTGAGGAGCGGGACCTCGGCGGCGGCACGCGACGCCCGCTACCGCTCGGGAGCGGCCCACAGCGCCACGGCGACCAGCACCGACGGCGGGCTGACGTGGTCGCCGCTGAGGCTGGACGCGGACCTGCCCAACTACTACGTCAAGACGTTCTTCACGCACGACTCGGCGGGCCGCCACCTGGCCATCTTCAACACGCTGGCCGGGCCGTTCACCGGCTCCTCGGCGAGCAAGCCCGACCAGTATCGCGAGGTGCTCTACTACAAGGTCAGGCGGCCCGGCGAGCCCTGGGAGCCGGCGCGGCTCTTCGCCGACGGCCCCCGGCTGACGAGCGGCGCGGCCCGGGGATGGGACGTCTACCCCAGCGCCGACGAGTACGAGCCCGGCCGGTTCTTCGTCGTCTGGGAGCACAACCAGACCAACATCAAGGTCGCCAGGCTCGACATCTCTCGTCCCGTCTCGCCCGCGCCCCTCGCCGCGGGCGACTGGACCACCGGCGCGAACGCGAGAGGCTGGACGCTGGGCGGCGGCGCGCGGATCGCGGGCGGCGGGCTCCGGCTCGCGAGCACCGGCACCGCGGCGTGCCGGGCGTCCTTCCCCCTCGACGCCTCCAAGGGATGCGACTTCACCCTGGAGTTCCGCGGCCGGGTGGACGACGACAGCGCGCTCGACCCGCGTACCGGCAATGGTGTGTGCCTCGGCGCGAAGGTGGCCAACGGCGCCAGGCGGCTCATGCTGACCGTCCAGCGCAGCGGGGTCTGGACGATGCGCAAGGGCTCCGCCGTCTGGGAGAAGGTCTACTCGCTGGACACGGCCGGCCGCACGGCGACCTGGAGGGTACGGGTGGACAGCGCGGGGACGGCCCGGCTGTTCAGGGACGGCGCCGACACCGGGGCGACCTGGGTGATCCAGGACAGCAGGGAGAGTCCCCAGCTCACGCACTGGGTGACCGGCACCTCCGGCGGCAACGCGGCCGGGGCGACCGTCGAGTGGACCCGGCTCACCCCCACCCTCGAGGTACTGCCCTGACTTCCCCGCTCCCCGTACGACCGCACGGTTCTTTTCCTGCTCTCAGGTGATTCATCCCTCCGGCTCTCCGGCCCTCCAGGGGGTGAGGCGGTAGCTTGGAGACCGCCATCACAGAGGAAGAGAGATCGTGACCACGTCTATTCATCAGCGGATCGCCGAAGAGCTGGGTGTGCGCGAGCGACAGGTGAGTGCGGCGGTGGACCTGCTCGACGGCGGGGCCACCGTGCCGTTCATCGCCCGCTACCGCAAGGAAGCCACCGAGATGCTCGACGACACGCAGCTGCGCACGCTGGAGGAGCGGCTGCGCTACCTGCGGGAGCTGGAGGAGCGGCGCACCGCGATCCTGGAGTCCATCCAGGGCCAGGGCAAGCTCGACGACACCCTGCGGGCGCAGATCCTGGCGGCCGACTCCAAGGCCCGCCTGGAGGACATCTACCTTCCGTACAAGCCCAAGCGGCGGACCAAGGCGCAGATCGCCAGGGAGGCGGGGCTCGAACCGCTCGCCGACGGCCTCCTGGCCGACCCGTCGGTCGACCCGCGGGCCGCGGCGGAGGCGTTCGTCGGCGAGGGGGTGGCCGACGCGGCCGCCGCGCTGGACGGCGCCCGCGCGATCCTGGTCGAGCGGTTCGGCGAGGACGCCGACCTGGTCGGCGAGCTGCGCGAGCGGATGTGGACGAAGGGCCGCCTCGTCGCGGCGGTCCGTGAGGGCAAGGAGGAGGAGGGCGCCAAGTTCTCCGACTACTTCGACTTCGCCGAGCCGTTCACCAAGCTGCCCTCGCACCGGATCCTGGCGATGTTCCGCGGGGAGAAGGAGGAGATCCTCACCCTCACCCTGGAGCCCGAGCAGGAGCCCACCGGCACCTACGAGGGCCGCATCGCGCACCACTTCGGCATCTCCGACCAGGGACGGCCCGCCGACGCGTGGCTGGCCGACACGGTCCGCTGGGCCTGGCGCACCCGCGTCCTCGTCCACCTCGGCATCGACCTGCGGATGCGGATGTGGCAGGCCGCCGAGGAGGAGGCGGTGCGCGTGTTCGCCGCGAACCTGCGCGACCTGCTGCTCGCCGCGCCCGCCGGGAGCCGCACGACCATGGGGCTGGACCCCGGGCTGCGCACCGGGGTGAAGGTCGCGGTGGTCGACGCGACCGGCAAGGTGCTGGCCACCGACACCATCTACCCCCACGAGCCGCGCCGCCAGTGGGACCAGTCGCTGGCCACCCTCGCCGCGCTGGCGAAGAAGCACGACGTGGAGCTCGTCTCGATCGGCAACGGCACCGCCTCGCGCGAGACCGACAAGCTCGCGGGCGAGCTGGTGAAGCTGGTTCCCGGGCTGACCAAGGTCGTGGTGTCGGAGGCCGGGGCCTCCGTCTACTCCGCCTCCGCGTTCGCCTCGCAGGAGCTGCCCGGCATGGACGTGTCGCTGCGCGGCGCCGTGTCGATCGCCAGGCGGCTCCAGGACCCGCTGGCCGAGCTGGTCAAGATCGATCCCAAGTCGATCGGCGTCGGCCAGTACCAGCACGACCTCGCCGAGACCAAGCTCTCCCGCTCGCTCGACGCCGTGGTGGAGGACTGCGTGAACGCGGTCGGCGTCGACGTCAACACCGCCTCGGCGCCGCTGCTCACCCGCGTCTCCGGCATCGGCTCCGGGCTCGCGGAGAACATCGTCCAGCACCGCGACGCCAACGGCCCGTTCCGCTCCCGCAAGGCGTTGAAGGAGGTCCCCAGACTCGGCCCGAAGGCCTTCGAGCAGTGCGCGGGCTTCCTGCGCATCCGCGGCGGCGACGACCCGCTCGACACCTCCAGCGTGCATCCGGAGGCGTACCCGGTGGTGCGGCGCATCCTGAAGAGCACCGGCGGCGACCTCGCGTCCCTGATCGGCAACGGCACGGCGCTGCGGGCCCTGCGCCCGCAGGAGTTCGTGGACGACACCTTCGGCCTGCCGACCGTCACCGACATCCTCGCCGAGCTGGAGAAGCCGGGCCGTGACCCGCGTCCCGCCTTCAAGACCGCGACCTTCAAGGAGGGCGTGGAGAAGCTCTCCGACCTCACGCCCGGCATGCTGCTGGAGGGCGTGGTCACCAACGTCGCCGCCTTCGGCGCGTTCGTCGACGTCGGCGTGCACCAGGACGGCCTGGTCCACGTGTCGGCGCTGTCGCACACCTTCGTCAAGGACCCGCGCGAGGTGGTCAAGCCCGGCGACATCGTCCGGGTGAAGGTGCTCGACGTCGACATCCCGCGCAAGCGCATCTCGCTCACCCTCCGGCTGGAGGACGACGTCAAGCCCTCAGGCCCCCGAGGGCCGCGCGACCAGCGCGACCAGCGCGACCAGCAGGGCGGCGGCGGGCAGCGCCAGGGCGACGGCGGCGGCAGGCGCGGTGGCGGGCAGGGCGGCGGACAGGGTCGCGGCGGGCAGGGTGCACAGGGCGGGCAGGGGCGCGGCGACCGGCAGCGCCAGGAGGGCGGCGGCCGGCAGCGCAACGCGCCGAGCGGCGCGATGGCCGACGCGCTGCGCCGCGCCGGGCTCGACGGCTCCGGCGGCAAGCGCTAGGCACCCGTCGCGCCCCCGCACGGGACACACCGCCCCGCGTGGATGCGCGGATCGGGTGCCGCGACGACCGCAGGCACCCGAGCGGCATTCGGGACCGGCAGGGCCACCGCCTTCACACGGCGGTGCCCTGCCGTCACCTCTGAGCCCTACCGTCTGGCCGGGTTCACCTGAACCGGGTCACCGTACGAATGCCAGGCGTGTGGAGCCCCCGCCGGCGACCGGTACCCGGCGCCGTGTCGCCGGCGCGGGACCGGCGGCCGGTGGCACCGGCCACGCTCACCGGGAGCGGCGGCCCCGGCGGAAGGCGGAGACGGCGAGGACGAGGCCGACGGCGAGGGTGGCCAGGCCGATCCAGAACCACTCCCGCGCACCGCTCATGGAGCTGCCGCCCACGTAACCGAGGCCCTGGAGCGCCCAGAGGCCGCCCGCCAGGACGAGCAGGACGCCGAGGCCGATCGGAAGCCAGGTCTTCATCGCTCACACGTCCTTCGTGGTGCGCGGGTCGTGGAACTCGGAGGCGAGCAGGCCGAACAGCGCCTCGTCGACGAAGGACCCGGCCACCCAGGCGTGCCCGCGGAGCGTGCCCTCGCGCCGGAAGCCGGTCTTCTCCGCGGCGGCGATCATCGCGCTGTTGGTGGCCAGCGTCTCCAGGCCCAGCCGGTTCAGGCCGCGGATGCGGAAGGCGTAGTCGCACAAAAGCCTCAGCGCGTCGGGGGCGTAGCCGTGGCCGCGCGCCTCGGGAAGCAGCGAGATGCCCAGGTGCCCGTTGCGGTTGAGGGTGTCGATCCCCCAGACGCTGCCGGATCCGAGCAGATCCCCGGAGAGGGACTGGATGGCGAAGCCGACGTTGGCCGGATCGGGCTTGCGCTGCTCGTAGTGGGCGATGACCTGGTCGATCGTCTCGGGAACCCAGGGCGCCGTGGTCGCTCCGGCCGCCGTCTCCACCTCGTCGTTCAACCGGTGGAGCGGGACCAGGTCCTCCTTGGTGATGGCCCTGAGCAGGACCCTGTCTCCACGAAGCATCAGCGAAACCCCACTGTCGATCGGCGGCGGCGCGCGAGAGGACTCGCCACCTACCGGACATCACACCATACGAAAAGTCGGAAAGAACACTGAATAACGTCACGCCGCGGATGGTCGGGACGCCGTCCCGCCACGGGCGCGGAGCCTCGCACGCGGCACCGGATCACAGGGCGCCGCGGCCGGTACGGCGCCGTGCCCTGTGATCCGGTGCCGCACGCGCCTCTCCCACCGCCGCCCCCGGATTCCCTGACAGGAGATCCTGACAGGAAGGCTTCCTGGAACGTTCCCTTCAGGGGTTCCACGGTAAACAAACTTTCCTTTTTACCACCAGTTCACAGCGTTCCGCACAAGCCGGAACCCGAAGCCGTGATGCTTTTTTTACTCCTTGTATTGACTTGAGAATGAAGGCTGGCCTAAGGTCCCGGGCAAGCGAGACCTTGCCGTGAAGGGACCCCCATGACTCGCTTCCCCTGACGCCGGACGGCGGCGGGCGTGGTGATCACGCTCGCCCCGCCGCCCTGACCACACCCCGTCACGAGTGCGGGGCGCACTGGCCGCCCCCCGCCCGTGAAGGCTCCCGTTCTCCCTGCCGTATCCGTCGCGGCAGGGCCCAGGACGCGCCGAGCAAGCGCGTGCCGCCGCAGGGCGGGCCCGCCCCCGGGCCACCGTGCGGCCGCTCGTGGAAAGCACGCTCGCCGCGTCCGGCACCACCCGCATGTCACCCCCCTGATACGGGTCGTGACGTCACGCGCGCGCGTCGCGTCCCCACCGGGGCGTGGCGTCACCCGTACGTCACTCCCCAAGACGGAAGGAAATCCGCGCATGGACACCGGACAGTCGCCTCGCCGGCGCCGTCGCATGTCGCTTCCCACCACCCTCGGCGGGATGTTCACCGTCGTCGTCCTCGCCCTCGCCGGCGTGACGACCGCGACGCCGGCCGCCGCCGCCACCGGGCAGATCACCGGCATCGGCGGCAAGTGCGTCGACGTCGCCGCGGCCAACAGCGCCAACGGCACTCCCATCCAGCTGTACGACTGCAACGGCAGCGCGGCACAGCAGTGGACCCGCGGCGGCGACGGCACCGTGCGCGCCCTCGGCAAGTGCCTGGACGTCACCGCCGCCTCCACCGCCAACGGAGCGCAGATCCAGCTGTACGACTGCAACGGCACCGCCGCCCAGCAGTGGACCTACAGCGCGGCCCGGGATCTCGTGAACCCGGCCGCCAACAAGTGCCTGGACGCCACCGGCCAGTCCAGTGCCAACGGCACCCGCCTGCAGATCTGGACCTGCACCGGCACCGCCAACCAGAAGTGGAACGCCCCGAGCGACGGCGGCAACCCGCCCACGGACCCCCCGCCGGCCGGCAAGATGGCCGGAGCCCCGTACCTCTACATGGGCTGGGGCAACCCGCCGAGCCCGGCGACGATCATGAGCACCACCGGCGTGAAGTCCTTCACCATGGCTTTCATCCTGTCCGGCGGCGGCTGCACCCCGCGCTGGGACGGCTCCAGGCCGCTGGCCGGCGGCACCGACCAGGCCGCGATCAACCAGATCAAGGCCGCGGGCGGCAGCGTGCAGGTCTCCTTCGGCGGCTGGTCGGGCAACAAGCTCGGCCCGAACTGCTCCACCCCGGCCGCCTACGCCGGCGCGGTGCAGCAGGTCATCGACGCCGTCGGCCCCGCGGTCGTCGACTTCGACATCGAGAACAACGACGAGTTCGAGAACTTCACCGTCCAGGACCGCATCCTCAACGGCCTGAAGATCGTCAAGCAGAACAACCCGAACGTCAAGATCGCCGTCACCTTCGGCACCGGGATCAACGGCCCGAGCTCGACCGGTGTCCGCCTGATCAACCAGGCCAGGGCGCTCAACGTCCCGATCGACAACTACACGATCATGCCGTTCAACTTCGGCGCCTCCAACATCTACAACGCCACCGTCAGCTCCGCCGAGGGCCTGAAGAACGCGCTCAAGGCCGCCAACGGCTGGACCGACGCGCAGGCGTACGCCCGGATGGGCATCTCCGGCATGAACGGCCTGTCCGACCAGGGTGAGCTGACCACCGTGGCGGCCTGGACCCAGATCCGCGACTGGGCCAGGTCCAAGGGCCTGACCCGCCTGGCCTACTGGGCGGTCAACCGCGACCGCCCCTGCCCCGGCGGCGACGCGGGCTCCGAGTGCAGCGGCATCTCCCAGCCCAACTGGGAGTTCACCCGTATCACGGCCGGCTTCTAGACCGTGACGCCCCCTTCCAGTCCTTCCAGCCTCCAGCGGACACCGGATCGAAAGGAACAGCCGATGACCTCCACCAGCCCGGCGCCCCTTCCCGGCCCCCGCCACTCGCGGAGCCACTCACCGGACCACTCGCAGGGCCGCTCGCGGACGCGGCGCGCGCGGCTCGGCGGCCTCCTGGCCGCGACGCTCCTCGCCCTCGGCTCCGCCACGCTCGTCCCCTCCCCGGCGGGCGCCCAGGCCACCGCCGCGCGGAGCACCGCCGCCCAGCCCGCCGCCCAGCGGGCCCTGGCGGCGCCCGCCCCCGGCCCCCTCGTGTGGTCGGACGAGTTCAACGCCGCCTCCGGCGCCGGCCCCGACACCACCAAGTGGCGCCGGGACGTCGGCGGCGGCGGCTGGGGGAACAACGAGCGGCAGTACTACACGGCCGGCAACGAGAACATCGCCCACGACGGCGCGGGCAACCTGGTCATCACCGCGCGCAAGGGCAACCCCGCCGGACTCGGCTGCTGGTACGGCTCGTGCGAGTACACCTCGGGCAAGCTGACCACCGCCGCGACCTTCACCCGCGCCTACGGCCGCTTCGAGGCGCGGATGAAGCTCCCCCGGGGCAAGGGCATGTGGCCCGCGTTCTGGATGCTGGGCACCGGAGGGGCCCAGTGGCCCGCCAACGGCGAGATCGACATCATGGAGAACGTCGGCAGCGTCCCCGGGCAGGTGCTCGGCAGCCTCCACGGCCCCGGCTACTCCGGGGGCAACCCGCTGAGCGGCAGCTACAACCTCCCCGCGGGCCAGGCCTTCGCCGACGCCTTCCACACCTTCACCGTCGACTGGGAACCCGGCGCGGTGACCTGGTACGTCGACGGCGTCCAGTACTCCAGGAAGACCCCCGCCGACACGCGGGGCAACCCCTGGGTCTACGACCACCCGTTCTTCATGATCCTCAACCTCGCCGTGGGCGGTAACTGGCCCGGCTCGCCCGACGCCTCCACCACCTTCCCCCAGCAGCTCACCGTCGACTACGTCCGCGTCTACGCCCCGCCCAGCGGCGGTGGCCGTACGGGACAGATCACCGGTATCGGCGGCAAGTGCGTCGACGTCGCCGCCGCCTCCACCGCCAACGGCACTCCCATCCAGCTGTACGACTGCAACGGCACCACCGCCCAGCAGTGGACCCTGGGCACCGACGGCACCGTGCGCGCCCTCGGCAAGTGCCTGGACGTCACCGCCGCCTCCACCGCCGACGGAGCGCAGATCCAGCTGTACGACTGCAACGGCACCACCGCCCAGCGGTGGACCTACAACGCCGCGACCCGCGATCTCGTGAACCCGGCCGCCAACAAGTGCCTGGACGCCACCGGCCAGTCCAGCGCCAACGGCACCCGCCTGCAGATCTGGACCTGCACCGGCACCGCCAACCAGAAGTGGAACGCCCCCACCTGACCGACCCCGACCGACCTGACCCGGCCTTACCCGGCCTTACCCGGCCTGACCCGGCCCGTCGCGGGCCGGAACCCTCACCCTCGGTTCCGGCCCGCGACGGGCTTCTCCCGTTCGCCGCCGCTCACGACGCGGTGACCGTGTCACCGACCGCGATCGTGCCGAGGGCGCGCGGGATGCCGAGCCGGCCGAACATGACGCCGCGATCGCCCTCGAAGACCCGGGTCCGGTAGCCGGCCAGCACCCGGAGAGGCTCGCCGTTCTTGCGTGCGGAGTCCTGGTCGACGTTGATGATGACGCAGCGCGCGCAGGGCTTGATGAACTCGATCTCGGCGGCGCCGACGCGCAGCGTGGACAACGCGTCCTCGCCGTAGGGACCGAGGCCCTCCAGCACGATGTTGGGCCGGAACCGGTCCATCGGCAGCGGGCCGTCCACGCGCCGGTTCAGGTCGTCGAGGGACTCGCGTGACAGTACGGAGAGCGGGTGGGCGTCGGCGAACGCCAGCGTGCCGCCGCCCCGCGAGGTGGGCCGGGTACCGGCGAAGCGGACCAGGCGGCAGGGCGCTCCGAGAAGGTCGGAGAACCACGCGGCGGCCACCTCCCCCTGGTCCACGCCCTGGCAGGACTTCCCGTGCACGGTCACCTCCAGCACCGGCCCGTCCACCGGCTCGTGGACCAGGGGTGTCACCGCCCCGGGCGCGCTCACGACGAGCTTCGTGCCGTCGTACGCGGGCCGCAGCGTCGCCAGCCGGGGCAGCTCCCGCTGCGACAGGTGCCGCAGGTCCGGCCGGACCAGCATGAACTCGCGGTCGTGCCGCAGCCCGGTCGGTGTCAGCTCGGCGCCGGCCAGGGAGATGCCGCCCGCGCTTTTGAGCGGGAAAACGTTCAGTTCCACAACGACGGCGACCGCGCTCTCCCCGCCGCGCGCCGAGCCCTCCCGCGCGAATCCCTCGCGCGCCGAGCCTTCACCTGGGGATTTCTTCCCCGTCCTCGCCGGGACCGCACCGTGAAAGTCGTGCACCATGTATCGGACGCTAGGACATCCACCCGGAAGAGAGGCCAGGAAGGGGCAGTATCTGACAAAATCTCGTCAGTTTTGCCGCCGACAGCCTGGCGGGAAGATCAGAGCAGGCGCCTGATGTCGCCGTACGCCCGGTAGAAACCGCCCCGCTCGGAGAAGCGGACGCCCTCGACGAGATAGCGGGCCCCGGCCTCGCGCACGCCCTTGGGGAACTGCACGTTGCGCCGCACGTCGTAGCCCTCGCTGACCACCCGCACCCGGAGCCGCTCGCCCTCGCGGAAGCACTCCACCACCACGCCGTCGCCGGTGTCGGGGACGGTGTCGAACACCACGGTCTCCAGCGCGGTGGTGGGTTCCACCACCGCCAGCCCGGCGGACGCCTTGACGTCCACGGCCTCGGGGACGGTGCCGTCCTGGGCCGCCCTGATCGCCTCCTCGGTGGCGTCGATGCAGGCCAGGGTGCCGTCGGTGGTCACGATGTAGAGGCGGTCGTCGAGATACTGCATGGAGAAGGCGGAGCCGCAGCCGGTCGCCAGTTTCCACAGGCGCTCGCCGCTCTGGTCGAAGCAGTAGATCGAGGAGTGGTTGTCACCGGCGAAGACGTACCGGCCGCCGGGGGCGGTGGCGCAGGAGAAGACCGTGGCGTCGCAGCGGTAGACCGCCTGGGAGGCGCCGTCCGACTTGCGCAGGCGATGCACGGCGGAGCGCGAGGTTCCGGCGTAGACCGAGTCGGCCTCCTGCCAGCCGAACAGCACCGCGCCGGTGAGGGGCGTCTCCCAGACCGGCGTGCCGTCGGCGGCGTCGTAGCGGGCCACCCCGGTGGAGTGCCCGTGGTAGACGGCCTCGTCGTCGCAGCGGACCATCCAGGCCGAGTCGCCCCTGCCCTTGCGCGCCCACTGGAACTCGTCCTCGTGGTCGATGGTGGTGATCCGCCCCGCGCGGTCGGAGACGCCCAGCACGCCGTCGTGGATGTCCAGCCAGTAGATGTCGACGTCCTCGGCGATCTCGTACGCGACCCTGGGGACCTTGCCGCCGAGGTCGTAGACCTTGCCGTCGTCGGCGCCCGCGTAGATCCAGAAGTCGTCGCCGACGATGCACTTGACCCCGTCGGGCAGCTTGAAGCGGCCGGTGACGGTACCGCCGTGGGTGACGGTGTAGACGTCGCCGCGCTGGTTGCCGACCCAGCAGCGCTCGGAGTCGACGAAGATGCCGAACGCCGCCGCGCCGCTGGCGAAGCGCCACAGCACCGGCGCCTGGGTGGCGGTGGAGCGGGTGCTCTCCACGCTGCGCCGGGTGACCGCGCGGCGCTGGCGCACCCCCTGGACGGCGGGGGCGTAACCCCGGCGGACCTTCTCGTTGATCTTCTTCGCGGCGGCCGCCTCGGCCTTCGCCGCGCTGGCGAACGCCGACGCCTTGGCCTGGCCCGACTCGCCGATGCGGCCGTACCTGATCGTCACCTCGGTTCCGTCGACCACGACCTCGTAGAACTTGTGCGAGCTCCCGCCGTCCTCGGACAGTTCCAGGTAAGTGCTCCGCGCGGCCATGCTCCACCTTCTCGGTTGATCGACTTTCCGGGAGCGTAGGGCAGCCGTACGACAAATAACGAAAAGTCAGGAAAAGTAGCGGCGAGGATTGTCGATCAGCATCTGGTCCACCTGCGCGTCGCTCACCCCGGCCTCCCGCAGGGCCGGGAGCACGTCGTCGTGGATGTGGCCGAAGTGCCAGTTGGGCGCGGCCAGCGGTATGCCGTCGTCCCAGGCCGCGCCGAAGTAGTCCATGAAGCACGCGCTGTCGTGGCTGAGCACCATCCGGTCGGCGTAGCCGCGCTCGCAGAGCGCGACGACGGTGGCGATCCGCGACGCCGTGGAGTTGTAGGCGTCCAGCCCGAAGCGGTCCATGCCGAGCGTCGCGCCGGTGTCGGCCAGCCGCATCAGGTGGTCGAGGTCGTTGGAGTCGCCCGAGTGCCCGAGCACGACCTTGGCCGGGTCGACCCCCTCCTTGACGAACAGGTCCAGGACGACCAGCCCGCTCCCGGTGGAGGGGTTGGTGTGCACCGTGATCGGTACGCCGGTCCGCAGGTGGGTCCGGGCGACCGCCCGGCAGATCCGCTCGACGCCGGGGGTGAGCCCCCTGCTCTCGATCGCGCACTTCAGGAACGCGGCTCTCACCCCGGTGTCGGCGATGCCCTCGACGATGTCGCGGGAGAAGTCCTCGACCATCGGCTCGGGCACGTCCATCATCAGGCCGGGGCCCCGGTGCTCGTACTGGTGCGGGACCTCGTCGAAGGAGTAGATCCCGGAGGCGACGACGATGTTCAGCTCCGGCACCTGGTCGGCCACCCGCCGCACACGCGGGATGTAGCGGCCCAGTCCCCACACGGTCGGGTCGACGACGGTCTTCACGCCTTTGGCCGCCACCGCCCTGAGCTTGGTGACGGCGTCGGCCACCCGGTACTCCTCGTCCCACCACGTGCCCCTGCCGTAGTTGTCGACGTGCTCGGGGGAGAGGACGAAGACGTGCTCGTGCATGAGGGTCCGGCCCAGGTCGGCGACGTCGACGGGACCTCTGACGGTGTTCACGACCGGCATGCGCGTCCTCCGGGGGATGGTCCGACCGGCCGGCGGTGACGTACCGAGCGGTCGCTTCCTGCGAAGGTAGGCCGGTGCACCGGGACCGTCAACCTGCCACGCGGAGCGGACCGCGCGGGAACGTTCGGCCGGGAACGGTCGGTCCGAGCGGACCGCGCGGGAACGGTCAGGCGCGGGCGGTCGCCGGGAGCGGACGGTGGACGCGGCCGTGCCTGGCACCGGCCACCAGCCCCAGCATGGCCAGCACCGCCACCTCGAACCCCACCACCAGCCTCTGGATCACCCCGGCGGGGATGTCGTCGTTGGTCAGGTCCACACCGAGCATCCGCACCACGTACGGGAGGACCACCAGGACCAGCACGCCCAGGGCGGCCAGGCTGAGCAGCCGGACCGGGCGGGCGTACGGGCTGGTCGCGTACCGCCTGGCCAGGAGCAGCCCGGCGACCGGCATCGTGAGGAAGGCCACGAACGCCGCGTACCGGTGGATGCCACCGGACATCGACAGCGGCACGCCGGGCTCGTCGGTCGGGAAGGCGCCGATCAGCAGCATGCACAGGCCCCAGGTCCCGACCAGCAGGGCCACCGCGCGATCCTCGCCGCGACGGGCCAGCATGGTCCCGATGATGGTCGCCGCGACGGAGAAGAGCGTGAGTGACAGGGGCAGCAGCCAGCCGTCCGCCTCGAACGCGTACTCGCTGATCACGGTGTGCACCGGATCGAGACCGGTGACCACGTGCAGTCCGAGCATCGTGACGGCTCCGGCGCCGATCGCCGCGTAGCCGCCGAGGATCATCGTGTGCCGCGTGAACGCCTGGCTTCCCATGCCTCAACGATGGCGACGAGCAAGATCACGGAGTATCGGAGACAGCCCTCGGCCTCCCCTGAACGGTCCCGGATGGCCCCCGGGACGGGGTAGGGCCCGCCCATCGGGGATATTTACCGCTATACGCCCCTGAACTGCGCGAAGGCCCGTAGTGGTAGGGCATTCCCCCTCAGGGTCCCGCTCCCGGGGGCTGTGCCCCGAGGAGCGGCTCGTCCGGGGCACTCGCAGCACGGTGACACGGCCGGCGGAGACGAGTCAGTACAGGGATGAGTCGGTGCGGAGGTGAATCGGTGCGGGTGCGGGCCGGCGGGAGTCACGGGAGGGTTCCGGGGTCGAAGGGCAGGCCGACGTAGTTCTCCGCGAGCGTGGTCGCCGCGGCCTCGGAGGAGGTGACGTAGTCGAGGTGGGAGGTCTGCAGGCGCCGCCCGTAGGGGTCGTCGGCGTCGAAGGTGTGCAGCAGCGTCGTCATCCACCAGGAGAAGTGCTGGGCGCGCCAGACGCGTTTGAGACAGCCGTCGGAGTACGTGTCCAGCAGTCCGGTGGAGCCCGTCGCGTAGAACTCCGCCAGGGCCGAGGTCAGCAGCCGGACGTCCGCGACGGCCAGGTTGAGCCCCTTGGCACCGGTGGGCGGCACGATGTGGGCGGCGTCCCCGGCGAGGTAGAGGTTGCCGTGACGCATGGGCTCGGCGACGAACGAGCGCATCGCCGACAGGTCCTTGGAGATGATCGGCCCCTCGGCCAGCGCGAACCCCGGGACCGTCTCCAGGCGGGCCCGCAGCTCGGCCCAGATCCTCTCGTCCGGCCAGTCGTCGAGCGAGGCGTCCGGGGGGACCTGGAGGTAGAAGCGGCTGATCTCCGGGGAGCGCATGCTGTGCAGCGCGAAGCCCCGGTCGCTGTGGGAGTAGATCAGCTCCTCGGACGACGGCGGGACCCGCGCGAGGATGCCGAGCCAGGCGAACGGGTAGTCGCGCTGGAAGACCGACAGGACGCCCTCGGGAATCGACGGCCGCGAGACGCCGTGGAAGCCGTCGCACCCGGCGATCACGTCGCAGTCGAGGCGCTCGCCCTGGAAGGTGAGGTAGGGGTCCTGCTCCAGCGAGTGCAGCGCGACGTCGGGGACGTCGAAGAGGATCTTTCCGCCGTCGGCCAGCCGCCGGGCGATGAGGTCCTTGACGACCTCCTGCTGGCCGTAGACGGTGATGGCCCGCCCGGGGACCAGCTTCTCGAAGGCGATGCGGTGCCCGGCCCCGCCGTAGCGCAGCTCGATGCCGTGGTGCGGAAGCCCCTCCGCGCGCATCCGGTCGCCGACACCCGCCTCGTTGAGCACGTCCACCGTGCCCTGCTCCAGCACCCCGGCCCGCACGCGCTGCTCGACGTACTCCCTGCTCCGCGCCTCCAGGACCACCGAGTCGATGCCCCGCAGGTGGAGCAGATGGGAGAGGAGCAGCCCGGCGGGTCCCGCGCCGACGATCCCGACCTGAGTTCGCATGCACCGAGCATTCCGTACCGTCCGCCCTCGCACACCGTCCCCTTCCGCTCAGCGGAAAACCCCACCCTGCGGGAGCGGGGGCGGGGGCGGCCGTGAACGTCCGGCGGGAACGGGAGGTACCGGAGCGGGAGGCCGGCGGCGGGAAACACCGGCGACGGGAGACACGCGGCGCGAGGCGGCCGCGAACGCTCAGCGGGGAGCGGCGGCGAGGTCGCGGGAGAGGGCGGCGGCGGCGGACAGCACGGCCGGTGCCAGCCGTCGCGGATCGGCGGTGTGCCGCCAGGTCACCAGCGACAGCGCCGCCACCACCCGGCCGCCCGCCCCCCGTACCGGCGCCGCGACCGAGCAGGTGCCCACCGACATCTCCTCCTGCGTGCGGGCGATCCCGGTCCTGCGGACCTCCTCCAGCTCGGTACGGAGCCGCGCCGGGTCCACCACCGTGTTCGGCGCGTGCGGGGTGAGCTCCCCGGCGAGCACCCGTTCCACCGTCTCCGGATCCGCGAAGGCCAGCAGGACCTTGCCGACCCCGGTCGCGTGCAGCGGCAACTCCCCCGCCACGCGCGAGACGACCGGCACGGAGGTGGGCCCGCGCAGTCGCTCGAGGTACAGTGCCCGGTCGTCGCGGAGCACCGCGAGCTGCACGTTCTCGCGGGTGGCGGCGTAGAGGTCCTCCATGTACGGCAGGGCGAGCTCGCGCAGCTCCCTCGGCTCCGCGGCCTGGGCGCCGATCTGCCACAGCAGCATCCCGACCCGGTAGGAGCCGTCGGGGAGCCGCTCCATGAACCCGCCCTCCACCAGCTCCTTGACCAGCCGGTGGCCGGTGGCGGGCGGCAGCTCGGCCCGGCGGCAGATCTCGGTGAGCGTCAGCCGCACGTCTCCCGGCAGGAACGCGCCGAGGATGGCCATGACCTTCCCGGTGACCGTGGGCGCCCTCACGCGCCCCAGCCTAGGTCCTGGCCCGCGGATCCCGCCGTGCCGCCCGTGACGGGACCCGTGACGGGACCCGAGGCGGCATCCAGGGGAGGGAACCCGGGGGCCGGAGCCTAGGGAGCGGAACCCAGGCGGGAGGCGAGGACCCCGGCGCGGGCGAGCTGCACCTCGCGCGCCTTCCTCGCGGCGTAGCCCAGCAGCGGCCTGACCCAGGCGTGCACCACGAGGATGTCCTCGACCTCGGTGCCCCCGTCCTTCTCGTTGAGGGTGAACCGGTAGTCCAGGCGCACCCCGCCGGGGCTGTCGACCTCACCCTCGACGGTCCGCGGCGTGCTCCGCAACGTCACCTTGATCATGTTGTCGTACTTGACGAGGCCGAAGAATCTGAACCGCTCCACCGAGGTGTAACGGGTCTCGGCCTCGCCCCGCTCGACGTCCTTGACGGCGACCACCATCGGCGAGAGCCCCACGTAGCTCTGCGGCTGGCTCAGATGGGCGCGGAGCGCCTCCGGGGTGTTGCGAACATGGAAAGTATTACGCAGAGTGACCTTTGGCATACCATGCCCCCGTTTTAAGATCTTTACTGGGAGACAGTAACGGGTTCGGCCATGTACCAGCGGGCATGTTGCTCACCTCGGGTGAGGGAGTCCAGCCTGCGGGGAAGCTCGCGCCGGGAGAACGGGTCGGCGGCGGCGTTGCGGATGTGGATGCCCACCGCGTAGATGTCCCTGACCTCCATGAGAGTGGAGTATCCCGGCCAGGAACGCAGGTCGCTGCCGTACGCGTCGGCGAAGGCGTCCACGTCGGCGGCGGTCAGGCCGAAGCGCCGCTGGCCGTGGTAGGTGTGGACCAGGTCCCACTCGCGGGGGCCGACCGCGACACCGTCCCAGTCGCAGAGCACCACGTGACCGTCCGTGCAGCGCAGCAGGTTGTCGATCCACGCGTCGCCGTGCAGCAACACCGGCGCGTCGTCCACGCCGAGGTCCGACCAGCGCTCCGTCAGCTCCGCGATGCGGTCGCGCAGCCAGGCCCGCTGGCAGGAGGTGAGCTCCTCGGACCGGTCCACGGCGCGGCGCACCTCGCACAGCGGGTCGACGAAACGCCGCAACGCCACCGGCGGGACCGGCAGCAGGTGCAGGCTGCGCAGGATCTCGCCCAGCTCCGTGGTGGTGGGACGGCCGCTGGCCGGAACGTAGTGCCAGAAGGTGACGACCCTGCCCTCGTGCACCACGGGCTGCTCGGAGATCTCGTCGGCCGGGCGCACCGCGGGAAACCCCTGCTCGGCGAGCCAGCGCGCCACCGCGAGGACCAGCGGCAGCCGGGTCAGCGCGTTGGGAGCGGTGGCGATCCTGACCACGATCTCGCTGCGCAGCTTGAAGACGGCGTTGCTGCGCACCCGCAGCAACTCCGCGTCCCTGTGGTCGATGCCGAGGTCCTCGCAGACCTCCCGCAGGACGGTGAACGCCTCCTCGGCGAGCGCGTTCATCAGCCGACCGGCGCCGCGCCGGTGACCAGGTCGTTCAGTCGTCGCACCGCCGCCGCCCTGTGCCTGGTCTGCGGCACCTCCGACAGCAGCGCCCGCGCGCGGTTGAGCACGATGGAGGTGCGGTGTTCCGGCGGGACCTGGAGCAGCGCCTTCTCCGCCAGGTGGCAGGCGTCGTCGATCTTGCCGTCACGGACCAGGTGCGCGGCCTGGTCGAGCAGGAGGAGGACCGGGTCGATGGCGTACGGCATCGAGGGCCCGGCGGGCCCCGGGTTCCAGTCGACGTCCTCGCCCAGTTCGATCAGGGTGCCGATCCGGTAGAACTGCAGCCGCCGCTCGGAGAAGCGGAACGCCAGGTGGTCGTGGCCCTCGGGGGGCATCCTGGCGAAGATCCGCTCCGCCTCGGCGAGCGCGATCCTGGCGGCCTTGTGCTCGCCCATCCGGGCCAGTGCCCGCGCCTCCGCCGCCGCGCCGAGCGCCGCCGGGGAACTCGGCGCGCTGCCGGCGAGCATCCTGGCCTCGCGGGCCAGTCGCACGGTCTCGGCCAGGTCGCCGTAGTAGTAGGGGAGCATCGCCTGCTGCGCCCGGACGAGAGCGCGCAGCCGCACGTCGCCCATGTCGTCGGAGGCGTTGCGCGCGGTGCCGTACCAGGCGTGGGCCTGGCGGGTGTCGCCGAGCTTCATCAGCGCGTCGGCCGACAGCAGCGCCAGCATGACGGTGGCGTTGAGCAGGCGGCGCTGGGCCATCGCGGGCTGGCGGGCCAGCGAGAGCATCCGGACGTCCGACAGCTCCAGCATGAGCCGGTAGAGCATCGGCAGCGGCGCGCTGCTGATGTACTCGCGCCGGTAGCGCAGCACCTGCTCGTCGAGCCGGTCGAGTTGCTCCTCGGAGACGGTGGCCAGGGCGAGCGTACGGTCCAGGTCCTGGCGGGTCCGCTCGACCTCGGCCAGCAGCCGGCCGGTCATCACGGACTTCGAGCCGAGCAGGGCGTGGTGGAACAGCGCCCGCCGCTCGATGTCGTCCTCGGACCGTTCCCGTTCCTCCGTCTGGTACGGCGCGCGGGCCTCGCCGCCGGAGACGACCACGACCTTGGTGCCCCCGCCGTCCTCGCAGTAGTCTCCGGCCAGACCCAGTCTTACGGCGTTCGCGCGGTACAGTCGGGCCAGTAGATCGATGGTCTGCGGGCGCGGCCGTGCCCGGTTGTTCTCCCAGGCGTTGAGCAGGTCGATGCTGGCCCGCGCCTCGCCCAGGTCCTGGCGCTCACAGAGCTCCTCCAGTTCCTGCACGGACTGCCTGGCCGACCATCCCCTGGCCAGGCGGTGTGCCTTGAGCAGGCTCGCCCCGCAGCAGCCGTGGATGGCCTGCGCGGTCTGCCAGTGGGTCCACTGCCTGGACGCCGCCTGCTCCCGCCACCGTCGCGCGCACGCGGGGGAATGCTCACCTCGGGCCACGGCGCCCCTCCCGGTCGCTGTTTACACAACATTAACAAACACGCACCTCAGCGTAAACGCGGCTGTGCGCGACGTTCCTTTTATTCGCGGTTTCTCCACGGAACATCAACGACTTTCCGGTCTATTCCACTGTTCCCGAGGGGGGTTGCGGGGGGACCGATTGCCTCAAGTGCCACAAAACCGCACTCTGCAAAGAAGCAAGTCACGAGTGTCCGCCAGGAGTGATCCGGATGATGGCAGAGCACGGCCAGGGCATCGACCACCTGCGTCGGTTGGCCGCCCAGTTGGAGGCGCACGCCTTCCAGGTGCGGCTGAGGTCGGCCGCAGGGCTTTATCCACGGCTTCATGTGATCAACCCCATGGCCCCCGCCAGGACCGAGGACGTGCTCGCCGCCCACGAGGAGGACGGCGAGTGGTGGTTCTGGCTGTCCTGGGCGGGGCGCATCGGCCACGCGGAGGACGTCGCGACGGCCGCGGAGCGTGTGGCCAGTGTTCTTCATGTGATACGGAGATAGGTGATTCTTGGGCCTGGCATGGGTAACACCCGGTGATCAAGCCCAGAATGGAGCGGCACCGTGAAAAGGATCCTGGTCGTGCAACGTCCGCGTCCGCCCCGTGAACCGGTGCCGCTCGATCTGCGCAGCCCCTCGGGTCGTACGCTCCCCTTCTGACGACCCCCGGCGATCCACATCGGGTCGCGCCTCCCCTTCGGGAACGGTTGGCGAAGAGACCTTCCCGCCGCTCCCAAGGGGAGGTCAACAGGCACGATCCTCCGTCACCTACGGGGTTGCAAGAGGCTTTCAAGCGTTCTGCAGGCGGTTCGGTAGACCTTGTGACCATGAACAGCGCCCCCTTTGCCTTCAGTGTCAGCGTGGTCGTCCCCGCCATGAACGAGGCCGAGAACCTCCCCCACGTCTTCGCGACCCTGCCGTCCTGGATCGACGAGGTGATCCTGGTCGACGGCAACTCCACCGACGACACGGTGGCCGTGGCCAAGGCCCTCCGTCCGGGACTGCGCGTCGTCAGCCAGACCCGCAAGGGAAAGGGCAACGCTCTCACCGAGGGTTTCGCCGCGGCGACCGGTGACATCATCGTCATGATCGACGCCGACGGGTCCACCGACGGCCGGGAGATCCACGCCTTCGTGACCGCGCTGGTCGAGGGCGCCGACTTCGCCAAGGGCTCCCGTTGCGCCCCCGGCGGAGGCTCGGACGACATCAGCCCGATCCGCTCGCTCGGCAACACGGTGCTGACCAAGATGACCAACCGGCTGTACGGCACCCGCTACACCGACCTGTGCTACGGCTACAACGCCTTCTGGGCCCGCCACCTCGACGCTCTCGACCTCGACTGCGACGGCTTCGAGATCGAGACCCTCATGAACATCCGCGCCGCCCAGGCCGGTCTCGTCATCCGCGAGGTCCCCAGCCACGAGCGCAGCCGCATCCACGGCGCCAGCAACCTGCACGCCGTCCGTGACGGTCTGCGGGTGCTCCGCACCATCCTCCGCGAGCGCGAGGGACGCGTCGGCGGCATCCGGCTGCGGCAGGAGCACGCCACCCACGCCACCGCCTGACCCGCGGGGAGCTCCCACGGAGATCGGGCGGACACCGGCGCACGCCGGTCCGCGCCGTCGGTGTCGCCGTGGGGTACCGGCGCCGGCGTCACCCCGCCCGCACGACGATGATCGGCTCCCCGGTCTCGTCCCCTTCGAAGTACATGATCCATATGTCGCCGGAGGCGACGTCATGGTGATCACATGGGTTCGTGACGGGTTTCGCCGTGACGGTGTACCAGGCGAACGCCTCGTTTGCCGTAGGCCTCCCCGGCCGCCTCGAGCATCGGGCGCGCCCCGTCCTCGGGTGCCCAGCAAACGGGCATCCGGCCAACGCCTGCGCTCGACGGATACACGTAGGCCACCCCGACCGTTTCCGCGGGTTCCCCGGATTTCTCGCAGATCGAGTGACTCGACGTCTGCCAGGCGCCACCACCCGTACAGGGTGTGGGCCCGTCTACGTCAAGCCCCTGCGTGCCACCGCAGTCCCTGAGGGAACCACGCCATATGGAGTCACATGTCGCGGTCTGCCGGAAGATGCCGTCCTTGAGATCCCGCAGACAGTTCGTTCTCATGGTGAGACCGAAGGCGCACTCGTTCGGGGAAAGATCCTCGTCCACGCACACGAGATACCTGTCGAGAAGGCCGGAGCAGCCGACCCTCAGCGTGTGACACGAACCGAGAACCTCGATGTACGTCGAGCAGAACGGGTCGTCGCCCCGCCTGTCGTCGCGACACTCGTAGTAGGCGTCCCGTGCCTTCACGCAGTCGAATCCACCGGCCGGGTCGAAGGTGAACGGACAGCGCGCGAACTCTCTCTCACCCGCGGCGCACACCTCGTCGGACCGGACGGGAGTTCCCGTCCGGCACGACAGATAGGACTCGAACGACGCGGCACAGGCCTTTCCGTCGTTGAAAACAGCCCGTTCTCCGAACCTGCATCCCACCTGGACGATCAACGCTTGCCGGCACAGCGTGGCGGAGGTCACAGAGGTCTTCGCCGGATGGCGCTTCACGCAGGTGTCGTATCCCGGGACCTTCGACCGGCAGTCCACCCCTCTCGGCCCGTCGCCCTTCGGGCAGACCTCTTCGGCCACGGCACCTGTGTCCGGGTCGTTCAGGGAATGCCATGACGGCTGCGCCCGCGGGACCGTCGGAGGCGTCGCGGCCGTGGAGCAACCGGCCAGGACGACAAGGGCCATGAGTGCCACCAGCACACCCCGGATCCGCGACCTCGTGACCATGCACCCTCTCGGCCGGCCCGTGCCCGGCGCCGGCACGCAGACACGGGACGACTCTGCCGGACCGTCCCACCGAGATCAAGAGGCGCCGTCGCACCCCGTACGCGCCGGAGCCTCAGGCGACCTCGAGCGCGTCGGCCACGGAGGGGAACACCTCGAACACCTGGATCAGGCCGGCGAGGTGGAGCCGCCTGGCCAGGTTGCCCTGAACGCCGGTGAGAATGACCCGCACCCCCCTGTTCAGGCCCTGGTGGCGCACCTGGAGCAGCTCGCCGATCCCGGAGGAGTCACAGAAGGTCAGGGCGGACAGGTCGAGGATCAGCATCGGCGAGGGCAGGGAGTCCCATGCCCTCCCCATCTCCTCGCGCAGCACGGACGTGTGGTAATGATCAAGCTCTCCACTCGCCCGTACGACGAGCGTCGTACCGTGCAGTCCGGATGTGGCGGTAAAGACCGTCTCCGGCTCATCTCCCATGAACATGACCAACCCTCTGACCGACCCTTTGCCCAAGCAACAGTAACTGTCCCATACGGTACGGATCGCCCTGGTGCGGAGAGGCCCGGCCGTTCACGTCGTCTCGGGAAACGCCTCCACCGCCTCTTCGACCGTGCGCCGGGTGTCGAACAGCTCCGCCACCCCCAGACGGCTCAGCCGTTGCCTCATCACGGTGGAGGGGCCGACGAGGACGAGGGAGCCCGCGACCCTGCGGACGCGGGTGAGGGCGTACATGAGCACGCCGTATCCGGTGGAGTCGCAGAAGGTGACCTCGGTGAGGTCGATCACCAGGCGCGGGTGGTCCATCGCACCCAACGCGGCGTCGGCCTGCTCCTTCAGCAGCGGGGAGGACCCGTAGTCCAGTGCCCCCACCGCGTGCAGGGCGGTGAAATGGCTGTGCTTGTCGGCTCGGACGCGGAATCTCTCGTCCCTCTCAGCCTTCGACATCGGCATCCTCTCCCGCCTAAGTCCCCGGTGCCCCAGCCAGGCGGTTCTAATCATCGCGGGCACGGCCGGACGACGAAGGCATGCGGAACAATGGTGGCATGCTGAAAGCGCGCCCGGTGGCGGTACTGGTCGTCGGAACGCTCCTGACCGCCGCGTGCGGCGCGGCCCCGGCGGCGCCCACCGCGACGCCGGCGCCGGGCGGTACGGCCTCGCGGACCCCAGCCTCCCCCGGCTCCACCTCCCCGGGCCTCACGCCGCGGGACCCCTCGGCGAGTCCGGTGGCGACCGGGGCGGTCGCCGCGTCCGCCGAGTGGACGGCCGTGGGGGGCGCGAAGCTGTCGGGCGGCACGGCGCTGCTCGACGTGGCGGCGACCGGGCCCCGCGACGCCTGGGCCGTGGGATACCAGGACAGCGCCGAGGACAGGGAGGGCACGCCCGCCGTCCTCCGCTGGAACGGGAACCGCTGGCGGGAGATGCCCCTGGGCGAGGAGGCCGGAGCCCACCACCTGGAGGGGGTCGGCGCGGCCGGGCCCGACGACGTGTGGGTGGTGGGCAACGGCCCGAGCGCGCTCGCCGCGCACTGGAACGGGCGGGCGTGGGCTCCGCACCGGCCCTTCGGGGTGGCCGAGGACTACCGGCTGTCGGACGTCACGGCGAGCGGCGGCGACGCGTGGTTCACCGCGAACGGCCCCTCCGGCGCGGTCGTCCTGGAGTGGGCGGGCGGCGAGTTCCGCAACGCGCTGAGCACCGGGGGCACCTTCGAGGCGATCACCTCCGGGGCGGGGCACGTCTGGGCGGTGGGAACGAGCGAGACCCGGACCCCGCTGGTCTGGCACGGCACGGCCGGATCGTGGGAGAGCCTGGAGACGCCTCCGATCCCCGGCGGCCGGCTCAGCCAGGTCTGGCAGGTCTCGCCGTCGGAGGTGTGGGCGGTCGGGCAGGTCTCCGCCGCCCCGGCGGCCCGGCCGGGGACGCGACCGGAGGACGGGACCGGACCGAGCGCCCAGGCGGAGACGCCGCCGGACGCCCGGGCGGGCGGCGAGGAGACGCGGCCGCTCGTCATGCGCTGGGACGGGACCCGCTGGACGCGGGTCGAGGTGCCGGTCTCCCGGGGGAGCCTGCACGGGGTCACCGCCTCCGGCCCCGGTGACCTGTGGATCAGCGGCGTCGACGCCGATCACGCCGGGCAGGTGCTCATCCTCCGCTTCGACGGCACCGTCTGGTCACGCGAGTACGGTCCGCTGTTCCGCACCTACACCACCACCCAGCAGTACGACGAGACCGACGACGTCGGCGGCACCGGCCTGACCCGGGTGCCGGGCACCGGCACGCTGTGGGCGGTGGGCTCGGTCGGCGTGGGCGACGACGAGAAGGCCTTCGTGCTCCGCCGCTGATACTCGCCGCTGATCTCGTCTCCGAGGTCGCGGCCCGGCCGCCTCGCGCGGCGCCGAGGTCGCGGACTTGGAACACACGGTGTCACTGCCGGAAACATGAGCCGCTTACTGTGCGGACATGGCGGGCTATTACTCCCAAACGCTACGACAAGGCCCTCGACGACACGACCGGGACGCCGGAGGGCAGACCTCCGCCCTGGACACCACCCGGATCCGCGCGCTCACACGACCCCTAGAACCCCTGACCCCACCCCAGACCTGCGCGCGCTTGGTAAAAAATCCGTGAAAAAGTCGGTCAGGTGACGTAGTCTCTCTCAAACTCCAACAAAGAGGGAGTATCACATGAAAAAGGTTCTTATCCTCCAAAAGCCCCGGCCGCCCCGGAAACCCGTCGCCCTGGACCTCCGTACGCCCTCAGGACGAGCGCTGCCCTTCTGAGAGGAACAGCCGGTTGACGAACCAGAGGGCCACTCCGATCACGAGCAGCACTCCCGCGCGGACGTAGACGTCCACGCCCCTGCCGGTGATCGGAAGCACCAGGACGAAACAGACCACCGCCCCCAGGACCGGCATCCAGCTCGGCGCCCGGAAGTGATCGTGGTCCACCCGGTCCTTGCGGAGAACCAGCACGGCCACGTTGACCAGCGTGAAGACGCACAACAACAACAGCACCGTGGTGTCGGCCAGGCCGCCCACGTCGCCGGTGGCGACCAGCACCGCCGCGACACCCACGGTGAAGACGATGGCCACCCACGGGGTGGACCTCGTCGGATGGACCGCCGCGAAGACCCCCGGCACGATCCCCTCACGCGCCATGCCGTAGACCAGGCGCGAGGCCATGAGCATGTTGATCAGCGCGGTGTTGCCCACCGCGAGCAGCGCGATCAGGGCGAACAACTTGGGCGGGAACGCCAGCCCGGCGACCTTGACGACCTCGAGCAGCGGGCCTGACGAGTCCGTCAGCGTCTTGGTGTCGACCAGCATGGTCGCCGTGAACGCGACCCCCATGTAGATGATCGCCGCGATGGTCAGGCCGCCGAAGAGCGCGCGGGGGAAGTCTCGCTGCGGCTCCTTGGCCTCCTCGGCGAGGTTGACCGAGTCCTCGAAGCCGAGCAGGGCGTAGAAGGCGAGGGCCGTACCTCCCAGGACGCCGAGGAAGGCGCCGTTGGCCGGGTGGAACTCCAGGGCCCGCGCCGGGTCGCCGTCACCGGACACCAGGGCGAAGATCCCGATCGCGATGATGACCAGCAGGCCGAACGCCTCGATGATCGTCAGCACCACGTTGACCTTGATGGACTCGGAGATCCCGGCGAAGTTCACCAGCGTGATCAGGCCGAGGAAGATGAACGCGCCGACGACGACCGGCAGCGTGACGAACTCCTCCAGATAGTCGCCGCCGAAGGCCCGCGCGGCCGCACTCGCCGAGGTGATCCCGCTCATCAGCACCGCGAACGCCACGATAAAAGTGACAAAGGGAATATTGAACGCTTTATTGGCATAAAGCGCAGCACCGGCTGCTTGAGGATATTTGCCGACAAGTTCGGCATAGGCGGTCGCCGTCAGCGCGGCCAGCACGAAAGCCACGAGGAAGGGCACCCACAGCGCCCCGCCGACGTGTCCGGCGACCTTCCCGACCAGGGCGTAGATGCCCGCGCCGAGGATGTCGCCCACCACGAACAGAAGGAGGACCCTGCGCCCGATGACCCGCTTGAGCGAGTGCTGACCGGAACCGGGATCGACGATCGCCTCAGCCATGCCTCGCCCTTACCCACCGCGGGGGCGAAATCACGTCAGGTCACACGAGTCACTGTTGTAAGTGCCATGAAAGTGATCCGCAAGGAACCCTGCCTACAGTTCCAACTGTCACGAAATGCAATGAAAGGCAGAAATGTTCCGCGCCCTCTCTTCCCGCCGTCTCGCCGTCGCCGCCGCCGCGGGAATCGCTCTCATATCGATGACCGCCGCCTGTGGCGCGTCGTCCGCCAACAGCGCGGTCTGCACCGAGGCCGCGTGGTCGAAGCCCTTCGCGGACTTCACCACCGCCGCCGCGGCGAGCGCCGGTGACCTCAACAAGTACAACGACGCCACCGCCAAGCTCGCCGCCGACCTCAAGGCGCTGGCAGGCACGGCCGACGGCGAGGTGGCCACCGCCCTCAACGACCTCGCCACGTCCTTCGAGTCGGTCAAGATCGACCCGAACGACCCGGCCGCGGCCGCCACGGCCGCGGGATCGCTGGCGACGAAGGCCCAGGAGGCGAGCACCAAGCTCGCCGCGGCCTGCTCCTAGGCGCTCGCTCCTGGACGAACCCGTCCACCGGACTCGTGCCCCCTGGTGACAGGAGGCACTCCGGGTACGGCCGCCGCCCCGCCTGCGGGGGGCAGTGCGGTGCGGCGGCCGTACCGACCATCTCCATCGGGTTCCATCGGGTTCCATCGGGTTCCATCGAGGCCCCTGCCGCCGCGCGGCAGGGGCCTCGCACGTTTCCCCGCCTCAGCCCCGCCTCACCCGGCCCACCCGGCCCACCCAGCCCGCCCGGCTCCGCCCCGGCCCACGCGACCGCCGGACCTCGCCCGCGCGAGGCGGGGCACGTCAGGTCCTGGCGGCGCGGGCCTGCTCGTAGCAGCGCTCGAAGCCCTCGAGCACCGCGGGCCAGGAGCTGCGGGCGGGTTCGGTCTCCCGGTTGTTCGCCGCGATCGACTCGCGCAGCTCGCGGTCGCGGACCAGCCTGGCCACTGACGCGACCAGGTCGTCGAAGCTCCTCCCGAGCAGCCCTTCCTTGCCGGGCCGCACGAAGTCGGCCACCCCGCTCTGCGCGCGTGCCACCACCGGCACCCCCGCGGCCCTGGCCTCCAGCGCCGCCAGCCCGAAGGACTCGCGGGGCGCTGGGGCGACGAACACGTCCGTCGAGGCGAGCAGCTCCCGGATCTGGTCGCGGCTGTAGCGGCCGGGGAGCGAGACCCAGCCGGTCATGCCGTTGGCCCTCAGATAGCGCTCCATCTGCGACCGGGCCGGACCGTCCCCGACGACGGTCGCCCGCATCGGCGTCTCCCCCGGCACCTGGGCACGGGCCTCCCGCAGGAGCTTCAGCAACCGGACCGGCTGCTTGCGGGGCGCGAGCCGCCCCACCGCGACGACGTGCACCGGCTCGGGCCGTACCGGACCGCCCTCCGGCTCGGGCGGCGAGGGATCCCCGCCCGGCCCGGGGCGTACGTGATCGGCCGGAGACGGCGCAGGAGACGCGGGAAGGGGCGCGGAGCGCCAGCCGGAGACGTCCAGGCCGTTGGAGACCACGTGCACCGGCACGCCGGCCCCGGCCACCGCGCGGATCGGCAGCGCGGCGGCCTCGCTCACCGCGGTGCCCACCAGCCCCCAGCGGTGCCACCCGAACAGCAGCCGCAGTCCCCGGTAGACCGCCCGCGTGACCGGGTCCCACATGCTGTGCACGGTGACGACCACGGGCAGGCCCGCGCGGGTCGCCGCCCGCACGCCCATCCAGGCGAACGGCGAGACCGCGCCCGTGTGCACGTGCACCACGTCGGGGCGCCGCGCTCTCACCAGACGGAGCAGGTGTCCCGTCCCGAACGGATGGACCGGCAGGTCGAAGGGTAGTCTCGCGACGATCCTGTGCACCCCGGGAAGGCTCTCCCCCGGGGTGGCGGTCGCCACCTCGACCTGGTGACCCGCCTCCCGCTGCATCCGGATCAGATCGGCGACCTGCACCTCGATCCCGCCGAGACGCGGCAGATAACAGTCACTGATGTGGAGGATCCTCACCGTGCCAGCGTAGACCCGCGTGAGATCATGCCTGCGTGCCCCGCGTGGGCGCGTCCGAGTCGCGCGAACGGAGTGAGCCTGATCAGCAGTGTCAAGACAGCAGTGTTCTTTCATGCCCATCCCGACGACGAGGCCCTGCTCACCGCGGGCACCATGGCGATGCTCGCCGCCGAGGGCCACCGGGTGGTGCTCGTCGTGGCGACCTCGGGAGAGCGGGGCCAGGCCGACCTCGAACCCGGTGAGGCGCTGGGCGCCGCCCGCATGGCCGAGCTGTACAAATCGGCGGCGGCACTCGGCTGCGCCCGCGTGGTGAACCTCGGCTACGGCGACTCCGGGCTCGCGCCCGGCGGCGGGGTCGCCGACGACCGGCCCGACGACGCCTTCATCGACGCCGACGCCGAGGAGGCCGCCCGGCGGCTGGCCGCCATCCTCACCGAGGAGAAGGCCGACCTGCTGACGACCTACGACCCGGCGGGCGGCTACGGCCATCCCGACCACGTCCAGGTGCACCGGGTCGGCGGCCGGGCGGCCGAGATCGCGAGGACCCCGATCGTGCTGGAGGCCACCGTCAACCGCGATCCCCTGCTGCGGGGGCTGCGGCTCGCCAGGAGGTTCTACCCGCAGCTCGACATCCGGGCCTTCGAGCGGGCGTACTCCCCCGGCGAGGTGATCACCCACCGGGTCGCGGTGCGGCGCTTCGCCCGCCAGAAGCGGGCGAGCATGGCCGCCCACGCCTCCCAGGCCACCGGGGCCGACACCCGCACGCTCGGGGTCATGCTCAAGATCCCCCAGCCTCTGTACCGTCTCGTCTTCGGCACCGAGTGGTACGTCCGCAGGGACGCCCCTCTAGGCTCCCGGCTGAGGCACCCCTTCGAAGTTCCTCCGAAAGGATGAGGTGGGGACCGGCAGACTTGGCCGGGGGTGCCGGATGAAGAGCGGGCGTGTCACATGAAGAGCAGATTGCTCCAGGTCGGGCTGTCGGTCGTGTCGCTGGCACTCGCCGCCACGCTCGTGTTCTTCATGCCCCAGGTCGTGGCGGCCCTGACGGGCAAGCACGTCTCCTGGGCGCAGATCGGCGCGCAGTTCGCCGCGCTGGGGCCCCGGGAGGTCGCGCTGATGGCCGCCGTCTGGCTGCTCAGCCTCCTCGCCTACACCTTCGTGCTGACCGCCTCCCTTCCCGGGCTGACCCACCTGCAGGCCCTGACGCTGAACGCGAGCGGCAGCGCGGTGAGCAACCTGCTCCCCTTCGGCGGCGCGGCCGGGGTGGCGATGACGTTCGCGATGACCAGGGGGTGGGGTTTTCCCACCCGGCCGGTGGTGGTCTCCACGCTGACCACCGGCATCTGGAACACCCTGTTCCGCTTCCTGCTGCCCGCGGCGGGCATCGTGGCCCTGCTGTTCAGCGGGCAGCCGCTCAGCCCCTCGGTGACCAGGGCGGGCTGGGTCGGCGTGCTGTCCATCCTGGCGCTGGTCGCCGTGGTGACCGTCGCCCTCTACTGGGACCGCGCCGCGAACGTGCTGGGCCGCGGCCTCGACGCCCTGACCCGGCTGCTGCCCGGCCGGATCCGTCCCGGCGAGCACGCCGCCTCCGGGGCGCTGGTCAGGCTGCGGGCCGACACCTCCGAGATCGTGCGGAGCCGCTGGGCCGGGCTGACGCTGGGCATGGTCTTCTTCCTCGGCTTCCAGTGGCTGATCCTCGTCGTCTGCCTGCACGCGACCGGCGCCTACCCCGGCCTGGCGCAGTCGATCGCCGCCTTCGCCCTGTCCAGGGTCTTGACCACCGCTTTGGTGACTCCCAGCGGTACCGGAATAATGGAGGCCGGAACCATCGGCGCGCTGGTCTTCTTCGGCGCTCCGCTGGACTCCGCCACCGCCGCCGCCCTGCTTTTCGGGTTCTGGACCTACACTGTCGAAATCCCCTTCGGCGGGCTGGCGCTGGGGGTGTGGACGTTCCTGCGCAGGCGCGAGAACGCCACTCCGGCCCCTGAAAAGGAGTCGATCAGCCGCTAGATTGGGAAATACCTTGTATGCGATTGGAAGGCCCACATAGCGTGGCGGCTGACATGGTGGCTTTCCGAGTTCTCGGCCCGGTCGAGGCGTATTCCGGTGAGGACGAGCTCGACCTGGGCGGGCTTCGTCAACGTGCGGTCCTGGCACGCCTGCTCGTCGCGCGCGGGCAGGTCGTTCCCGTCGACTCCCTGCTGTACGACCTGTGGGACGACGACGCGGCCAAGGGTGCCCAATCGGGTCTTCAGGTCTACATCTCCCGGCTGCGCAGGGTGCTGGAGCCGGGCCGTCCGCGCGGGGGCCCCAACCGGCTGCTGGTGACCGTGGCCTCGGGCTACGCGCTGCGCGCCGCTCCCGACCAGGTCGACGCGCTCCGCTTCGAGACGCTGGTCCGTACCGCCGGAGAGCACCTGGAGGGCGACGACCCCGCCTCCGCGCGGGCCCGCCTGGAGAAGGCCCTGGGCCTGTGGCGCGGCACCCCGTACTCCGACTTCGCCGACCAGCCGTGGGCCGAGGCCGAGGTCAACCGGCTCACCGAGCTGCGCCTGGTGGCCCGCGAGCGGCACGCCGACAGCGGCCTGCGGATGGGTCTGCCCGCCGAGTCGGTGCCCGACCTGGAGGCGCTGACCACCGAGCACCCGCTCCGCGAGGAGGGCTGGCGGCTGCTCGCCCTGGGCCTGTACCGCTGCGGGCGGCAGGGCGACGCGCTGGCGGCGCTGCGCCGGGCGCGCACGATCCTCTCCGACGAGCTGGGCATCGACCCGGGCCCGGCGCTGCGCAAGCTGGAGTCCGACATCCTGTCCCAGGATCCCGGCCTGCAACTCGCCACCCCGCCGCCGGGCAGGCAGCGCCAGCAGGTGGCCGCGGAGACCTGGCCGCCCAGGCCCACGGTGGCCCAGGTGGAGCTTCCCCCGCTGGAGCCGGAGCCGTTCGTCGGCCGCGACGCCGAGCTCGGCAGGCTGACCACCGCCGCGGCCAGGACCGGCCGGTTCACCGTCGCGATCATCAGCGGCGATGCGGGCGCGGGCAAGACCACCCTGGTCCGCCAGCTCATCAGGCGGCTGTCCGACGACGGATGGGGCATCTCCTCGGGCGCCTGTCCCGACAGCAGCGCCACGCCTCCCGGCTGGGCGTGGGTGGAGATCCTGCGCACCCTGGTGAACGCGGCCGGGCCCGGCGAGTACGCCTCGCTGCTGGCGCCGCTCCTCGACGACGCGGCCCCCGAGCCCGACGACGACCAGGCCTCCGGCGGGTTCCGGCTGCACCGGGCGGTGGGCGGCTACCTCGCCGCCGTCGCCAAGGAGACGCCGATCCTGCTCACCCTGGAGGACCTGCACTGGGCCGACGACCAGACGCTGGCGCTGCTGCGCGCGCTGCCGAGCCTCCTCGCCACCAGCCGGGTGCTGCTGGTGGTGACCTGCCGCGACAGCGAGCTGAGCGACCAGCAGGCCGACGTGCTGGCCGCGCTGGCCAGGCTCGGTCCCGTCCGGGTCGGCCTCACCGGACTCGACACCAAGGCGGTGGCCGAGCTGGTCAGGGCGACCTGCGTGCGCGAGGTCGACGAGGACGCGGTCAACAGCATCGTCGAGCGCACCGGCGGCAACCCCTTCTTCGTCCGTGAGACGGTGCGCCTGCTCGACGCCGAGGCGGTGAGCGACCGCGCGACGGCCGCCGAGGTGATCTCCGGCGTGCCCTCCGGCGTCCGCGACGTGCTGCGCAGGCGGATCTCCCGGCTGCCCGCGACCGCCCAGCAGATCCTGCTGCAGGCCGCGGTGATCGGCCGGGACGTCGACGTGGACGTGCTGGTCGACGTCTCGGGCGACGAGGAGGCCGTGGTCGACGCGGTGGAGGCGGCGCTGCTCGCCGGTCTGGTCACCGAGCCGGGCCCCGGCATGCTGCGCTTCGACCACGACCTGGTCCGCGACACCCTGTACTCCGACGCCTCCCGGCTGCGCCGCTCCCGGCTGCACGCCGCGGTGGCCTCGGTGATCGAGCGCAGGAACCCCGGCGACGTGGCCGCGCTGGCCCACCACTACGACTCGGCGGGCACCAGCGAGACCGCCGGCAAGACGGTGCACTACGCCGGGCTCGCCGCCGAGCAGGCCGAGCGGCGCTTCGCCCACCGCGAGGCGGCCACCCTGTGGGAGCAGGCCATCGCCGCCTTCGACAGGTCGGGCATCACCCACACGCCCGACAGCACCAGGGATCGGCTGCTGCTGACCCTGCGGCTGATCAAGGCGCTGGCGCTCTGCGGCGACATGGCCGCGGCCCGCAGGCGGCGGCGTGAGGCGATGGACGCGGCGCTGCCGCTGGGCAACCTGGAACTCACCGCCCGGGTGGCCGCCTCGCTGGCGGTGCCGCACAAGGGCATGGCCCGCGACTTCACCCGCACCGCCTGGGAGATCGTCGACGTCGCCGAGCAGGCGCTGGTCGAGCTGCCCGCCGGTGAGCAGTCGCTGCGGGCGAGCCTGCTGGCCACGCTCGCGCTGGAGCTGGAGGGGTCGGCCACCCCCCGGGGCGAGCAGGCCTCGCTGGAGGCCGAGGAGCTGGCCCGCCGCTCCGGTGACCCCGCCCTGCTGGCGACCGCGCTGAGCGGGCGGCTGCGCCAGTCGTACGGGATCACCCCGGTGGGCGAGCGCGAGGTCATCGGCAGGGAACTGCTGGAGGTCGGCAAGGCGACCGGGCAGATCTCGGTGCAGGCGCTGGCCCACCTGGTGCTGATGGAGTGCGCGGCCGCCTCGGGCGCGTTCGCCGAGGCCGACGCGCACGTGGCCGCCGCCGAGCGGCTGGCCAGGCAGTACGGCCTGTCCGCGCCGGCCTCGGTGGTCGCCTGGTACGCCGGGCAGCGCCTGATGATCGCCGGTGACTTCGCCGGGGCGGAGCGCGCCTACCGCGAGGCCGCCCGGCTGACCGCCAAGGCCGGGATGCTGGAGGGCCGCCAGGACCTGCCGCTGATCACCACGTTCTGCCTGCACCTGGTGAACGGGCGGGCCGCCGAGATGGTCGAGCCGCTGGCCGAGGCGCACCAGCGCGGGGCCAAGTGGACCCTCGACGCCTACGCGGTGGCCCTCGCCTCGGCGGGCCACCACCGCGACGCCAGGGCCGTCATCGCGGTGAAGACGCCCGTGCGCCCCGACTTCCTCTACGAGCTGGCGATGATCTGGCGGGCCCTGGCGGGCATGCTGCTGGACGACCGGGAGCGGATGATCGAGGCGTACGACACGCTGAAGCCGTTCGCCGACCGGATCGCGGGCGCCGGAACCGGGGTGGTGGCGCTATGGCCGGTCGCCCTGACCCTGGGCGATCTGGCGCTGCGGCTGGGCTTCACCGACGCGGTGAAGCCGCACTACGAGAACGCCCTCGCGGTGGCCGAGCGGGTCGGCGTGGGCCGCTGGGTGGAGGCGGCACAGCGCTCCCTCGGCGGCTGACGCCTCCCGGGCCGGCGCCTCCCCTGGCCGGCCTCTCCTGGGGCGGCGTTTCCCTGGGTCGGCTCCTCCCGGGGTCGGCGCTTCCCGCGGGGGCGTTTCCCAGGGGCAGACGCCAGGGAAGAGGCGCGGAGCGGGCGGATCAGCAGCTGACGAGGAACTTCTTGCTGCGCAGCGGGGCGTCGCCGGAGACCGACAGCACGACGCGGTACCAGCCGGGGTTGTTGACGATCCTGGGCTGCCACTCGACGGTCTGGCTCTCGCCACCGAAGCCGGACCCGGTGCCCAGGTAGGTCTGCCAGCGGCGGGTGCCCGGGCTCCAGCGCTCCAGGCGCCAGCCGTAGGAGACGGTGGCCCGGGGGTCGTCGTTGCCGACGACGCTCCGAACCTGGTACAGCCTGTCGCAGGGACCGAGCGCGTCGAGCACGCTGACGGTGACCGTGCCGGGGGCCGTGACCGTGCCCGCGGCGGGAACCTCGCTCGTGGCGGAGACCCGCTCCGTGGCGGCCGGGACCCGCTCCGTGGCCGGCATCGACCGCGATGACAGCTCCACCGTCCGCACCGGCGCCTGCGCCGCCGCGCCGGCCGGGATCCGGGCCTGGGTGCCGTGGGTGGCCTCCACCCCCAGGTAGGCTCCGGCAAAGGCGAGGGTGGCGACGAGCAGCTTGACGGCACTCGCGGTTCCACTCGCCACCATCGGCGCCACACTGCTACGCGGACTCATGACAGACACCTTCCTTCGTTACATCCCAGGTGTACGCCACGGCTCTTGCTCCGGAGTTGACGTCCGCTTGCAGCCGGGTCGCCGGGAAGGGCACCGGTCCGCCGGTTCAGGTAAGCCCGCCCTAATATCGAGGTAGGCAGGTGGAACGACCGTGGTGGTGATGTTCAGAGTGCGACCTGTTGTGGCGGGCATCCCCGACCCGGCCTCCGCGTCCTTCCTGGGCATGCCCCTGTGGCTCTGGGTGATCGTCGGCGGCGTGGCCCTGTTCGGCGCGTTCCAGGCCTACTACTGGATCGGCCACGTCGTGGGCTCCAGGCTCTACACCTCGCGCCTGGGTGCCAAGATCGGCCAGGAGAACATCACCCGGGTCGAGAACGTCGTCAGGAAGTGGGGCGCGCTCGCCGTCTACGCCTGCTTCTGGGTGCCGGGGCTGCGCCACACGCTGCCCTGGGTGGCCGGGGTGCTGCGGATCTCCTACCCCTGGTACGTCGTGGCCAGCGCGCTCGGCTGCCTGACCTGGGTGCCGGTGACCTCCTTCGGCCTGTACTCGGTGATCTGGGGCTGGCTGGGGCTGGCCGCGCGGTCGCCGCTCCTGGCGGGCCTGGCCGCGCTGGTGGCGGTCGCGGTGGTCGTCGGGTTCGTCCGCTGGCGCCGCCACCGGGCCGCCCGCCGCGAGGCGGAGAGACTGGCCACCGCGGCCTGAGCCGCGGGTCGTGACGGTCGCGCGAATCCGGGCACCGGGCGAGACACCGGCCGGGATCGTACGGCGGCCCCGCGTGTCGCGCGAACCCGGATGTGCCGGGTGAGATCGTTCCCGTGATCGTCCCTTCACGTCCGCACACGGCACCGATGTCAACTTTTCCATAGCCAAACCGCCAACTTCCGCATATCAACGGTGGCCTCTGTCAGCATGGCTCGCATGCATCACGGGGGAACACGCCTCATAGCCCGCGCCGCGCTGGTCACCGCGGTCACCCTGGCCACCGTGTCTCCGGTGCCCGCTCTGGCCTCGCCGTCCTCGGCACCCGCGCCGCCCGGCAGGTCTCCGGCGCACGTCCAGAGCACCGGGGCCATGGCGTCCGCCCTGGTCACCGCGCCGTCCGCGCCCCGCGCGTCCGTCCTCACCACCGCGTCCGGCGCGCTCACCCTCATCTCCGCGCCCGCGGCGGAGCGGCGCGCCGTGCCCTCGGTGCCGGGACGGGCCGCGTACCTGTACGACGCGGGCACGGGAACGGTCCACCTGAGCAGGCAGGCGGGGAAGCGGATGCCGGTGGCCAGCCTGACCAAGGTCATGACGGCGTACGTCGTCCTCAGGGAGGCGAAGCCGGACGACACCGTCACGATCCAGGCGGCGGACGTGCGGCACGCGGCGGCGAACGGCGCGACCCACGCCTCCCTGCGCGCCGGGGAGCGGCTCACCGTCAGGGACCTGCTCTACGCGGTCATGCTCCCCTCGGGGGCGGACGCCTCCCACGCCCTGGCCCGCGTCTACGGTCCCGGCAACGCGAGGTTCGTGGCGAAGATGAACGCCACGGCCCGCTCGATGGGGCTGGTCGACACCCGTTACGCCAACGCCGACGGCCTGCCGAAGCCGGCTCCCGGCCACTCCACCGCGCTGGACCAGGCGAAGCTGGCCGACCTCGCGCTGCGCGACCCGCTGCTGCGGATCATCGCGTCCACCAGGCGCCACGTCGTGGCGAAGTCCAAGGTGCACCGGGCGCACTCCTGGACCAACTCCAACAAGCTGCTCGGCAAGACACCCGGGGTCATGGGCCTGAAGACCGGTTACACCAGCGCCGCCGGATACTGCCTGTCCTTCGCCGCCGACCGCGACGGCCACCGGCTCGTGGGCGTCATCCTCGGCGAGTCCAACGCCGACCGGCGCTTCCAGAGCGCGACGCGGCTCCTCGACTGGGCGAGCGAGCAGACCCCGCCGGACCTCTGAGAACGGCGGAAGGGGCGCGCTCCCGGCGAGCGCGCGGGCCGTCCCCCGGCCGCGCCGCCATCCCGCGCGCGGAAATCCTGCCGAACTCTGAGAGAGTTTGTTCCACACGTCGAGAGGAGATGGACGGGTGGAACCCGATGGGGAGCTGAAACACCCCAGCCTGGTCGAGCTTTCGATGCGGCGGCTCCGTCACGAGATCCTCTCCGGTGCCCTCGCGCCGGGCGAGCGGCTGATCGAGGAGCAGCTCACCCAGAGGTTCGGCATCAGCCGGGCGCCGCTGCGCGAGGCACTTCGGTCGCTCGGGCAGCAGGGGCTGGTGGAGCACCTGCCCCGGCGGGGAGCCCGCGTCACCGAGCTGACCGGGGACGACGTGGACGAGCTGTTCGGGCTGCGCGACGTGCTCGAACGCTACGCGGTCGAGACCGCGCTGCCGCTCTCCGGCGCCCACGGCATGACCGCGCTGGCCGAGGCGCTCGAGGGCATGGCGTCGGCGGTACGGCTGGACGACCCGTTCAGCGAGAACGAGGCGCATCGGCGCTTCCACGTCGCGCTCGTCGCGCTCGCGGGCCACCGCCAGCTGCTGATGGCGTACGAGCCCGTCATCCTGAAGCTGCAGCTCTACATGGCCGCGAACCTGCGCAGGGAGGCCGAGCAGCGGGCTCCGTCCGAGGGGGTGGAGCGGCACCGGCGGCTCTTCGAGGCCATCGCCTCCGGCGACCCGGCCACCGCGCTCGACGCCCTGTCCCGGCACGGGGCGCGCACCTACATCGGATGAACACCTCCGCCGAGGGGCGCGTCCCGGGCCCGACGACCGGCGTCCGCATCCGGATCCCGACCGGGACCTGATCGAGCTCGGCGACCGTCCCGGCCGACGCCCGGCCACCGGGGAGGCGCGCGCCGGGCGGTGCGATCACGCTCCGGTCCGAGCCGCTAACAGAAGCGTAACCGGGCGGGAAAACCACCGACACAATTCTGTCGACAATCGACAAAAGGAGGATCCGAGGAACGGAGTCAACGTGTCCGATCCGCTTCTCGTCGAGGCCGAGCCGTACGCATACGGATTCGATCCGCGACACACAGCGCTGCTGCTCATCGACATGCAACGGGACTTCGTCGAGCCCGGGGGTTTCGGGGAGACCCTGGGCAACGACGTGTCCATGCTGCGGCGGGTCATCCCGCCGCTCCAGGAGGTGCTGGCCGCCACCCGCGCGGCGGGGATGACCGTCATCCACACCCGCGAGGGTCACCTGCCCGACCTGTCCGACTGCCCGCCCGCCAAGCTCGGCCGCGGCGCGCCGTCGCTGCGCATCGGGGACCCCGGCCCCCGGGGACGGATCCTGATCCGCGGCGAGTACGGCCACGACATCATCGACGAACTGGCCCCCGCCGAGGGCGAGCTGGTCGTCGACAAGCCCGGCAAGGGCTCCTTCCACGCCACCGACCTGGACCGGACCCTGCGGGCGGCGGACATCCGCAGCCTGATCGTCACCGGTGTCACCACCGAGGTGTGCGTGCACACCACCGTCCGCGAGGCGAACGACCGGGGTTACGAGTGCCTGGTCCTGTCCGACTGCGTGGGCTCGTACTTCGCCGAGTTCCAGCGGTACGGGCTCGAAATGATCGCCGCCCAGGGCGGCATCTTCGGCTGGGTCGCCCCCTCCGGCGGCTATCTCAAGGCACTCGAAACACGGAGCTGACCGATGACCACGACAACCGGCGCCGTCAAACTCAAGCTCCCCTGGTGGGTCGGCGGGGACACCAACGCCTTCTTCGGCCTCGGCTTCAACGTGATGGTCAACGTGCTGGTGCTGAGCGGCCTCTGCCTCGGGGTCGTCCACCTGCCCGGCTCCGACGTCTTCGGCGTCATCCTCCCGGCGATGGGCATCCAGCTCCTGATCGGCAACGTGTACTACACCTACCTCGCCCGGCGGCTCGCCCGCCGCGAGAACCGCACCGACGTGTGCGCGATGCCGTACGGGCCCAGCGTCCCGCACATGTTCATCGTCGTGTTCGTGATCATGCTGCCGACCTACCTGGCGACCAGGAACCCCCTGCAGGCCTGGGTGGCGGGGCTCGCCTGGTGCTTCATCATCGGCGTCATCGTGCTGATCGGCGCCTTCGTGGGCCCGTACATCCGCCGCTTCACTCCCAGGGCGGCGATGCTCGGCACCCTGGCGGGCATCTCGATCGCCTTCATCTCGATGCGGCCCGCCGCGCAGATGTGGGAGGCGGCCTGGATCGCGCTGCCGGTGCTGGTGATCATCATGGTCGGCTTCTTCACCGACCTGAGGCTGCCGGGCAACATCCCCGTCGGGCTCGCCGCGCTCCTCGCCGGTACCGCGATCGCCTGGATCGGCGGCTACATGAACCCCGCCGACGTGGGCGCCGCCGCCGAGAACATCGCGGTGAGCCTGCCGTCACTGAACATCGACCGCCTGCTCGAAGGGCTCGGCCAGGTCTCGCCGCTGCTGGCCACCGCCATCCCCCTGGGCATCTACAACTTCACCGAGGGCATGAGCAACGTGGAGAGCGCCGCCGCCGCGGGCGACTCGTACAACCTGCGCTCGGTGCTCCTGGCCGACGGCGCGGGCGCGGTGGTCGGCTCGATGCTGGGCTCGCCGTTCCCGCCCGCCGTCTACATCGGCCACCCGGGGTGGAAGTCCGCGGGCGGCCGTACGAGCTACTCGATGGCGAGCGGCGTCGTGATCGCGCTGTTCTGCTTCCTCGGCATGTTCGCGCTGCTCGGCGCGGTGCTGCCGGCGCCCGCGATCGTGCCGATCCTGCTCTACATCGGCCTGCTCATCGGCGCCCAGGCGTTCCAGTCGGTGCCGAAGGCGCACGCGGTGGCCGTGGTGATCGCGATCATTCCCAACATCGCCGCCTGGGCCCAGGGCTACATGGACAACGCGCTCGCCGCCGCGGGGACCAGCGCGCGGGAGGTCGGGTACGACACGATCGCGCAGAGCGGGACGGTCTACGAGGGAACGGCCCTGCTCGGCGGGGGCGCCGTGCTCGCCGGCCTGGTGCTCGGCTCGATCACGGCCTTCGTCATCGACCGGTCGTTCCTGTGGGCCGCCGGGTACGCCTTCGCCGGCGCGGCCCTGGCCTTCGTCGGCCTGATCCACGGTGAACGGGTCGAGTGGAACGCCAACGGCCAGGTCTCCCTGGGTTACCTCTTCGCGGGGCTGATCCTGCTCGCCTTCATATTCCTCAAGCCCAGGCCGTCGGACGAGGCGGCGGTCGCCGCCGACGCACCCGAGCCTGCCGCCGCGAGACCCGTCGCCGCGGGTTCGCCGGCGGCCCCCGCCACCTCGTGAGCGGTGCCCCGCGAACCGGCCGGCACCGGCTCGCGGGGCACGCCGCACGCCGACGACTCCCGCGAACCGGTCCGCGTCCCCGTGCCTCCATGCCGGGCACCGGAAACCACGTACACACAGGAAAGGCACATGCGCCCTCCGCCTGATCCGGACAGCACGCCCCACCCCACCCCGAACAGCACGGACAGCACGCTTCGCCTGGACCTGGAGAGCCTCTCCGGTCTCTACCGCTCCGGGACGGCCCGCCCCTGCGATGTCGCAGGGGAGGTGCTCGCGCGGATCGCGGCGCGGGGTGACGACCACGTGTGGATCACCCTGCGCCCGGCGGCGGACCTGCTCGGCGACGCGGCCGAGCTGGCCCGCCGCTGGCCGGACCCGGACGACCGTCCTCCGCTCTACGGCGTCCCGTTCGCGGTCAAGGACAACGTGGACGTGGCCGGGCTGCCCACCACCGCGGCCTGCCCCGCCTACTCCCACGTCCCGGGACGCGGTGCGCCGCTGGTGGAACGGCTGCTCGCGGCGGGCGCCCTCCTCGTCGGCAAGACCAACCTGGACCAGTTCGCCACCGGGCTGTCGGGCACCCGCAGCCCGTACGGCGCGTGCGAGTCGCCGCTGGTACCGGGCCTGATCTCCGGCGGGTCCAGCTCGGGCTCCGCGGTGGCGGTGGCCGCGGACCTGGTCTCGTTCGCCATCGGCACCGACACCGCCGGGTCGGGCCGGGTGCCCGCCGCGCTCACCGGAACCGTGGGGGTCAAGCCGAGCCGTGGCCTGGTCAGCACGCTCGGCGTGGTGCCCGCGTGCGCGTCGCTGGACTGCCCGAGCGTCTTCACCCGCTCGGCCGCCGACGGCCTCACCGTCCTGTCCGTCATCGCGGCCTTCGAACCCGCCGACCCCTGGTCACGCGCGCTCCCCGTCCCCGGTCCGGTGCCGCCTTCCGCGTACCCCCTGCGAATCGGGGTGCCGCGCGAACCGGAGTTCTTCGGCGACATCGCCGCCGAGGCGGCCTTCGCGGAGGCGGCGGAACGGCTCGCCGGTCTCGGTCACCGGCTCGTCCCCGTCGACCTCGACCCGTTCCTCGCCGCGGGACGGCTGCTGTACGAGGGATCGTGGCTCGCCGAACGGCTCGCCGCGGTCGGCGACTTCGTGGCCCGCAACCCCGGCGAGGTCCACCCGGTCACCCTGAAGGTGCTGTCCGGCGGCGGCGCGCTCAGCGCGGTGGACGCCTTCGAGGGGCTCTACCGCCTGCGCGCGCTGGAGGCGGAGACCCGGCGGGCATGGGCCTCGATGGACGTCCTCGCGGTCCCGACCGTGCCCACCACCTTCACCGTCGCGGAGATGCTCGAGAGCCCGATCGAACGCAACGCGATCCTCGGCCACTACACCACCTTCACCAACCTCCTCGACCTGGCCGGAATCTCCGTACCGGCCGGAACGACGACCACCGGCCGTCCGCACGGCGTCACCTTCCTGGGACCGGCGGGCTCCGACGAACTCCTCGCCGGTCTCGGCGCCACCTTCCACAGCCTGACCGGCGGCCCCGCGGTCCCCGTCCCGGGCACGCGCACACCAGAAGCTCGACCGGCCGCCTCCCTCGCCCACCCCGCCGAAGCGCGGGCGGTGCTCGCCGTGGTCGGCGCGCACCGCTCCGGCCAACCTCTGCACGGCCGGCTCACCTCCCTCGGCGCCACCGGCCTGGGGATCGCCCTGACGGCCCCCCTCTACCGCCTCTACGCCCTGGACGACGGTGACATGCCTCGCCCGGGGCTGGTCCGCTCGACCTCCGGCGGCGCCCAGGTGGAGGTCGAGCTGTACGACCTGAGCACCTCGGCACTCGGCGTCCTGCTGACGCAGACCACCCCGCCCCTCGGCCTCGGCACGATCCGGCTCTCCGACGGACGCGCGGTGCACGGCTTCCTCTGCGAGCCGTACGCCACCGAGCAGGCCCCCGACATCAGTCACCACGGCAGCTGGCCGGACTATCTCCTCTCCCTGCCGTAGTCCCGACGATCCGGCCCCCGGACCGGCGACGGCTCCGGCACGTCCGGGCCCGCGCCCGCCGAGACGCGGGCCCGGGAGACGGACCGTGCGCGAACCGGACCGGGGATCTACGGTTGGCCGTATGACTGAGCGGTTCGCGATCCTGAGCGGTTCGACCTTCGAGGAGCGGATCGGATACGCGCGGGCGGTGGTCGACGGCGACCGGGTGCACGTGTCCGGGACGACCGGCTACGACTACGCGACCATGACGATCTCCGACGACGTGGTCGAGCAGGCCGAGCAGTGCCTGCGCAACATCGAGGAGGCCCTGGCCAGGGCGGGCTGCTCGTTCGCCGACGTCGTCCGGGTGCGGTACATGCTGCCCGACCGCGAGGACTTCGAGCCCTGCTGGCCGGCCCTGCGCCGCCGTTTCGGCGAGGTCCGCCCGGCCGCGACGATGCTCGTGTGCGGCCTCGCCGACCCCCGCATGAAGATCGAGATCGAGGTGGACGCGCGCCGTCCCGCGGCACTGGTCATCGACTGACCAGCGGCAACAGGCGCATGGTCGTCGGCGGTTCCGTCCAGCCTTTGAAGGTCTTCACCAGGAACGCCTCATCCTCCGGACCGGCCCACACGGTCAGTGGCGCCCCCACCGCGAAAGCGACAAGACCGACGACCGTTCCCGTGCTGTCGCCATCAGGCCCGACCCGAAGGCACGCAAGCCAGGCGACAGCGCAGGCGGCGACGGTGAGGACGGTCGCCAGGATGACCCTGCTGCGCAGGCGCACCGCCACCTCCATGGTGAAAAAACCCGATCACCCACCGAAGATGCGACGCGCCAGAGGCAGGCAAGGGTTATTTCGTTCTGCAATCCTCTCATTTTTATAAGAAATCCACACTTCTCACACAAAGAGAATTCTTTTCCGATAAAACCCTTTGTCGCACTCTGTCAAATCAATGCCCCCGCGTCCTTTCCTGCGATATTCTTACACCGGAGGCACGGGAATTCCGGCCGGGTGGCGGAAACGTGGCAGGAATATCGCGCACGATTGAGGTGACAAGGCACGGAGAATAAGAAGTAGGCGACAAGCGAACGTCTCCACCATGCGCGTCGCCGATAAAACCAACGGAGAAAAGATGCCCCATCGCCCTCACCGTGTCCTGCGCACAGCCGGAGCGCTCATCCTTTCCGTCCCCCTCCCGACCGGAACGCATGCCGCGAGCGCGACCACGAGGGCGGGATCCGAGAACGCTCGAACGCTCCGAACGTTCGACGATCTCGAGGAGGCGACGGACCGGCACCCTTTCGAGTACTCCCTGGACGAGTTCGAGGCCGTATGGGACGAGAAGCACAACAGCTCGGGAGACGCTCCCAGATGGACGGCGGACGACTGCTCCAAGTCACCTGACACACCATCGGGGTACAGATTCGACTACGCCTGCCGACGCCACGATTTCGGTTATCGCAATTACCGGATCCAGCACCGTCTCACCGAGGAAAACCGCAAGCGCGTCGACGACAACTTCAGGAAGGACATGTATACGATCTGCGATGAGTACAGGGGCTGGGCCGCGCAGCAGGAATGCCATAGGCTCGCGGACTTCTACCACTACGCCGTCCGCCGTCTTGGGGCACAGCATCCATCGAAGTGCCGGGCCGGGGAAAACCCCAACCTGTGGAATCCCACGCTCATCTCGACGGAAAGATCGGCGCCTCTGCTCGGCAGGACGTTCGAACTACGTTTTCACTCCGGCGCCGACTGCGCGTGGGGGAGGACATCCAATGGATCCCACGGGACTCGGTCTGGGTCGACTGGTCGATCGACGGCGGCGGCACCTGGAAGCAACTGAGTGTGACCAGAATTCCCTACGGGGGGCGTCAGGTGTACACAGTCGCGCACAATCATTCCGGCTACACCATGCGCGCCTGCGGTAAAGCCGGAAACCGGCCCGACATCGCGTGCACAGGGTGGTGGTGAGCGGCGTCATCGAAGCACCTCACGGCGCCGAGATCGAACCTCGCATGAGGCCGTGACAGGCGATGGCCGCCGCGGCCACCACGTTGAGGGAGTCGACGCCCATGCCCATCGCGGCCGGGCTCATCGGAATGCAGACCGCCTCGTCGGCCTCGCGCAGCCAGCGGGAGGAGAGCCCGTCCCCCTCCGAGCCGAGCAGCAGGGCCACCCGGTCGGCCATGGGAGCCCTGTCTATGGGCGTGGCGGACTGGTCGGGGGTGAGGGCCAGCGTCCGGAAGCCCGTTCCGCGCAGTTCGGCCAGGCCGGCGTACCAGTCGGTCATGCGGGCGTACGGGATCGCGAAGACCGCTCCCATGGACACCTTCACCGAGCGCCGGTAAAGAGGGTCGGCGCAGCGCGGCGAGAGGATCACCGCTTCCACTCCCAGGGCGGCCGCGCAGCGGAAGATGGCGCCGACGTTGCCGTGGTCGACGAGGTCTTCGAGGACCAGGATGCGCCGGGGCGGTGAGCCGGTCCGTGCCACGGGCTCGCCGTCCTCGCGGTCGGACCCCGTCGCGGAACCGCGCAGGGGACGTGCCGTGAGTTCGGCGGCCTCGGGATCGGGCCCCGCCGGGGCGAGGTGACTCCCATCGCCGGGAGCGGCCCGGCCGGACAGGAGATCCTCCACCCCCGGAAGAGGAAGGCGTTCCATGGCGGCGAGGGCGCCTCGGTGGACCTGGAAGCCGGTGACGTCCTCCATGACGGCGTCGTCCACGACGTGGACCCGATCGCCGAGCGGGCCGAGGAGGTCGGCGAGGGGTTCGGCCCAGCGCGAGGTGAGGAGGACGGAGCGCACGGGGTGGCCCGCCGCGACGGCGCGGCGGATGACCTTCTCCCCCTCGGCGATGAAGAGGCCGTGCTCGGCCTCCATGCTCTTGCGCAGCTCGACGTCGCGCAGGTTGGCGTAGTCGGCCAGGTGGGGGTCGATGGCTTCAGGCACCCTCGAATACTGCCATGACCCGCCTGAGCTGCCATATCAGCGCGTAGACGAGCAGCATCGCGGAGCAGCCGACGACCACCCCCGCGCCCAGCCTCGTCACGAGCTCGGCCCCGCTGCCCGGGGGGAAGGCCACCGCCCAGGCGACCGCGCCCAGCGGGATCGACACGGCGGTGGCCAGGAGCACGGCCGCCCGCTCGCCCGCGGGCAGGAGCAGCCGCTCGGGCACCGGCCGCGGCTCCATCCCGGCCAGTCCGCGCCAGGCCCACCAGAGGACGACCACCAGGCCGATCACGGTGGAGGTGTACTGCAGCAGGCGGAACAGGGGGATCACTCCCGCCACCCGGGTGTCCAGCCAGCTCCAGCCCCACAGGGCCGAGCTGTACGAGTGGGTGAAGGAGTCCCAGAGCTTGTGGGTGAGAGCGCCCACGACGCCTCCGGCGATCACGGCGGGCAGCCGCCGCAGCCCGTACATGCCGGGGGTCAGCGAGGCGGCACGCCCGGCGAGGGTGGGAGGCAGGAGCGCGGTCAGCGGGTCGCGGAGCACCAGGTGGAAGACGGCGAGCAGCACGACGACGGCGAACGGGTCGATCGTGAGGACGCCCCTGAGGGAGTGCCAGATCATGTAGTCGGGCAGGAACGGGAAGAAGATCGGCAGGTCGGGCACCATGGCGCCCAGGGCGAGGGCCCAGGGATCGAGGAACCGGCGTATCCGCTCCGAGGAGATCAACGGCAGCACGGCTGCGACGTGACTGGGCGTGAACGGCACGGGTTTCCCTCCGACGATCTGCTGGACGGCTCAATCCTGCGACACGGCCGCCTCGTGGGAACACGCCGCTGTCACCGCGTGGAGCTTTACCACTTTCCCGCCTCACACACTTCGTGACGTATAGATTACCGAGCGCTGCCGATCGGTATCCGGAGGTCGTCGTGACCGATCAGATCGTGCTGGCGCCGCCGAGCGCCGAGTGGCTGCGTGACGCCCGCAGGGCTCGCGCGCTCTCCCTCGCCACTCTGGTCTGGCTGGGCGCCGAGAGCGTGCTCGGCATCGCCGCCGGTCTGGGGGCGCACTCGGTCGCCCTCATCGGCTGGGGCGTGTCGGCCCTGGTGGAGGCGGCGGCCAGCCTGATCGTGGTCTGGCGGTTCACCGGGGCGAGGACCGGGTCCGCGCACGCCGAGGTACGGGCCCGCAGGGCGGTGGCGATCAGCTTCTGGATCCTCGCCCCCTACCTGGTGCTGCACGTGGCGCACGACCTGAACGCGGGCCACCGGGCCGTGCCGAGCGTGCTCGGGATCGTGGTGACGGCGGCCAGCGTGGTCGGCATGCCGTTCCTGGGAATGGCCAAGCGGCGGCTGGGCGTGCGGCTGCACTCGGCGGCGACCGCAGGCGAGGGGACGCAGAATCTCCTGTGCGCCCTGCTCGCGGCGGGGGTGCTGGCGGGGCTCGCGCTGAACTCCGCCGGGTGGTGGTGGATCGATCCCGCCATGGCGGTTCTGCTGGCGGCGGTGGCGGCGCGCGAGGGTCTCAGGGCGTGGCGCGGGCACTCCTGCTGCCACTGATCGCCCTTCCCGACCGCCGCCGCAGGGCTCCCCGGCCGCCGTCCGTCGATCGCCGCGGGTGCCGCCGCCGATCGCCTTTCCCCGTCGCCGGCCATCCGGTTCCACCGGCCGCCGGTCACCTGTCTCCCGTTGCCGATCTTCCGTTGTTCCTGCCGCGTTTCTGCCGCCCGACCAGGTGATCTCCGCGACCGCCGGTCGTCCGCGGCCCGCGCGGACGCAGGGCTTCGTGATCGACACATACGGTAACAGCGGTACCGAAATGCGTTTTTTGCCCCAGTAACCATTCCCAGTACAGTTCCGTGAATATTGCGGACGACCTCCCGATAGGGTGACCCGCTAGCTCCATGACATCGACACCAAAGAGGACATCGTGGGCGGACGTCACCGGACGGATGAACTCGAGGACGGCTACACCCCGTACAAGGAACCGCAGCCCAGACGCAGGCGCGGGGGGCGTGGCAAGGTGCTGGTCCCGCTGGCCGGGTCCGTCGCCCTCGCGGTGCTGCTCGGCGTCGCCGCGTTCGTGGTCATCAACCGCGACCGCGGCGCCGGGGCGTGCGGGGGCGAGGCGCTCCCGCTGCGGATCACCGCCTCCCCGGACATCCAGCCCGCCCTGTCCCAGATCGCCGGGCGCTTCAACAAGGCGGCCCACGACGTCGAGGGCAGGTGCGCCACGGTCACGGTGACCAAGGGCGCCTCGGCGACCGTGGCCTCCTCCTTCAGCGGCGGCAAGGCCGCCGCGATGGACATGTGGATCCCGGACTCGAAGCTGTGGGTGACGAACCTGCGGGCGAGGAACCAGGAGGTGCCCGAGGCGGGCGAGTCCATCGCCCACTCCCCCATCGTCATGGTGGCCTCCGGCTCGGTGGTGCCGAACCTGAAGAAGAGCTTCGGCGAGGCCAGCTGGGGCGGCATGATCAACGCCGCCAACGTGGCCAACGTGGACGGTCCAGGCCGCAAGGTTCGCGTCCTCGTGCTGGATCCCTCGCTCAACGCCGCCGGGCTCGGCGCGCTCCTGGCCGCCGCCGGGGTGGCCACGGCCTCCGGCGCGGGCGAGGAGCAGCTGGTCGGCGCGCTCAAGAGCCTGTCGGGGTCGACGTCGACGGTCCGCGACCAGGACGCGCTGCTGGCCAGCCTCGGCGTCAAGGGCAGCAAGGCCCCGCTGGGCATCTCCTCGGAGCAGGGGGTCTGGGCGTTCAACAAGTCCAAGAAGCCCGAGGTCCCGGCCGTGCCGCTCTATCCGGCCGAGGGGACGATCAACCTCGACTACCCGGTGGTGATCACCGCCGAGGACGCCGCCGTGCGCAAGGCCGCCGAGGCGTTCCGCAAGGAGCTGGGCAGCGAGGCGTCCAGGAAGACGCTGCAGGACCAGGGGTTCCGCACCCCTGACGGCAAGGGCGGCAAGGCGATCTCCGGCTCCGACGGCTTCCAGGCCAAGGCCCCGCAGGCGATCGAGCCGCCCGACGGCAAGACCGTCGCGAGGATGTCCCAGACCTGGTCCCGGATCAAGCTGGGTACGAGGCTCATCACCCTGCTGGACGTCTCGGGCACCATGGCCCTCCCGGTGCCCGGTACCGGGCTGACCCGGATGCAGGCGATCAGCAGGATCGCCGTCGAGGGCATGAAGCTCTTCCCGGCCAAGAGCGAGATGGGACTGTGGGAGTTCTCCACCCATCTCAACGGCCAGGGGGTCGACTACCGCGAGACGGTCCCGGTCGGCCCGCTCACCGAGGACATGAACGGTGTCCTGCGCAGGGACGTGATCAACCAGAGGCTGATCACGACCCGGGCGAAGTCGACCGGCGACACCGGTCTCAACGACACCCTCGCCGCCGCCTACAAGCAGATGACCGACGAGTACCAGAGCGACAAGATCAACACGGTGCTGATCCTCACCGACGGCGCCGGCAACGACGACCCGGACGGCGGGATCAGCAACCAGCAGATCCTGAAGCGGCTCAAGGAGCAGTTCGACCCGGAGAAGCCGGTCAGCGTCCTGATCATCGCCTTCGGCCCCGACGCACCCAAGGGCAAGCGCCAGATGGACGCCCTGGCCAAGGCGACCGCCGGTGACGCGTACATCGCCAAGAACATCCTGGAGGTCAGGAAGTTCTTCCTGGAGGGCATGAAGCGCCGGCTCTGCGCTCCCAACTGCGACTGACCCTTCCTCCTCACCTTCATCCTGTACGGCTGGTGTCACATTGGCACCAGCCGTAGCAGTTTTCCCAGGTCATACCGTGTCGGCATGATATGAACCCCTTTGGTCAACCGGTTGCCGGGAGGTGGCGTCCTACGCGTGTGGGCTGGAACGGGTGAGTGGTGAAACCCGTGAACGAGCCCGTCTCGCGGGGGAGGAATGTCCGTGCCCGGATGGCCGACCGTCGGCCGAACCGACGATCAACAACTCGTTGAGGCGCTGCGGCGTGCCGACACAACGGCGCCGGCGAGCCTCTACGACTCCTATGCCGAACGTCTCAACGACTACGCCCACTCGCTGCTGGGCGACCGTGAGGCCGCCGCCGGTGCCGTGCACGCCGCCCTGGTCGCGGCCCAGGGCGGCGTGGACCGCCTGCGCGAGCCCGGCCGCCTGCGCGCGTGGCTGTACGCGCTCGTGCGGATCCGGTGCGCGGACGAGGGGCGCGACGGCCCGCGGGGGTCGGCGCCGCCGCCCGACGTCCACGACGACCCGGGCGAGCGGGAGCTGGCGGCCCTGGTCCACGAGGCGATGGCGGAGCTGAGCGGGCAGGAGCGCGAGGTGCTCGAACTGTCGCTCCGCCACGACCTCGGCAGCGGCGAGGTCGGCGCGGTGCTGGGGCTGACCTCCCGCCAGGTCACGGCGAGACTCGGCCGGGCCCGCGACCACCTGGAGAACGCGGCCGCCGCCGTGGTGCTCGCCAAGGTCGGCCGGGCGCACTGCCCCGACCTGTCGGCGATGGTGGACTCGTGGGAGGGCCCCCTCACCACGCTGCTGCGCAGGCGGCTGTCGGCCCACATCGGCCGCTGCGAGGTCTGCGTCGAGCGCAGGGATCGGCACGTCTCGGCCGGGCGGCTGCTGGACCTGGTGCCCCTGGCCTACCCTCCGCTCTCCCTGCGCCGCCGGGTGATCGAGACCTGCGTGAACCCGGAGGCGCGCGAGGACCGCGCCGCCATCGTCGCCGGGAACGGCTTCGACAAGGCCGGTTTCCCCGTCGCGGCCGAACGGCGCACGGGGGGCCGCCGGTGGGGCGGCAGGAGGGGCGCGGGCGGCAGGCGGGCACGCGACGAGAGCTCTCCCTCGGGCGGGGGGAGCACGCCCCCCGGGGGCACCCGCTCCCGGCACGCGGCGCTCCCCGCGGACACCGGGACGTCACACCCGGACGCGAGGGCGTGGCCGACCGGGACGGAGGCGCGGGCGGGACACGCGGACACCGGGACACGCTCCCCGGAGAGCGTGCCGCGCCACCCCGAGATCGGGACGGCGCCGAGGTACGTGATGGCGTCGCCGGCGGACGGCGAGCCCGGACGCGCGGCACCGTGGACGGACGCCGGGACCCCGCGCGCGTCACGGCCCGCGGACGGCGATGCGCGGCACGCGCCACCCCCCGTGGACATCGAGGCCTGGCCGGCACCGGCCGTGAGCGCCGAGGCCTGGCCGGCACCGACGACGAACCCCGACGCCTGGCCGGCACCCCCCGCGGACGGCGAGGCGTGGCGCACCACACCACCCGAGAACACCGAGGTGTCAACGGACGGTGAGACCTGGCGCACACCGCCGTACGCGAACGGCGAGGCGTGGCGCACGTCGTCTCCCGACGACGAGGTGTGGCCCGCGCCGTCCCCCGACGGTGAGGTCTGGCGCACGTCGTCTCCCGACGACGAGGTGTGGCCCGCGTCGTCCCCCGACGAGGCGTGGCCCGGGGAGTCTCCCGAGGGCGGTGAGGCCCGGCCCACTCCGCCGGCCGGTGGCACCGAGGTCTGGCCCACGTCACCGGAGGAGGCTTCCAGGGTACGACGCACGTCACCGGCGGGAGACCCCGGGGTCCGGCGTACACCGCCGCCCACCGGCGAGGGGAAGCGGAGGACGGAGGCGCCGCCCGCGCAGCGGCGGCGGCGGCGCGGGCGCAGGGGGCCGGTGCTGCTGGCGGTGGTGTGCGTGCTGGCCGCCACCGGGGCGGTGGTCGTGGTGGGCGGGCAGGACCTGGCCGGAGGGGCGTTGAGGGACCCCCAGACCGCGCCGGGGACGGAACCCGCGCTGATCACGCTGGAGCCCGGCCCCGAGCCGGAGCCCGGCTCGCCGCCGGAGGACCCGGAGGCGGAGGCCGCGCCGACGCCCACCCCGAAGCGGAGCCGGAGGACCGAGGCGCCCGCCCCCGCCGTCCCCACCGCCACCGCGGCGCGACCGGCACCGAGCCGTGCGCCCACGGCGGGGCGGCCCCGCCCCACCCGCACCGCCGCCAGGCCGCCCGCGGCCGGACGGCTGAGCGTCTCGTGTCCGGGCGACATCGGGGAGGGCGCCGGGCAGATCCGGCTCGCGGCACGCAACGCCACGGTCTCGTGGTCGGCGACCACCTCCGGCGGGCTCGACGTCCATCCCGCGCAAGGGCAGCTGAGGGCGGGCTCGAGCAGCGTGATTTGGGTCACCGCCAAGGATCCGTCGGAGAGCGGCACCGGGCGGGTCGCGTTCAGGTCCGCCGGGGGCAACGCCGGATGCGCGATTTCCTGGGAAAGCCCTGAATCCGAGGCCTCCACCCCTCAGGACGAGCCGGCTCCCGACCCGACCCCGACCCCCTCCGCCGGAGCGAGCTCCGAGGAGGCGACGGGCTGATTCCCGCATCTCGTTTTACCTAACACCGAGACTTCTCCCGTGGATCAGGTAAACCATGGACTGGTGCCGAGCGTCGGCATTGACGTCCATGTTGAGTGATTGGTCACATGAAGAGCGCGATCAGTCACGTCATTACCAACCAGGAGCTCGGAGATGTCGATCAAACGCAGGGGGCTCAAGTGGGCCCTCACTCTCGCCTGTGTCGCGGGAGCCGTGATCGCCTTAGCCGACATCGACACTCCGTTACGCTTGTTCCTTACGCCCCTGTTCCTGTTGGTCGTTCCGGGCGCCGCAGTGGTAGGACTGTTGCGTGATCGTGACCCGCTTGCGGCACTATCAGTGGGTGCGGCAGCGAGCCTGGTTGTGAACGTTCTCCTGGCCGCTGCCATGCTTACCTTTGACGCATGGTCGCCCCGTGCCGGAGTCGCGACGATTGCGGTGCTCGGCGGCTTCATATACGTACTACGCGTGTTGTATCGGGGGAGCGGGAGCTTGCAGACCGAACAGGGGGCCAGGTCAAGGTGAACATCGTCATCGTTCGCCCGGAGGACCTCGGGGAGCCCGAGATCTCACGATGGCGGGAGTTGCAGGTGGCGGATCCGTCGCTGGACAACCCCTTCCTCTCCGTGGAGTTCACACTCGCCATGGGGCGGCTGCGCGACTACGTCCGTGTCGCGGTCATCCAGGACGGCGGCAAGATCGTGGGGTTCTTCCCCTACGAGCGCCACAGCTTCGGGATCGGCAAGCCTCTCGGCGGCTTCCTGACCACCTGCCACGGGTTGATCTCGGTCCCCGGCCTCAAGCTGGACGTCCGGACCCTGCTGCGCGCCTGCAAGCTCTCCGTCTTCGACTTCGACCACCTGGTCCCCGGCCAGCCGACGTTCGCACCGTACGAGTCGGACGTGCGACCGGCTCCGGTGATGGACCTCAGCGTGGGGTTCGAGACCTACATCGAGCAGGTGAAGGCCAACTCGCCGAAGAACCTCAAGACGGTCCGCTACAAGGAGCGCAAGCTCGGCCGCGAGCAGGGCGAGATCCGCTTCGAGTGGTACTCGGCCGACCCGGGCACGCTGCGCACGCTCACCAACTGGAAGTCCGACCAGTACCGCAGGACCGGCCGGGTCGACCGCTTCGCCCAGCCGTGGATCGTCCAGTTGCTCGACGAGATGCACGCGGCGAGGTCCGAGAGTTTCGCGGGCGTCCTGACCATGGTCTACGCCGGAGACAGGCCCGTCGCCGGCCACTTCGGCCTCCGGACGGCGACGACCCTGGTGGGCTGGTTCCCGGCCTACGACACCGAGTTCGCGCGTTACTCCCCCGGCATCATGCACCACCTGCACATGGCTGAGCACGCCGCGAACTCCGGGCTGCAGCAGGTCGACATGGGCAAGGGCGGACGCGAGTACAAGAGCTGGTTGAAAAGCGGTGACCTCTTCGTCGCGGAAGGCCGCGTGTCGCGTCCCTCCCCGGCCGCCGCCGTCCACTGGATCGGCCGCACCCCCGTCAACAAGGCACGAACGATCGTTACAGATCGCCCGAATTTGTACAGGCTTGCCGATCGTGTGCTGAAGGGTTTCGGCCGTATGCGCGCCCCCGCGCAGAACCAATCAGGCACTCCGGTCGTCAAGGAACCATGGGGAGTCGGCTAGACCGCTCCCGTTCATCACCACACCACCCGCCAGGACCCTCGCATGCATCCCTCATCGCATTCGCCGTTTCCGCCGGTCGTCCCGACCGGCGAAGGCCCCGGGTCCGTCCGCCAGTCACCCCTGACGACCGACCGCCCGGAAGGACATCCGTCACAATGAGTCCCGAGATCACCAAGCACTACAACAACAAGCCACCGCTGAGGGCGGTGCCACCCATCGAGCGGTTCACCCCCATCACGCCCAACATGGCGATCTCCCCCACCGTCAGCGTCGTCGTCCCCGCCATGAACGAGGCGGAGAACCTTCCGCACGTCTTCGCCACGCTGCCGCAGTGGATCGACGAGATCGTCCTGGTCGACGGCAACTCGAAGGACGACACCGTCGCCGTGGCCAGGAGGCTGCGTCCCAACGTCCGCGTGGTGCACCAGACCGGCAAGGGCAAGGGTGACGCGCTGTCGGCGGGCTTCGCCGCCTGCACCGGCGACATCATCGTGATGATCGACGCCGACGGGTCCACGGACGGCCGCGAGATCATCCAGTTCGTGGGCGCGCTGGTCACCGGCGCCGACTTCGTCAAGGGCTCGCGGTACGCGTCCGGCGGCGGCAGCGACGACCTGACGTTCATCCGCAAGTTCGGCAACAAGACACTGACCGCGCTGGTCAACAGGATGTACGGCACCAGCTACAGCGACCTGTGCTACGGCTACAACGCCTTCTGGGCCCGCCACCTGGACGTCCTCAACCTCGACTGCGACGGTTTCGAGATCGAGACCCTGATGAACGTCCGCGCCGCCAAGGCCGGTCTCAAGGTTCACGAGGTCCCCAGCCACGAGCGCTGCCGCATCCACGGCGAGAGCAACCTGCACGCCGTCCGCGACGGCATCCGGGTGCTGAAGACCATCATCCGCGAGTGGCGGAGCAACCCGGCTCCCGTCGTTCACGAGCCGGCCACCGCCGCCCCGGCCGCCGACCAGGGCGCCGCGTAACCATGAGAAGCAGTGTCGTCATCTGCGTCTACACCGAGGACCGCTGGGAGGACATCCGGGCGGCCGTCGAGTCGGTCGAGAACCAGACGCACGAGCCGCACGAGATCATCCTGGTCGTCGACTACAACCCGGATCTCCACCTGAGGCTCAAGAAGGAGTATCCCGGCGCGATCGTGGTGGAGAACGCTCAGGAGAAAGGGCTGTCCGGTGGCAAGAACACCGGTGCGGCGACCGCCTCCGGCGACATCGTGGCGTATCTGGACGACGACGCCGTCGCGGAGCCTGGCTGGCTGGAAGCACTGGAGGAGGGCTTCCAGGACCCGACCATCGTGGGGGTGGGCGGGCTGACCAGGCCGCTGTGGGGCATCGGGCACCGGCCCGGCTGGTATCCCCACGAGTTCGACTGGACCGTGGGGTGCAGCTATCTCGGCATGCCCACGGAACGAGCCCGGATCCGCAACGTCATGGGCGGCAACGCGGCCTTCCGCAGGGAGGTCATCGGCGGTGTCGGCGGGTTCCACACCGGCATCGGGCGCAGCGTGCAGGGACGCAAACCCCGCCCGCTGGGCTGTGAGGAGACCGAGTTCTGCATCCGGCTCTCGCAGCGGATGCCGGGCTCGGGAATGCTGTTCGAACCGGCCGCGGTGATCGGCCACAAGGTGCCGCCCGTACGCTCGACGTTCGCCTACTTCCGCTCGCGCTGTTTCGCCGAGGGCCTGTCCAAGGCTCTGGTCGCCCAGAGCGTGGGAGCCGGCGACGGACTGTCGAGCGAGCGGGCCCACGCGCTGAAGGCGCTGCCGCTGGGCGCGCTGCGCGGGGTCGGCGAGGCGCTGCGGGGCGACCCGTCCGGCCTCGGCAGGGCCGGGGCGATCGTCGTCGGCCTCGCCTGGACGACCTGGGGTTACATCGTCGGCTCCCTTCGACTGAAACTGAAGCGGGTGCGTGCGTCATGATCCGCGTACCGATCCTGATGTACCACTCGGTCTCCGACCGGCCCAACGCCGAGACGAAGCCGCTGGCGGTACGCCCCTCGGCCTTCGCCGAGCAGCTGGCCTACCTGAAGGAGAACGGCTTCACGCCGCTGACGGTGGCCGACCTGGTCGCCTCGCTGCACAACAACAACGGCCGCTCCATCCCGGAGCGGCCGGTCGTGGTGACCTTCGACGACGGGTACGCCGACTTCCACAGCGAGGCGCTGCCCCTGCTCGAACGCTACGACTTCCCCGCGACGGTCTTCCTGACCAGCGGGTGGGTCCGCGACGCGGGCAAGGACGCGGCGGGCAGGCCCCTCGACACGATGCTGTCGTGGAGCCAGGCCCGCGAGGCCGCCTCGTGCGGCATGGAGATCGGCGGGCACAGCCACAGCCATCCCCAGCTCGACCAGCTGCCCGAGGACGAGCTCCGCCAGGAGCTGCGGCGCAACAAGGCCCTGCTGGAGGACAAGATCGGCTCCCTGGTCTCGACGATGGCCTACCCGTACGGCTACTCCAGCGTGCGCGTGCGGCGCGAGGTCAGGAAGGCCGGATACTGGGCCGCCTGCGCGGTGAACAACGCCATCGCCGCCGACCGGCACGACGTGCTCGCGCTGCCGCGCCTGACCGTCGCCGAGGGCACGTCGATGAAGATGTTCAGCCGGGCGGTCGAGGGAAACCAGGTCCCGCTGATCTACATGAGGGAACGAATGCTGACGAAGGGATACGCCGTCGTCAGGCGCACACGATACGGTCTGCGCCGGGTGCGCGGCCAGGCGTGAACGGCCGGGTGCGCTCCGGGGGACGCGCGATCCGCGGGGCGGGTCGCGCACCGGTGGCCGACCCGGTGTGACCGGCGGTCCCCGCTCCGTCCGGCGCCCCTTCCCCCGGGAGCGGAGGCGTCGGGAGGGGGGCCGCCCGGCTGGAGAACGGCCGCTGTACCGCTTCTTAACGATCTACGCGAAGCGCCCGGACATGACGGATCTCCGCGGTGACTCGTCACACCCTGGTCCGCGTAGCCGCCATGATGTTAGACGTGAGGCAACGGGCAGGTAATGACGTGACGACGACGGGGGCGGCGGAGACCGCCGAGGTCGGGGAGATCGATCCCACCCACCCCGCGCCTTCGGACGGAACCCGGACCGGGTCCGACGGCGAGCCCACCGGCACGGCGCCCTTCGAAGCGCCTGACGACGAGGCTCCCGGCGAGTTCCCGGACGACGAGATCGCCGAGGGCGAGGCTCCGGGCGACGAGACGTCCGACGGCGAGACGCCCGGCGGGAGCCCGTACGGCGACGGTCCCGGCGGCGAGACGTCCGACGGCGAGGAGGCTTCGGGGGGCGACCCGCGCGACGACGCGGCCGACGACGGCACGCCGCCGGATACGGACGCCGCGGATACCACGGACGCCACGGACGCGCTGGACGACGCGGACGCCTCAGAGAAGGCGGATACCGCGGATGCCGCGAGCGCCTCAGACGAGGCGGATGCTCTGGACGACGCGGACGACGCGGACGCCCTGAACGAGGCGGACGCCACGGATGCCGCGGACACCTCGGACGAAGCGGGCGACGCGCCGGATGACAGCGTCTACGGCGACGACCCGGAGGTCACCGCCGTCATCAGGCTTCCCCTCCGCCCGGTCGCCTCGCCCCCGGCCGGCGTCTCCGAGGACGAGACGGCCGAGACGGCCGAGACGGCCGAGACGGCCGAGACGGCCGAGGCCCCGCCCGCGCCCACCGGGGACGAGGACGAGGACAGATTCGAGACCACGGCGGAGATGCGCCTGCCCGGCCGGGCCGCGCCACTCCTCAAGCCCGCCTCCACCACTCGGAGGCCCTCGGAACCCTCGGAACCCTCGGAACCCTCGGAACCCTCGCCGGCCGCGGGATCCTCAGCGTCCTCGCAGCCCTCTGACTCCGGGGAGTCCGCCGGGCGTCCTGGCGGAGAGCCGCGGGGAAGGTCCGCCGGGGCGCCCAGGCAGCCCCTGGAAGTCTCCAAGCCCCTCCCCGAGGTCACAGAAACCCCAGCGGCCCACCAGGCCCCACAGGGCACGCAGAGGAGCTCGGGGACCGGTTCCGGGGCGGGACAGGGGGCCGGGAAGGGAGCGGGGAAGGCGGCACCGGCGACCAGCGCCATGCCTCCGTCCGCGGCGACCGCCGCCGGGGCCCCGTCCGCGACGCCCGCCGCCAGGCCCTCACGCCTGCAGGCCGTGATGCAGTCGGCCATGGTGTGGCTGCCGCCGGTCCTCACCATCGAGGGTCTGATCATGTACGTGCTGGCCCTGCGCGTCGCGCCGGGCCCGCTGCGGGGCGTCGACCTGAACGACATCGACGGTGTGGGCCTGATCTCGGCCATGCCGCCGACCGCGTTCGCCGCGATCCTGCTGATGCTCGTCGCGTTCTTCGTCACGATCGCGCAGAACACCGACCGCAAGTTCCTGCTGCTCTTCCAGATCGCGGCGATCACCTTCGCGTTACACGGGGCGGCCGCCCTGATCGAGGACGAGGCCAGGTTCCACACGGCCTACGTCCACGCGGGCTTCGTGGAGTACATCAACCGCACCGGCGAGTCCTCCGCCCTTCTCGACGCCCGCCTGGCGTGGCCGGGGTTCTTCGCGCTGGTGGGGTTCATCACGAAGGCCGCCGGGGTCACCGACCTGACGACGATCATGCGGTGGACGCCGCTGCTGTCGAACCTGCTGTACCTCCTGCCGTTCGTGCTGATCCTGCGCCAGGTCGTCGCCACCACCCGGGCCCGCTGGTTCGCCGCGCTGCTGTTCGTCATCGTGCAGTGGATCGGCCAGGACTACTTCTCCTCCCAGGGCTTCACGTACGCGATCTACCTGGCCTTCGTGGCGATCGTGCTGCGCTGGTTCGGCAAGGTGGAGCCCCGCGAGAAACCGATGCCGGCCAAGGGGTTCGTCCGGCGGCTGCTGGCCCGCCTGGACGGGCTGACGCCGGGCGAGCTGCCGCACTCCACCGGCGTCTACGACCGGGCCATCATGCTGATCGTGCTGATCGGCCTGTTCGCGACCGCGACCGCCTCGCACCAGATCACGCCGTTCATGATGCTCGGCGCGCTGACCGGCCTGATCCTGCTGCGGCGCTCCTCGCTCAGCTGGGGGCTGCCCTTCTTCCTGGGCCTGATGGTGCTGGCGTGGATCAGCTACCAGACGGTCGCCTTCTGGAGCGGGCACATCGACCAGCTCTTCGGCGGTCTGGGCCGGATCCTGGAGAACCTCCAGAGCAACACCGGCGACCGGATCGACGGCAGCGACCCCAAGCACGCGCTCGTCCTGATGGCCCGCCTGGGCATCTGCGGCGTCATCCTGACGCTGGCCGCCGCCGGCCTGTTCCGCCGCCTGCGGCGCGGCGTCGGCGACCGCGCGGCCCTGCTGCTGCTGTGCATCCCGGTGCTCGCCCTCGGCCTGCAGAACTACGGCGGCGAGATCGGCCTGCGCATCTACCTGTTCGCGCTGCCCGGCGCCTGCATCCTGGCCGCGTACGCCTTCTTCCCGAACCTCCCGGCGGGCACCGAGGACGCGCCGGAGGAGACGGTGCCGATCCGCAAGCGCAACATCCGGTTCAACCCGGAGCTGACGCGGCGGATCTCGTTGCTGCTGGCCGCCGGGTGCGCCATGGTGCTGGCGATGGTCTTCCTGGTCGCACGGTACGGCAACGAGCAGTTCGAGCGGGTCTCCGCCAGCGAGGTCGCGGCGATGCACTACGTCTACGACCACGACAAGCCGAGCGCCCGCGTCCTCTACCTGGTCCCGGTGGTCGGCGAGGAGGTCACCCCGAGCATCCCGTGGGGCGAACGCGACTTCGACAAGATCTCCTACCAGCAGGTGCTGGTGGACAAGAACCCGGCGCAGCTCTCCACGGTGATCGACAAGCTCCGGGTGTCGCCGCCCAACACCTATCTGGTGGCCACCCGCGGGCAGGCCGGATACCTGCAGCTCAACCACGGCTTCCCGACGGACTGGGCGCCGAGGTTCCGCGCCGCGCTCGACGCCCACAAGGAGCTCAAGCGGGTCTTCAACGGTGAGGACGCCGCCGTCTACACGCTCAAGACCTACCCCGAGGGGGCCGAGATCCCCGAGCCGGGAGCGCCGACCGGCGGCAGTGACCCGACCTCTCCGTGGACGCCGATCGGCCTGGGCGCGCTGGGCGTGACGTGGATCGCGCTGTTCGGCTACGAGGTGTTCCGCCTGCGTGGCCGCGATCAGGCGTCCAGGACGAGGAGGCGCATCCTGCTCGTCGCGGTGCCCGCGTTCGTGCTGGCCGTAGGGGTGATCGTGGAGAGGTTCATCGTCATCGGCTCCTGACCTCAGCAAAGGACAAAGTCTCTCGGCGGACGATCGGGGCGCGCCATACTGAGCACCGTTCGCCGGGGGGCGCACGTCTCGAACTGCTCGAAGGACGGTCAGATGCTCGCAGAGGAACCCCGTGGCCGGGCGGGGGCCTCCACCGAGGTCACAGGACGGCGGATCGCGGCGGTCGACGCGCTGCGCGGTTTCGCGCTGTTCGGCATCGTGGTGGTCAACATCACCTATCTCGCCTCGGGATACCGGATGGCGGGGCTGGCGGCGCCGTCGTTCTCGGCGCCGCTCGACTGGGAGGTGCGCTGGGTCGTCTCGGTGCTCTTCGAGAACAAGTTCTATCTGATGTTCGCCTTCCTGTTCGGCTACAGCTTCACCCTCCAGATCGACTCGGCCCACAGGTCGGGGGCGGCTTTCGTCCCCCGGTTCCTGCGCCGCCTGGGCGGGCTGTTCCTGCTCGGCCTGGCCCACGGGATCCTGCTGTTCCCCGGTGACATCCTGGCGACGTACGCGATCGTGGGGCTGGTCCTGCTGGCGGTGCGGCGGATCACCCCGCGCACCGCGATGATCGCCGCGCTCGCGATGACGGTGGCGCTGGCCGTGGGGGTGCTGCTGCTGGCCGTGCTGGCGGCGCTGGGCACCGACGCCTCCGAGGCCGTGTCGGAGAGCGCGGCGCAGGCCGCCGTGTCGGACCGGGCCCTGCACGGCTCCGCGTCAATGATCATCAACGAGCACCTGCACAAGCTCGCCAAGATCTTCGTGTTGCGGGTCTTCTTCCAGGGGCCCACGGTGCTCGCCGCGTGCCTGGTCGGGCTGGCCCTGGGCAAGCTGCGGCTGCTGACCGACCTGTCCGGGCACACGGCCACGCTGCGGCGGCTGCAGTGGGCGGGGTTCACCGCGGGGCTCGCCGGGGCGCTGGTCTACGCGCACTCGACCTGGTCGGGGGGCGGGCACGCGTACCACATGGTCGGCCAGGCGGTGAACCTGGTCACCGCGCCGCTGCTGGCCGCCGCCTACGCCGCCACCCTGCTGCGCCTGCTGCCCGCGGTGCCGCGGCTGGCCGGGGCGCTCGTGGCGCCCGGCAGGCTGGCGTTGACGAACTATCTGGGACAGTCGCTGATCAGCTCGCTGATCTTCACCGGCTACGGGCTGAGCCTGGTCGACCAGGTCAGCCCGTTCCATGTGGTGTCGATCGGCGTCGGCATCTTCGCGGTGCAGGCCGTCTGGAGCCGGTGGTGGCTGCGCCGCCACCGCTACGGGCCGGTGGAGTGGCTGCTGCGCTGGTTCACCAACCGGCGCAGGCCCGCCCGCTCCCCGGGCGGCGACGTCTAGACGTCGCCGGCGTCGCTAGGCTCCCGCGCGCTCGCTCCATTTGACCTCGTACGGCTTGAGCTGGAACTGCTTGCCGTCCACGACGGTGACGGCGTCCGCGGCGGTGGTGTTGACCATCACGAGCTGGCGCTCCTGGGCCAGGACCCGCACCTTCGCGTTCGAGGAGGTCACCGCCTCCAGCGGGACCCCGAGGGGGAACCACTTGGTGAAGCCGCTCATGATGCCCGCCATGGGCATCTCGACACCGGTGGTCGGGTGCCACAGGCAGCCGGGGCAGGCCTGGTCGTCACCGGTGGACTTGCGCTGGGGGTTCCAGAAGAGCGAGGTGGTGACGCCGCTGGTGGCGAACTCCATCATCGCGGCCGTGTGGACGGCGATGCGGCGGTCCTCTTCCCAGTCGCTGTTCATGGGCTCGACGTACCACTCGGCCCACCAGACCGGCAGGTCGCCGCTCTTCTCCCGGAGCCATCGGGTGAGGGCGCCGAACTTGCCCAGGGCGGTGAACTCGTCGGGGAAGGCCCCGGCCTCCTTGGTCACCGAGGCGCCGTCGACGACGATGAAGTCGGCGCCCTTCTTGTTCTCGATCCAGTACTCGACCGCCTCCAGGTCGCGCTGGACGATGCTCCCCCACGGGCCCTGGATCTCCGCCCCCTGCTCGGGGGTGCTGGTGCTGCCGACCGACACGTAGGGACCGCCGACCTTGATGTTCTTGTCGACGGCCTTCAGCGCGTCGTAGACCTTGTTGTAGAACTCGGTGTAGCCCTCGATGTCCCAGCGGTTCTGGGCCGTGTTCCAGAAGCCCTTCAGCTCGTTCCACACCATGAAGTGCTTGACGGTGGGATAGCGCCTGGCGACGGTCGCGGCGAGCTTGGCGTAGTCGTCGAAGTGCTCGGGCCGCGGCGCGGTCTCCAGCTGCGTCCAGTCGGTCCTGCCCGAACTGCCGCCCTTCATCCAGTCCGGCGAGCAGCACAGCGTGATGATCGGGATGGACTGGGAGCCGGACATGAACCTGATCCGGCGGTCGAGGTCGCGGAAGTCGTTCCTGCCCGGCGCCGGTTCGGGGTTGCCCGCGCCCCAGCCCATGATGTGCTGGTTCTGCAGCATCGGGACCCGGCTGAGCATGTGGGAGGCGGCCTCGGTGACCTCGCTGCCCTCGTTGTCGGCGCTGAACTCCGTGTGGGTGATGCCCCAGCGCGGCCAGTCCTGGACGACGGGGGGTGCCTCCAGCACGGGCGCCGCCTGAGTCGGGGCCATGGTCATGGTTTGTCCGCGCGGAACGTCCGGCTTGGCGGCATAGGCGATGATGCCGACCACGAGTGCCGCCGTCACGACCAACGCTCCCAGTGCGACCGGCCAGGCCGGGCGCCGTCGCTGGTGCCGTCCGTTAGTCGGTATCACCGATTTCCTCGATCCTCGCAGGTCAACGAATGTAGCGTTCCATAGCGGCGTCGGACGTGACGGTGCCCCGGCATGGTTCACAGGCAAGCGTTACCGGCCGCGCCGCCAGCGTATCCGCGGCGGCTTGCATGACGCTTGAAACTTCTACGGTAGTTGCCGTCCGCCCGTGCGCCCACCCGGCCCTGCCCCGGCCGCGGATCCCGGCGCCGGCGGCGCGAGCGCGGGGACCACCGGGCGGCCGTTCAGCCGCCCAGGACCCTCAGGGCCCGGTCGACGAGCGTGGGGACGGCCGCGCCGATGTGCTCGAAGCCCTCGCCGACGGTCTTGCCCTGCCTGAACCTGGCGTGGATGCCCTCCACGATGACGGCGAGCTTGTAGTTGCCGAAGGCCACGTAGAAGTCCAGGTCGGACAGGTCGGCGCCGGAGACCTTGGCGTAGTGGGCGGCGAACTCGCGGGCGGTGAGGAAGCCCGGGGCCACGGTGACGCCCGCCGCGACCGGGACCGAGGCGCGCTCCTCGTCACCGGGGTCCTGCCAGTAGGTGAGGGTGAGGCCGAGGTCGGCCAGCGGGTCGCCGAGCGTGGACATCTCCCAGTCGACGACGGCGAGGATGCCGGGATCCGGAGAGAGCCGTACCAGCGTGTTGTCGAGCCGGTAGTCGCCGTGGACCAGCGTCGAGGCGGAGCGCGCGGGCAGGCGTTCGCGCAGGCGGGCCACCAGGCGGTCGTACGCGGGCAGCTCGGCGGTCTTCGACCGCTCCCACTGCTGCCCCCAGCGCTCCAGCTGGCGGGCCATGTATCCCTCGGGACGCCCGAAGTCCCCCAGCCCCACCCTCTTGTAGTCGATCGCGTGGATGGCGGCGAGCACCTCGGCCAGCCGCTCCGACAGCCGCCGGGTCTGGACGGGGGTGAGCCCCAGGGCGTCCTCCCGGGTCCGCACGGCCGCGCCGTCCACGTGTCCCATGAGATAGAAGGGCGCCCCGATCACGTCATGGTCGTCGCAGAAGGCGACCGGTTCGGGCACGGGGACCGAGGTCGGCGCGAGCGCCGAGATCACCCGCCACTCGCGCCGCATGTCGTGGGCGGTCGGCAGCACGTGCCCCAGCGGGGGGCGGCGCAGTACCAGGCGGCGCCCGGAGGTCTCGACGACGTACGTCAGGTTGGATCTGCCGCCCGCGATCATGGAGACCCCGGTAGGCTCACCGACGCCCGGGACATTGGCCGCGATCCATCCGACAAGGCGTGGCCAGTCGATGCCAGGGGTGCTCATGGCCAACCATTAGAACGTCACTCGGGTCAGCGGCGCCAGCCGGGGTCGCCCAATGAGATTCCGAAACGTTGCGGTCAACACCACCCGAGCTGCGTTCTGTCCTTTATCGTTACATTACGTGCCTACCAGCATGCTTGGGCTTTGCGACATCCTTCATTGGATGACGTAGGGGACCCCGCACATCCCAGTAGGAGCTCATGCGCGTCTCAATCGTTCAGCCCCGTGACCTCGGCCCAGCCGACATCGACCGATGGAGAACCCTTCAAGGCGCCGACCCCGCCTTCGACAACCCCTTCCTGTCTCCTGAGTTCACCGTCACCGTTGGCGCGCTCCAGGAACGCGTCCGGGTGGCGGTGCTGCACGACGGGCCGGACGTGGTCGGGTTCTTCCCCTTCGAACGCCATCCGATGGGCATCGGCATGCCCGTCGCCGCGGGCCTGACCGATGCACAGGGGCTGGTGCACGCCAAGGACGTGGAGATCGACGCGCAACGGCTGATCAGGGAGTGCGGCCTGGCCGTCTACGAGTTCGACCACCTGATCGCCGGGCAGCCGCTGCTCCAGCCGGGGCACTGCAGACACCCCTCGCCGATCATCGACCTGCGTGACGGCTACGAGCCGTACATCGAGACGATCAAGGTGACCTCCGGCAAGACCTACCGCTCGACGGCGTACAAGAGCCGCAAGCTCCAGCGCGACGTCGGGCCGCTCCGGCACGACTACGCCACCACCGACCTGGCGCCGCTGCGCACGCTGCTCGGCTGGAAGACCGAGCAGTACCGCCGCACCGGCCGCACCGACCGGTTCGCCCGGCCGTGGATCGTGGAGCTGGTCGAGCGGTTCCTCGCCACCGACACCGAGCACTTCGGCGGGGTCCTCGACATGCTGTACGCGGACGGCAAGCCGGTCGCCGGGCACTTCGGGCTGCGCACCGCCACCACCCTCGCGGGCTGGTTCCCCGCCTACGACACCTCCTTCGCGAAATACTCCCCCGGCCTGATCCACCACCTGGCCATGGCCGAGAAGGCCGCCGAGGCCGGGATCCAGGTCATCGACATGGGCCGCGGCGAGAAGGAGTACAAGGAGAAGCTCAAGAACGGCGAGTACGAGGTCGCGGAGGGCCGGATCGCCCGGCTGAGCCCCGGCGCCGGGCTCCACTGGATGCTGCGCGTGCCGGTGCGCAAGGCGCGCGGCACGGTCCTGGCCAGCCCGCTGCTGCGCACCACCGCCGACCGCGCCCTCAAGACGTACGGCCGCCTGAGGACGTCCATGCAGGCGTGAGCCGGTTCGCCGCCGCGGTGTGGGAACGGTCCCACGCCGCGGCGGACCCGGTGACCGGTCGCCCCGCAGGACGCGCGGCCGTCCCCGTACCCCGCCGGGCGGCCCCGGCGACGGTCGCTCCGCGACAACGCGCGCGGCCGTTCCCGCGATCCGCCGGGCGGCCCCGGGGACCGGTCAGCCGATCAGCTCGGCGACCACCGAGAGACCTCGCCTGAGGTCGGCCCGCGACGCGGAGCCGTAGCCGATCACCAGGCCGTGCCGCAGCCGCGGCCCGTAGTAGTGGCGGGCCATCGAGTCGAGCAGCACGCCCCGGGCGTGGGCCGCCTCGACCAGGGGCTCGACCGCGTCCTCGGGCAACTCCACCATGACGTGCAGGCCCGCGGTGTCGCCCGTGACCCTGCCGGAGCCGAGGATGTCGACGACCGCGGCGCGGCGGCGCGCGTACTCCAGGCGCGTGCGGCGCAGGTGCCGGTCCAGGTCCCCCTTCTCCAGGAGCGCCGCCACCGCCTGCTGGGCCGGGCCGCTCGTGCGGTCGGCCAGGGCGTCCCTGGTCACGGCGAGGGCTTCGACGAAGCTCGGGCGGGCGACCAGCCAGCCGACGCCGATGTCGGGTGACAGGGCCTTGCTCAGGCTGCCCAGCAGCACCACCCGGCCGGGATCGAGACCGTGCAGGGCGGGCAGCGGGGCGACGTCGTAGCGGAACTCGGCGTCGTAGTCGTCCTCCACGACGATCGCGCCGGTGCGGCGGGCCCAGGTGAGGAGACGCTCCCTGCGCGGGATGGGCAGGCGCCCGCCGAGGGGGTACTGGTGGGCGGGGGTGGTGTACAGGACGCGCAGGTCGCCGGGGAGATCGTCCACGATGACGCCGTCCTCGTCGACCGGGCAGGGAACGAGCTCGGCGCCCCGCCCGGCGAAGACGTTCCTGGCGACGCGGTAGCCGGGCTCCTCGACGCCCGCCCGGTCACCGGGCCGCAGGAGGGTGGCGGCGATCAGGTCGAGCCCGTTGCCGGTGCCCCGGGTGACCATGATGTTCTCCGGCCCGACGGGGATCGCCCTGGTCCTGCGGAGGTGCTCGGCCAGCGCGGCACGCAGCCTCGGCAGGCCTCGGGGGTCGGGATCGCTCTCCGGCGGCAGGTCGGCCGCCCCTCGCCAGGCCCTGCGCCAGGCCGCCCTGTCGTAGTCGTGGACCCACGGCTGTCCCGGACGCAGGTCGATCATCCCCCGCCCGCTCCCGTGCCCGTGTCCGCTCCCGTTCCCGTTCCCGCCGACCGGCGACGGAACGGGCGCCGCCGGAACGGGGGCCCTCCCCTCGGCGGGAACCGCCATGTCGGCCACGTAGGTGCCCGAGCCGTGGCGCCCCTCGAGCCAGCCCTCCGCGTACAGCTGCTGGTAGGCCTCCGTGACGACGGTGCGGCTCACCGCGAGCTGGCGGGCGAGGGCCCGGGTGGAGGGCAGGCGCTCTCCGGAGGAGAGGGCGCCGCCGCGCATGGCGTCCCTGAGACGGTCGCCGAGCTGGACGGCGAGCGCCGTACCGGCCTCGCGGTCCACCGATACGGGCAGGTCGACGGAGGAGCGCGGCAAAGTGGTCTCCTGTAAGCGTGTGAAAGTGGACGTGTTCTTTATATCCACTTCTTCCTAGGTTAGTGCCATGCTCCCCACGCTCCCCACGCTCTCCACGACTCCCCGCACCACCCTCAACCGCGCGAAGGACAGGGGCCGGACCTCCCGGGAGGACCTGTACGCGGTGCTGGACGCCGGGCTGGTCTGCCACCTGGGCGTCCTGGTCGGCGGCTCCCCGATGGTGGTCCCCACCGGCTACGGCCGGATCGGCGACACCCTCTACCTGCACGGTTCCACCGGCGCGACCTCCCTGCGCAACGCGGACGAGGTCTGCGTCACGGTGACCCACGTGGACGGCGTCGTGCTCGCCCGCTCGTCCTTCCACCACTCGCTCAACTACCGTTCCGCCATGGTCTACGGCCGCCCCCGCCGGGTGGTGGACGCCGAGGAGCGCCTGGCCGGGCTGCGGGCGATCACCGAACAGCTCGCCCCCGGCCAGTGGGACGCCACCCGCAGGCCCACCGGCAAGGAGCTCGCCGCGACCATGGTGCTCGCCCTCTCCCTCGCCGAGGCGTCGGTGAAGGTGCGCCAGGGCCCGCCGGTCGACGACGAGGAGGACTACGGGCGGCCGATCTGGGCCGGGGTCCTGCCGCTGCGCCAGGTCTGGGGCACGCCCGAGCCCGATCCCGCGCTGAGCTGGGACCTGGCCGTACCCGAGCACATCGCGTCGCGAACCATGCCCGTTCGGTAAGCCTCTCCGGCAAACCCGTCCCACGCGCCACGCGTCTCCATACCGAGGCCCCTATCCGGCCCCCGAACCATGGAGGCGGCCATGACGGCCATCGGCTGGACACCCCCCGGCTACACCGAGCTGCGCGAACTCGGCGCGGGCGGCGGCGGGCGGGTGGTCCTCGCCCGTCACGACGAGTCGGGCACCCGGGTGGCGATCAAATACCTGGCCGAGTGGCTCAGGGACGACCCGGGCTTCCTCGCCCGCTTCCGCGAGGAGGCCAGGCTCCTGGTGGAGCTGGCGGACGAGAACGTGGCCCGGCTGTACGAATACGTCGAGGTGCCCGGCGGCGCCGCCATCGTGATGGAGGCCGTCAACGGCGTCTCCCTGCGCGAGCTGCTGCGCGAGCACGGCTCGACGGGGCCCGAGGCGGCGCTGACCGTGCTCAAGGGCTCGCTGGCGGGGCTGGCCACCGCTCACCGGGCCGGGCTGGTGCACCGCGACTACAAGCCGGAGAACGTGCTCGTCGAGACCACGGGCATCAGCAAGCTGGTCGACTTCGGCATCGCCGTGCGGGCGGGAGAGGGCGGCCGGGCCGCGGGCACCCCGCCCTACATGGCTCCCGAGCAGTGGGCGGGCGCCCCCGCCTCCCCCGCCTGCGACGTCTACGCCGCGACGGCGGTCTTCTTCGAGTGCCTGGCCGGGCACCGCCCGTACCGCTCCGGCGAGCGGGTGGTGCTGATGCACCAGCACATGACCGCGCCGATCCCGGTGGAGGAGGTCCCCGAGCCGGTCAGGCCCCTGGTCGCCAGGGGCATGGCCAAACGGCCCGGTGACCGGCCGGCCGGCGCCGGGGAGTTCCTGGCGGAGCTGGAGAGCGTCGCGGTCGCGGGCTACGGGCAGGACTGGGAGGAGCGCGGGCGGGCCCGGCTGGCCGCCCTGGTGGCGCTGCTTCCCCTGCTGTTCCCGCCCGCCGCCCCCGGCCCGGTGGCCGGGACCACGCTGTTCAGGACGGTGCTGGACACGCTGCGGTCGAAGTCCGCCGGGGTGGCGGCGGGCGCCGCGGGGGTGATGCTGGTCGCGGGCGGCGCCGGCGTGTACGCCCTCACCTCGGGAGGGCCCGAGCGGCCTCGCACGATCGACGTGGTCGCCGCGACGCCGCCCCTGCCCCCCTCGCCCGGCACGCGGGGCCAGGTGTCGCCGTCCCTGCCCGCGCCCTCCTCCGCGGCCTTCTCCCCTCCCGCGTCCGCGGAACCGGTCCCGTCGTCCGGACCCACCGGGGAGAGCGTCCCCTCCGCCGGCCCCACCGCCGGGGAGACGAGCGCTCCCCCCGCCACCGGCACGCCCGGCGGGCCGACGCCCCGGCCGTCCTCCCTCCCGCCGACGCCGCCGACGCCGCCACCGTCCTCCCCTCCGACGCCGACGACCGGCCCCTCCACCGCGCCGCCCGAGGTGGGGGTACGCCGGGTGGAGGTGGTGCGGGCCCGTGTCAACGCGCGGGGCGCGGCCCTGGTCGCGGTCTCGGTCGACACCGCGAACGCCCGGCAGGTACGCCTGCGCGTGGTCTTCCGCGCCGGTCAGGCCGTGCGGAGGACGGTCGTGCCGCTGTCGGGCGCGACGAGCTACTCGCGTACGGTCAGGTTCGGCTTTCCCCGGGTGGGGTGCGGGGCCGCCTGGAACGTGGTGGTGACCGGTCTCCCCTCGGGCCGCGCGAGCGGCGCGAGCGGTGAGACCTCCCCGTGCGCCGGGCCGACGCGCACCCCGAGGCCGGCTCCGACGGCGCCCGGGACGGGCGCGCCCACCTCCAGGCCCACGCAGAAGCCCACTCCGAGGCCGACGGTCACCCGCACCACTCGCCCCGGACCGCAGGTGACGGTCACCCGCACCGCGCGGGCCACCGCGAAACCGTCGGCCACCCGCAGCGCAAGACCGAAAATGGGTATTTCGGTCATACCTTCCTCGCCGGGGGAATCGAGCCGCGCGTAGCGGATAACCACTGATCAGCTCCGTACTGTGAGACTGATTCGCGGTTAATGAGCGGAATGCCGCTATCTATCGCTAGGCTACGGTCCGTCTGTTATGGGTGGGGGCCCAGACAACTGAGGAGACCGTTATGTACGGCACGCCATCGGCCTGGCGAGTCCCCGGATACACCGAGATCCGCGAGTTGGGCGCCGGTGCGGCCGGGCGTGTGGTGATGGCTCGGCACGACGCCGACGGCATCATGGTGGCGATCAAGTACCTGTCCGACGAGCTCAGGAGCGACGTCGGGTTCGTGGCCCGCTTCCGGCACGAGGCACGGGTGCTCAACACCCTGAGCAGCCCGCACTCCGTCCGGCTGTACGACTACGTCGAGACCGGCGACGGCGCGGCCATCGTCATGGAACTGGTCAACGGCGTCGCCCTGCGGGCGCTGCTGCGCTCGGAGGGGCCCACCGGCCCCGAGGCCGCGCTGCTCGTGCTCAAGGGCTCGCTCCTGGGACTGGCCGCCGCGCACTCGGCGGGTGTGGTGCACCGCGACTTCAAGCCCGAGAACGTGATGGTGGAGGCCGACGGGAGGAGCAAGCTCGTCGACTTCGGCATCGCGGTCCGCTCCGGCGACGGCGACACCCCCGCGGGCACGCCGCCCTACATGGCTCCCGAGCAGTGGGTGGGCGGCCCCGCCGGGCCCGCCACCGACGTCTACGCCGCCACCGTCGTGTTCTTCGAGTGCCTGACCGGCACCCGCCCCTTCCGGGCCACGAACATCGCCGCGCTGGCCCGCCAGCACCAGGTGACGCCTCCGCCGATCGAGGAGGTGCCCACCGCCCTGCAGGGGCTGGTCGAGCGCGGTCTGGCCAAGCACCCTGCCGACCGGCCGCCGACCGCCACCGCCTTCCTCACCGAGCTGGAGGCGGTGGCCGCCGACGCCTACGGCCCCGACTGGCAGGAGCGCGGCCGTCGCCGCCTGGCCGGGATCGCCGGGCTGCTGGCCGCGATGTTCCCGCTGGACGTGCCCGTCCCCGGAGCCGACACCTCGCTGGCCATGACCGAGCTCGACGGCGGCGACGGCGGCTGGGAGAAAACCTCCTCGATCAGCAAGCTGAGCGTCAAGATCCTCATCGGCGTCGGCTGTATCGCGGTGATCGGCGGGCTGACCGCGGTGCTGGTCGGCTCGGGCGACTCCACGGAGATCCAGTCACAGAGTTCCGTCACCTCGCAGAGCCCGACCCCCTCGGACCCGCTGGAGACGCTCATCCCCGGGGACGAGACCGACGAGACCGACGAGCCGGTGGAGGAGTCGCCGTCCGCGGCCACGCCGACGCCTTCGCCGACCCCGACCCCGAGCACCGCCGCCACCTCGGGCCTTCCGCCCGTGGCGCCCACCGCGACGTCGGCGGCCACGACGCCCACGCCGTCGGTGAGGCCCACCAGAAGGCCCACCACACGGCCGACGAGGAAGCCGACGCAGCAGCCGGCGCCGACTCCCACCTCGGAGGAAAGCGCCACCCTGGACGGTCCCCGCGACACCGGCCGTCCCACGACCAGGCCGCCGTCCGCCACCCCGACCCGGCCGACCGCGGCCCCGACCCGGACGACGGAGCCGACCACGGAGCCCTCCCCCACCGTGACGGACCCCTCGTCGCCGGGCACCTCGCCCTCGAACACCGAGCCGCCTCCGCGCCTCACCGCGTCGCCCCTGCCGCCCGTGGAGGCGACCCCGGCCGCTTTCCTCGCGCTGGGCCTGGTGACGAGCGGTGCCGTACCGTTCACACTGGCCGTCAAGCGCGGCATGGCGGGACGGCACCGGAAACGCCGGTAGACAGGGGAACGATCGCGATATGAGCACCGGGGGAGGCGCCGCCGGGTTCCGGCTGACCGGTCGTACCTGGGCGGACGACCTGGGAATCTGGTCGTCGGCCGTCGCGGCCGACGGGCGGCCGGGGAGCGCGCTCAGGTTCGATCCCCGGCTGGTCGCCGATCCCGCGGCGCGCGAACGGCTGGTCGCGGCCGTGGTCGCCGACCGCAGGCTCACCCAGAGCGGCACGACCGGGCTGGTCCCGATCGCCGACCTCATCACGGCCAGGGACGAGGTCTGGCTGATCACCTCGGAACCGGTCAGCCCGACGGTGGGCGACCTGCTGTCGTCCGGCTCGCCCGGGTCGCCCCGGCCCGACGCGGGCAGCGCGGCCACCGTCCTGGTGGAGACCGCGCAGGCGCTGCTGGCCGTGCACGCCTCCGGGCTCGCCCACGGGGAGCTGCACCCGGGCACCGTGGTGATCGCCTCGGACGGGTCGGCGCTGCTCGCGAAGCGAGGGCTGGCCGACGCCCTGCTCGGCCGCCCTCCCGCGCCGGAACGCGACGTGGCGGCTTGGGCGTCGCTCGCCCGGGGCCTGGCCGCGACCTGGGCCTCGGCCGACCGCGGGGCCGCCGGGCTGCTGGAGAGGGTGGCGGCGACGGCCTCCATCAGGGGGCTCGCTCCCGCGCGCGACGCGCTGCTCGCCGGGCGGGACGTCCTGCCGTCCGGGTTCACCACCCGCGACAGGCTCGTGGCCACCCTGCACCGGTGGCCGGGGCACGAGGCGCCCGCTTCCGGCGGGCATCCGGCCCCCGCGCGGCCCGCCCCCGACGAGGGGGACATCGTCACGCTGCTGCACGTCCCGAAGGCCGATGATCCGCGCGCCACTGGGGCCGGCGACCGGCGCGGCGCGGGGGGTGACGAGCGCCGGCCCGAGGACGTGGTCATGCGGTTCGGTCCCGGGGTGCCGTCGGAGACCACGGCCGCCCAGCTGTGGCGGGCCGGCCGGGACCAGCAGCAGACCGAGTTGCCGTCCGGCAGGCTCGCCGCCGCCACGGCTCCCCGCGCGCGGCGCAGGCGCGGCCGTACGGTCCTCGCCGCGGCGATCCTCGCGCTGATGGTCGTGGGCGCGCTGGCGATCTGGCTGTTCCGGGGTCCGGCGACACCGCTGGAGGTGACGAAGGTGGACGTCAGCGCCCCGAGGAAGGCGCAGGGGTGCGACACGACGGTCAAGATCACCGGCGTGCTGTCCACCAACGGCGCGGGCGGTGAGGTCCGCTACCAGTGGAAGCGGAGCGACCGCAAGGAGCCGATCGCGCAGACCGACCGGCTCGCGTCCGGGGACACCTCGCACGAGGTGAGCCTGGAGTGGACGGTCAAGGGCGAGGGAAATTTCAAGGGAACCGCCACCCTGATGCTGCTCGCTCCGGTCCCCGAGGGGAAGAAGCTTCAGGACAGAGCCACCTTCACCTACAAATGTTCATGAGTGATCACCAAGGTCCACAATGCGGCATAAAGCCGTTCTTACTACTCTGGCGGCCATGACCACGCAGACCCCCTCCGGCTGGTATCCCGACCCCTACGGCTCACCGCTGTTGCGGTGGTGGGACGGCAACCAGTGGACCGACGCCACCCATCAGACGGACGCTCCCGCAGGGCAGGGCGCGGCGCCGGGACCACAGACCGGCCCCTTCCTCCAGCCGCACTCCGCGGGACCCGGCCCCGGGCGGACAGGGCCGCATCCGACCGGGCTCGGCCCCCAGCAGATGGGGCCGCGCCCCGCGCCGGAAGGACCCCCCGGGGCAGGTTCCCCCGGCCCCTCCGGCCCCTCCGGCCAGTGGTCCGGTCCGGCCACGCACCCGCAGGCCACGCAGGTGCCGTCGGGCACGGGACAGCCGCAGTGGGGCGGGCCGCCGAACGGCCACACGGCGCAGATGCCCCTCCCGCCGTACGACGGCTACCCGTCCGGGCCGCCGCCGCGCAAGAGCGGCCCTCTGCCGTGGATCCTGGGCGGCGGCGGCGTGCTGATCCTGATCGTCGTGATCGTGGTCGCCGCGATGTACCTGATCAGCCCCGAGCGCGGGAACACCGCGGGCGGGCCCACCGGACTCCCCACACCGCCTCCCACGGCGACCCTGGAGCCCAGCCAGGAGCCGACTCCCGAGGCGACGCCCGCGCCCTCGCAGAGCGCGCCGCCCCCGCCCCAGGCCGTGGACGGGCGCGTCACGGACCCGGTGACCGGCCTGTCGTACGAGATGCCCGGCGAGCCGTGGGAGGTGCCTCCCAGCGTCGGCGGCGGGCTCGGGTTCGTCTGGACCAGCGCGGCCGTCGCCGTCGCCCAGGAGAACTTCGACGGCAGGGGCGGCAACTGGCTCGGCAACGTGCTGACCGGAGAGCTTCCCGACCAGTACGGCTACCAGGGCGTCGACAGCATGCGCTCGGTCGCCACGACGCTGCTGCAGGTCGTGGAGCCCGCCTTCTACGCTCCCCCGCACCGCCGGAAGATCGTCGAGGACAAGGCCGTCAAGGTCAGCGGCAGGGACGCCTGGCTGTTCGTCTTCGACCTGGACTTCTCCGAGCAGTCGAAGGCCAACGGCTGGAAGTGGAAGCGGGAGCGGGCCGCGTTCGTGATCGTCGATCGCGGCGAGGGCAGGCGTCCGGCGCTGGCCTACGTCTCCGTACCGGACAATCTCGACCTATCCGTGGCAGACAAGGTGATCAAGTCATTCAAGCTCTCGTGAAGTGAGTACTACCCTGAGGGCTATGAGTGACCTGCTGGTCTGGATCGACTGTGAGATGACCGGGCTCGACCTTGGACGTGACGCGCTTGTCGAGGTGGCCTGCGTGGTCACCGACGGCGAGCTGAACCAGCTCGACGAGGGGGTGGACGTGGTCATCAAGCCCCCGCCCGAGTCCCTTGAGCAGATGTCGGAGGTGGTGCGGGAGATGCACACCGCCTCCGGCCTGCTGGACGCGCTGGGGGGCGGTGTCACGCTGGCCGAGGCCGAGTCCATGGTGCTCGAGTACATCAGGGGCCACATCCGGGAGCCGAAGAAGGCCCCGCTGTGCGGTAACTCCATCTCCACGGACCGGTCGTTCCTCTCCCGCGACATGCCGGCCGTGGACGCGTTCCTGCACTACCGGATGATCGACGTCTCCTCGGTGAAGGAGCTGGCCCGGCGCTGGTACCCCCGGGTCTACTTCGCCTCGCCCGAGAAGCAGGGCGGCCATCGGGCGCTGGCCGACATCGTCGAGAGCATCCGGGAGCTGCGCTACTACCGCGCGGCGGTCTTCGTGCCCCAGCCGGGCCCCGACTCCGCCACCGCCAGGGAACTGGCCGAGGGCGTGTCCACGCACAGAGCTTGAGCGTTTCACGAGAAACCCGGTACGAAACGACTCCCAAAGACCGCTACACTTTTCATGTGCTGCTGCGGCGGCAATGGTGGGCGTAGCTCAGTTGGCAGAGCGCTAGGTTGTGGTCCTAGATGCCGGGGGTTCAAGTCCCCTCGCTCACCCCACGAGAACGGCCGGTCCCCAGGGACCGGTCGTTCTTCATTTCCAGCCTCATTACCCACCAAAAGTGGATATTGCAGGTTATGCTCGCTGCTATCGCTACGCCGTTAGGATCGGGGGTTTCGGCGACCTGACCGTGTTGCAGCCACGGAGGCCGGATGAGAGTCGACGATGCCCCGTTCGACGCAGAGCCCAGAGTCGTGACGGGTCTGAGCAGGCGTGAGACCGAGGTCATGGAACTGATCGCGACGGGTCGCTCCAACGGGCAGATCGCCCAGCACCTGTTCCTGAGCGAGAAGACCGTGAAGAACCACGTGAACCGGATCTACGCCAAGCTCGGCGTCGACTCGCGGGTCACCGCGATCGACCTGTGGCTGGAACGGGCGGCCCGCGAGGAACCTCAGCCCCACTAGCCCGGCGCGGGGAACCCCGGTACCGCTAGGCGGAGAGGCGCAGGCAGCGGGAGGCCTCCAGGGCACGGGCGATGGCGGACGTGCCCTCCCCCAGCTCCTCCGAGGTGATCGAGAGCGCCGGTCGCAGCCGTACCGACCGCTCGCCGCACGGCAGGACCAGCACGCCCTCCTCCTCCCGCAGGCGGGCCACCAGGAGATCGCGCTCCACCGCGTCCGGCAGGTCGAAGGCGCACATCAGGCCGCGCCCGCGCGCGTTCTCCGCCAGGTCGGGGTAGCTCTCCTGGATCTCCCGCAGCGCCGCGAGGAGCTCGGCGCCGAGCCTGCCCGCGCGCGGGATCAGGCCGTCGCGCTCCACGATCTCCAGCATCCGGCGGGAACGGACCATGTCGACCAGCCCGCCACCCCAGGTCGAGTTGATCCTGCCGCTGACCTGGAACACGTTGCCGGGCACCGTGTCGACCCTGCGGCCCGCCATGATCCCGCCCACCTGCACCTTCTTGGCGAAGGCCACGATATCGGGGCGCAGGCCCAGCTGCTGGTACGCCCAGGGGGTGCCGGTGGTCCCCGCGCCGGTCTGCACCTCGTCCATGACGAGGAGGGCGTCGTGCTCGTGGCAGAGCCGTTCCATCGCGAGCAGGAACTCCGCCCGCATGTGGTTGTCGCCGCCCTCGCCCTGGATGGGCTCGGCGATGAAGCAGGCGATGTCGTGGGGGTGGCGCTCGAAGGCCGCCCGCGCCGCGGCCAGGGACCTCTCCTCGGCCGCCTCGACGTCGCCGAGATGGATCGCGGGCACCTCGATCCTGGGCCAGTCGAACTTCGGGAAGCGGTCGGTCTTGATCGGGTCGGTGTTCGTCAGCGAGAGCGTGTAGCCGCTGCGCCCGTGGAAGGCGCGGGTGAGGTGGAGAACCTTGGTCCCGAGCTCCGGGGAGCGCCCCCGCGAGGCGTTGAGACGGCTCTTCCAGTCGAAGGCGCACTTCAGCGCGTTCTCCACGGCGAGGGCGCCGCCCTCCACGAAGAACAGGTGCGGCAGCTCGGGGTCGCCGAGCACCCGGGCGAACGTCTCGGCGAAGTCGGCCAGGTGGGTGGTGTAGAGATCGGAGTTGGCGGGCTTGTTCGCGGCGACCCTGCCGAGCAGCGCCAGGAACTCCGGATCGTCGTCGAACGGGTTCACCCCGAGGGGCGCCGAGGCGAAGAAGGTGTAGAAGTCCAGATAACTTCGGCCGGTGTGGGCGTCGACGAGGCGAGACCCCCGGCTCCGTTCGAGGTCCAGCACGAGCCGGTAGCCGTCGACGAGCAGATGACGGGCGAGACGGCCATGAACGTCCATGTACCCTCCACGGTGGTCCGAGAAGATGATCCCCCGTCATTGACACATCTACACGGAGACGTTACGCGCTAGATCCGATTCTTGTGAAGATTTTCTTGCGTACGCGCGACCAGGGCACGGATGTCCGAGCGCGGGACAACGCGGTCCGGGCGCGGGACCGTACGCCCGGAGCCGGGGCGGGACCCGGACTCGGACCCGGACTCGGACCCGGAGCCGTGCGACCCGGTCTCCCCGGATGACCGTCTCCCTTCCCGAAGATCACCCCTCTCGAGCCCACAAACCGGTTAAATCGGCCTATCGTGCGATAAGGCCGTACGACCGCCAGGAGGAAGCCCGATGTCCCTTCGCGAATCCGCAGCCGACATGCGGGACGAGCTGGTCCGCCTCCGGCACGCCCTGCACCGGGAGCCGGAACTGGGCCTCGACCTGCCACGCACGCAGGAGAAGGTGCTGACGGCACTGTCGGGCCTGCCCCTGGAGATACGGCTCGGCGAGAGGCTGAGCTCGATCACCGCCGTGCTGCGCGGCTCCCTGCCGGGCCCGACCGTACTGCTCAGGGGTGACATGGACGCCCTGCCGGTCACCGAGCGGGGCGACGCCGCGGTCACCTCGCGGATGGCCGGGCGGATGCACGCCTGCGGCCACGACCTGCACACCACCATGCTGGCGGGCGCGGCGCACCTGCTGGCCGCCGGGCGCGACCGGCTCGCGGGGAACGTGGTCTTCATGTTCCAGCCCGGCGAGGAGGGCCCCGGCGGCGCGAAGATCATGATCGACGAGGGCGTGCTGGACGTGACGGGCGAGCGCCCGGTCGCGGCCTACGCCCTGCACGTGATCAGCTCGATACTCCCCCAGGGCGTCTTCGTGACCCGGAGTGGCCCGATCATGGCCGCCGTGGACAGGTTCACGGTGACCGTGCGCGGCGCCGGGGGCCACGGCGCCTCCCCGCACCGCGCCAAGGACCCCATCCCCGCGGCGTGCGAAATGGTCACCGCGCTGCAGACCATGGTGACGCGCGGGTTCGACGTGTTCGACCCCGTGGTCGTCACCGTCGGCAGCTTCCACGCGGGCAGCGCCGACAACGTGATCCCCGAGGAGGCCCGCTTCGAGGCCACGGTCCGGTCGTTCTCCGCCACCGCGCACGCGCGCGTCCAGGAACGGGCGGTGACCCTGGTGAGGGGCATCGCGGCGGCACACGGGCTGGAGGTGGACGCCGACTACGAGGTGAGCTACCCGGTCACGGTCAACGACGGCGCCGAGGCCCGCTTCGCCGGCGAGGCCATCCGCGAGGTCTACGGCGAGCGGCGCTTCGTCGAGGCTCCCCAGCCGTTCACCGGCTCCGAGGACTTCTCGTTCGTCTGTGACCAGGTGCCGTCGGCCTTCGTGGCACTCGGCGCCTGCCCGGCGGACGTCGATCCGGGCAGGGCCGCCTACAACCACGCCCCCGAGGCCAGGTTCGACGACGCGGTGCTGCCCGACGGCGCCGCGCTCTACGCCGAGCTCGCGACCCGCCGCCTCACCCTCGCCGCACGCTGAGCGAACCGGGCGGGGCGGGCGCGAAGCGTGCCGGGCGCGGGACGAGTGGACCGGGCGCGGGATGACACGGGCCGGACGGGCCGGACAGGCCGGGCGGTACGGGGCCCGTCGGCGCGTCACACCGCCGCGTAGACCACCAGCGAGACCGCCGCGTACTGCGCCAGGTAGGCGGCGACGGTGAAGGCGTGGAAGACCTCGTGGAAACCGAACCAGCGGGGAGAGGGGTCGGGCCGGCGCATGCCGTACACGACCCCGCCCGCCGTGTAGAGCACCCCGCCGAGGAAGAGCAGGACCACCGCGGCCACCCCCGCGCCCTCCACGAGCTGGGGCAGCACGAAGGCGGCCGTCCAGCCGAGGGCGATGTAGAGCGCGGTCGAGAGCCATCGAGGGGCGGCGGTCCACAGCACCCGGAAGAGGACCCCGGCGGTCGCGCCGGTCCAGATCACGCCGAGCACCACCGCGCCGGCCGCCCCGTCCAGGGCGAGCAGCGCGAACGGCGTGTAGGTGCCCGCGATGATCAGGTAGATGTTGGCGTGGTCGAGGCGCCGGAGCACCTCCTCCGAGCGCGGGGAGAGCGTCCCGCGGTGGTAGGTGGCCGAGATGCCGAAGAGCAGGCCGGAGGTGATCGCGTAGATCGCGGCGGCGAGCCTCGCCTCCAGGGTGGGTCCCAGGGCGACGAGGACGAATCCCGCGACGAGCGCCACGGGCAGCGCCCCGGCGTGCAACCAGCCCCGAAGACGGGGTTTGACGGACTCTGCGAGCGTTTCGGCAAGGATCGGGGCCATGAACCTACGCTAGCGTAAGTTACGCATCCGTAGGTTGTGATCTGTCCTACATGGCGTCAACCGGTCGCGGCTGCGCATATGGTTTCCCCTTCGGGTTCACATCAGGGAAAAGAGGACCGGACCGATGGGCAGGCGGGAAGCGCGGGAGCCGATGCCGGGACGGTATCCGGTGACCTTCGGCGAGGTCGATCTCCTGCAGGACCTCGACCGGCCCTCCGGCTGGGTCGTCTCCAAGGACGGCGTGCCGCAGTCGTACGTCGACCTCGACGACGCCACCTACCTCGACTTCGAGTACGTCCGGCTGATGGCCGACGTCATCGACCTGCTCGACGAGGGTCCGCTGGACGCCGTGCACGTGGGCGGCTGCGCCTGCACCCTGCCCCGCTACGTCGCGGCGACCCGTCCCGGCTCCCGGCAGGTCGTCGCCGAGCCGGACGAGGGGCTCGTCCAGCTCGTCAGGGACCAGCTCCGGCTGAAGTCGGTACCCCGGCTCAAGGTCAGGATCCTCGACGGCCGCACCGCCACCGCCGGGCTCGGCGACGCCTCGGCGGACCTGCTCGTGCTGGACGCCTTCAGCGGTGCCACGATGCCGATCGACCTGGCCACCTCCGAGTACATGGGGGACGTCGCCCGCGTCCTGCGCGCGGGCGGCACCCTGCTGATCAACGTCGCCGACGGCAAGGGGCTGGCCTTCACCCGCCGGGTGCTCGCCACCGTCCGCGGCACCTTCCCCCAGGTGGTGCTGCTCGCCGAGCCCGGCGTCATGCGGGGACGCCGCTTCGGGAACCTCATCGTCGCCGCCTCCCGCGTGCCCCTGCCCGTCTCCGGCCTGACCCGGAGGGCCGCGGGCGGGCTCACGCAGGCCCGCTGCGTGCACGGCGAGGACATCGTCAATTTCATCGCCGGAGCCCGCCCGCTGAACGACGGCGACGCCGTGGTCGTCCCCGTCCCCCCGCCCGCGGTCTTCGGCTGACCCACTCGCCGTCCCCTTCGGCTTGGCCCCTCAGCCCGGCACGGGAACCCAGGCGCCGACCAGGGTGCCCTCGCCGGGCGTCGAGGAGACGTCGAGGCCACCGCCGAGCGCGGCCATCCGGTCGGCCAGCGCGCTCAGCCCCCCGCGGCCGGGCTCGCCCCGCTCGAAACCCCTGCCGTCGTCGGAGACCGCGGCCCGCAGGCGCCCGCCGGACCAGGCCAGCCGCACCTCGATCCTGGAGGCCTCGGCGTGCTTGAGCGCGTTGGCGACGGCCTCGCTGACCGTGAAGTACAGGGCCCCCTCGATCTCGTCGGGGAAGCGCCGCGAGCGGAGCGCCGGATCGACCGTCACGGTCGTGGCGACCGGCAGCCGCGAGCAACGCTCCTCGACCGCCTCCGCCAGGCCGCCCTGGCTGAGCACGGACGGGTGGATGCCCGCCGCCAGTTCCCGCAGGTCGACGAGGGTCTGGCGGGCCTGCTCACGCAGGAGCGCCAGGCTGCCGGGGCCACCGCCGGTGGCGCGGGCCAGCTCCAGTCCCGCGATCAGCGCGATGAGCTGCTGCTGTGCCCCGTCGTGGATGTTGCGCTCGATCCGCCGCCGCTCGGCCTCCTGGGCGTTGACCAGGCGTGCCGCCAGTCCCGCGCTCTGGATCGCCAGCCCGACCGGCACCGCGAGCGAGCCGAGCAGCCTGCGGTCCTCGGCGTTGAAGCGCCCCGCGACCTTGGGGCCGCAGGCGATGTGCCCCAGCCCCGCCGGGACCGTGAGCACCGCCTCCCCGTCCTCCCGGCCCGCCACTACCCGCGTGCCGTCCGCGAGCGCCACGGCGGCCCACCGCGTCTCCAGGCCCGCCCGTACGGCCTCCGCCAACCTTCCCAGCTGCTCCACCGGGTCCGCCTCCTCCAGGCCCGGCCCGAGCTCCGTCAGGAGCTCGTCCACCGTCGGCCTGAGGTCGAAGACCAGGAAGAACCTGGAGCCCCTGACCGCCATCCGGATGTCGAGCAGGTTGTGGCGGAACACGACGGTGGCGATCACCGCGGGCAGCGCGGCCACCGCCGTCACGGCGCCGACCCAGCTCACCGCCTGGCCACCCTGCCCGAAGATCATTGTTGTCACGGAGCCGCCCAGGGCGGCCACCATCCCGAGGATCATCCAGCGGAGGCGGCGTCGCTCGACGAGGGTGCCGCGCCGCCGGCGCAGTACGAGGGAGGCCAGCACCGACAGCGCCACGAGGAAGACCACCAGCTGCCCGAACCCGCCCACCAGGGCGGCGAGCAGCCCGGCCGTGCCCTCGAGCCCCAGCGGGTTGCCGTACGAGAAGGCCGAGGCGTAGACCTCGTCGGGACTCAGCAGGATGCCCAGCCAGTGCAGGAGGATCGCCACCCCCGCGATCCAGGCGACCGGGCGCCAGCGCGGCGAGGGCAACCTGCCGTCGGGGAAGATCAGCGGGATGAACACCCAGCTCAGACCGTAGAAGCCGGAGAACAGCGAGGTCAGCAGCGCGCCGGCCACGGCGAGGGGACCGTGAGCGTCGCCGTACGCCACCAGGACGCCCACGCCGAGGCAGCCGAGGCCGAGGCAGGCGGCGGTGGCCAGCAGCAGCCAGCCGTAGGGGTTGTCGGGACGCCTGACCGCGATGAGCAGGCCGACCGAGGGCAGCAGCGCGCAGGCCACGACGAACAGCCACTGGCTGAACGGCACGGGCATACCGGCCTCCAGCACGCCGCCCGCGACCATCCCGGCCACCGACACCGCGGCCATGGACACGGCGAGGGCGCGGACCGGGGCGGACGCCGACGTGCCCGACGGGCCCGGCGGTGATGCGGGCGCCGGAGCGGTTCGAGAGGCCGTGGACGTCATGGGACGTAGGGTGACCTGCCGCGGGCTCCGCCGTCCAGGGGGTTGTCCGCACGTCCGGTGCGGTTCGCCGCACCGGCGGGACGGAGGACCGCCGGGTGTCACGAGCCGGGAACGCTTCCTAGTTTCGGATGAGGGCCATCGGGGAGATGGCCGCAACGCCGGAGAACATCCCGAGGAGCATCTCATGCGGTTGCCGTTCCGATCGAAGCGCCTGCTCGCCGTCGCCGTCGCCGTCACGGCCGTTCCGATGACGGCCCTGCCACTGGCCGTCCCCGCGTCGGCGGTCACGGCGGGGGCGGTCACGGTGGAAGCGGTCACAGCCGAGACGGTCACGGCGGGAAGACCTTTCGCCGAGCCGGAGATCCCGGACAGCCCCGCCGGCCGGCGGCTGCGCTGGTTCCTCGGCGCGCCGGACCGGGCACCGCTGGCGGAGAGCGAGCTCAAGGAGCATCTCAACTCCGGCTACCTCTCGTCGCTGACGGTCAACGGCGTCAACGCCTTCCTCAAGGCGTCGAAGGGGTTCCGCCTGGAGAAACTGACCAAGGAGACGCCGTCCGCGCTGGCCGGGACCGGGGTGATCGGCGAGCAGGCGTTCGCCCTGCAGCTCGGGGTGGACGGTGACGGGAAGATCAACCTGCTCGGGCTGACGCCCCCCGAGCCCTCCATGCCCGCCGCTCCCGGAAGCTGGAAGAAGCTCGACGCCCGGCTCCGCGAGGTCGCGCCGCGGGTGGGCTTCCTGGCCGCCGAGATCGACGCGCGGGGCAGGTGCGACGTCGCGCACGCCGTGGCGCCGGACACGGTACGGCCGCTGGGCTCGATCTTCAAGCTGTACGTGCTGGGCGCCGTGGCCGAGAAGATCCGCGACGGCGGGCTGAGCTGGAACGCCAAGCTCACGATCAAGCCCGAGTGGAAGAGCCTGGGCGAGGACGGGCTGACGGGCCGCCCCGACGGCGGCACCACCACGGTCAGGGAGGCCGCCAAGCTGATGATCTCGATCAGCGACAACACCGCCACCGACGTCCTGATCCACACGGTCGGCCGCAAGGCGGTGGAGGCCAAGGTACGGCGGTGGTCGAGCCATCCCGAGCGGAACCTCCCCTTCCTCACCACGCGCGAGGTCTTCCTGCTCAAGGGCGTGAACCACCCCGCGCAGGCCCGCGCCTACCTGGCGCTCGACACCGCCGGCAAGCGCGCCTACCTGAAGGACACGGTCGCCGGGCAGTCGCTGTCGGACATCGTGCTCTGGCAGAAGCCCAGGGAGATCGACACGCTGGAGTGGTTCGGCTCGCCCCGCGACGTCTGCCGGGCCTACGCGGGGCTTCTCAAGCTGGGCGGCAGGCAGGTGAGCGCGGTGATGTCCGCCAACGACGTCGGCCTCGGGCTCGACGAGAAGAAGTGGCCGCTGGTCTGGGCCAAGGGCGGTTCCGAGATGGGGGTCTTCGACCTGTCGTACCTGGCCCGCTCGGCCGGAGGGAGGACCTACGTCGTGACCGCGCTGACCAGCGACCCCGCCGGCGCGCTGGACGAGCGGGTCGCGGCCTCCGAGCTGATCTCGCTGAGCCGGGGCGGCTTCGCGCTGGCCACCCGAAAGTAGTCACTTCCAGGGGCGGCGGTGAACAGCCGCCGGAAGGTGGTCCCCCGGACGGGCGGGCTTCACCGTCGAGGCCGTGGCACTTCGTTGCCACGGCCTCGTTCGTCATGGAATAGTTGAAACATCAACTGAGTTATCACCTGCGAACATCGCAGGAAGGAATCCACAATGCCGGCCGTGACCGTAGAGAACCCGCTGACCCTGCCCCGCCTGCCGCAGCCGCTGAACGCGACCCGCGAGCGCCAGGTGCTGGCCGTCACCACCGCACCGAGCGGATTCGAGGGAGAGGGTTTCCCGGTCCGCAAGGCACTCGCGACGATCAAGTCCCAGTATCTCGATCCGTTCATCATGATGGACCAGATGGGTGAGGTCGACTACGCGCCGGGCGAGCCCAAGGGCACCCCCTGGCACCCGCACCGGGGCTTCGAGACCGTCACCTACATGATCGACGGCGTGATGGACCACGCCGACTCGCACGGCGGCGGCGGCACGATCTCCGACGGCGACACCCAGTGGATGACGGCCGGTGGCGGCATCCTGCACAAGGAGGCCCCCCCGGAGTGGCTGGTCCAGAAGGGCGGCCTGTTCCACGGGATCCAGCTCTGGGTCAACCTGCCGGGCAGCGAGAAGATGGTCGCGCCGAAGTACCAGGACATCGGCAGGACCAACGTCGTGCTGCTCAGCAGCCACGACGGCGGAGCGCTGGTCCGCCTCATCGCGGGCGAGGTCGGCGAGTTCACCGGCCCCGGCTCCACCCGGACGCCGATCACCCTGCTGCACGCCTCCCTCAGCCCCGGCTCCCGGCTGACGCTCCCCTGGCGCAAGGATTTCAACGCGCTCGCGTACGTCCTGTCGGGACGCGGCACCGTCGGCGGTGACCGGCAGCCGATCGAGTCGGGCCAGCTGGCCGTCTTCGACGGCTTCGGCAACCTTCCCGGCCTGGGCACCGACGGCGAGACCATCACGCTCTCGGCGGCTGGCACCCAGGAGAGCCGCAGCCCCAACCTGGAGGTCATCGTGCTCGGAGGCCGCCCGATCGGCGAGCCGGTCGCGCACTACGGGCCGTTCGTGATGAACACCCAGGCGGAGCTGGCGAAGGCGTTCGAGGACTACCAGGCCGGTCGTCTCGGCACCATCCCCGCCGGTCACGCCTGATCGCGGAACACGCGGCCCGGCCTCCGGGATCCGGCGCGGCCCGGAGGCCGGGATCCGGCACGGATCGGAACATCGCGGCCGAGGACGCCATGGCCCCGGCACCGGGACCCGCCGACGGGCTCATGCCTGGCTCATGCCGGACCTAGCGTTCGGTGAGGGTGACGCAGGCGACGCGGGGGCCGGCACTGCCGGCCTCGGCGCCGGTGGTGCGGGTGGGCTTGGCGTGGATCACGAGCGATTTGGGCAGCCGGCCCGGGACGAGCGCCCAGTCCTGGGTGGTGGTGGCGATGGCGTCGCCCCGGACGTCGGTGGTGAAGTCGAGCCAGACCTCGTTCTCGGCGCTCGCCTGGGTATGGGAGTGCTGGTAGTGCGGCCCGGCGTCCTCCGGTTTGAAACCGCACGCGTTGACGTGCAGGTGCGCCCCGTAGGTGCGATTGTGGAGCATGCCCTTGGCGATGACCTTGGCGGTGGCGAGCACCGCTCCCGACTCCACGGTGACCCGCGCCGAGGCTCCGGGGGGCACCAGCGCGGTGTCGTAGACGATGGCGGTGGCGCGCGGCGCGGGACTGGTGAACGTGCCGCCTCCGGCGAGGCGGATCCCCTCGGCGCTCGGACCCGCGCTGGGACTGTGCCCGGCCGGATGGGGCGCGGCGACCTGCTCGCCGCAGCCCGTGCAGAGCAGGGCGACGGCGGCGAGAACTCCCAGAATGCGCATCCACGATCTCCTTGACCGGGCCGGAGAAGAGCAGCGCCCACCATATCGAGTGATCATACGACCACGCTCGGTATTGACCGCTCCCGGCCACGCCGCCCCGGAGATCCGCGGCGGGGGCCGGACGGTCCCCGCGCCGCGCGGGAAGGCGGAGGTCACGGCGGGGGCCGGAGACACCCGCCGTCGTCGGCCCGCGCTGGGCGGGAGGACGGAGCCGCCTCCATCGGACCCGTCACCACGGCGACGACCGTGGTGTTCCTGGGGAAGGCCCCGCGTTCCGCCAGGGTGAAGACGCCCCACATCATCTTCGCCACGTAGATCCGGTCGAGCGACATCCCGTGCCGGCGGGCGAAGTCGTCGGCGAACGCGTCCAGTTCGGGAGCGCGTCTGGCGTAGCCCCCGGCGTGGAAGTCGTGGTCGATCGTCCAGTTGGCCGACACCTCGCCGTAGGCGGCCTCCTGGAGCCTGGCGACGTCGTCGGCCAGGAACCGCGCTCCCCGCAGGACGGAGAAGCCCAGGGCCCGCTGCCCGGCGGCCAGCCCTGCGGCGATGCCCGCGAGCGTGCCCCCGGTGCCGACGGGGCAGCACACGACGTCGAACGGTACGTCGATCTCCCCGGGGAGTTCGGCGCAGCCGCGGACGGCCTGCTCGTTGCTGCCGCCCTCGGGCAGCAGGTAGAACCGGCCGAACCTCCGGTGGAGTTCCTCGACCACGGGCGCGGTGCCCTTCGCGCGGTAGGTGGTGCGATCCATGTAGACCAGCCGCATCCCCGAGCGCGCGGCGAAGGCCAGCACGTCGTTGAGCGGCAGGTGCTCCTCGCCCCGGATGACGCCGACGCTCCGGAACCCGAAGCGGGCTCCGGACGCGGCGACGGCCCGCACGTGGTTGGAGTAGGCGCCGCCGAAGGTGAGCAGGGTCTCGTGGCCCAGTTCGGCGGCCCGCGCGAGGTTGTACTTGAGCTTGCGCCACTTGTTGCCCGGCAGGAGGGGGTGGATCAGGTCGTCACGCTTCAGGATCACGCGTACGCCCGCGCGGGCGAGCCGGGGGTCGTCGAGCTCCACGAGGGGCGAGGACGGCGTCCGGTCGAACTCCCGCGGCCCGTGTCCCGGATCGGTCATGATCGGCCGAGGAGCGGTTCAGGCGCCGGCCGAGGCTATCTCGTCGATGCGGGCTGCCAGGGTGAAGTCGAGCTCCGTCAGGCCACCCGCGCTGTGCGTGCTGAGCGCCAGGTGCAGGGTGCGCCAGCGGATGTCGATGTCGGGGTGGTGGTCGAGCTTCTCGGCCTCGACCGCGATCTCGTTCACGATGCGGATCGCGGCGGGGAAGTCGGTGGCGGTGATCGTGCGGCGGATCTCGTCGCCCTCGCGCCGCCACTCGGGCAGGCCGGTCAGCCGCTCGTCCACCGCGGAGTCGTCAAGCAGGTTCATCCTCCCAGGAGATCATGTCTCCGGCGAAGACGCCAAGCCTGGGCAGGCTTCCGGCGCGGCGGGCCATGGCCATGATGCCCTGGGCCATGGCGGTGGCGTGGCTGGCCTGGTCGAGGAGGGGCTCCAGCTCGGGCAGCAGGCCGGGCAGCCGGGCGAGGCTCCATTCGTGCCAGTCCGACAGGCGGGTGCCGCCGCTGTCGGGGTCTTCGGCGCGGTAGGCCGCCAGGATCGGGCACTCCCGGTGGATGCGCAGCAGCCATCTCTCGATGTCGGCGTTGAGCGCGGCGATCCGGGAGGGGGCGGCGTACAGCCAGCCGTCGTCGCCGATGCGGTCGGACTCGCCGGGGACGGCCGGGTAGGAGTGGACCACCGTGCCGTGCAGGAACAGGCCGCTGGCCACCATCAGCTGGCGGCCCTCGCACCAGTCGAGCGCCCCGCGCAGGGGCGCCGGGACGGTGTCGACGATGACCGCGCGCTGGGAGGTGCTCGGCTGCCGGGCGAAGCGTACGTGCACCTCGGCCCACATGTAGTAGCTCGCCTCCCCCGCGCCGAAGAAGGGGAAGGGGAAGTCCTGGTCGAGGAGGGCCATGTGTCGGGTTCTCCGTGGGGAGGGGACAGGAGTCGTTCCGAATATGAACGACTCCCGACGACACTCCTGGGATTACTCGCCGGAGCTCGTATTTTGACCGGATCCGGTCATTTGACGGCGCCGGAGGTGAGGCCCGACTGGATCTGGCGCTGGAAGATGATGTAAATGATCATGACGGGGATGATGGCCATGCTCAGCGCGGCGAACAGGCCCGGCCAGTCGGCCTCGTACCCGGCGCTGGTGGAGATGTTGGCGACGCCCTGGGTGATCACCCATTTGTCCTCGACGTTGCCCGAGAGCAGCACGATCGGCAGGAGGTACTGGTTCCACTGGCCCAGGATGTTGAAGATCGTGATGCTGATCAGGCCCGGCTTGGCCATCGGCATCATGACCTGGAAGAACGTCCGGGTGTGCGAGCAGCCGTCCATCATCGCCGCCTCGGCCACCGAGGTGGGCAGCGTCTTGAAGAACGCCGACAGGAAGAAGACGGTGAACGGCAGCGAGTAGGCGATGTAGACCAGGATCAAGCCGAGGTGGGTGTCGATCAGGCCGAGGTTCTTCACCACGAAGAACAGCGGGACCAGCGCGAGGAAGACCGGGAAGGTCATGCCCGACACGAACAGGAAGTAGATGAGCCTGTTGCCGGGGAAGGTGTAGCGCGCCAGCACGTACGCGGCCATCGAGCCCAGGAGCATGGTGCCCGCCGTGCTGCACGCCACCACGAAGACGGTGTTCAGCATGTACTGGCCGATGTGGGCCTTCTCCCAGGCCCGGCCCCAGGCGTCCCAGCCGAAGGAGGCCGGGAGGGTGATGGCGTCCCCGAAGATCTCGGTGTTGGTCTTGAAGGAGGACAGGAACGTCCAGACGATCGGGCCGATGATCAGGATCGCCCAGACCAGCAGCGCGACGTGGGACAGCGCGCCGAAGACCCCGAGCGGGTTCTTCACGCGGCGCCTGACGGGCGCGGGGGCGGAGGGGCGGGTGGCGTCGGGCTTGCGCGCCGTGTCCGTGGCCATCAGAACTCGATCCTCTCGCGCCGGGTCACGCGCAGGGTGAGGGCGGCGAACGTGATGGTCATGAAGAACAGCGCCACGCCCATCGCCGACGCGTAGCCGAACTTGGAGAAGTTGAACGCCGTGCGCCAGATCTCCATCGGCAGCACCGTCGTGGAGTTGTCGGGCCCGCCCCGGTCGACCGAGAGGACCTGGACCAGGGCGAAGGCGTCGAAGGCGGCGATGCCGAGGTAGACCCAGGCGACCTGCATGGTGTCCCACAGCAGCGGGATCGTGATCCTGAAGAACAGGGTGAACCGGCCCGCGCCGTCCAGCGCGGCGGCCTCGAACACGTCCTTGGGGATGGAGGACATGCCGGCCGAGAACAGGACCACGTAGAAGCCGACGGCCTGCCAGACCATCACCGCGATGATCGACAACAGGGCGATGTCCGGGTCGATCAGCCAGCCGACCGGGTCGATGCCGACCTTGCCGAGCAGGCCGTTGATCACGCCGGTGCCGTCCGGGCGGTAGATCGCCTGGAAGAGCACGCCGACGATGGCGACGGCCAGGACCTGGGGCAGGAAGAAGATCACACGATAGACCTTCGAACCCCAGATCCCGGTCATCCGGCCGCCCCGCTGCCCGCCGCTCAGGTTGAGCAGGAAGGCGAAGAACAGGGCGATCACGATCGTGACCAGCGGCATGACAAGCAGCAGAACACCGTGGTGCCGCACCGCGGCCCAGAAGACCTCGTCGTCAAAGAGCCTGGTGAAGTTCTCCAGGCCGATGAACTGGGGGTTCGCCGAGATGCCCTTCCAGTTGGTCATCGAGATGTAGAAAGCCTGTATGTACGGGCTGATCACGAAGACCACGTAGAGGAGGACCGGCGCGGCGAGAAAGCCGACGATGAACGGATACTTGCCCTGCCGCATCGGGAGCTACACCGTCCGGTTCTGCTTGGTGATGGACGAGTCGGCCTTGGTCTTGTCGGCGGCCTTCTGCATCTTCTCGCAGAACTCGTCGGCGGAGATGCGGCCGAACATGAGCGCGTTGGTCTGCTTGCGCAGCTCGGTCTCGAACTCCTTGTACCAGTTCTCGAAGCTGCTGAAGGTGACGATGTTCTGGCCGGCGGCGGTCTGCGCGGCGCTGAGGCTCGCGTTGCCGGGCGACAGCTCCAGGCCGTCGGCGGCACCGGTCACCACGGTGATGTTGCCCGACTTCTCGGTGAAGCCGCGCGCGCCCTCCTTGGAGAGCATGATGCGCAGGTACTCCAGGCCGCCCTTGGGGTTCTTGGCCTTGGCGGGGACGATGTAGGCCTCGCCGGCGGCGGCGCGGATGGCCTCGAACGGCATCTTGTCGGCGGCGGTGACGCTGGGGGTGGGCGTCAGCGCGTACTTGAAGGTCTCCGGGGTCTGGGCCTTCTGCTCGTTCTCCAGCCAGGAGCCCGACGGGTACAGTGCGACCTTGCCCTGGTTCTGGCGGAGCTGCACCTCGGTGTGGATCAGGCCCTCGAAGGACTTGTCCATGTACTTGGCGATCTCGGCCCAGGCCGCGGCGGACTGCTTCATGGAGTCGCGCTGCCAGACACCGTCGACGAGGTTGTCGACGTCGACCAGGATCTGGTTGCCCTCGATCTTCGCGGCGGAGATGAGGATCATCCAGTACGCGTAGTAGGCGGCGTTCTTGCCCGCGTACGCGAAGGGGGTGACCCCGGCGGCCTTGGCCTTCTCGGCGAAGGCCTTGAACTCCTCGAAGGTCTTCGGCGGGGTCCAGCCGTTCTTCTCGAACAGCGCGGAGTCGTACCAGAGGCCGTACGCGGAGAAGACGTAGTTCATCAGGTACGGCTTGCCGGCGATGAGGCCCGACTCGACGGTGCCCGGCGCGACCATGTCGCGCACCTTCTTGCTCGGGTCGTCGATCGAGGGGGCGTCCCACAGCTCGGTGAGCTCCAGGAGCTGGCCCTCCTGCTGCAGGGCGCCGTTGTCCATCAGGTCGGTGCCGGAGTTGGCGATCATGTCGGGGACGTCGCCGCCGGCGAACCGCGGCTGCAGGGTCTGCGCGATCTGCTGGGTGGCGACGTGCTTGATCTGGGCCTGCGGGAACGCCTTCTTGTACAGCGGCTCGTGGACCTCGGTCGCGTAGCTGTCACCCAGGCCGCCCTTGAAGATGACGACCTCGAGCGGCGCGTCCGCGGCGACGCCGAACGGGTTCTTCGCGGAGACCGCGCCGCCCGCGGAGGGGGCGGCGGAGGCCGGGGCCGCGGGGGCCGCGCCGCCGGTGGCGCAGGCGGTGAGCAGTCCGGCGCCGGGGCCGGCGATCAGAGCGCTCATGCCGATCCGGCGGAGCATCTGCCGCCGGGTGATATCTCCGGGCGTACCGGCCGAGTTGGACATGTAACCCTCCTGAACGGGGGATCAATTAGGAAAGTTTCCTAAACGTTTGCCCGAAGGTACGTACCCCCGGAGTCCACCGTCAAGAGCTCGTATCCGGTCTAGACCGAGCCGTGATGTCCTCGCGACATATCTGGTAGAAACCAAACGCCAGGGAAGTGCAATCCAATGACAGAACGGCACACAGTAGCCGATATTTCCCGGCCAACCGTTGACGCACGGCCGATGGGAAGGTAAAGGAACCATGCTCCCCGGTCATCGAGGGGCGACAACCGGTCTAGACCAGATAATGAGGGTTTGCCGCCTGATACCGCAACCCCCTACTTTTGGGGACATGTTGCTGGCCGAACAGCGCCGACTGCTGTGTGAGTACGGCCACCGGGCCGCCGCGACCGGACTGGTCGTCGGGACCGCGGGAAATCTCAGCGTGCGCGCGGGCGATCTGGTCGCCGTGACGCCCGGCGGCGTCTCCCTCGACCGGCTGGAGCCCGAGGCCTGCCCGGTCGTCGACATCGAGGGCCACCTCGTCGAGGGCGACCTGCGGCCGTCCTCGGAGACCCCCATGCACCTGGCGGTCTACGCGGCCACCGGCGCGGGCGCCGTCGTGCACACCCACTCCGTCTTCGGCACCGTGGTCGCCACGACCATGAGCGAGCTGCCGCCGATCCACTACAACGTCCTGCTGCTCGGCGGGACCGTCAGGGTCGCCGAGTACGCCACCTACGGCACCCCCGAGCTCGCCGCCTCCGTCAGGGCCGCCCTCAAGGACAGGCGTGCCGCGCTGCTGGCCAACCACGGCGGGGTCACGATCGGCGACGACCTGGACGGGGCCTTCGAGGCGACCCGGCTGCTGGAGTGGCTCTGCGAGGTCTACGTACGGGCCAGGAGCGTCGGCGAACCCCGCGTGCTCACCGAGGAGCAACTCGCCGCGGTGGTCCGGCGCGCCTTCGACCCGCCCACCTTCCCCCGCCGCGAGGACTGACCACGGCACGACCACCTGTCCGACCGGCACACCGCCGGACTTCCCGTCGCGAGGACTGACCGCATGCCCCTCCAGCTCACCGGCGCCCCGAGCGATCCGGACCTCATCCGCCTGCCCTGGGACGTCCCGCTTGAGCAGTGGCCCGAGCACCGGCTGGTCTCCCTGCCCCGCGGCATCTCCCGGCACGTGGTGCGCTTCGCCCGCCTGTCGGGCAAGGTGTACGCGATCAAGGAGATCAGCGAGTACTACGCCAAGCGCGAATACCGCCTGCTGTGGGACCTGAGCCGGATGGACACCCCGTCCGTCGAGCCGGTGGCCGTGGTCACCGGGCGGACCGACGCGAACGGCGAGCCGCTCGACTCGGCGCTCGTCACCCAGCACCTGCAGTTCTCCCTGCCCTACCGCGCGGTCATGTCCGGGACGGTCCGGCCGGAGACGCTCAACCGGCTGCTCGACGCCCTGGCCGTGCTGTTCGTGCGGTTGCACATCAGCGGCTTCTACTGGGGCGACTGCTCGCTGTCGAACGTCCTGTTCCGCCGGGACGCGGGCTCCTTCGCCGCCTACCTGGTCGACGCCGAGACGGGCGAGCTGCACCCCATGCTCAGCGAGGGCCAGCGGCTGTACGACATCGACGTCGCGCACACCAACATCTTCGGCGAGATGCTCGACCTGGAGGCGGGTCAGCTGCTGCACCCCTCCATCGACCCCGAGCAGATCGCCGACTCGGTCGTCCGCCGCTACCACCGTCTCTGGAGCGAGCTCACCTCCGACGACATCATCGACGAGGTCGACTGGCACATGATCGACCAGCGGATCCGCCGGCTGAACTCCCTGGGGTTCGACGTCGCGGAGATGATGGTCCGCCGCAAGGCGGGCACCGGCCGGCTCATCGTCCGGCCCAAGGTCGTGGACGCCGGGCACCACCAGCGCAGGCTGTTGCGGCTGACCGGACTGGACGTGGAGGAGAACCAGGCCAGGCGCCTCCTCAACGACCTCGACTCCTTCCGCGTGTCGCACGGCCTCCGCCACGAGGACGAGGCGATCGTGGCCCACCGCTGGCTGGCCGAGGTCTTCCAGCCCACGGTGCTGGCCGTGCCCCAGGAGCTGCGGGGCAAGCTGGAGCCCGCCCAGTTCTTCCACGAGGTGCTCGACCACCGCTGGTACATGTCGGAGGAGGCCGGGAACGACGTCGGCCTGCCCGCCGCGGTGAATTCCTATGTGAAGAACATTCTTGTTTTCAAGCCGGACGAAAAGGCACTCATCACCGACGACCCAACGGGTTGATTTCCACCCAGGGTATGTAACTTCCTACTCGGTTGGAGAATCGTATGCCTTCTCCTATCAAAGCCCTAGCCAGGAAGTTCGGTTACCGAGAGGTGTCCCTACGCTGACCGGGCGACGCTTGAAGTCGCTGGCGAGGGAGAGCACGTGCTCGGAATCGAAGACTGCCTCACCGAGGTAATGGCCATCCCCGGTGCCCTGGACGCGATCCTCATCGATCAGACCAGCGGGACCGCGGTGGCCACCGGCGGCGCGAGCCGCCACGCCGACGTGGAGAGGTCGGCCGCGGGGCTGAGCGAGACCCTGCGCGCGACGCTCGACGGGCTCGCCCTCGCCTCGCCCGGCGGCACGGTCCGGATCAACGACATGATCATCACCACGGACGGCGGCCACCATTTGCTGCGGCCGCTGGAAACGCTTTTCGACGGCCCTCTGGTCATTTATGTCAGGCTCGATCTCGAACGCTCGAACCTGGCACTGGCCCGCCACCGTCTCCAGGCCCTTTCCGGCCGTCTGATATCGACGTGAAATCATGCCGAACGTCGAGAACATCCTCAGCGGGCTCGCCGGCGACCACGCCACCGGCTCCCTGCGACTCGGCAAGGCGGGGATCATCTACCTCACCGACGGTCGCGTGACCTATGCCGAGAGCGCGGCGGCCCCCCGGCTGGAGGACCTGCTGGGCGCCTGCCGCGGGATATCCGCCCACGCCGTACGGCAGGTCAGGCAGGCCGCCACCCGCCGGCCACCGGACGCGCGTACCCCCCAGCCGTCGGGGGGCGAGCAGCTGGTCGCGCGGGGCCTGCTCACCAGGGGGGAACTGGAGTTCTGCGTGCTGAGCGCGGTGCTCGACGCCGCGTACTTCCTGCTGCAGGCCACCGGGCACCGGCCCAGGTTCCGGCGGGGAGAGCGGCACTGGCTCGGACCGCAGTGGTACTTCGACGCGACCGGCCTGCTCCGGGAGTGCGAGCGAAGGAAGGCGCAGTTGGAACAGACCTGGCCGTCCGCGGAGCTGGACACGCTCCCGGTCGTCCCGCTGGGGCGCATCAGCGCCCAGCGGGTGGTGCTGAGCTCGCTCCAGTGGGAGGTGCTCGTCGGCGCCGACTCCACGGCGACCCCGGCCGACCTGGCGCGCAAGCTGGGCCGTCCCGCGTACTCGGTACTGCTCGCCGTACGGCAGCTCGCCTCGTCCGGGCTGCTCCGCCTCCCGGAGCCCGCTCCGGCAGAGGCCCCCGGGGCCCCCGGGGCCCCCGGGGCCCCCGAGGCGCCGGCGCCGCTGCCCAGGCGGACGAGGGGTGCCACGGAGATCCCGGCGGCCGGTACGGGTTCTCCGGAGACGTCGCAGTGGCTTCCCAGGGCGAACGGGGACCCGGCCGACGTCAGTCTGCTCATCCGGCTCAGGAACGCATTGGAGGCGATGACTTGAGCCCGGTCACATGCCGATAAGGCTGCGGACGCTGAAGCTGATCGGAAGGAGGATGCCGGTGGAACTGCGTGAGGAGATACGGCGCGAGATGGCGGCGCTGCGAGAACGCGTACCCGACGTGAACGGGAGCATCGCGTGCAGCGTCGACGGTCTGACGATAGCGAGCGACCTGGAGAGGGACACCGAGCAGACCGGGGCGCTCTCCTCCGCGGTGCTGGCCCTCAGCCGCCGGATGACGAGCATGGCCGGCAAGGGCACCTTCGAGGAGACGTTGATCTCCGGCACCAACGGCTACGCGGCGTTCTACGCCGCCGGACCCAAGATCGTCCTCACAGTCCTGGCGCGCCCGGGGACCAACCTCGGGCTGCTCCGGCTGGAGGGCCGCAAGACGGCGGCCAGACTGGCCGCCGCCGGTTCGCGCACATCGATACCCCAGTGATCGGAGACAGCAATGGGCAACATGGACATCTCGCTCAAGGAGATGATGGCGATCGACGGTGCCGTCGGCGCGGTCGTCGTCGACTACAACAGCGGGATGGCGCTGGGCGCGCTCGGCGGGTCCAAGGACCTCGACCTCCAGATCGCGGCCGCGGGTAACACCGAGGTCGTCAAGGCCAAGATGCGGACCATGGAGTCGCTCGGCCTCAAGGACGGCATCGAGGACATCCTCATCACGCTCGGCACGCAGTACCACGTGATCCGCCCGATCGCCGGCCGGAGCGGCAAAGGGCTGTTCCTCTACCTGGCTCTCGACCGGAACCGGGCCAACCTCGCGCTCGCGCGGCACACCCTGCGCGGCATCGAGGAGAAGCTCGAAGTCTGATCCTCCGGTGCGGTCCGCGCCCCGGGAGGCACGGACCGCACCGGAGTCCTCTCAGCGTCCTCCCGGAGTCCTCCCGGAGCCCTCCCGGAGCCCTTTCGGAGCGTTCCCGGAGGACTCCGGAGGGCGGCGGCTCCGGCTCAGCCCTTCCCCGCGCCGATCTCGGCGGCGCGGGCACCGGCGACGGCCACGCCGGCCGGGGCGTGCCAGGAGGCGGACTCGACCATGACCTTGGGCTTGCCGGTCCACGGCCGCACCGCGGCGCTCACCGGCTGGGTCTGCACGCCTATCCCCAGTTCCTGGGCCTTGGCGAAGACGACCGTCGGAGGCTTGGCCGGGCTGGTGTCCCTGCGGCTCCAGGCACCGGTGGAGAACGCGACGGGGTGGTTCTTTATCCCCGTACCGTCACCCCACTTGGTGACCACGTACTTGATGTCGATGTGGCCCATCCCGCCGTTGCCGTCCACGCCGAGCGTGCTGGCGTTGAACGTTCCACCGGTCAGGTCGGCGAAGGTCTTGGCGTCGATGTCGATCATGATGCCCTGGTTCGAGGGGGAACCGGGGCCGCGGTCGCCGACGAAGAACTTGGCCTTCTTGCCCTTGTAGATGAGGTAACCCTCGGTGAGCAGGGGCCAGCTCGGGCTGGCGATCATGCCCTTCTGCATCGGCCGGCCGCTGGCGGGCAGACCGGTGTCACCGGCCCGGCCGGAGGAGTCGTCCCAGAAGTAGGAGGCCGTGGTCGCGCCCTGGAGGAGGACGGACTCGGCGCTGGCCTTCGCCACCCCGACCTCGGGGTCGGCGGTGGCGGCGAAACAGGTGGATGCGGGCAGCGCCACCGCGACACCGGTGGCGGCGAGGACGCTCGCGCCGACCAGAGCGGCGGCGGCGAGGCGGCTTCCGCGGGGCTTGTTCTTCTGCCAGGTGAACTTGCTCAGGCCGTTCTTGTGCAAACCAAGGAAGGGGCGCATGGAGAAAAGGCTCTTTCGCGAGGGAACGGGGCAGCCACGTGCGACACACCGAAGGGGTGCACTGGCGGGGACGCGCTCGTCGGAAAAGGGGGCGTAGCCGGAATCTCAGGCAATCGCTACGCGGAGCACGATCTGGAAGGTGCCGCGATCAGGCGCGGCGAGAAGGTCCGGGGGGAACGGGGGATGTCGGCGGAAGGGGGGAAAAGTTCAGGTGGTCGGCACGGACAAGGGCTGCACCGACGTGGTAACGCGGTGATCCATGAGGGGATCTCCTCTCCATCTCGTCTACCGGGTTAGCTGACGGGTTCGGGCGGTGGAGTTGCCCTACCGCCGCGTGGTCGCGGCGGATTCACCCCGGAAAAGTGGTTCCCCGGCTCCGGGGCCCCTGCGGGCCCTCGGGATTCGACGTCGGCCGGCCGCTCCCTCTTGTGAAGGGCAGGTCGCCTACCGATGACTGTGGACACTACCCACCAAAACCGGACAAAGCAAAGCAAACACCATGAAAACCCCAGAAGATCTACCTACAAGGTTCAAGGAAGCCTCATCGATCGCCCCGTCAGGCCAACACCCGTCCTACCAGCACGGATGTCTCCCCCATCTCGGTGTCCAGCCCCGAAACCCCGTCCCGGGCCCCGTTCCAGGGCCCCGCGCCCGGAGATCCACGCGGCGGAACGCCGCCTCGCGAGCCCTCCCCAGGCCGGCCGATCCCTTTCCGTAAAGGTTCACTCAAGGGGAGCCCGCCCCGCGGGTCGTCCCCGGCCGACCGGTCCCGCCCGGCCCCGCTCAGTCCCACCAGAACGACCAGGCGTTCCTGCCCTTGATCTGCTCGGCGTAGTCGATGAGGTTCCCCGCCCCCTGGATGATGCTGTCGGGACAGAACGTCCAGTGCTCCGCGGCGACGTGCAGGGCGTGCTCGGAGGTGGTCGGGGGCGCGGCGACGCTGAGGTCGAGGGTGTTGAAACCCATGCCGACCACCCGCACCCCGAACCTGTCCTCCCAGCTGCGCACGACGGCCGCGAGCGGGACCATCCACTCGTTGTGGTTGAGGGCGCCCTGCCAGCCCATGACGGCGAGGGCGTCGGCCCCGCGCTCGACCGCGACGAGCCCGAGCGGGGTCCTGCGCTCGGCCACCAGCCCGGCGTACCAGTCGGCGACCACGCCGGGGTCTGCGGCGAGCCTGCCCGGGGGGGCCGGGCCGGGGCACTCGGGTCCGAAGGGCTCGAGCAGTTCGAGCTGGTCGAGGTTGGCCTTGGCGATCCAGTCGGACCACACCTCGGCCATGAACGCGGCGGCGTGGTAGTTGTCGATCTGACCGGCCGTGTCCGGGGCGATCTGGCCGGCCGACCAGGGCTGGACGGAGTCCTCCAGCAGCACCGGCCACAGGCCCGACCGCTCGTGCTGGGCCCTCAGCCGCGCCCAGTACTCGCCGGAGACCGCCACCTCGCTGAGCCAGAACGCCGGACGGCGACGGACGGCGAGCTGGGCGTAACCGGGGTCGGGCCACACCACGTCCCCCGGCGGCAGCTCCACCGAGAGCCTCCTGCCCCTGCCCCCGCCGGTCCCGTCGCCGCCCTCGCTCCCGTCGGCTCCGTCGGCTCCATCGGCGAACAGCTGGCCCAGAACTGGCGGAAGTCGCTCACTCTCACAATCGCTCATCTCTACCGATCCGATCCTGACCACGGACCAATTTTGGCCTGTCAACCATCCCGAGGGACAGTTCTGCCCTGGTCCAGGCAAAAATTATCGGTAGTGGGGAGAAACGGAACCGGGTGGGTGCCCGTCCTCCACCGTCCGTCCGGCCGGCCAGGCGCGGTTTGTTGTGCAGTGCAGAACGTTGTGCTGCAAAGTGGCCGCAGGGCGGGGTACTCGCCTACCTTGACCAGGTATTCGATTGCCGGATCACATTGGGAAGCCGCGATGAGTGAGCCCGCTCCGGAACGCAACCGGTCGGCCTCGCTCCGACGCGCCCTCGCCGTCCTCGCGCACGTACGCGACCACGCGGGTGCGGGCCACGGCCTGTCGCTCACCCGGCTCGCCGAGGCGCTCGACCTGTCCAAGAGCACGGTGCTCCGGTTGACCGCCCCGCTCATCGAGGCCAGGCTCCTGGAGCGCGACCGCAGGAGCGGCGCATACCGGCTGGGCAGCGGCGCCCTGCACCTCGGGCAGGCCTACCTGTCCACCCTCGACCTGCGGACGGTGGCCGCCGAGGAGTCGCACCGCCTGATGGCGGAGACCAGGGAGACCGTCCACCTCGTGGTCTACGATCCGCCCGACGTGGTCTACATCGACAAGGTCGAGAACGAGACCAACGTGCGCATGGCCTCGCGCATCGGCAGCCGCAACCCCGTCTACCGCACCGCCGTGGGCAAGGCGATCCTCGCCTGGCAGCCGGAGGAGGCCGTCGAGGAGATCGTGGCCGCCGGGATGCCGCACGTCACCCGGTACACCATCACCGACGCCGCGCGCCTGCGCGCCGAGCTGGGCCGGATCCGGCAGCGGGGCTACTCGGTCGACGACCGCGAGAACGAGCCCGAGGTGCGCTGCGTCGCGGCGCCGATCTTCAACCACAACGACGTCGCCACCTCGGCGATCTCCATCTCGGGCCTCACCTCCCGGATCACCGCCGCGCGGGTGCGAGACCTGGGTCCCCTGGTGGCCGAGACGGCCCTGCGCATCTCCAGAAAGCTCGGGTCGACCCGATGACCGACGAAGCCCGCCCGCCGACTCCCTAAGGACCCGTTTTCCATGACTGATCTGGTAACGCTCGGTGAGAGCATGGCGCTGTTCACCGCGCGGCGCACCGGCCCGCTCAGGCACGCCCGCGACTTCGGGCTCGGCGTGGGCGGCGCGGAGTCGAACGTGGCCATCGGCGTCGCCCGCCTCGGCGGGCGCGCGGCCTGGATCGGCAGGGTGGGCGCCGACGAGTTCGGCGAGCTGCTGCGCTCGACGCTGGCCGGCGAGGGCGTCGACGTGCGGGGGATGCGGGTCGATCCCGAGGCGCCCACCGGCCTGATGATCAAGAGCAGGCGCACGGCCGAGACGGTCGACGTGCGCTACTACCGCTCGGCGAGCGCCGGATCCCGGCTGCGCCCCTCCGACCTGGACGTCTCGCTGATCCGCTCGGCACGCGTGCTGCACGTCACGGGCATCACGCTCGCGCTGTCGGCGTCCGCCGCCGAGGCGGTGCGGGCCGCGATCGCCGAGGCTCGCGCCGCGGGCGCGATCGTGTCGATGGACGTCAACTACCGCCGTGCCCTGTGGACGCCCGCCGAGGCCTCCGCCGCGCTGCGCGAGACCGTCGCCTCCGTGGACGTCCTGTTCGCGACCGAGGCCGAGGCCCGGCTGGTCGTCGAGGGGGACGACCCGCTCACCCTGGCCGGAGCCCTGTCGGCCCTCGGCCCGCGCCACGTCCTCATCAAGCGCGGCGCCCTCGGCGCGATAGAGCTCTCCGACGGCACCGTACGGCACGCGGAGCCCTACCGGGTCGTCGAGCTCGACCCGGTGGGCGCCGGGGACGCCTTCGCCGCGGGCTGGATCGCCGAGACCCTCGCCGGGGCGGCCCCCGAGCGGCGCCTGGCCACGGCCGGCGCCGCGGGAGCCTTCGCCGTCACCGCCGACGGCGACTGGGAGAGCCTGCCCCGCCGCTCCGACCTGGACCTGCTGCGCCCGGCCGACACGGTGGACGCGGTCAGCCGCTGAACCGGGCCCTTCCCGGGAGCGGCGGCCCGCGGTGCGGGGCGGGACGCCGGGCCCGTGGCGACGGCGCCTTAGTCGATCTTGCTGAGGTCGATGACCACGCGCTGGTCCCCGAGCCGGTAGCTGATCAGCCGTTCACCGCTCATCCCGGCCCCCGGCCCCGGTATTTGCAGGCCGTTCTTGCCGGGACGGACCCCGAAATCGCCGGATCTGCCGGTGACCAGATCGTGCAGGAGGGCACCCTCCGACTTCCTCTCCTTGCGGTAGGTCGAGCTCTGGAAGCGGCCCACGAAATCGCCGAACGCATGGGCCGGGACGAACGGCAACTCCTTCTCCCGGGAACCGTCGCGCAGCCGGTGGAAGAACCCGCCGCCGGCCTTCCTGCCGATGCACGCGGTCAGCCCGCACTGCACGTCGAGCTCACCGGGGTTGACCACTGCCGTGCGTTTCTCCCCGGTCTCCACGTTGAGCAGTTCGGCCAGGGCCGTCAATTCGGCGGAGGTCGTCTCTTCGAGGAAGTCGAACATCCCGGCCGTACCGACCCACGGCCAGCGCATGACGTGATGTCTCTCCGCGCCCGCGACGGGCTTCACCGCCCCGCCCCCGAGGGGGACGGTGAAGACGCCGTCGCTCTCCCTGAAGGAGAAGGCGATCCTGCCGTCGCCGGTCACGGCCGGCGGGTCGAGAGCCTCGTCCGCGTCCTCCTCGCCGTTCCGGTGCGAGGCCACGAGCCGGGCCTCGCCGCCGGCGAGCGGGGCCGCCCACAGATCTGCGAGCTTCTCGTCACCGATGTTGCGAGTCGTCCACCAGACCACCTGTCCGGCGCCGATGGTGAAGTCGAAGGCGAACGTCACCGTCCCCTTCGGCGTGGGAATGTCGGTGATCTTGCGGATTTTCGCGCTGTCCATGTCGTAGGCGTAGAGGGCGTCGGACTTCTCCAGACTCGACCAGGTCCCGGTGAGCAGCGTGTGGTCGTCGATGAAGGCGTGCGGCCGGAGTTCGCGCCCGTCGGGCAGCAGGGCCGGGATCTTCCTGACCGCCTGCGGCCAGACCTTCTCGACAGGGTCCGGGATCTCGGACACCTCGCCCGGAAGGCGCGGCTCCGCGGTCCCGGCGCTCGACACGGCCGTCGGGTCCGCCGCCGTCGGGTCCGGATGGTTCGCGGCGCCGCGTACCGCCACCGCGAGCCCACCCGCCACCACCGCCACGGCGAGGGCCGCGGCGGCGGTGGCCAGGGCCCGCGCGCGCGTCCCGCGACGCCGGGAACGGGCCACGATGTGCGCGGACAGGCTGCTCGGCGCGTGCGGCGCGCGCTCGGAGGCGTGGCCGAGGGCACTGCGGAGGTTGGCTTCCAGGTCGTCGTTCATCGGGTGCTCCCGTTGGCCGCTGCGGGATGGGGTACGGCGGAGCGAAGCCTGTTCAGGCCGAGCGACGCGTGACTGCGGACGGTCCCCCGGGAGATGCCGAGAACATTGGCGATCTCCACGTCGGTCAGCTGCTCGTAGTACCGCAGGACGAGCACGGCCCGCTGCTTGCGGGGCAGACCTTCGAGCGCCCGCCACAACCCCTGTTCCACGTCGGAGGGCAGCACGTCCAGATGGGCCCTTTCCGGAAGGTCCCAGGTGAGCCGCTCGCGACGGCGCAGCCGCCAGGTGCCGATGTGCAGCCGAGCCATGATCATCCTGGTGTAGTTCTCCGGATCGTGCTTGCGGCGCACCCGGGACCACGCCCGATGCAGCCGGACCAGCGCCTCCTGGGTGAGATCGGCCGCGTCGTGAGGGTCACCGCTGAGCACGTAGCCGTAACGCAGCAGTGCATCCGCCCGCTCAGCGACGAAGTCCGCGAAACGGGATTCGTCGTCCAATTGCCTTCGCCTTTACGAGTCCGTCACAGCTTTCCGGTTCCGTCACAACTCAGACGGACTCGGCGGCGAAACTGTTGAATCCGGCGGCGAAAGACGTCGCCGTCCACCCGCTCCCCGCGGTCTGCCACGGCCCGCTAGAGCTCGAAGAGCACGAGCCGATGCCGTGCCGCCATTTCCAGCACCACGCGGCACACCTCTCCTGCCCGGGGGAAGACGGCGTTCATCAGCACGAAGTCCTCACCCACGGTCAGCGGCTCGGACCATGGCGAGGTGCCGTAGTTCTCGGCGGTCAGGTCCGGGAAGAGCGCCGTCAGCTCCTCGTAGAAGGCCGCCACCTCCGGGCGCGGCTCACCGGGGGCGGCTCCGCTCTCGTCCCAGGCGAGATACCTGAGAAGGGCCTCGCGTGCGGTGATCGGTTCGGTCCCGAACCAGACTCCGAGATCAAAGCTCACACCACGTCCTCGTTCTCGCCTCGCCTGCCCGGCCGTCGAATCCTACGTGCCCGGCGGACGCCTGATATGCGCGAACGGTACGGAAAGATCGGCGCCTGCCAAGCCCGCCGGTCACCCGGTCGCGCGTGACGGCGGTTCTGTCGGTGGCGGACCGTACCCTGACGTCATGATCATTGTCTCAGGCTGGATCCGGGTCGACCCCGATGCCCGTGACGGCTACCTGCGGGGGTGCGTGAGCGTGGTCGAGCAGGCTCGCGCCTCGTCCGGCTGCCTCGACTTCACGCTCGGCGCCGACCTCGTCGACGCCGGCCGGATCAACGTCTACGAGCGGTGGGAGTCGGAGGAGACCCTCGACGCCTTCCGGGGCTCCGGGCCGGGCGACGACCAGGAGGCGGCGATCCGCGACGCCGAGGTGGCGCGCTACCAGATCTCCGGTGTCGGCCCCGCCTGACCCGGCGGGCTCTTCCCCCTTACGAATCCCCCTTACAAATGCCGGCGTCCTCATCCAGGCCGGACCGTTCCCCCGCGCCCGTCACCCGAGGCGGCGCGTCAGGCCAGGTTTCCGGCCGGGGTCCGGCCCTGGGCGGACCACTCCTGGATCCAGTTCGGGTAGGCGACCGGCGGCCGGCCGGCCTCGTCGAGTTCGGCGAGATCCTGCTCGGTGAGCGTCAGGTCACCGGCGGCGATGTTGTCCGTGAGCTGTTCCGGCTTGCGCGCGCCGACGATGACGCTGGTGACGGCGCGCTGGGCGAGCAGCCAGGCGATCGCGACCCGGGCGGGGCTCACCTCGTGCCGCGCGGCGACGGTCCGCAGCACGTCGAGCACCGTGAAGCCCTTCTCCTCCTCGAACGGCACGAAGTCGAAGCCGTTACGGGCCCGGCGGGAGTCCTGTTCGGTGGTCGCCCCGCCTCGGTCGAACTTGCCCGTGAGGAATCCGCCGAGAAGCGGTTGCCACACCGTCAGGCTCAGCCCCGCGTCCTCCGCCAACGGCACCAGCTCACGCTCGACGTCGCGCGTCGCCGGTGAGTACTGGATCTGATTGGCGACGAACCTCGCCTGGTTGTGCAGCGCGGAGATGCCCAGCGCCTTGCTGACCTGCCAGGCGGCGAGGTTGGAACAGCCGATGTAGCGGACCTTGCCCTGTCGTACCGCGTCGTCGAGCGCGCTCAGCGTCTCCTCGAGCGGCGTCAGGCGGTCGTAGTTGTGGATTTGATAGAGATCGATGTAGTCGGTCCGCAGCCGGCGCAGGCTGTCCTCCAGGGCCCGCATCACGTGCAGACGGGAAAGCCCCTGGTCGTTGGGTCCCGGCCCGACCGGAGCGAACAGCTTGGTGGCGAGCACCACGTCCCGCCGTCGCCGTCCGACCGCCCGGCCGAGCATCTCCTCGCTCTCGCCGTCGGCGTAGACGTCGGCGGTGTCGATGAAGTTGATCCCGGCGTCGAGTGCCGTGCCGACGATCCGATCCGCTTCCTCCTGCCCGAGTGCCCCGAGGTTGTGGAACACCGGGTGGTCCTTGCCGCCGAACGTCATCGCGCCCAGGGAGATCTCCGAGACCCAGACCCCGGTACGTCCCAGCAGACGATATTTCACCAGCTACTCCTTCGCGTGTACGTCCGGTCCACGGCAGTCGGCCGGGCATCCCGCACCCGTTCGGTCGCTACGTCCGGACACTGTGTCCGAAAATTACGCTACACGATGTCCGGACGAGGTGTAGCGCGCCGTTCGCCGCCGAGCGACGACCTAGGATCCGGATATGCCTTCGATTACTCGACGACGCACCGCGAGCGTCGGCCGTCCCACCTCGGCCGAGGCGGAGATCCTGGCCGCGACGCAGCGTCTCCTGATCAACGGCGCGAACTTCACCGAGCTCGGCGTGCAACAGATCTCCACTGAGGCCGGCGTCGCCCGCTCGACCTTCTACAGCCACTTCCGCGACAAGATCGACCTGCTCATGCGTCTGGCCACCGAGCTCATGGCCTCCTCGTTCGACCTCACCTCGGCGTGGGACCCGTCGGACGGCGCCGAACGTCTCGCGGACGCCTTCCTGCGGGTGGTGGAGGTCTACCGGAAACACGCCGCCGTACGGCAGGCGATCGCCGAGGTCGCCACCTACGACGCGACCGTGCGTGACTTCTGGAGCAGGGAGGTCAACCAGTTCACGGACTGGACGATCGCGATGCTCCGCGCCGAGCAGGACGCGGGCCACGTCCCCGCCGACCTCGACCCGGTGAGCGCCACCCGGGTGATCGTCATGGGCGGCGAACGGGCCCTCGTCGACCATGTCACCGCCGGGGATCCCGGCGACGACGCCGCGTTCGCCCGCGAGATGGCACTGACCTGGTGGTACGGCGTCTTCCGCCGCCCGGCGGACCACGGCAGGTAAACGCTTCAGAGCAGGCGAACGCTTCAGGCGCGAGTCGGCCGCACGCGTCGAGGGGTGTCCGTATGGCCGCCTCGACGACGGCCCGCCGATTCCCTGTCCGGCGTTCGAGCACAAGCCCCGCGGGCGCGCCTTCTCCTGGGTGGCCCTGCCGGTACCTGCCCGCTCAGGGCCTGCTTCGAGCCCCGTGAACGAAGCTCAGGGTGATGTGCTGGATCGTGGCCGCCGGCCACGGCCCCACCCCTTGACGCGTTTTCCCTTCGGAAGGCTCGCCGCATGCCCGGGAAACCCCTCGGGAGGACTGTCGCGACCAGGGCTCCCCCTGCGGCGAATCTCCATATCGAGACTGAACAGAGAATTTCCCGTGAGTGATCAGAAATACCAGATACGCCCCATGGGCCCGCAGGACCTTTCCCGTGCCGTCGAATTGTTGAACGAGACGAGCGCCCACGATGTCCGCCACGTTCTCCTGTCGGAGCTGGCCGGAAACTCGGCCCCCGCGCCTCTTCTCGCGATTGTCGCCGCAAGAGCGGACGCCGTCGTGGGTGCGGCGAAACTCACGGCGGATCCCGTGTTTCCCGAAACCGTCTCGGCTTTGGTCTCCGTCGACGCGGGCGCCGGGGGTCTCGGCGTCGGCTCGGCACTCGCCGAGCGGGTGGAGGCCGGGCTGCGACTCCTGAAGGGCGGAACGGCGACCTGCTCGATCCGGGACGATCTGCCTCGCGGGCGCGCGTTCGCGGAACGTCACGGCTTCACGGTCGCGCATCACAGCCTGGGTTTCCGCTTCGACCTGACCGGCTCCGGGTACTCGCTGGCCGCGCGGGCGGCCGAGACGGCCGAACGAGCCGGGGTGCGCATCCGGAGAGCGACCATGGCCTCCGAAGAAGACCTCATCCTTGAGTGCTTCACACGTTGCAGGATCGGGCTTCCCCTCCCCTACGGAAACCGCCCTGTCGACGTTCGCGCACGACTTCTGCAATTCCCACCCGGGAGCGTGTATCTGCTTGCCGATTCACCCGATGCCGGGTCCGTCCGGCACAAGGGTATGAGCATCCTGATACCGCAGGGGCGAAGTTGGTACGTGCGTTTCACCGGCACCGATCCCGACTTCCGGGGACAGGGAGTGGCAACCGCCGTGAAGGCGGGTTCACTTCTGTACGCCCAGCGGACCGGGGCCGAAAGCGTCACCACCCACAACGACGAATCCAACACGCCGATCATCCGTGCCAACAAGGCACTCGGCATGGTGCCGGACGTCGGATACTGGAGCCTGTTGCGTGATCTGTGAACGATGCGCGGAAGTGTCCGGCCCATGTTCACCCTGGGAACTTGAGGGCGCGGGGGCGCGGGGGGCGCGAGGGCGCGGGGGCGCGGGGGGCGCGAGGGCGCGGGCACACCGGTCCGGCAGACTGGACATGACAGAAAGGGGTCCCGCCATGACCGACAAGCCCATCCTGCAGCCCAGCCCCAGTCATCCGATCACGATCACGGCGAACCCGGCCCGGGTCGTCGTCTCGGTGGGGGGCCAGGTGGTCGCCGACTCGCGGCGCGCGCTGACGCTGCGGGAGGCGGCGTACCCGCCGGTGCAGTACGTCCCGATCGCCGACGTCGACCGCTCGTTGCTGGAGCGGACCGACACCGCCACCTACTGCCCGTTCAAGGGCGACGCGAGCTACTACACCGTCACGGTGGACGGGAAGCAGGCGGTGGACGCGGTGTGGTTCTACGAGTCGCCGCACCCGGCCGTCGCCGAGATCAAGGACCATGTCGCCTTCTATCCCGACCGGGTCGACTCCATCGTGGTCGAGTAGCCACCGCCTGGACCCGATGCGCTTTCCCGGTGCTCCCTGTGCTCCGCGTCTCCGGTGTCCCGGTGTTTCCTGGGTTCCCGGTGTTCCCGGTGTCCTCGGCGTTCCCGGTGCGAGACCTTTTCCGGGAACCGGGAACACGGCCGGGCCCGAGCGGCGGCCTGTGCGGACCGCCGCTCGGGCCGGTAAGGCACTGCCGGTCAGCTCCGACCGAGCAGCGCGTCGAGGACGGGGTCGTCCACACCCTCGACGGCGGTGGGCGGAGCGTCGGTGACGGCGTCGTCGGTGGCGAACCGGATCGCCTCGGTGAACGTGGGGAAGCAGTGCTCCGTTCCTGGCTCGTCCAATCCTCCGATCACATCGACGACGCAGTTGTTGGCGGGGGTGGGGGCGGGTTCCCCGGGTGTCGCGGCGGCCCCGCCGGTGCCGGGACGAGGGCGATCAGGGGCAGAGCCGTCCATGACCGATTCCATCCCCAGCAGGAGCGCTTGGAGCAGACGCCGGGCGGCGGGCCGGTTTCCCAGTGCCGCCCACTGTGCGGCGGTCAGATCCCCACGACTCACCCGGAGACCATTTCAGAAGTGGATCATTCATATGATCCACTTCTGAAACAGGCCTAGTAGACCTCGCTCCTGTTGTTGACGATCTCGTCGAGCAGGGCGGTGGTGTCGGCGTAGCGCTGGGCCGTCGAGCTGTTGACCGGCAGGTCCAGCGTGGCGAAGCCGTACCGGACGGCCTGTCCGACCGTGGTCGTCCCGAGCGCGCGGGTGAGCCTGCTGTCGATCTTCGTCGAGGCGTTGATCTGCCGCGCGGCCAGGTCGAACAGAGTCGCCAGCAGCTGGAACCTGGCGGGACCAGGCTGTGAACCGCCGGCCGAGAGCACCGCGTCGGCCTCGGTGTTGTCGAGCGCCCCGTTCGCGGAGCTGTCGAACTGCTGGTAGGTGGCCTGGACCCGGGCCAGCAACTCGGCTGTGCGGGCCTCGGGGTGGGTCTTCCAGTAGCCGTGCGAGCGCGGGTCACGGGTCGGCGTGACCTCGGTGATCGTCGTGGTGGCCGACGCGGCCACCGGCTCGTAGGTGCAGCCGTTGGCGTTGCCGTACGCCACGGAGGCGTGGTCGGTCAGCTTGTCCCCGGCGACGAACAGCAGGCTGGGCCTGGCCGTGAACTGCACCGACTGGTCACCGCTCGCGGCCAGCTCGCCCAGCGACCACGTCAGCGTCGTCGTCCCGTCGGCGTTGCGGGTGACCCCGGTCGGCTTGGGGCCCGTGCCCTGGTCGAGGGCCTGGCTGTAGTAGACCTCCTTGGGGAGCGTGTCGGTCAGGACGACGCCGGTGGCCTTGCCACTGCCGACGTTGGCGACCTTCAGGTCGACCGTGATCGCCTCGCCCGCGTTGACCGTGGCGGTCGCGCGCTTGTCCAGGGTGAGCTTGGGCGCGTGGACCTTGGTCGAGGCGGTCGCGGAGTTGTTCGCCGTGTTGGCCTCGGCTCCACCGGCGAGGTCCTTCGCGGTCACCTCGGCCTTGTTGGTCAGGACCTTCGCGTCCTCGGTGTCGCAGGGGACCTCATAGGTGAATGCCTCGGTCTTCGTGCCGCCTGCGCCGAGCTGCCCGACCTGACGCGTCTGGACGTCGCCGGCCGGCGGGGCGTCCTTCACGCTTGTCTGGGTCGCTGCGCCTGTGCCGATGTTGTCCAGCTTGACCTGATAGGTGAGGGTGTCGCCGGGCTCGGCGTCGGCCTTGTCGACGGTCTTCTCGATGGCCAGGTCGGGGTTGTAAAGGTTGAAGAAGGACATCTCCTGCCGGATCGCGGTGTCGAAGGTCAGTTCCGGCTCCACGTCGCCCCCGGCGCCTCCGCAGGTGGGCGCGCCCGCGGGCCAGGCGCTGCAGGCCCAGCCGACGCGGTCGGGGGACTGCGCCCTGAACCTGATCGCGGGCCAGTCCTTGTGGTCCGTGAGCGTGGTCAGGCCGTCCGCGTCGTTGATGTTCACCGGCTGGTTCGTCGTGTCGATGATCGGGACGTTGGTGCCGGCCGTGCGGTTGTCGTTCCAGTTGAGCGGCCCGTTGCCGGCGCCGGCTCGGATCACGGGGTCGCCGCCCGGGTTGGCGACGTTGGGGGCCCACCAGAACGTCCAGTCCGTGCCGTCGCTGATGCCCGCTGTCTCGTTCAGCCCGCCTTCGACCAGCTGGGGCAGCCCGCCGTCGGACAGGTCCAGCCGCACTGCGCCCACCCTCCAGTCGCGGAACTCGTCGACCAGCAGCGGCGGCGCGCTGTTGGGGATGCCCGTCTGGAAGAAGTAGTTCATGACGCTGAGGTAGTTGGGCTTGTTGTTGACGTTCTCGTTGCCGCCGTGCCGCAGGGCCATGGCGTGGAAGAGCTCGTGCAGGATGGTGCCGGCCTGGTCCTGGTCGGTGCCGACATTGGCGTCGACATCGCCCGTGCCCCGGGTGAGCACCTGCACGTCCGTCGTGTGGGCGCTGGTGGTGTCGCACCTGCGGTTGTCGCCGACGTGGATCTGGGTTCCGGTGGTGACGTCGTCTCCGGCCGCGGTCGTCTGCAGCATGCCGTCGCCGCCGTAGTCGGCGGTGAAGTCGGCCACGCACATGGTCCGCCAGTCGCCGAGAGTGACGATGAAGTCCTTGTTGTTGTCACGGACGGGTTCGCAGCACTGGCCGGAGGTTCCGACGGCGTTCAGCAGGCGGTGCGCGAAGATCCCGTAGTGCGCGTAGGGGGCGAGCTCGGCCGGGAAGTTGGCGGTGCGCGCGTTGCGGAAGTCATTGGTGTTCAGGCCCAGCTGGGCCTGTTCGGCCAGTTGCGCGCCCTCCCGGTAGATGAAGTCGATGCCGTCCTGACGCGTCCCCGGGTAGGGGCAGGGACTCGTGGCCGCGATGGGCGCGTCCTCCAGGGCGTTCTTGACCAGGGCGATCGCGCCCGCCTTGGGCTCGTGCGAGTGCCTGGTGGCGGGGGCGGCGTCCTCCATGTGGTCGAGCTGCAGGATGACCGTCTTGCGGCACGGGTCGGCGCCGAGCGCGGGCAGGTCGACGAGCACGTCGCCGGCCGCGTTCCTGATGCCGGACAGCTCGATGAGGTCCGGGATGCCGTCGAGGTCGGTGTCCGGCATCTCGGCGCCGGCGGTGATACCGATCTTGGTGATCCGGCCGTCGTTGTTGCGGGGGATGCCATGGTCGCCGTCGCCCTGGATGCAGGACTGGCCCTTGGCCGTCCGGCCGTCGGACCGGACGCACGGGGTGCCGAAGACGAGCTGGTCGCCCGAGAGTGTGCCCGAGCGCAGGTCGTAGGTGAGGTTCAGCTCCCAGTCCTCGTTGTTGGGGCTGATGTCCATCCGGTCGGAGTTGGAGTTGAAATCGCTGTCGTAGTCCCACATCGCGACCGTGATGTCCACGGTGGGCTTGTCGCCGGGCCAGTTCTCGTAGGTGAAGGTCCAGCCGCCGGGCGCCTCGGGCAGGCCGCGGGGCTCGAACTCGTCGTCCTCGATGCGGGGGCCCGTCACCAGCGGGCCATCGGCGATCTTCACCCTGGGGAAGTAGTCGCCGTCGCCCACCCCTCCGCTGTCAGGGTCCTCGACCTGGAAGAGGTACTCGATCTCAAAGATGATCTTGATGCCGGGGGGCGCCGCCGCCGCAGGAGTGGCGATGAGCGGTATGGAGGCCAGGAAAAGCGCCAGCATCGCCGCGAATGACAGACCGGCCTTCGTTCTTAAGCCCATGACGTTCTCCCCTGGAGTGCTGCCAGAAGAGCATCGTCCGTCGTGGGCCGGTCCGGCGCCTGAGTACCCCCGTACCCAAATCTCACCGGTCGCCGCCATCAACGAGTGGCTGTGATCAACTTATGAAACAGGCCTTAGATGTACTTACGCTGGATGAGGAGGCGGTGTGACTCCTGAAGCTCCGCCGGCAGGTCGTCCGGGGCGAACCATCTCGCCTCCAGGATCTCGAAATCGTCGAGCTTGAGCGTGCCGCCGGCGAACTCGGCCTCGTAGGCCACCTCCAGGCGCAGCCGGTAGCCGCTCCTCAGGCGGACCAGCTCCCCGACGTGGACCTTCAGCCCGGTCTCCTCCCGCACCTCGCGGCGGACCGTGTCCTCGAAGGTCTCCGACCTGTTCGCGTAGCCGGTCGGGAGACCCCACTGCCTGCCCTCCGGCCAGAAGCGGTGCTTCAGCAGGAGGACGTTGCCGTCCTGGTCGCGCACTACGCCGGTCACACCGACCATGAACGTGGCGTGCCGAAGCCAGTTGATGCGCCACTGGAGTGAGCCGCTGGTCAGCCTCCAGAGCCGGATGATCAGCTTCTTCACGGTGAGTCCCATCCGCGGGCCGGCGCCCGCCTGAAGATCAGACGCTACCCGCTCGGGCCATGGCGCCCGAGCCCGGCTTCACGAACCGTGAACGTAGTAGGAGTCGACCGCGGGCTGGCCGGTGTAGTTGGGTCCGGCGCGGTCGTCGGAGCCGAGATAGCGGTAGGGCAGCTCGACGACGCGCCGGCCCCGGCAGGTGATCCGGCGACGCCGGGGGTCGTAGTCCAGCCCGGCCTCCCGCAGCGCCGAGGCCAGCCGGCGCCCCGCCGGCACGCCGTCCTCGACGAGGACGCTCCGGGTGTCGAGGTTGCCGACGAGCAGGCCGTCCTCGGCCAGCCAGCCGGCGGCCCGGGACAGGACACCGAGTTTGTCGCCCACGTAGTGCAGACCGTGGACACAGGTGATCAGGTCGAAAGGTTCCTCGGGCTCCCAGCCGGTGATCGAGACGGTGACCAGCCGCAGCCTCGGCGGGCGCGACGGCCCGGCGAAGAAGTCGACCAGGTCGACACCGACGATCTCCACCTCGTCCCCGAGGTGTCGGGAGGCCTCGAAGAGAGCACGGGCCGAACCGCAACACAGGTCGAGCCAGCGCACCCGCCGCCCGGTCGGAGTCCGCTCACGCAGGACCTCCAGCACCTCGATGCCCAGCTCCCGGCCGTACCCGTTGGAACCGGTCAGCCCTCGCTCCCGGTTCATCACCCGGTTCGCCACCACCGACGAGCGCTCCAACGCCTCGTCATCGAGCAGTTCCGCCAAGGGGGCGCACTCCCTCTCGTCGGTCGCCGCATCTGTCCGGTGGAAGCTGAACCGGTTCTCGACGGCGCCGGGTGTCGTGTTTCCCGTCAGGTCAGTCGGTCGAACTCACCGATCTTGACGCCATCGACGAAGGTTCGCCACTCGGCGGGGGTGAAGAGGAGCTTGGGGCCACGAGGGTCCTTGCTGTCGCGAACCGCGACCACACCCGGCAGGTTGGCGGCGATCTCGACACACTGGCCACCGTTGTCTCCGGAGCGCGACGACTTCCGCCACACAGCGGCGCTCAGGTCCATTCCTGCCTCGCTTCCTCGATCATTTTGAGGGACATGCGGTCAGGATAAGCCCATCGACGTATGGATTCATATCTGTTCCATATCGAGGTCACGGAATCCTGGTCGGTCGTGACGTGCCCTTCGATCGACGAATCCACATGGATGGTGTCCGGTTGACCGTTCGGGAGTTCGGCGATCATAAAAGCGCCCAACATACCTGCGGTGCAATCCGGATCGACGACTTGAACGGCGAGCGTAGGCCGCTGGGCGGCCTCCAGCAGGTGGCCGAGTTGTTCCCGCATCACCTCGGGGCCGTTGACGCGACGACGAAGGACGCCCTCGTCGATGAGGACCAGGAGCATCGGGGGGTTGTCCTTGTCGAGGATTCTCTGACGGCGCAGGCGAGCCTGGACACGCTCTTCCACCTCGTCGGGAGTGGCGCGGGGGCCATGAGTGAAGAGGTGCCGGGCGTAGGACTCCGTCTGCAGCAGACCTGGGACAAGTAGGGGATCCCAGGAGCGGAGGACGAGGGCGGCGGGTTCTATTTCCTCGGCCCAGCCGATGAACCAGGCCGGGCCGCTGGGGCGGGCGACGATGTGTCGGCGCAGGTCCGTGAAGTGCGTGCTGCCGTTGGAGCCGAAGAGCAGGTCGAGCCGCTCGGCGTCGGATCTCGACGGCGTGCGGGTGGCGGACTCCAGGCGGCTCACCTGCGTCTGCGTGCATCCCAGGCGTGAGGCCACTGCGCTCTGGGACAGTTGCGCGGCCTCGCGCAACCGGCGCATCTCGGCCCCGAAACGCGCGTGCGGAGATCCGGGCTCCGGGGAGGTCTCGACGCTCATCGCATTCCTCCCGAAATAGAGAAAAACGGCCTTTTGGGTTAATGGGCGATGTCAGCTCTTGGTATCGACAGGCCGGCCGTCGGCATTTTCAGCTATCTCTCGGATTACCGATCCGGTTATGTCCTCACCTCTCATGAGGGCAATCTAATCACACGTCCTCTCGGTTCGACAGGACGGAAAAGAAAGCATCCCATCGCCTTTAACCAGGGACGAGACGAGTGATGAATGACCAGAACGGCGACCTTTCACGCCTCGATCGCGCTCGCCGGAGGCACTCGGAGGACAGGAGCGTGACGGCGGTGACCGTGTGAGATCCGAAAAGGAGACCGCGGGGAAAGAGGACGGCTGTCCTGGACATCACGGTGACGGAGCTGCGACAGCGCCGTGGGCGGGTGGGCCGTACGGCGCGTGGCGGAAGGTGTTTCCCGGGCGGGTGGAATCCGTTCCGGAGGCTCGGGCCTGGGCGCGCGACCTGCTGATCGGGCGGGTCGGAGCTCCGGTGCTCGACGACGTGCTGCTCCTGCTGAGTGAACTGGCCACGAACGCCGTGGCCCACTCCGACTCCGGGCGTACGGCGGATGGACGGGTGACCGTCTACGTGGCGCGTACCACCACGACGGTTCACGTGGAGGTCACCGACGACGGGTCGGCCGCGAGCGCGCCCGCCGTGCGCGTGCCGGAGGCGGACGACGACGGCGGGCGGGGGCTGTGGCTGGTGGAGATGGTCGCGGCCGGATGGGGTTCGCACCGCGACGACGCGGGCGGGTCGGTCTGGTTCCGGGTGCCGGGGTAGATCCGCGCACCCGGCCACTCGAAGGTGGTGGGGTGCGTACGGACACCTCCCCGTCATTACGGCGAGGGGAGCAAGGGGGGCGCTGGGGGCTTACAGTGCCATGCCGTGGCGCAGGATCCGTAACAGCCGTCGCGCATGGCTCGCGTCGGCGCCGGCGACGGCGGCCGCACCTGTCAGGGCCAGCAGGTCACCTACCGCGAGGTCGGATCGGACGGCGCCGTCCTCCTGCGCCCTGAGGAGCAGAGCCTCCGCGGTCGATCTCATCGACTCATGCCAGCGATCGAACAGTTCGGTGCGCCGCTCGTTCCTGCTCTCGGTGCCCGCGAGGGCGAGGGCACGCTTGGTCGCGACGTGGACGACGAAGCCGTCCAGCCAGTCGAAGAGCGCCTCGACCGCCGACGGCTCCCGAAGCAGTGCCGCACCCCGCTCACAGAGTGCGGCGACCTCCTCCGCGTACACGGCGACGAGCAGGTCGCCACGAGTGGGGAAGTGCCGGTAGAGAGTCGCGTTGCCCACGCCCGCTCTGCGCGCGATGTCGTCCAACGCGACCTCGGGACCGTGTTCTTCGAAGAGTTCTCTCGCCGCCGACAGCAGCAACCCGGCGTTCCGTGCGGCGTCGGCTCTGCGCCCTCGCCCGGGAGTGGTCGGCCTGTCGCCCGTACGCGCCATCTGCCTGCTCCAGACTTGTTAATGGGGACTTCCCCGCTTATGGTAGTACCCGTAAACGGGGAGGTCCCCATATCGCTCACCCGGGTTGACGACGGGCCTCATCGGAGGCCTTACGGGAGGACTGCCATGGCGCTCACCGCCGAGGATCGCGTGGCCATCGCGGAGCTGATCTCGATGCACGGTCACCTGATCGACACCGGGAGACTCGACCGGCTGCACGAGCTGTTCACCGCCGACGCCGTCTACGACGTCAGTGATCTGGGTGGAGGGATCATCGAGGGGCTGGCCGCGTTTCGCGACGCGGCGCTGGCCATGGGCGAGCGTAATCCGGTCGGCCACCACGTGACGAACATCGTTGTCACCGAAACAGCCGACGATCACGTACGCGCTCTGTCCAAGGGCATCGGCATCATGGCGGACGGGACGTGCGGAAGCGTGACCTACGAGGACACGGTCTCGCGCGGCGACCGGGGCTGGCGAATCAGCCATCGCAGGGTGCTCGCGCGGCGAGCCCCTCTGGGCGCCGGATAGGAACGGCTCCACGCCCTCGCGGGGCACCCGGGCAAGCAGGCCGGCGGAACAGGTTCAGGCCCTGGTCCGCCGCCGTTCACCGTCACCACGCCGTCCTGCCCGGGGCCGGACCCCGTTCCGGGATCAGTCGTCCCAGACGGCGTTCTTCAGGATCGTGGCCAGGCCGGGGGTGGCCCACTGGTCGACGACGAGGATCTTCGACTGCGGCAGGTACCACTCGCGCTGGTTGAACGTCGACTTCTGCTCGCTGCTGCTGTACGACACACACCGGCCGGGCCAGACCCGGTAGTGCGCCCTGTGCGCCACCCCGACGTTCCGGTAGCCGACCACGACCGCCTTGCCCATGACCTGCCCGTACTTGGGGTAGGCCAGGCAGCGCTGCACGTCGGAGGCAGGGTAGTACGGGCCCTGCGTGGGGTCGTAGCGCCGGAAGCCCTCTCCCCCGCGCTTGAGCGTCTTCGGCCCCATGACCCAGAAGCTGTCACACCTGGGCTGGAAGTAGCCGCCCTCGGGCCGAGCGCAGGCACCGGTCACCACCCGGATCTGGTCCGCGGTCCCGTACACCCGCCAGGAGTTCGGGATCTCCAGCGTCAGACCGGCGCGCAGCCGGAGCAGCGCGGTGGAGGAACCCGCGGACGCGGGAAGCTGGGCCGCCAGCACGGCGGCTCCGGCCACGGCGGTCACCGCGATCGTTCTTTTCATCATGGCGGCGACGATATGGAGCCCGGCTTGTCATCGGCTTGCAGGCTTCTTGCCCTCGAAAGGCTCCAGCCCCAAGACCGGCGGGTGGGCCGGAGCGACATACCGATGGGTATGCTCGCTGACGCGGATGCCCCCGTCCGATGGCACGGGTCAGAATCGCGAGAGAGGAGCCGGACGTGTTCAGTACTCCGAGCAACCCCGAGTCCGTCTTCACCTACGGCGCCCCCGCCCTGAAGTTCGGGCCGGGCGCCTCCGCCGAGATCGGCTTCGATCTCGGGCAGTACGGCGCGCGCCGCGTCCTCGTCGTCACCGACCCGGGGGTGGCCGCGACCGGCGCGCCGCGGCGGATCGCCGAGCAGCTCGCGGGCTTCGGCATGGAGGCGCGCGTGTACGACGGCGTGCGCGTCGAGCCGACGGACGAGAGCCTGCTCGCGGCCGTCGAGCACGCCCGCGCCTCCGGTCCGTGGGACGCCTTCGTCGCCGTCGGGGGCGGGTCGAGCATCGACACCGCCAAGGCGGTCAACCTGCTCACCACCAACCCGGGCGGGCTGATGGACTACGTCAACGCGCCCGTGGGAGGTGGCCTGGCGCCGTCACGGCCGCTCAAGCCGCTGGTCGCGGTGCCCACGACGACGGGCACCGGGTCGGAGAGCACCACGATCTGCGTGCTCGACGTGCTCGATCTGAAGGTCAAGACCGGGATCAGCCACGCCCGGCTCCGCCCGGTCCTGGCGGTCGTCGACCCGGACCTGACGCTGTCCCAGCCCCCGGAGGTCACCGCCGCCTCCGGGATGGACATCCTCTGCCACGCCCTGGAGAGCTACACCGCCCGCCCGTACACCTCCTACGAGCGCAAGCGTCCCGAGGAGCGCGTCCCGTACTGCGGGTCGAACCCGGTGGCCGACATGTGGTCCGAGCGGGCGCTGCAGCTGCTCGCGCTGTCCTTCCGCGCCGCCGTACGCGACGGGGACGACAAGGAGGCGAGGGCGCGGATGGCGCTGGCGGCGACGTTCGCCGGGCTGGGGTTCGGCAACGCGGGCGTGCACATCCCGCACGCCAACGCCTACCCGATCGCCGGGCGCGTGCGGGACTTCCGCCCCGAGGGCTACCCGGGGGACGAGCCGATGGTGCCGCACGGGATGGCCGTCGCGCTGACCGCCCCCGAGGCGTTCAGGTTCACCTTCGAGGCGCGGCCGGAACGGCACGTGCGGGCGGCCGAGCTGCTCGACCCGTCCGCCGCCAGGCCCGGCGACCTCGCGGAGTTCCTGCCCGGCGTGCTGGCGAGGCTGATGCGCGACGTCGGGATGCCCAACGGCATCGGCGGCGTCGGGTACACCGAGGCGGACGTCCCCGCGCTCGCGGAGGGGGCGATGAGGCAGCAGCGGCTGCTCGCCACCGCCCCGCGCCCGGTCGGCGAGGACGACGCGGCCGGGATCCTGAGCCGTTCCATCGCCCTGTGGTGAAGGCGCCGTTGGTGAGAACACCTTTCAGTGGAGCATGACGCGTGCCCACTGTCTCCTGGCCACGACGAGCCCCAGCGCTCCCATGACCAGGAGATAGAGCACGCTCACGATCAGGCCGGAGTCGATCCGGCCGAGGGCGCAGCCGCGCAGCAGCTGGATGGCGTGGTAGAGGGGCAGCAGCTCCACGATGACCTGTATCACCCGGGGGTAGACGGTGACCGGGTAGAACGTCGTCGCGAAGAGGAACATCGGCAGCAGCACCAGCTGCACGTACTGGAAGTCGTTCCACGCCCTGATGCGCGTCGTCACGGCCAGTCCCGCGCTCCCGAAGGCGAAGGCGACGAGCAGCGTCCCGGCCGCCGCGACCAGGGCGTCCGGCCAGGGGACCAGCCCGAACACGGTTATCACGAGGAGGAATCCGATCGCGGTGACGAAGCCGCGCAGCACCGCCCACGCCACCTCGCCGGCGACGATCCCGGTGAGGGACACGGGGGTGGACAGGATCGCCCGGTAGTGCCGCTCGTGGGTGAACTTGACGAAGGCGCCCTCCATCGTCTCGTACAGGGCGCTGTTCATCACCGCCGTGGCGAGCAGGCCGGGCGCGACGAACGCGGCGTAGGTGACGTTCACCCCGTCGACGTCCCCGACGAGCCGCCCGATGCCGACGCCGATGGCGAGCAGGTACAGGACGGGCTCGAAGATCGAGTACATCGCCATGGTCCACGGGTTGCCTCCGGTGTGCACCCGGAGGTTTCGGAACACCAGGAAGTGCGCGCCGCCCCAGCGGGGGACGGCGGGCGGCACCCGGTTCTCCGGGTTCTGCGGCATGTCGGCCCCTCAGACGTGGATGTGTCGCCGGTACGTGGTCAGGGCCACCGCGACGCCCCCGGCGGTGAGCGCGGCCAGGTAGCCGACGTGGATCGTGGAGGTGAGGGGGGTGGCGGTGCCCAGGCTCAGGGTTCGGCACAGGTCGACGCCGTGCCACAGCGGCAGGACGTACGCCAGCGGGCGCAGCCAGTCGGGGAGCGTCTCGACGGCGAAGAAGGTCCCGGAGAACAGGTACATCGGCATCAGCACGAACCGGAACACCGTGTTGAGGGTGTTGAACGTCTCGACGGTCACCGTCCACGCCGCCAGCGGGGCCGCGAAGGCCATGCCGGTCAGCAGGGCGGCGGGCACGGTGAGGACGGCCCACGGGGAGCGGGTGGCGCCGAAGGCCGCCATCACCACGGCGAACGCCAGCGCGCTCGTCCCGATCCTGAACGCCATGAACAGCAGGTGCCCGGCCATGATGTCGCGGGGTTCCAGCGGGGTCGCGGCGGCCACCAGGTAGCCCTTGCCCTGTCTCAGGGAGCTGTGGACCACGAACGCCGCCTCGACGTAGGCGTTCTGCATCGCCGCGGCGGCCAGCATCCCGGGGGCGAAGAACTCCAGGTAGTTCAGGCCGCCCAGCGACGCGGGGTCCACCAGCTGTCCGAGCCCGGCGCCGATGGCCACCAGGAAGAGCAGCGGGTTCGCCACGCTGATGACGATGGTGCCCTTCCAGGAGCGGCGGTAGCGGAGCATCCACGAGGAGAACTCGCGAAGGAACATGGGCATGCGTCGTCCGCCTCGGTCCGTCAGGGTCAGGAACGTGGACATGTCGTCCGCCTCAGTCCGTCAGGGTCCGGCCGGACAGGCGCAGGAACACGTCCTCCAGCGTCGATCTCCGGACGAGGGCGGTGATCGGGGTCATCCGCGCGGCGGTGACCGCGGCCAGCGCCGCCTCGCCGTCGTGCGTGTAGACCAGCACCCGGTCCGGCAGGACCTCCACCCGCTCCCCCTCGCCGGGGCTGACCAGGTCCTGGAGCTTCTCCGCGGCCTGCTCGTGCTCGTCGATCCGGAACCTCAGCTCCAGGACCTCGCGCGTCGAGTGCCGGCGGATGAGCTCCCGGGGTGATCCCTCGTCCGCGATGAGCCCCTTGTCCATCACCACCAGGCGGTCGCACAGCTGCTCGGCCTCGTCCATGTAGTGGGTGGTGAGCAGCAGCGTCACCCCCTGCTGCTTCAGCCTGAACAGCCGGTCCCACAGCACGTGCCGCGCCTGCGGGTCGAGACCGGTGGTCGGCTCGTCGAGCAGGAGGATGTCCGGCTCGTTGATCAGGGAGCGGGCGATCGTCAGCCGACGCCGCATGCCGCCGGACAGCGCCCCCAGGCTCTCGCCCGCCTTCTCCTCCAGCTGCGCGAACTCCAGCAGGCGCTCCGCGCGCTCCCTGATCACGCGGCGGGACAGCCCGAAGTAGAGGCCGTACATCGTCAGGTTCTCGCGCACGGTGAGGTCGGGGTCCAGCACGTCGTCCTGCGGGACCACGCCCAGGCGCGCCCGGATCCTCCGGCCGTCGCGCGCGGGGTCCATGCCGAGGATGCGCAGGGTTCCCGCGGTGGCCGGGGAGACGCAGCCGAGCATGCGCATCGTCGAGGACTTGCCCGCCCCGTTCGGGCCGAGGAACCCGAAGGCCTCCCCCCGGTCGACGTGGAAGTCGATCCCGGCCACGGCCTGGAACCCGGCGCCTCGCCGGTCCCTGGGCGGGTACGTCTTCCTCAGCCCCTCCGCCTGGATCAGCGGTGCCGCACTGTCATCGCCCGCCATGGACACCTCGGCTCCCCAGCACGATCAGTCATGTTGCCCATAAATCACGGGATCTTCATGACGTGATTTTGCAAGAGATATCTCATCCTGCGCAATATATTTACGTGTCAGGCGGAACGATGCACGTCGAGGCGGACGTTCCGAAACGGCACTTCCGTGAGCGCCACCCACGCCCCGGACGAGATCCGGCGCGCCGGCCAGGAACCCGCCGGCGACCCGGGGGCGTCGTCCGGCTCACCGGCCTCCGGGACGACCGTCACGGCAGCCGGCTTCCGGCCGGTACGGGTTCGCGGTAAGGCGGGCGGCGGCCGGCACGACGGCGGCCCGGTCGGGCGTACGACGAACTGCGCCTATCCTTCTCCCGTGGCACTGCGGTTCGAGACTCGCGCGTCCGACTCACCCTGGGTCGACACCGTGTGGACCTGTGCGAGCGAGCGGGTCGCGGAGATGACCTCGGTGGCGACGGCGTGCTGGGGTCTGGTGTTCTGGGAGCTTGAGGGCACGGCGCACGCGAACATCTCCGGCCCTGAGACCAGGACCGGCACCGCGCCGGTGCCGGAGGGCGCGACCTTCGTCGGCATCGAGTTCGCGGTGGGCACCTGGCTCCGGGCCGTGCCCACGCCGACCCTGGTCGACAGTGGCGTCGAACTCCCCGACGCCACGCACAGGACCTTCCCGCTGGACGGTCTCCGTTGGGAGACGCCCGGCCCCGACGACGCCGAGGCCCTGGTCGACCGCCTTGTGCGCGCCGAGGCCGTGGTGCGTGACCCGCTCGTCGCCGAGGTCCGCCGAGGCCACCGTCCAGTGGTCTCGGAACGCACCGTCGAACGCCGGTTCCGCGCGGCGACCGGGATCACCCGGGGCGCCGTACGGCAGATCGAACGCGTCCGCAACGCTTCGGCGCTGCTGGCCGCCGGCACCCCGGTCGCCGATGTCGTCTCCAAGCTCGACTACTTCGACGAGCCGCACCTGGCTCGTGCGCTGCGCCGGTACGTCGGGCGTACGGCGCGACAACTCCGTGAGGGCACCGGCGGTGCGATCGCCCTGGATCTGGATCAGCCGACGACGTCGTAGATCATCTTGACGACACCGTTCGAGTAAACCTCGGACGCCCGGAGGCTCAGTGCCTGCTTGTCCCTGTCCGCCCTGCCGAACAGGCTCTTCCCGGCTCCGAGCAGCACCGGGAAGACGAGCAGGTTGTACCGGTCGATCAGACCCGCGTCCGACAGGCGCCGGGCGAGCTCCGCGCTCCCGTGGATGAAGATCGCGCCCCCCTCGCTCTTCTTGAGCTCGGCGACGTCCTCGGTCGAGCGCAGGATCGTTATCGGGCCCCATCCCTCGACGAGGGCGTCGTCGGGCAGCGTGGACGAGACCACGTACTTGGGCAGTTCCTTGTAGGCGGCGTGGTCCTCCGAGTCGGGCCAGACCGGCGCGAACAGCTCGTAGCTGTGGCGGCCGAACATCAGCGCCGTCGTGTCCTCGAGCTCCTCGCCCTTGAGTGAGAACGCCTCGGGCAGGAACTCGACGTCGGCCACCCAGCCACCGCCGCGGTGCCCCTCGCTCGGCGCGCCAGGGGAGTCCACGACGCCGTCGAGCGAGACGAACGCGGTATAGACCAGATCACGCATGTGCTGTTCTCCTCATTGCCGGGTGACGGGGCCACCAGGTAGATCGACAAGCGGATGGCAGTGCCGCGCCGACGCACCGGCGGCGGAATGCCCGCGCCCATGCTAGGAAGCGCCATCGCGGCCGTCTTGTACGAAAACGACGGCCCGAGGAGGTGGCGGACGACGCCACGACCGGGCAGTGGCCGACGCGGACCGGTGCCGGCGCCGGCCGCCCCGCACCCGGCTCGCCGAGGCCCTGGCGAGCCGGCACCGGGGGTGACGGCATCCGGTCAGAGGGCCGCCGGTCCCCCGATGGTCGGCGTCGGGGTCATGATGGCCCCGTCGAGATAGTCGACGCCGAGCTCGGCGGCCCACGCGGCCATCAGGCGGGCGCGTTCCGGCGTGTCGGCGGTGAGGTTGACCAGGGTGCGGCCCTTCAGCGCGTCGGCCACCGTGTCCGCGCGGATCGCTCCCCGGGCGACGAGATCCTCGGCCCTGGCCGCCGTGCGGTTCCACACGGTCGTGGGATGGCCGTTCGCGAGGAACGCCCCGGCCAGCGCCCGGCCCATCGGCCCCAGGCCGAGAACCGTCACCGGGGTGGGGTGGTCGTGGGTCATGTCCTACTCCGATCCGATGTCGTGCGATCCGGCGTTCGCGCCCCTCGCGGAGTCCGTGCGAAGCAGGCCGATCAGGGCCGAGAGGTCGTCGTCGCCCCGGTTCGCGGCGACCCCCCGGTGGAGCAGCGTCCCCATGGGCTCCAGCAGCTCGGTGCTGACGCCCTGGTCCCTGCCGGCGTCCAGCAGGTTGACGAAGGCCTCCGCCTGCATCCCCAGGTTCGAGGCGGTGGCGGAGTGGTCGTTCGCGTCGTACGCCTTCGCCATCTCGGGAAGGCTTGTGATCATGGCGTTGAGCCACGAGACCACCAGCGGCGTGAACTCCGTCGCCGGGACCTTCTCGGAACCGACCATGGCGACGGCCTGGAAGAAGCCGCCGAACATCCCGTACATCGCGCTGAGCAGCGCGATGTCGTACAGGGCCGCCCGGCCCGCGTCCTCACCCAGGTGGGAGACGGTGCCCAGCGCCGACAGGGTCCGCTCGTGAGCGGCGAACGTCTCCGGCGACCCGCTGCAGAGGACGAGGGATCCGGGACTCCCGATCATCGGGGGCACCGCCATGATGCCGCCGTCCAGGTAGTCCGCTCCCCGCTCGGAGGCCCAGCGGGCCAGCTCGCGCGCCTGGCGGGGCGTGCCGTTGGTGAGGTTCACCAGGGTTCGGCCCGCCAGGAGGCCGGCAACGGTGCCGGGGGTGCCGGGGGTGCCGGAGCCCTCGGGGACGTCGAGGACGCCGGGCGCGCCGAGGACCTCGCGGACCGCGTCGTAGTCCAGCACGCAGACCACGACGATCGGGCTCGCGGCGACCGCCTCGGCGACGGTGGCCGCCTCGGTCGCGCCCCGCTCGGTGAGCTCTCCGCCCTTCCCCGCGGTACGGTTCCACACGGTCGTGGGATGACCGGTGTCCAGGAAGGCCCCGGCCAGCGCCCTGCCCATCGCCCCCAGACCGATGACTGTCACCGGCGCCCGATCGTCGGTATTCATTTATCCCCCTATTTCATGCGGTGTCGGCACAAGAAGGTCCCAGTCCCGGATCCCCTCGTGACCCCGGCTGGGACGTTTCGATGCTGGCGTGCCGCTGAAATTTCCTCAAGTACCTACTATTTTGTCAGGTACTAACCTTTTCGTAAGTGTGGAGAGCGGGATGAAGAAACGGACCTACTCGTGCGGGCTCGACGCCGCCGTCGACGTCGTGGGCGGCAAGTGGAAGGCGCTGATCCTGTGGGCCCTCCACTCCGGGGCCCTCCGGTTCGGCGAGCTGAGCCGGAGCGTGTCGGGCATCAGCGAGAAGATGCTGATCCAGCAGCTCCGGGAGATGGAGTCGTACGGCCTGGTGCACCGCGAGGTCTATCACCAGGTTCCGCCGAAGGTGGAGTACTCGCTGACCGAGTTCGGCCACTCGCTCAACACCGCGCTCATCCCGCTCGGCGACTGGGGCGAGATCCACATGGAGACCATCGAGGCCCTCCCCCGCCCCTGAGCGCGCGTCTCACCGGGAGGGCCCGGCCCCGGACGGGACGGCACGCTCGGCGTGCGCCAGCAGGTCGCCGAGGACCTCGCCGAGGATCTCCACGCCGTTGCGGGTCAGCACCGACGCGGGGTGGAACTGCACCGAGACGAAGCCGGGCCCGCGCAGCGCGTGGACCTCGCCGCTCGACGCCTCCCTGAACACCTCGACCGTGCCCTCGCGCTCCCGGCAGGGGAACCGGTCGGCGGAGCTGCGGGCGGTGAAGGTGTTGTAGAAGCCCACCAGCTCCGTCCGCCCCAGGAAATCGATCTTCCGCTGCACGCCCTGGTTGGGGAACGGGTTGCGGCCGATCTCCAGCCCGAGCAGCGTGCTGAGCACCTGGTGGCCGAGACAGACCGACAGGAAGGGGATGCCCAGCTCCAGCAGGCGCCGCGTCGCGTCCCGGAGATGGTCGATCTTGAAATCGTCGTGGTCCCTCGGGTCTCCCGGACCCGGGCCGACGATGACCAGGTCGTGCTCCTCCAGCCGGTAGTCCTCGTCGAACCGGCGCACGCTGACCTCGCACCCCAGCGCGGCGAGCTGGTGCCTGGCCATCGCGGTGAAGGTGTCCTCGGCGTCGATCACCAGCACCCTGCGGCCGACCAGCCTGGGCACGAGGTGCCTGCGGTTGTCCGGGCCCTCGAACCAGAAGCCGGCGAGCGGCGCGTTCCGCTCGATCAGTGCCCGCCGTATTCGCGGGTGGGTGCCCATGTCCGCCACCGGGGCGGGGGCGCCGACGTCGCCTCCCGGCGCGTGGCGCAGCGCCTCCAGCAGCCCCGCGGCCTTCGTCCGGGTCTCCTCCGCCTCGGAGGCCGGGTCGGAGTCGCGGACCAGCGTGGCGCCGACGGCGATCCGCATCCGGCCCGCCGCGTCGATGTCGGCGGTACGGATGACGATCGCGGAGTCCAGCGCCCGGCCGCCCGCCTCGTCCCGGCCGATCAGCGCGACCATGCCCGCGTAGTAGTCCCGGCCCTCCGGCTCGTAGCGGCTGATCACCCGGCAGGCGCTCTCCAGCGGGCCGCCGGTGACCGTGGGCGCGAACATGGTCTCCCGCAGGATGTCCCGCACGTCCAGCGAGCTGCGCCCCTCGATCAGGTACTCGGTGTGCGCCAGGCGCGCCATCTGCTTGAGGTACGGGCCCACCGTGCGGCCACCGAGGTCGCACACCCGGCCCATCATCTTCAGTTCCTCGTCGAGCACCATGTAGAGCTCGTTCGCCTCCTTGCTGTCGGACAGGAAGCCGAGCACCCCGCGCACCTCGGGTCCCTCCGCCGGGTACCGGTAGGTGCCGCTGATCGGGTTCATCACCACGGTGCCCGCGTCGAGGCTGATGTGCCGCTCGGGCGAGGCGCCGACGAAGGTACGCCCGCCGGTGTGGATCACGAAGGTCCAGTGGCAGCCGGGGTCCCTGCCGAGCAGCCGCCGGAAGAACGCCAGCGCCGTGCGGGTCGACCAGTTGGTGATGTCGGCGGAGAACGACCGCTTGATGACGAAGTTCGCGCCCGTTCCCCGGCCGATCTCCTCGGAGAGCACCCGGCGCACGGTGGCCGCGTACTCCTCGTCGTCGGAGTCGAAGTCGCCCTCGCCCAGCTCGATCGGCCCGTCGGGGAGCCGGTCGAGGACCTCGCCCATCGGCAGCACGGCCTGGTCGACGACGGTCATCGCGAGCAGCGGGGCCTCGTCGTCGGGGAACGCGTACCCGCGCTCGCCGATCTGGCGGTACGGCAACATCGCGAGCACCTCGTGCCGGGCACCGGCACCTCGGCGGGCGTCGTCATCGGGCGGCAGCGGGATGTCCGCGATGCGGCCGACCTCGGTGGTCTCCCCGATGAGCAGGTCGAGCCGGTCCGCCCCGGTCGAGCCCGGACGGTGCAGCAGGGCGAACGGGGGCGCCTGCGGGCCGAGGATCCGGTCGAGCAGGAGCGTCCCGGCCGCCTCGGTCATCGCCCCGGGCATCGGCCCGGTCGTCGCCGCGGTCGTCGCCGCGGTCATCGTCCCGCTCCTTCCAGCGCCGCCTCGTCCAGGACCGTCGCGTCCGGCGCGGCCCCGTCGGCGGCAGCCCCGTTCAGCATCGCCAGCGCGGACCGGGTGGACAGCGTCACCGAGCACCTCGACGCCGCGTAGTCCAGCGCCTGCCGGTGGTACTCCCGCGAGAAGTCGGCCACCGCGTCCGCCACCACGAACGTCTGGATGTCCTGGGAGAACCCCTCGTGGGCGGTCATCAGGATTCCGACGTGGGCGTACACCCCACAGATCACCAGCTGGTCGCGGCCCCTCTCGCGCAACAGGTCGAGCAGGCCGGTACGGCAGAACGCGCTGGGCCGCCACTTGGTGAACACGACGTCGGGGCCGAACGGGGCCAGCCGATCGATGATCATCCGGTGTTCCGGGGCGGAGCTCATCCCCGCGCCCCAGAAGTCCTTGAGCAGGCCGCGCTGCTCGTCGGTCATCCCGCCGGGCTGGGCGGTGTAGACGACCGGCGCGCCGAGCGTGGCGAAGCGCGCCCGCAGCGTCGCGACGTTCTCCACCAGGTCGGTCGTGGGGGCCTGCCCGCGCGGGAACGGGCTCAGGAAGTAGTTCTGCATGTCGTGGACGAGCAGCACCGCGCGATCGGGATCGATGGTCCAGCGCGCGATGTTCTCCGGCAGCTCGTCCTCGGTCGGCATGGGATAGGACTCGATCGCCGGGATCGCCATGGCGTGCCTCCGCTCTTCGTCAAGTCTCTTCGTGACGTCTCTTCGTGGGGTTCCGGGCTCCGGGGCCGGCCGGGCTCCCGGCCGGGCGGGGTCGTGCTCAGTTGCCGAGGGCGGCGCCGCCGTCGACCGTGAGGTCCTGCAGGGTGATGTGCGCGGCACGGTCGGAGAGCAGGAACAGCACCGCGTCGGCGACGTCGGCGGGCCGCGCCAGCCGCCCCATCGGGATGCCGACCCTGAAGGTCTCCGGCGCGCCCTCGATGGAGACCCGCGGCGCGTCGTCTCCGGCCCACAGCGAGGTCAGCATCGGCGTGTCGGTGGAGCCGGGGGCGACCACGTTGCACCGGATGCCGTGCTGGGCGAGCTCCAGCCCCAGGCACTTGGTGAAGCTGCTCGCCGCGGCCTTGGACGCCGCGTAGGCGGCCATGTTCCAGCGCGGCGTCCTGGCCGCGTTGGAGGCCAGCGTGACGATCGCCCCGGCCCTCCGGGGGATCATCCGGTTGGCCACCGCCCTGCTGACGTGGAACACGCCGGTCGCGTTGACCGCGAACGTGGTGTCCCAGTCGTCGTCGGTGAGCGCGGCTCCCGCGCCGACGCGCAGCACCCCGGCGGCGTTGACCAGGTAGCCGATCGGCCCCAGCTCGCGTTCCGCCCGCTCGACCACGATGTCCACCTCGGCGCTGGAGGTCACGTCCACGACGAAACCCCGGACGCGGTGCCCGGCCTCGGCGAGTTCCTTGACGAGCGGGTTCAGTGCCTCGGCGTTCGCGTCCACCGCCGCGACGGCGACGCCCTCGGCGGCCAGCGCCCGCACCACCGCCTCGCCGATACCGCCTGCCGCCCCGGTGACCAGGGCCGTCCTGTCATGCATCGGTGATACCTCCTCATCGGCGTGCCGCACGGGTCAGCGTGGCGACCAGATCGGGGTCGACACCGAGGCAGCGCACAGAGAAGGCGCCGAGTGCCTCGATGTAGTCGGCTTCGAGCTCGTCCTCGTCGAGACCGGTGGCCTTGCCGCCCTCCACCAGCGTCCGGCCCGCGACGATCACGGTGTCCACGTCCGTCGAGCCGCCGAGCGCGAGGAAGCTCTCCAGGGGGCGCGGGTTGAGCAGGTAGCGCCAGTCGTCGGCGGGGACCAGCAGCAGGTCCGCCTGCTTGCCCGCCTCGATGCTGCCGATCTCTCCCGCCCAGTCCAGCCCCCTGGCCGGGAGCCGGGTGGCCATCGCCAGCGCGTCGGTCGGCAGCACCTCGGTCGGGTCGGCGTACATCTCGTTGTAGATCTGCCAGGTGACCCGCATGGCCTCGGCCATGCCGCCGACCGGCAGCGCGGCGCCGTCGGTGGACAGCGAGACGTCCAGCCCGGCGCGCCGGAACTCCGGCATCGCCCGGGTCTCGGTCAGCGAGGACTCCCCCGCCGGGCCGTACTTCGCCGGCGAGTGGCTGATGTGCGCGTTCGCCGCGACGAGCATCTCGCGTTCCTCGTCGTCGGCGAACGCGCAGTGCACCGCCATGAACCGGTCGGAGAGCAGGCCGAGCTCGGCGAACCTGCGCACCGGGGTCGTGCCGTAGTAGCTCCGCGTCACCTCGGCCTCGTTGCGCAGCGCGCCGACGTGTGTCGCGAACGGCACGTCGTACCTGGCGACGAGTTCGGCGAAACCGGTGCCGAGCTCGCCGGTCATGTTGACCCCGTAGACCGAGGTCGGCCGCGCCCGTACCAGCCCGCTCGTGTCCCCCGCGCAGTCGCGCAGCAGGTCCTCGATCCGCCGCAGCACCACGTCGGCGTCGCGGGTCCTGCGGAACCGCGACTCGCCGGGGGCGCACACCGCGTCGCTCGCCCAGGTGCTGACCACACAGCGCATGCCGAGGTGGCGGGCGGCCGAGGCCAGCGCCTCGGGCCGGTTGAACGAGCCCACGTCCCCGAGGGTGGTCGCGCCGGAGCGCAGCTGGGTCCACATCGAGTATCGGGCGATGGCCTCGGCCTCGTCCGGGGTGAGCCGGTCGATCTGGTCGTGGAAGGAGTCGAAGACCACCGAGATCTGCCGGACGTCGCCGCCCAGCGCCATGAACGCGGGCTTGTCGTCGCGGTCGGCGGCGGGCCGCAGCGCCCCCTTGAAGGGGAACCGCATGGCGAACAGGTCGTGCCAGTGCGCGTTGACGAAGCCGGGCAGGATCATCTTCCCCCGGGCGTCGATCGTGCGCAGGTCCTCGCGCCGCCGGGGCTCCATGGCGGCCTCGACCTCCGCGGTGGTCCCGGCGGCGACGATCCGCTCGCCCTCGACGAGCACGGCGCCGTCGGGGACGACGCGCGCCCCGGCGTCGGCCGGGTAGAGGCAGCCGCCGCGGATCAGCAGCGCGCTCATCCGACGGCCTCCCCCGATTTCACCTGCCGGGCCTCCCAGGCCGCGCGCAGGTGCCGCTGCCACGCGTCGACGGTCGGCTCGGCGGCGAGCTCGCCGAACTCCACGGCGACGCCCTGGCGACGCCATCGGGTGACGAGCCGCATCATCTCCAGGGACCCCAGCCCGAGGAAGACGAGGTTGGCGTCGCCGGTGATCTCGCCGGGCTCGGTGCCGACGATCGTCGCGACGGTCTGCCGCAGGTCGTCGGCCGTGGGCGGTGTTGAGATATCGCGTTCCATGTCCGGTTCACCTTTCCTGGTGTTCGGGGGTGGGTTCCGCGGGCGCCCACCGGCGGGACAGTGCCGGGTCCTTCGCCGCGGCGGCGAGCACCTTCTTGTCGATCTTGCCGAGCGGGGTCAGCGGGAAGTCGTCGACGAACTCCACGCGGTCCGGCAGCTTGAACTCGGCCAGCCCGCGCTCGTGCAGCGCCCGCTTCAGCTCGGCCGGCGCCGGTCTCTCGCCCCGCTCGCCCCGGTGGACGACGAACGCGTAGATCCGCTCGCCGAGGAACTCGTCGGGGACCGGGACGACCGCCGCCCTGGCGACCGACGGGTGGGTGAGCAGGTGGCCCTCCACCTCTCCGGCCGCGATCTTGTCTCCGCCGCGGATCACCACGTCCTTCAGCCGTCCCTCGATGACCAGGTTCCCCTCGGCGGTCAGCCGGGCCAGGTCACCGGTGCGGTAGAAGCCGTCCTCGGTGAAGGCCCGCCGGTTGTGCTCCTCGGCGCGGTAGTAGCCGCGCAGGGTGTACGGGCCACGGGTGAGCAGCTCGCCGGTGGCCCCCGGGGGCACCTCGGCGTCCCGCTCGTCGACGATCCGCACCTCGTCGGCCGGTGAGATCGGCCGCCCCTGGGTGTTCACGACGGACCCGGGGTCGTCGCCCTTCCTGGACATGGAGAGCATTCCCTCGGCCATGCCGAACACCTGCTGGAGGCGGCAGCCCAGCTCGGGCTCGATCCGCGCGGCCAGCTCAGGCTGGAGTCTGGCCCCGCCGATCTGCAGCACGCGCAGGCTGGACAGGTCCGCCTCGGCCCACGCCACCTCCTCCAGCCAGAGCTGCGCCACGGTGGGGACGACCGAGGTGATGGTGACCTTCTCCCGCTCGATCGCGCGGAAGCAGTCCTCCGCGACCGGGCTCTCGGCGAGCACGACCGTGCCGCCGGAGCCGAGCGTGCCGACGACCCCCGGGCAGCCCCAGGTGAAGTTGAACTCCACCGGCAGCGCGGCCAGGTAGACGTCGTCCGCGCCGAGCTCGCAGAGCTCGGCCACCGCCCTGGTCTGGTACGCGTAGTCGTCGTGCGTGCGCGGGATCAGCTTGGGCAGCGCGGTGGTCCCGCCGGAGAGCAGGAAGAACGCCACGTCCGACGGGTCGCTCCCGGGGAGCGGGACCGGGTCGGCGTCCACCCGCGAGAGCGGGATCACCGCGGCGGCCGCGGCGGTCTCGTCGCCGCTCCTCTCGCCCTCCTCGCCGGTCTCCCCGTCCAGGACGAAGATCCGGCGCAGGCTCGGCACCTCGCCGGCCATCCGCAGGGCGAGCGCGGTGTGGTCGAACCCGCGGTGGACGCCGGGGACGACGTATCCGGACGCGCCGGACAGCTCGCACAGGTGCCCGATCTCGTTGGCCCGGTGCGACGCCAGGGAGAACACCGGCTTGGCGCCCACCCTGAAGAGCGCGAAGGCCACGATGACGAACTCGGGGACGTTGGGCAGCTGCAGGACGATCCGGTCACCGGGCTCGATCCCGAGCCGGTGGAAACCCGCCGCCATCCGGTCGACCCGGTTCTCCAGGTCCCGGTAGGACAGTCGCAGCCTCCCGCCGACCAGTGCCGTACCGTCTCCGAACGCGCGGGCCCAGGTCCGCGGGAGGTCGCCGAGGCGTTCCCCGCGCCAGAGTCCCTCGCGCCGGTAACGGGCGGCGAACTCCTCGGGCCATGGCGTGCATCCGTCAAGCATCTACCGGCCTCCGTTCTCCGGCTCGCGGTTCCCGGGCTCGTGGTTCTCGTTCTGGGGGTCGTGCCGCAGGGGCTCGTGACTCTCGGGCTCGTGGTTCTGGAGCTCGGGGTTCCCGGGCTCGTACGGGGCGACGATCTCCACGACCGCGCAGCCGGCCTCCATGCCGGGGGCGCTGCCGATGAGCAGCACGTGGTCGCCGGGAGCGACCTGCCCGCTCGTCCACAGGTGCTCCAGGCCGATGAACGGGTCGGCGGCGCCGGCGTGCCCGACCCCTCGGGTGAAGTCCCACAGGCCCCGGTCCGCGTCGATCTCCAGGGGGTCGAGGAACATGCCCTCCAGGGAGCCCCGCGCGAAGCCGGTGTGGCAGACGCGGGTGACCTTCTCCATGGAGATCCCGGCCTCCGCCAGCGTCCGCCCGGCCGCCTCGGCGACGCACTCGCCGAAGTGCCCCATCGGGGGCGCCTTCCCCTCCGCCCACTGCCGTCGCCAGTAGTCGCTGCGCTCCTCGAAGTTCAGCGAGCGGCCGACGGTGATGCCGGGCGGGAAGAGCACCTCCCCGCCGCGGTGCAGCTCCTCCATCCCGGGATTGGAGACCGTCCCGAAGGCCAGCACCCGGGCGAAGCCGCCGCGCCGCGAGACCACCGCGGCGCCGCCGCCGTCCGCGAGCAGGAACATCCTGGAGGCCCGCCACCGGTCCACCAGCGGGGTGGAGAAGTTGTCCCCGGCGGTCAGCAGCACGGCGTCCTTGTCACGGTCGGCGATCAGCCGGTGCGCGGCCATCTCAAGGCTCGCGATCATGCCGAGGCAGCCCTGCCTGACCTCCAGCGCGGTGATCGGCCGGTTCAGCGTCCTGCGCAGCACGTAGTGCGGCGCCGACCAGCCGTCCGGCCCCTGGTGGTAGCTGTCGCTGTGCAGCAGCGCGCCGAAGTCGTCCGGCTCGTGCCCCGACCGGCGCAGCGCGACCAGGGCCGCGCGGGCCGCCATCTCCGGGGCCGGCGTCTCGCCGGCCACCATCACGGCCTCCATCCCGGAGGCCTCGCGGTCGGCCCGGTCGTACCAGGACTCCCGGACCGCGTGCTCGGTGGTCACCACGGGGGGCAGGTAGGCGCCCACCCCGGCGAGGTAGATGTCGTCGACCCTCATCGCGCACTCCCCTCGACGGCGGGGACCAGGTAGCGCGCGACGCTGTCGAGCTTCTCGCAGGTCTCCTCGAACTCCCGCTCGGGAGTGGACTGCCCGACGATGCCGGCCCCGGCGCGCAGCCAGGTGCGGCCGTCCTTGCGGTAGGCGCTGCGCAGCACGAGTGCCGCGTCCATCTCGCCGGTGTGGTCGACGGTCAGCACGGCCCCGCTGTACAGGCCGCGCGACTCGGGCTCGTGCCTGCGGATCGAGGTGTAAGCGGCCTCCTTCGGCACGCCGGACGCGGTCACGGCGGGGAAGACCGCGCCGAAGGCGTCCCACGCCCTGAAGCCGGGGGCGAGCCTGCCGGACACCTGGGAGGCCAGGTGCTGGACGCTGCCGCGCTCGCGGATCGCCATGAACTCCGGCACCTCGACCGATCCGGGCACGCAGACGTCGACGAGCTCGTCGGTGCCGACCTTCACCGAGATCGCGTGCTCGTAGATCTCCTTGGCGGAGGCCAGGAGGTCGGCGCGCAGGCTCTCGTTCTCGAGCAGGTCAGAGGTGAGCGCCCTGGTCCCGGCCAGCGGCTGGCTGACCACGTGGCCGTCCGCGGACACCTTGACCACGATCTCCGGGCTGAACCCGGCCGTCTCCACGCCACCGAGGTTGAGCAGGAACGACCGCGCGGGGTTGTTGCCCCGGCGCCCGGCCAGGTAGGTGGCGATCAGGTCGATGTCCTCGTCGATGTCGACGACCCGCGACAGGATGACCTTGTTCAGGTCGCCCTGGTTGATCTCCTCGACCGCGAGCTTCACCGCGAGGCGGTACGCGTCCTCGCCGAGTTCGCGCACGTCCAACGGCTTCGGCGCTCCGTCGGGGGTCTCCGCGGGGCTGGAGATCGTCTCCAGCAGCGCGGTCAGCGTCTCCTGGTCGGCGGCGCGGAGGTGGGCGTGGCCGTCCTCGATGCGGACCTCGGCCTTCGGTACCACGAGGTGCAGCAGCCGGCCGTCACCGACGTGGTCCAGCTTCCCCTCCTTGGCGTAGGAGAGCTCGAAGGTCGCCCAGCCGTACGCGCGCCAGGCGGGGACCTTCACGGTGTCGAGCAGCCGGGCCACCTGGCGCAGGGGCCGGTCGCTCCAGGGCAGGACGACGTCGGGCTCGTCCTCCTGGACCAGCCGGGCGCCGTTGCGGTCCAGCGTGACCTCGGCCCGGGCTCCCCCCGCGTAGGACCACTTCCCTCCGCTCTCGTACACGACGTACGCCGCGTGCAGGCCGGAGCCGGCGAGCCTGGCCGCGATCCGCGGCGGCTCCTCGGAGAGGGGGATCCGCGTCTCGAAGTAGTGCAGCCACCTGTTGGAACTCATCTGCGGGCATCCTTTCCCGGCCGGGGGAAGTACGTGACGAACAGCGGCCGACGCTTTTGTTACCAGCAATTACGCTATGCCGGTAACAAAATCAGGACAATGGGCCCGCGATAAGACATCCTTCTCAGGATGCGAAGACGGAACGGCGAGAACGGAACGACGGACCCGAAAGGATCGGGAGGCCGAGGAGGCCGGGAAGGACAGGGAGGACGGGGAGGACGCGAGGTCCCGCCCGGTCAGATCCAGCCGGCCTCGGTGGCGATGCGGATGGCGTCCACCCGGTTCCTGGCGTTCAGCTTGGTGACTATCTTCGTGAGGTAGTTGCGCACGGTCCCGACGGAGACGTGCATGACGGCCGCGATCTCCGGCGGCTCGGCGCCGCCCGCGGCCAGCCTCAGGACCTGGACCTCACGTCCGGACAGCGGGTTCTCCCCGACGTCCCACGCGGTCAGCGCGAGCTGCGGGTCGACGATGCGACGCCCCGCGGCCACCTCGCGGACCGCCTGGGCGAGGCGTTCCGAGGGCGTGTCCTTGAGGAGGAAGCCGGACACCGACACCGAGAGGGCGCGGCGAAGCGTGCCGGGCCGTCCCAGGCCCGTCAGGATCAGCGTCCGGCACGTGGGCAGCTTCGCGTGCAGCTCCTCCGCCGCGGAAAGACCGTCGAGCACGGGCAGGTCGACGTCGATGATCGCGACGTCGGGACGCGTCTCGAGCGCGACGGGCACGATCCTGTCCCCGCTGCCGACCTGTGCCACCACCGTCAGGTCGGACTCGATGTCCAGCAGGGCGGCCAGCGCCCCGCGCACCATGGGCACATCCTCGGCGAGGAGGATCTTCAGCACAGCGGCGCTCCCGTTCGGACGTCGGCTCCGGGACGAGAACCGACGACCGGGGGCCCCGGGCGCCCCTGCGGCCGATCCCACGGGCGGCGCCGGGAGCGATCCCGCGAGCGACTCTGCGAGGCGATTCTCGTCCACATACGCCTCGCCACCATTCGATCGAACGACTGGACCAACCGATCTTGCCCCGAATAGTACCCAGTCAATTGAATTTGGCAATGCCGCAGAATTCTGACATTCACTTACTCGCATTTGTCAGCCGAAAAAAGCTCCGGCCGTATCACCCATCATGGCCGTCCGTTCTCCGCGCGCCTCTCGATATATCTGCAGACATATCTTCCGGCATGTCTCCCCGAGCGTCCCGCAACGCGTCCCCCAACGCCTGCACACGGGGAACGAGGGCGGCGCCGGGAGCGATGACGACCAGCCGGAACGCCCCGTCGGCGACCTCGGCCGCCAGCCGCCCGCCGACGGCGCGCAGCCGTGCCGCCAGGTCCCCCAGCCCGGAATCGTCGCGGACGGCCGGAAGCACCTCCGGCGGCGCCCCGTCGTTGGTCACGCACAGCCGCACCCCGCCCGCTTCCAGGACCACCTCGATCGTGCACCGCCGCGCGTCGCTGTGCCGCAGCACGTTCGTGGCCGCCTCACGCAACACGACCGCGAGCAGCGCGTCCAGCTCCCCGAGGACCAGGTCCGCGGGAACGCTCACCCCGGTGTCGATTCCCGCGGCGGCGAGCGTGGAGACCGACGAGTCCACCTCCGCGTCGAACGACATGTGCCGGTACCCGCTGGCCACCGCCCGGACATCCGCGACCGCCCGCCGCGCGATCTCCAGCACCTCCGCCACCTCGGTCTTCGCCCGCTCCGCGGACCTCGGCAGCAGCCGGTGCGCCAGCTCGCTCTTGACGATCATCACCGACAGCTCGTGCCCCAGCAGCGCGTGCAGCTCCCGCGCCACCCGCAACCGCTCCTGGGTCACCGCCATCCGCGCCAGCTCCCCCCGCGTCCGGTCCACCTGCGCCACCAGGTCCGACAGCGAGCTGATGCCGAAGACCACCAGCCCGGTCAGGAGCGTGGAGATCACCAGATACGCGGTCCACTCCGCCACGTCGCCCTGGAGCACGGACAGCAGCATCACCCCCGCGCCGACGGCCGCGTACAGCACCCACCGCCAGCGGCCGCCCACCAGCAGCAGGACCGCCCCCGCGAGGAAACCGCCCATCGAACCCCACGGCGCGCCGACCCACAGCAGCGGCAGGGCCGTGGCGACCGCCTGCACCGCCAGGGTCACCTTCCTGAGCCACCCCGGCCACGACCGGGGCTCCCCCAGGGAGTGGACGATCTGCACGCCGACCAGCACGGCCACGCACGCGGCGAATCCGATCAGCCCGACCGGGTGCGGCCGCTCCGCCAGCACGTTGACCACGATGAGGACGCCGTAACCCGACAGCACCAGCACGGCGATGAAGCGCGCCACCCGCAGGTGCCACGTCCGCGCCGTGGCCCTGACCGGCGGCCGGTCGCCCGGTGTTCCCGGCCGCGCGTGCTCCTCCTCCGGCGCTCCGGGCACCTTGACCGTCCCGGGCGTGCCGGGGGTCCCGGGCCTGCCCGGCACCCCGGGTTCCTCGGACGTCTCCGGCGCGTCGGGCGTCCTGGTCACCTCGGGCGCGCCGGGGACCTCGGAGCCCTCCGCGACCGGTGCCACCGGCGGGGCCTCGACCGGGGCCTCCGCCGTCAGCTGGAACCACTCACCGTCGACCGTGACCGACAACCGTCCCCCCGCGGCCTCCAGCCGGCCCGTGAGATTCCCCAGTCCCGTACCGGTCTCGAACGAGCGCGTCCCCAGCTCCGGCTCGACCCCGTCGTTGCCGACCCGCAGCCGCGCCCAGCCGTCCTCCACCCCCGCCTCGATCTCGCAGCGCTGCGCCTTGCTGTGCCGCAGCACGTTGGTGACCGCCTCCCTCAGCACGATCGCCAGCACGGTGTCCAGCGCCTCGGGCAGGCCCTCTCGCGAGACGGCCACGCCCACCCGTATCTCGGCGACCGACAGCATCGACTCCGCCGACTCGGCCTCCGCCGTCAGCGACATGGGGAGATACCCGCCCGCCACCACCCGCACCTCCGCCAGCGCGCGGCGGGCGACCACCAGGACGTCCCGGAGTTCCTGCCGCGCCCGGTCGGCCGCCCCCGGCAGCAGCCGGTACGCCAGCTCGCTCTTCAGGGTCATCGCCGACACGTTGTAGCCCAGCAGGTCGTGCAGGTCCCGCGCCACCCGCAGCCGCTCCCGCGCCACCGCCATCCGCGCGAACTCCCCCCGCGCCGCGTAGAGCACCTTCACCAGAGACGCCAGCGAGCTGACCCCGTACACCATCAACCCGGTCAGCAGGGTGAAGTAGACGCTGTAGACGACGTCCAACGCCAGCAGGTTCGCCTCCCGGAGCGCGAGCAGCGCGCCGACACCGGCGGCGACGGCGAAGAAGAGCCCCCAGCGCCCCGGCCCCGCCACCACCAGCAGCATGGACCCGGCGAGGAACCCCGCGATGGATCCCGCCTGCGGACCGACCCACGCGAACGGCAGGAAGGTGGCGACGGCCTGTACCGACAGCGTGAGAGCCCGGACCGGCGCGGGCCAGCTCAGCGCGTCCCGCGTCGAATGCGCGAGTTGCAGGACCAGCGCGACGAACAGGCAGCCGGCGAAACCCAGCAGGTCGGGACCCGGCAGACCGCTTCCCCACACGAACATCAGCGCGTTGAACACGTAGCCGTACAGGACGGCGACGATGATCACACGGGCCATTCTGGGGGCGGCCAGCCCGCCCACCCCGTGCCGGGTCCTAAGGCGTGACCTGTGCAGCGACCTGGCGAATCCGCGCCGGCGCTGCGGCGGGCCGGCGTTCACCGTCATCGACCGTCTCCTCCAAAGCCCGACCGGTGGTCCTTCCCCGTCAGCCCGACGCCCCGAAACAATCTATATCAGCTGAATAAGCTTAGATAGGCCCGTCCGCGTGGCTCCAGGGGAATCAACGGGTGCACGCGGCGGAAAAACCACGTGTCATAGTCGTGCGGCACGATTCACGCGCGTCCGGCGGGTGGGACGCGGCGTGTTCACGCGGCTCCCGCCGCGCGCATCCTCACACATTCATGAAATGCCAAAAAAGGAAGTCCAACTTACGTGATTTCCGCCCTTGCTCGAAGAACCCACTCGGCGTCATTCACCGCGTACCGCCCGGAAAAGCGGCTCGGCTCGCGGCCGGGACGGTGGCCGACGACGAACCCGCCGACACTCGACTCGACACGCCAGTCGAGGCCGAAAACGCGTCCCGTCACCTCGATGTCGCCGCTGTCCAGCCTGCACGCCGCCAGCCCCATGGCCGTACTGACCAGGGAGAGCGTCTGCGTCAGCGCTCCGACGTTCTTGAGCACCAGCGAGTAGCTCAGCCCGTTGTACTTCCGCGACAGCCTGCGGAAGCGCGCGGTGATGGTCAGCAGGACGGGCGGCGTCGCGTCCAGGTTCGCCGCCACCTTGCCCGTCTCCAGCAGCTCGTCCACGTCCGCCGGGGTGGACTCGATCGGCTCCAGCCGGTGCCGCAGCGGGTCGTAGTGGTAGACGCCCCGGGGGACGCCGGCGCACCTGTCCACCGTGGCGTACAGCTCGAGCTCGTAGGAGCCGCCGCTGCTCGGGTAGGGGCGATCGCTCGTCGAGGTCGTCGAGGTCTCGTCCGGGGAGCCGACCAGGGACCGGACCCTGGCCGTCCGGTACAGGAGCTCCCCGAGCTCGTCGGCCGTCAGCTGTCTCTCACCGTAGTGCCGGGTGTGCCGGCTCGCCTCGACGACCGTGGTCAGCGGCGGATCCGCCGCGAGCAGCTCGCCCCACTTCGGCCGGGGCAGCGCGACGGGAGCCCGCTCCCGCCCCGGATCGGCGAAAACCCGCGCGGGCTCCGGCTTCACGACGGGCTCGACGCTCCACTGGTCTCCCATCGGGTACGTCGCCCCGAAGTCGTGGTCGTGCCTGCCCAGGGTGGACCGGGTGTGGAACATGAGATCGACGGGAGTCCAGGCCACGAGAGCGGGGTCGACGTCCTCCTCGAACACCATCGGCTGGAAGGGGTCCTCCTCCACGGCCTGCACCACCATCCCCGCCGCCATCAGATAGTCGACCACGGGCCGGCGGTCCCGCTCGATCGCCGACGGGACGACCGGGCGGATCAGCGACCCGACACCGGACATGGCCTCGGCCCGGTGCAGGATGACCCGGTGCAGCGACAGCGGGGACTCGACGTGGTAGTTGTTCCCGTCGGTTCTGATCAGCGCGAACCTGGACAGGCGGACCGGGTGGAGCGGGGGGACCTCCGGCAGCCGGAACCGTGCCCGCTGGGCGAGCGGGATCACCGACATCAGCGGCTGCTCGGGGTCGAAGCCGAAGGAACGCACCACGAGGTGCTGGAGACCGTCGAGGATCGCGTCGAGCTCCCGCCGCTCGGCGTCCTCGCGGATGACGTTGTCGAGCGAGGTGGGCCCCAGGCTCATCCGGCGCATCGCCTCCAGCACGGTGGATCCGGGGTATCGCAGGACCACGTCCTCCCAGCGGCTGTGGAGCACCACGGTTCCGCCGTACGGGTCCGGTTCGACGTACACGTCCTCCCGGAACGACCACTGGGGGAATATCTGGAGCACATCGGTATCGCTGCCTTGGCCTCCGACCATCCTGTGACTCCTGACCCTTGTCGAGGCGGAACGGCTACATGAAGAGGGGAATCGGGTTGAGGTCCTCGTAGGCCGTCGCCCTGTCGAGACGCCCGAGGAGGACGGGGACGTCGTACAACCGGCCGGGGCCGAACCTCGCCCAGAAATGCCGCAGGCCGGGAACGACGACCTTGACGACCGGCATGCCGATGTCGGGACGCGTCTGGTCGAGGACGAGGACGTCCAGGCCCGTCCGCCCGGCCAGCGTGACGATGTGCTCGACGTCCTCCCGCAGATCGCCGCGAGGGGTGTAGGCGTAGTCGCCCGGGGTCCGCGGGGCCCGGTTCCCGTGGGGACGGAGGTAGGGCTGGTTCCCCGTCGTCGCGGTGAGCCACCAGTCCCGGATGTGGTGATCGGTCGGACCGTACCCCGTCCCGTCGGCGCGTGCCCCGGCGACGGCCGGGAGCAGCTGCCCGAGTTCGGTCAGCGCGCGCCGCGCGGCGATCCGGGGGTCGAAGTGAGCCCCGAACCCGAGCATGATGTCCTCGGCCGGCTTGTCGACGCGCCGCGAGATCGCCACCATGACGGGGATGCCCAGGTCGGAGGTGACGTCGAGGACCCAGAACTCCCGGTCGATGTCCTCGTAGCGCGACCGGAGGTCGGTGATCCACGGGTCGTCGAACGAGCCGAGGTCCACCGCGGGCTGGCGCGTGCGGTTGTACCACCAGATGGCCACCGCGTCGCGCTCCACCAGTTCGAGGAAGCCCTGGACGATCGCGTCCTCGACGCTGGAGCCCGCGGCGTTCCCGTTCGAGGTCGCGCGCACCGACGGATGGCCGCCCCTGCTGAAGTAGAGCAGGTCGGTGGGGAGCAGGCGCTGCCGCTTCGCGGTGAGCGACCACACCGGGGTCCACTCGACGACCTCCTCGTCGTCGAACGGCTCCGGGACGTGCTGGAAGGCCATGCTCTCGGCGTTCCAGCGGTCGCGGTCCTCGAACTGGCGCCGGTGGAAGTGCTGGCACTCGTCGGGACGCACGGCTCGCTCGCCCAGGCCGCGGAGGCTGTCCCTCACCGTCGGCTCGTCCCCGTGCCGCGAGCCGCAGTGTCTCTCCACCGCCTCGCAGAGCGCGCCCACCCTGGCCTCGATGTCGGTGCTCCCCTTGCCGCCGCTCTGCTGGCGCAGACCGGCTCTCATCGCGGTGAGGCTGTCGTCGGTGAGCGCGAGATTCGGCCCGGAAAGGTAGCAGTGCAGGAAGGAGGGGCTCCGCGGGTCGCGCCGGATCGCGTCCGTGATCCCGGTGAGGGGGTCGGCCAGGTGGCGGTAGCGTTCCCACACCAGCTCGGAGGCGAGCGCGCGGTGCCCGTTGCCGCCCACGGCCGCCTTGCTCCTGGACGCGATGACGACGGGCTTCTCGACGCTCGCCGCCACCAGCCCGGAATCCCCGCAGGAGGGGCACTGCGGGCGCTTCTCCACCCGGTGGTGGCGGCCCTCCAGCGAGAAGGTGTCCAGCGTCCACACGGTGTCCTGCCGTTCGCCCCGCGACCCGGCCAGCCACTTGGCCGCCTCCAGGGCCGCGAACTGCGCCCCGAGGGCGCGGGTGAGGGGCAGCGACGCGTCGGGCGGGCTGGTGGCGCTCGTCTTCGACGCGCTCCACAGCCGCGCCTCCCCGCGCCGGTGCCCGCGCAGCCGCGTGGTCAGGCACGACCAGCAGGGCCCCTCGCCCGGCCGGAAGACCGGACCGACCCACAGGTCGGCGCCGGCCGGCTTGGCCAGCAGCCAGGGCCGTCCGTCCGCCAGCAGCCGCTCGTTGACCCGTTCGAGTTCCGGGTCGAGGTAGTCGTCGCAGAGAACGAGGGTCAGGGTCGCGGGCCGGTCACCGTCCTCGTCGACGGTGACACCCATCGACCGCAACGCCTCGGCCACGGGCCCCGTGTCGACGCCCCCGAGGGCGACGAGCCCGACGGACGACTCCGCCAGGGCCGTCGCGGCCCGGTCCGCGCCCACCCGCCCGAGGTCCCAGTACGCCTCGGACGCGGCATCGGCGCCGCCTCGCGGGGGACGGCGGGATCCGACGAGGTTCGCCTCCGCCAGCCTGCCGAGGATCCGCCCGAGCTGCACGGCCGAGATCTCGGACGCCGTCCGCCTCCGCACCTCGGCGAGGCTGTGGTCGCCGCCCAGCAACGGCGCGAGCGCCTGGATCTGCCCACCGGACAGGGCGACCGTTCCCCGGGCCGAGGTCAGATAGATCGCCTCCCCCGGAACCGTCACCGCCCGCAGGTGGCGCTTGAATCCGATCAGCGGTGAGGTCGCCCCGCCCTCGATGGGATCGTTCATCCGCAGTAGGTCCAAGCGGCCACGACGGGAGCGGGATGGTCGAGGTCCTCGATGACGAGGTCCTCGAGGACCTCGCACGCCACGGGCCCGGCACTCGGCTCGGGCGCCTCCTCCCCGCTGTGGAGGTGGACACCGAACCCGGCGAGCGCCGCGACGGGGTCGCCGTCGTGCCCGCCGGCGCGCGCGGGCTCGGTCCAGGCGCTCACGAAGAACTCGGCGAAGAGCCGGTCGTGCTCCTTCGGCCGCTCGGTCCGTGAAGCGTTCAAGGTCACCATCGCCGTCTCCTCGATCTGGATGAGTTCGAATAAGTAAATTGTGCTTCCCGACCGGCGATGAGAATAGTTTTCGCGTCATCAAGCGAGCATGAGAGTTTCACACCGCACTCGTGGCCCTGTGTGTAGGAGCTCCCGGTCCGCCGGGGCTACGCTGACCGCATCCGGACCAGAAGACTGGAGGAGACCATGGAGCGGAAACAAATCCGCCGGCCGCAGAGAAAACTCATCCGGATCCCCCGGCAGAGGAGGAAACGCGCGAACGACTCCCGGTACGCCCTCGACACCCGCACTCCCAGCGGGGTCCACCTGCCCTACTAGAGCACGGCGCGAACATCCGGAAAAGCCTGCGACCTATTTATCCAAAAAGCCACTTCGAACAGATGGCTCGATACTTTCCTACTAGGTCAGCTTAAGAGGAAGAATGTACCACGACCTGCAAATAAATCGGCTGAGAGCATTGGTCACCGTAGTCGATGTCGGCGGTTTCCGGAGGGCCGCGGAGTCCCTGCACATAACCCAGCCCGCCATCAGCCAGCAGATCCGCCAGCTGAGCGGTCTCGTCAAGGGTCCCATATTCACCTCGACCGGCCGGAAGCTGCAGCTCAGCCCGCAGGGCGAGGAACTCCTCGGGTACGCCCGCCGCCTCGTGGCACTCAACGACGAGGCGGTGGGCCGTTTCGTCCCCCCGCCGGGGAACGTGCGGCTGTCCATCGGGATCGTCAACCAGCTCGCGGAGGCGCTCCCGGAGATCCTGCGGCTGCTCACCAGGGGCATGCCGCACGCCCAGGTCAGCGTCCAGACGGGGTTGAGCGAATCCCTGGAGGGCCGGGTGAACACCGGCCAGCTGGACCTGGCGCTGCTCCTGCAGACGAAGTCCAACGGCGCCGGCGCCGCGAGCCAGGAACTCGGCCACATGCGCATGGACTGGTTCGGCCGTCCGGCCCACGGAGAGGGCGCCGCGCTCCCGCTCACGCTCTTCACGGAACCGTGCACGCTCCGCGGCCGCATCGTGGACGTCCTCGACGAGTCGGACGTCCCGTGGCGTGTCGGCTACGAGGGCGCCGAGCTCGTCGGGCTGCGCGCGGCCGCCAAGGCCGGCCTGGGCGTGGCCTGCCTCGTCGCCAACGGCGACGACCTCTGGGGCCTGCCCAAGGCGGCCAGGCTCGCCCTCCCCTCCCCGCCGGGCCCGCTGCCGGTGACCATGGCCCTCTCCACCGGCGCCGCGACCTCGGGGTACGTCCCGATCGCGCGCAAGGCCTTCCAGCAGTCACTGCGCGGCTACCCCTTCGCCGGCTGAGCCCTCCGAACAGGCCGACCCGCCCTCTGAACAGGCCGGCCCGGCCGAGCCGGTCGGCTCCGTCCCCGAAGGTTCCCGCCGGGTGACTCACCCCCGAGATGCCGGGTGACTCACCCCGACGACCACGGGCGCCGGACGGCTCCTCGGCGCACCGCCCGAACGGGCGAAGACACGACCCACCCCGGAAAGCACGAATGCCGGGTGATTCACCCTGACGATGCCGGGTGAATCACCCCGATGGCGCCGAGCGGCCTCACCCCGGCGGCGTCTCCTCGACGATCCCCGCGGCGCGGGTGGTCCCGTCCGCCGGATCGATCAGCAGGCAGGAACCGGTCATGCGGGACCGCGCGTAGGGATCGGCCGCGAGAGGGTCGGTGGTACGCAGCACGACGTTCGCGATCTCGTTGACGGCGAGACTGTCCGCCTCCGGGGCACAGGTCAGATCCCCCAGGGCGGTGGAGGGCACGATGTCCTCGACGACCGCCTGGACCGTCCTGGTGGTGTGCTTGACCAGGACCCGTTCCCCCACGCGCAGGGCGCGCTCGTGGAGGTGACAGGTGGTCGTGCGCAGCTCGCAGGTGAGGTCGGGGGCCGCGTCCTCCGGCACGATGAGGGAGCCTCTGGAGACGTCGACGTCGTCGGAGAGGCGTACGGCGACCGACTGCGGCGCCCACGCCGTGGCGACGGGCTCGCCGAGCACGTCGATCGCCGCCACCGTGGAGGTCCGCCCGCCGGGCAGGACCGTGACGCGCTCGCCGACGCGCAGGACGCCGCTGGAGATCTGGCCCGCGTAGGCGCGGTGGCCGTCCGCCCGGATGACGTACTGGACGGGAAGCCGCGCGGGCGCCCGGGAGGGGTCGACGCCCACCGGCACCGTCTCCAGGAGTTCCAGGATCGTGGGACCGGTGTGCCAGTCCATGTTCGGCGAGGGGGTGACGATGTTGTCGCCGGTGAGGGCGGAGATCGGGATCGCGGTCACCTCGCCGACCCCGAGGCCGGACGCGTGTTCGGTGAACTCCTCGGCGATCGCCGCGAAGACCCCCTCGTCCCAGCCGACGAGGTCCATCTTGTTCACGGCCAGCACGACGTGGGGGACGCGGAGGAGGCCGGCGACGGCGGCGTGCCGCCTGGTCTGCGAGACGACGCCGTTGCGGGCGTCGACGACGATGAGCACGAGCTCGGCGGTCGAGGCGCCGGTGACCATGTTGCGGGTGTACTGCACGTGGCCGGGCGTGTCGGCGAGGATGAAGCGCCTGCGCGCGGTGGCGAAGTAGCGGTACGCGACGTCGATCGTGATTCCCTGCTCGCGCTCGGCGCGCAGGCCGTCCGTGAGCAGCGCGAGGTCGGCGGTCTCCAGGCCCTGCTTGCGTGAGGCCGTCTCCACCGCCTCCAGCTGGTCGGCGAGGATCGATTTCGAGTCGTACAGCAGCCGGCCGACGAGGGTGGACTTCCCGTCGTCCACGGATCCGGCGGTGGCGAAGCGCAGCAGTGTGGTGGTCATCAGAAGTATCCCTCCCGTTTGCGGTCCTCCATGGCGGCCTCGCTCAGCTTGTCGTCGGCGCGGGTGGCGCCCCGCTCGGTCAGCCTGGAGGAGCAGATCTCCTCGATGACCGCCTCCAGGGTCGCGGCGCCGGAGTCGACGGCGCCGGTGCACGACATGTCGCCGACCGTGCGGTACCGCACGAGGCGCCGCTCCAGGGGCTCGTCCTCCCTCGGGCCGCCCCACGCGCCGGGGGCGAGCCACATGCCCCGGCGCGAGAAGACCTCGCGCTCGTGCGCGAAGTAGATCGGCGGAAGCTCGATCCCCTCCCTGAGGATGTACTGCCAGACGTCCAGCTCGGTCCAGTTCGACAGCGGGAAGACGCGGACGTGCTCGCCGGGCGAGTGGCGGCCGTTGTAGAGGTTCCACAGCTCCGGTCGCTGCCGCCGCGGGTCCCAGCCGCCGAAGTCGTCGCGCAGGGAGAACACCCGCTCCTTGGCTCGGGCCTTCTCCTCGTCCCGCCGCCCGCCGCCGAAGACCGCGTCGAAGCGGTTCGTCTCGATGGCGTTGAGCAGCGGCACCGTCTGCAGCGGGTTGCGCGAGCCGTCGGGCCGCTCGGCCAGCTCCCCCCGGTCGATGAGCTCCTGGACCGAGGCGACCTCCAGCCGCAGGCCCTGCTCGGCGACGACGCGGTCCCGGTAGCCGATGACCTCGGGGAAGTTGTGGCCGGTGTCGACGTGCAGCAGGGGGAACGGCACCGGCGCGGGGGCGAACGCCTTGCGCGCCAGGTGGAGCATGACGATGGAGTCCTTGCCCCCGGAGAAGAGGATCACCGGCCGGTCGAACTCCCCGGCCGTCTCCCGGAAGATGTGGGCGGCCTCCGCCTCCAGCGCGTCCAGGTGGGACAGCTGGTAGGTGTGGCCGGCGGTCTCGTCGACGGCGATCGTTGTCATCACGGTGTCCTCTCTCCTGCGACAGCCTCAGCGGCTCCGGCGGCTCCGGCGGTCTCGCCGGCCCCGGCGCCACCGGCGGCCTCGGCACCTTCGGCGGGCCCGGCACCGGCCGTGTCCTGCGGTGTGGCCGGCGTCGCCGGTGGGCGGCCCTGCTCCACCCAGTTCGCGACCGCCCTGGACAGCACGGTCCTGGCCCGTCTGAACTCCTCGGCGTCGAGGTGCTCGTCCGGCGTGTGGTCGAGCGCGGCGTCACCCGCGCCGTAGGCGACCATGGGCACCCCCCGCCAGGTGGTCGCGAGGGTGTTCATGTCGCTGCTCCCCTTCTTCGCGAGGAACCTCGGAGCCACGCCCTCCTCCCTGAAGGCCCGCGAGAACGCCTTCACGAGCGGGCTGGTACGGGAGGTGACCACTCCGGGCGTGGCGCGGAGCACCTCCACGACGACCGGTCCCGCGACCCGGCGGACGAGCTCGACGAGGTGTTCCAGGTCCAGGGTGGGGGGGACCCGCACGTCGACGACGGCCTCGCCCAGCTGGACGTCCCCGCCGTTCACCGCGTGGATGCCGAGCACGGCCACCAGCGCCTGGGAGTCGGCCCCGGCGATCTCGTCGCGGAGCCTGCCCAGGACGTCCACCAGCTGGTCGGCGGCGGTGGTGACGCCCTGCCCCGCGGTGTGGCCGACGCTGTGGCTGACGCGCATCCGCACCTTGAGCAGGCCGTAGTAGCCGATGGTCAGGGCCTTCTCGCCGCTGGGCTCGCCCACGACCACCGCGTCGGCCGGGTAGTGGTCCCTGGCGTGGAAGGCCCCCGCCGAGGTGACCTCCTCCTCGACCGCGCCGACGACGCGCACCTGCGCCCAGCTCGGCACGTCCATGTCCGCGAGGGTCTCCAGGTAGGCGACGAGGCTGGCCTTGGCGTCGACGCAGCCCCTGCCGGTGATCGTCAGCCCGTCCCAGCGCACCGGCCACCGGTGCGGCACGGTGTCGAGGTGCCCGAGCATGAGCAGCCGCCGGTCGCCGGAGCCGCGGGTGGCCACGAGGTTGCCCGCCGCGTCGATCTCCGCGTGGACGCCGCGCCCGGTGCACCAGTCCACCAGGTACTCGGCGAGCTCCCGCTCGTCGGCCGACACCGAGGAGATCTCCACGGCGCGGGCGAGGAGCGACAGGTCCGGCGCGGGCGCCGGGGCGCGCCAGAAGCGCGTTCCCGACGCGGGCGACAGGATGTGCGGCCCGGTTATCGCGACGTCGGCGCTCCCGTCGAGGGCGATCTCCGCCGCGCGTACCTTCTGCCGCATCCGGCCCCGCGCGAACCGCTCTCCCTCGCCGCGTACGACGTCGGTCAGGCGGCTCGCGGGATCCTCCGGATCGGCGAGCAGTCCCGGTGTGCCGGTGACGAGGCGCAGGTGGTCGGCGGCGAGGGCGTTGGCCAGCTCGGCGGCGAGGACGTCGGCGTCGACGTTGAGCGCGGAACCGTCGCCGCCGGCGCCGTCGGCGACGGGCGGCGAGAGGCACACCACGTCGAACGCGTCGAGCAGCGCCTGGACGCGGTCCGCGGCCACCCCGGTCACGGTGCCCGCCCGGTGGTCGCGGACCACCGTCGTCCTGCCGTCCCGCACGGCCCGCAGCGGCCGGTTGGCCTGGGCGCTCACCAGCGCCCCGTCCCGCGCGACCGAGGCGAAGACGGTGAGCCCGCGCGAGGTGAGCGCGTCGCGCACGCGCGGCAACGTCACCCGCTCGTACGCGTCCACGATGTGCGGCATCTCCTCGGGAGGGCAGTAGCGCACCTCGCTGTCGCCCCGCAGGCTCAGCGTCCTGACCGGGCGGCCGATGTCGGCGTAGTGCCGGGTGATGCCGGCCGCGCCGCCCGCGACGAGGAGCACGCGGGCGCCGCGGCGGCGCAGCAGCGCCAGCTCGTCGAAGAGCGCGTCGTGGCCGAGACTCGCGCTCCCTATCTTGACTACGTAGAGTGCCGCCTTGCGCGTACTGGCGACGTGTCCGAGTACGGACATCTTTCGCTCCTCCTCAGCTTCCCGGCCGGTCGGCCGATGTCTTCGGCCGATGTCTTCGGCCGATCTCCTCGGCCGATGCCTTCAGCCGATGCCGCGGGTGTTGCCTCCGTCGGCCACGAAAACCGTGCCCGTGACGTACGAGGCCTGGTCGCTGGCGAGCATGGCGGCCAGCGCGCCGAAATCCGCCACGTCCCCGATCCTGCCGAGGGGGATCCGCTCGGCGACGCGGGCGATCTCCGTCTCCACCTCCGCGCCGAACTGCTCGTCGAGGATGGGGGTGCGGTGGAAGCCCGGGGCGAGGATGTTGATCGTGACCCCGTTCGCGCCGAGCGCGTGCACCAGTCCCTTCATGTAGCCGAGCAGGCCCAGCCGGGCCACCGACGACAGGCCGCTCTCCGGGTGGGGCTGGCGCACCGACTCCGAGGCGATCATCAGCATGCGGCCCCAGCCGCCCTCCTTGATGAAGGGCAGCGCCGCGAGGGTGATGCTCACGTGCGGCAGGAGGTTCCCGTCGATGGCCGCCCGGTAGTCGGCGACCTGGAAGCTGTCGACGGGCCCGAACGGGACCCCGCCGGAGTTGGTCACCACGATGTCCAGCCCGCCGAACGTGTCCGCGGTCCGCCGCACCCATTCGGCGGCGGCCCGCTCGTCGCGCAGGTCCACGGGAGTGCTGAGCACCTCGCCCGTCCCCATCGTGTTGACCTCGACGTGGGCCGTGGCCAGCTTGGCGGGATCACGGCCGCAGATCGAGACGTTCGCCCCCTCCGCCGCGAGGGTCTTGGCCACGGCCAGCCCGAGCCCACTGCTCGAAGCCGCCACCAGGGCCACGCGCCCTTTGAGCCGAAGGTCCATGAGATGGCTCCCTAATTCTCGTACCTGCCCGATCGGCAGGAGCGGGTACCCGCGGCGGTCGCCTACCTCGTCGGCAGGAGCGGGTACCCGTAGCGGGTGAGCACCGGCAGGGCCGGCGCGGTCGCGGCGGCGATCTCCCGCGCGGACAGCGCGGTGCGCCAGCGCTCGTCGGAACGGATCTTGGTGTCGCCCTTGGACAGCCGGTCGGGGTTGCCGGTCACCGTGTGGTTCTCCCCGAGCGAGACCAGGCCGGTCCCGTCGACCGGCGGCTCTCCCGCCAGCCCCGCGAACCGCATGACCCGGGCGACGACCTCTCGCGGCCGGTCGCAGAGGTCCTCGTGCCTGACCCGCAGGTACCGGTCGGGGGCGGCGCCTCCGACGAGTTCCGACGCGACGTTGAACGCGCTCCAGTACCCGCTGCTGCGGGCGGGGCTCATCGGGTCGATGTACTCCTTGGCGTTCTTGTAGGAGAACGCCGTCGCGCGGGGGTCGCGCACCATGTGCAGCACCCGGACGTCCAGGTCCGTACGCCCCAGCAGCGCGGCCGCCTCGGCGGGATACTTCGAGCCGTCCACGATCAGGCGCTCGCCGCCGCTCGTGGCCAGCGTCCGGTAGACGGCGGCGGTGCGTCCGAGCGCCTCCTCGACGCCGGGTGCCGTCGGTGTCCTGCCCTGGGCCTCCGCGAGGCGGTTCCTGGTGTGGCGGGTCCGCAGCAGGAAGCGCTGCAGGATCATCATCCGGCGCGCGGCGCCGGCCTGTGCCACGTCGCCGGATCCGAGGACCGGGGACCAGACGTCGCACGCGGTCAGGTCTCTGCCGCAGCCGCAGCTGGAGTTCGTGCCGGCGTTCAGCACGCCGTTGCGCCACAGGTAGTGCAGCTCGCCGACGTGCAGGACGCCGGGGAGCTCGCCGAGGACGTTCCCGAGCAGGGTGCTGCCGCTCCGCATCCACCCGGTGATGTACAGGATCCGCGGGTCACCCATGGCGGCCACCCCACGACAGCGTCATCAGGTGCTGCGGCAGGTGCACGGCGAGGCCGACGCGGGTGCTCGCCTGGACGAGGTCGGCGCCGTCGGTCCCGGCGCCGCGGCGCAGCGCGAGGAAGGAGGTGCCGGGCAGCAGCAGGGTGAACGCGGCGCGGAAGTCCCCCATGAGCAGGGTGTCCCTCGGGATCATCCGCGTCCTCGACACGGTGATCCCGGCGGCGGCCAGCCGGCCGAGCATGCCCGTCCTGACCATCTCCCAGTAGACCGCGGGGTGGGCGACGATGCCGTCGCACGAGCCGCCGGTCTCCTCCACCTCGGCGGCGGCCTCGGTGGCCGCCTCCTCGAGGCCGAGGCCGGTCCGCCGGTGGCGGGTGCCGGGCAGCCGGAGCAGCCCGGTGATCGCTCCGTCGCGGGTGCCGTGCAGCAGCGCCTCGTTCTCCGCCACCGACAGCCGGACGAGCACGCGGTAGTCGACGTACGGGGCCAGCAGCGCGGGCTGCCCGAGGATCCCCTCGGGGATCGGCACGGAGACGGTGAGGTCGGTGAGCCTGGCCCGCTCGATCCTGGGCGCGAAGGCCGCCTCGGGGGTGGCGGCGTAGGAGGTGCCCGACTCGCTCAACCGCCCCCGGGGAGGTTCGTGGACGTAGGACGCCGGGCCGTCGGCCACGGGCGCGGTCTTCAGCAGGTGGCGTACCGGATAGCGGGGGCGGGAGGCGAAGAGCGGGAACGCCGCGGGCAGGTGCATGCCGAAGGGCACCACCAGGTCCCCCCGCTCACCGGCACCATCACCGTCACCGGCGCGTTCACCGGCCGCGCTCACGGCGGACGCGAACTCCTCGCCCGGCGTGCGATCGACGGTTCCGAAATCGAAATCAAGATCAGATGGAGCCGGGTGCGCACCGTTGCCGTTGACGGCCGGACTCTCTGCGATCCCTCGCATTACCCCTCCTTCTGGAGACCTCTGGAGACCTCTGAGAACTTCTGGAGACTTCCGAAGATGACGACAAGCAAGCAAATAATCACCACTGAAGAGCTTAATCACCCGGCACGGCAATTTTCGGCCCCTACCCAAGAAGCGATGCTTATGAGGTAATAGACCAGTGTTATGAGATCTCCATATAAGCAATATCGTTCATTTCGAGTAAAACCACTTATTAGCTGTTTCATGGGAAATGGGGTTACGGTTTATAAGACAATCTCGGACAACTACGAACAGGGATGAGCTCATGCAGAAGGTTGTGAACGGCCCGGAATGCCCTGAGTGCGCGGCCGAGGTGACGATCGACGGAGACGCCAGGGTGAGCGAGATCGTCGAGTGCCTGGACTGCCGGAGCGAGCTGGAGATCGCCTCCGTCCAGCCCCCGGCCCTCACGCTGGCACCGGACGTCGAAGAAGACTGGGGCGAGTAGCGGAGGGAGCTGTGCCATGGATTCCGTAGCACCTCACCTCGCCGTCCTCGCGTCACGAGTGCGGTTCGAGGAAAAGAGCATCATGGGCGCCCTCGAACGGCGCGGCGCCAGATTCGAGCACCTGGACCCCAGGTCGCTGTTCGTCGCCGACGACTCGGCCTGGACCGGTCCCACCCTCGTCCTCAATCGCGAAGTCGGGCACTTCCGCGCTCTCTACGCGGCGAGTGCCCTGGAGTCGGCGGGGGTGACGGTGCTGAACAGCGCCGCCGCCACGCATCTCAGCGGCGACAAGTGGCACACGTCGGCGGCCCTGCTGAACAGCGGACTGCCGACGCCCAGGACCGCGCTGGCGATGACGTCCGAAGCGGCGCTGGAGGCCCTGGACGAGATCGGCTATCCGGCCGTGGTCAAACCGCTGGTCGGCTCCTGGGGCCGGCTGGTGACCAGGGTCACGGACCGCGCCGTGGCGACGGCCGTGCTCGAACACGTCGCCGCGCTCCCCTCCCCGCAGTCGCACGTGGTCTACCTGCAGGAGCAGGTGCCCAAGGCCGACCGGGACATCCGCGTGCTCGTCGTGGGCGGCGAGGCGATCGGCGCGACCTACCGCCGGGGCGAGGAGTGGCGTACCAACGTGGCGAGGGGCGCCGTGAGCGAGTACTGCCCGCTCGGCCCCGTCCACGCCAAGCTCGCGGTCGCCGCCGCGGACGCGGTCGGCACCGACATCGCGGGCGTCGACCTCATCGAGGACGTGGACGGGCACCTGACCGTGCTCGAGGTCAACGACCGGGTGGAGTTCAGGGGCTTCCAGGAGGCCCACGGCTCCAGGGTCGACGTGGCGGACGCCATCGCGGCCCATCTCATCGCGAGGGGAGAGACATGACACGCGTCGCGGTCGTCGGGGCCGCCGGCTACATCGGCGGCGAGCTCCTGCGCATCCTGACCACACATCCGGAGGTCGAGCTCGCCGCCGCCACCTCGCGGCGGCTGCAGGGCCGCCAGGTCGACGGGGTCCACCCGAACCTGAGGGGAAGGACCCGGCTGGCGTTCTGCGCGGAGGACCGGCTCGGCCACTACGACGTGCTGTTCCTGGCGACACCGCACCGGGAGACGATGCGCCGGATGCCGGAGTACCTCGGCAGGGCCGGCACGGTCATCGACCTGTCCGGAGACTTCCGGTTGCGGTCCGCCGACACCTACGAGGACTACTACGGGGTTCCGCACGAGGCCACCGAACTTCTCGGCACCTTCGTGCCCGGCGTGCCGGAGTTCCACCGGGACCGCCTGCGGACGGCCGACCGGATCAGCGTGCCCGGCTGCATGGCGAACGCCGGCATCCTGGCGCTCACCCCGCTGGCCGAGGCCGGGCTGATCGAGGACGAGATAACGGTCGACGCCAGGACCGGCTCCAGCGGCGCCGGGGCGACCGCGGGCTCGGAGAACCTGCACGCCGAACGCAGCGGCGCGCTCAGGGTCTTCGCCCCGACGCGCCACCGGCACGAGGCGGAGATCTCCCAGGCGACCGGGCTTCCCGTCCGCATGACGGCGACGGGAGTGGAGGCCGTACGAGGGGTGCAGCTGCTGTGCAGGGCACGCCTCACCGACGGTGCCGGCGAGCGGGACATCCGCACCGTCTACCGGGAGCGGTACGGGAACGAGCCGTTCGTCCGCGTGGTCGCCCAGCGGCGCGGCCTGCACCGGTTCCCGGACGCGAAGATCCTGTCCGGTTCCAACTTCTGCGACGTCGGCTTCGCCCTGGACCCGGAGTCGGACGGCGTGACGGTGATCGCGGCCCTGGACAACCTGGTCAAGGGCGGTTCCGGGAACGCGGTGCAGTGCATGAACATCCGGCTCGGCCTGCCCGAGTCCCTCGGGCTCGACTTCATCGGCCTGCACCCGAACTGACCGAGGCGAAAGGAGCAGACGTGAGCAGCACCTCCATCCTGCCGGGCACGACCCCGGCGGGCGAGATGACCGATCCGGCCGCGGTGACGGGCCGGATCAGGGAACACATCGTGAACATGTGCGCGAGTCCCGAGGGCGGGCACCTGGGGGGGTCCATGTCCCTCGTCGAGGTCCTCGCCACCCTGTACTTCCAGATCATGCGCATCGACCCCCGGAACCCGGGTTCGCCCGACCGGGACATGTTGCTGCTGAGCAAGGGACACGCGGGCATCGCCCTCTACGCGACCCTCTGCGAGGCCGGCTTCTTCCCCGAGGAGCGGCTCGCCGACTACGCGCTGCCGGGGAGCTCCTTCATGGCCCACCCCCACGCCGAGATTCCCGGCGTGGAGATGCCGTCCGGCTCTCTCGGCCACGGCCTGGCGCTGGGCGTCGGGGTCGCGCTCGCGGCCAGGCTCGGCCGCTCCGGCCGCCGGTGCTTCGTGGTCATGGGCGACGGCGAGCTCCAGGAGGGCTCGGTCTGGGAGGCCGCGAGCGTGGCCGCGAACCACGGGCTGGACAACCTGACCGCCGTGGTCGACCGCAACCGCCTCCAGATCACCGGCGAGACGGAGTCCGTCGGCGACCTGGAGCCGCTGGCCGACCGGTGGCGGGCCTTCGGCTGGCGGGTCCACGAGGTGGACGGCCACGACGTCGACGCGCTGACCTCGGCGTTCACCGCGCCGCCGGAGCGGGGGCGGCCCACCCTGATCATCGCCCACACCGTCAAGGGCAAGGGACTGCCCTTCATCGAGGGGCAGGCACGCAGCCACTACGCCAAGCTGGGCGACCGGCAGCACCGCCGCGCGCTCTCCGCCCTGCGCGCCACCGCGGAAGACCTACGCGCCGACTCGGAAGGAGAGCGGCGATGACCGCCACCACACTGAAGACGCGCTCGTCCCGTGAGGTCTACCGGGACGTGCTCGTGGAACTCATGCCCGCGGACGAGCGGCTGATCTGCCTGGACAGCGACACCGGCCTGTTCAGCGGGGTCGACTTCGGCGAGGCGGGCGACAGGTACCTCAACCTGGGCATCGCCGAGCACACCCTCATGGGCGCCGCGGCCGGGCTCGCCAAGGAGGGGCGCGTGCCCGTCGTGAACACGATGGCGGCGTTCGCCTCGACCCGCGCCCTGGAGGCCGTCAAGGTCGACATCGCGCTCAACAACCTGCCCGTCCGCATCGCCGCGACCCACTCAGGGGTGTCGGGCGGTCATCTCGGCCCCACCCACCACTCGCTGGAGGACCTGGCCGTCATGCGGAACCTGCCGAACATGACCGTCATCGTCCCGGCCGACGCGGCCACCACCGACGAGCTGTTCCACCAGGCCCTCGTCCTGCCGGGCCCCGTCTACTTCCGGCTGGGCCGCAACGCCACCCCCGACCTTCCCGACGGCCCGCCCGTACGGCTCGGGCAGGCGCGGACCCTCAGGGAGGGGGCCGACGTCACGCTCGCCGCCTGCGGCCCGTACCCGGTGCTCGCCGCCCTCGACGCCGCGGACCTGCTGGAGCGCGACGGCATCGCGGCGTCCGTGATCCACGTGCACACGGTCAAGCCGCTGGACACGGCCACGCTCGCCGCCGCGGCGAGCGCGACCGGCGTCGTGGTCACGGTGGAGGAGCACTGGCGCGCCGGGGGCTTCGGGGCCGCCGTCGCCGAGAGCCTCTCCGAGATCCTGCCGGTCAGGGTGCACCGGGTGGCGATGCCGGACGCGTTCGTGCCGGTCTCCGGTGGCCAGAGATATCTCCTGGAGCGGGGTGGCATCACCCCCCAGGCCGTCGCCGCGCGGGCCAGGACGGCCCTCGGCAGACCGAGGAGGGACCCCCGATGAAGGACGACTTCCGGTCCGCCGGCTGGTGGCGCGACGAGACGGTCCTCGACGACCTCCGGCGTTCCGCCGCCAGCCACCCGGACAAGCAGGCGCTCGTCTGCTACCGCGACGGCGTCGCCGAGACGGTGACCTACGCCGAGCTCGCCCACCGTGTCGACCGCCTCGCGGTGAGCCTGGTGCGGCTGGGCGTGGGCCGCGGTGACGTGGTGACCCTGCAGCTGCCCAACTCGTGGCAGCTCGTCGCGTCGATCCTCGCGTGCGCGCGGATCGGCGCCGTGGCGGGCCCGGTCGTGCCGATCATGCGCAGGCGCGAGGTCGAGTTCATGACCGGGCTCACCGCCAGCCCCGTGTACATCGCGGCGGCCGAGTTCCGCGGCTTCTCGTACGCGGACATGAGCGCCGAGGTCGCCCGCGCCGTCCCCGGCCTGCGCCACCGGGTGCTGCTCGGCGGCGGCAGCGGTCGCGGCGGCGGCATGAGCGGCGCGCTCGACTTCGACCGCGACCTCCTCGGCCCCGATCCCTCCCCCGAGGAGATCGAGGCCCTCGACGCCCTCGAGGCCGGACCGGACGACCCCGCCCAGATCGTGTTCACCTCCGGCACGACCGGTGAGCCGAAGGGCGTCGTGCACAGCCACAACACCCTGTACTCGATGAACAGGGCGCAGGCCGACGTGCTTCACCTGACGATCAGGGAAGTGACGGCGATGGGTTCCCCCACGACCCACCAGGCCGGTTACACCTGGAACTTCCTCATGCCGCTCATCCTCGGCGCGACGGCCGTGCAGGTGGACGCGTGGGACCCGGCCCTGATGCTGCGGATCCTGGAGGAGCGGAAGGTCACGTTCTTCATGGGCGCGCCCACGTTCCTCTCCGACCTCATCGAGGCGCAGCGCGCCTCCCCGAGGGACCTGTCCGCGCTGGCGACGTTCGCCACGGGCAGCGCGCCGATCGCGCCGCTCCTGGTGGAGGAGGCGCGGGAGGTCCTCGGCTGCCGGGTGTACGCCCTGTGGGGCATGAGCGAGAACGGCTGCGTGACGATCACCCGCCCCGAGGACCCGGCGATGCGCGCGGCCGAGAGCGACGGCACCCCGGTACCGGGGATGGAGGTCAGGATCGTCGGCCGCGAGGGCGGGCCGGTGGCCGCTGGGCAGCCCGGCCTGCTCCAGGTCCGCGGCGCCGCCCAGTGCCTCGGCTACTTCCGCCGCCCCGAGGTGTACGCGAAGTCGCTGACCGAGGACGGCTGGTTCGACACCGGGGACCTGGCCCGCGAGGACGGCCACGGCGGCATCCGGATCACCGGCCGGGTCAAGGACGTCATCATGCGGGGCGCCGAGAACATCCCCGTCGTGGAGGTGGAGGCGGCCCTGCTGCGGCACCGCGCCGTCAAGGACGTGGCCGTCGTCGGCTACCCGGACCCCCGGCTGGGCGAGCGCGCCTGCGCGATCCTCGTCACGGCGGACTCGCCGTCGGATCCCCCGCTCACCATCGACGACATGCGCGGCCACCTCGCCGGCCTCGGCATGGCCAAGCAGTACTGGCCCGAGCGGCTGGAGATCGTGCCGTCGCTGCCGAGAACCCCCTCCGGAAAGATCCAGAAATTCGCCCTGCGCGACCGGCTCCGGGCTTAGGACAGGTCATGGACTTCGAATTCACCAGTGAACAGCAGGCGCTCGCCAAGAGGGTGCGGGAGTTCGCGGCCGACAGGGTCGCCCCGTACCGCCACGAGAGCGACGTGCGACGCGGTTACCGTTCCGGGCTGCTCGCCGAGATGGGCGAGGAGGGGTTGTTCTCGCTGCGCGTCCCCGAGGAGTACGGAGGGCGCGGGCTCGACGCGGTGAGCGCGGGCATCGCCCTGGAGGAGCTGGCGGCGGCGGACCTGTCGGTCTGCTACCCCGTGCTCAACGCCGCCCTCATCGGCGGTGTCCTGGCCGCGAACGGCACGCCGGAGCAGCTGGCGGGCTGGCTGCCGCCGATCGCCACCGGCGAGGCGATCGTCGCGCTCTGCCTCACCGAGCCCGGCCACGGCACCGACGCCGCGGGCATCGAGATGCGCGCCGAGCCCGACGGTGACGGATGGGTGCTGAACGGCGAGAAGACCTCCATCATGCTCGCCGCCTACGCCACGCACGGCCTGGTCTTCGCGCGCACCGGAGAGCAGGGGGCGCACGGCATCACCGCCTTCTACGTCCGGCTCGACGAGGCCAGGGTGAGCCGCGGGGTCCTCTCCGACCTCGGCTGCCGGTCCGGCGGGCGCGGCAGGCTCGTCCTCGACGGCGTCCGCGTCGGCCCCCGGGACGTGGTCGGGCGACCGGGACTCGGCTTCGCCGCGGTCATGCGAGGGTTCGGCGTCTCGCGGGCGCTCATCTCGCTGATGGCACTCGGGGTCGGCAGGGCCGCGCTCGACGAGGCCGTCGCCCACGCGGGCGCCAGGGAGGCGTTCGGCGAGCCCATCGGCAGGTTCCAGGGAGTCGCCTTCCCCCTGGTCGAGCACGCGACCATGCTCCACGCGGCACGGCTGGTGTCGTACGAGGCGCTGTGGCGCGCCGACGGCGGCCTGGACCCGCGGCTCCCCTCCAACATGGCCAAGTGGTGGGCGCCGAAGGCGGCGATGGAGGCCGTTCACCAGTCCCTGCTGACCATGGGCCACCTCGGCTGGTCGGAGGACGGGCCGATCGCGCAGCGGCTCAGGGACGTCATCGGGCTCCAGCTCGCGGACGGCACCGCGGCGGCCACCAAGCTCGTCGTCGCGAGAAAGCTCCTCGGCCGGGAGAACGCACCGTGATCCCCGACGAGGCGCGACCGGATCGGTGACACGACCGGACGAGCCGGGTGGAGGCGGCCGGGCCGCCTCCACCCGGCTCGTCCGGTCTACCCGATCTCGTTGTGCGCCCGCTTCGCCTCGCGGTAGGTGCGCATCTTGGCCCGCGTCCCGCACACCGACATCGAACACCACCTGCTGCCCCGGTTTCGTGACCGGTCGTAGAAGACCCACTCGCATCGGTGCTCGCCGCACGCCTTGAGGCGCTGCCAGGAACCGTCGGCGACGGCATCGGCGACGGACGCCAGCACCGTGGCGAGGGCCCCGCGCACGTCGGTCAGCGCGGGCCGGAGGCCGAGGGTCCCGGCCTCCCCGTCGAACCCCACGACGAGCGGGCAGGCGCGCGCGACGTGCTCGATCGTGCGGCGGGCCTGAGGGTCGGGGGGCCCGCCGTTGTTCTCCCGCAGGAGCGCGCGGAGCGCCTCCCGCAGGATCACGGCGTCACGGCGATCCAGCTCGCCCGGCTCCACCCCCGGGCCGCCGAGGCCGTTGCGTTCCAGCCAGGTGGCGAGGCCCTCCGCGGTGGCGAAACGGTCAGGGCCGAACTCCACGTTGACGCTGTTGACGAACGCCTGCACCAGCGCGAGCGGGCCCGGCGCCACAGCTCTGTCTCCCGGTTGTCGCTTCACCCTGACAAGGTTACTACCGAAAAATGTTTACCGGTAGTGCAGTATCGGTGATTCGACACGCCTCGCCGAGATTCCCGCCCCACCGGCGCCCGGCCACGACGGCACGGACACGATCGGCGAGCCGGAATCTGTTTGTAGTACCGCGCGCTCCACGGTTCGCGTTCGCATCCCGAGAAGCAGGTCTTATCGCACCCCCGTTGTTCCACCCCTGTTACCGCCTTAGCGTAATTGCTGGTAACTACAAATCCGACCGAGAAATCCGGGGCGCGAAGGGAAACGACGTGACGACCAGGGTCTATCCCGCCTACATCGGCGGCAGGGACATCACCGGCGACAGCGGGAAGTACGTCCACACGGTCACCACGCGGGCCGTCCTGGAGGACACCTTCTCCAGCCTGAGGCTCAAGCGCGACCTTGACCTGGGCGTCGTCGACATCGAATCGGCCGGGGACGTCGTCGCGGGAGCGTGTGCCGTCGCCGACGAGGCGATGGTGGAGCTGGCCCTCGAATCGGCGGCCCGGGCCGCCCCCGAATGGGCCCGCTTCCCGCTCGCCACCCGGATGGAGATCGGGTACCGCATCGCAGAACGCCTCGCCGAGCACCGGGACGAGCTGGTCGAGATCCTGGTCGCCGAGGGGCAGCCCCGCTCCCTCGCCGAGGGCATGGTCGACGGGATCCCCCTCACCGGCTGGAGCCGGGAGACGCTCGGATGGTGCGCCGCGCAGATGCGCTTCGACCGGCACGACGGCGAGCGCGAGATGATCCTGCGACGCGTCCCCGACGGGGTGGTCTGCGTCAACCCGCCGCAGAACGCCGCGGTCGCCAACGCCCTGTTCGGCGTCACCGCCCTCCTGGCCGGCAACGCCGTGGTGGTGCGCGCGCCGCGCGGGATCCCGCTCGCGGTCATGTACACGATGCGGGAGATCGTGGCGCCGGTGCTCGAGGAGGCGGGCGCGCCCCCCGGCACGCTCAACGCGCTCTGCGGGCCGCCCATGCTCGACGCCTGGCTGGCCAGCGAGCACGTCGACGACATCGTCTACATCGGGGGCAGCAAGAAGGGCCTGGCCCTGGAGCGTGACTGCGTCGCGGCCGGCAAGAAGCCCATCCTGGAGCTCGCGGGCAACGACTGCTTCGTGGTCTGGCACGACGCGGACCTGGACGTCGCGGTGGAGAGCCTCACGCAGTTCTTCACGCAGTCTGGCCAGATCTGCAACGTGCCCAACCAGGTGGTCGCCCACCCCGCGATCGCCGACGAGCTCGTCGAGCGGCTGACCGTGGCCGTGCAGAAGATCCAGCCCGGATACCCCGAGGAGCGCGGCGTCGTGCTCACCCCGGTCCTGATGGTCGACGCGTTCCACGCCTGCGTCGCCCAGGCGCTCGGGCAGGGCGCGACGCTCGTCCACGGCGGCCGCCGCCTGGAGGCGGACGGATCCGCGTCGGAGACCGGGTTCTTCCTGGAGCCGACGATCCTGCGGGTCGACGGGCTCCGCGACTCCAGGTCGCTGTGGGTGGTACGCGACGAGACGTTCTTCCCCCTCCTGCCGGTCATCGTCCCCGAGGCCGGCGGGACGGACGACGACCTGCTGGAACGGGTCATCGAGTTCGTGAACGGCAACGCGTACGGCCTGCGCAACTCCTTCTGGGCCGCCGACCCCTCGGTGATCGACCGGTTCGCCGAGGGGGTCACGAGCGGCGGCCAGCTCAAGATCAACGACTCGCACGCCGGCTTCCTGCCGTTCCTTCCCACCCACGGCGGGACCGGCCTGACCGGCGGCGCCTTCGGGGAGGCGAACTACCTCATGCTGCGCGCCTCGCACCTGCAGGGCGTCAGCATCGTCCGCCCGGCGACCGATACGGAGTAAATACCATGACATCTCGCATTTTTAAGGCCAAGGTGTGGTGCTCGGCCGAGGATCTGATCGAGCAGCTCGGCGACGACCGGGCGTTCCCGTCGTGCGCCCCGGACATCCTCTCCGTCGAGGACCTCGGCGGCGGGCTCCGCCAGTGGGTCCTCGCCTTCCGCGGCGGCACGGCCGAGTGGGTCCAGCACAGCCGCCACCTGATCGGCGCGCAGCCGTACCGGATCGAGTTCGAGCAGGTCACCGGCGACTTCCACGAGTTCAGGGGCTCCTGGACGACCGAGGACCTCTCCGAGGGCTGCGAGGTCACCTTCCAGGTGGACTACTCCACGAGCGTCCCGCACCTGGCGGGCGCGATCGACACGGCCGTCGGACGGGTGCTGCTCCGCAGCGTCCGGCGGATCCTCGACGGGATCTGCGGGCCGATCCACGTCACCGCGGGCGGCGAGTACCTGTGGGACGTCCCCGAGACCTCCGGCGCCGCCGCCACCTCCGGCACCTCCGGCACCTCCGGCACGGAAAGGACGCTCAGCGATGCGATTCGATGACATCTGGATCTCCGGCACGGGCGGCACGCTCGGCGACCTGGTGCCGATAGGCCGGGCCGTCGAGGACGGCTCCTACTCGGCCGAGGTCGCGGAGAGCACCGGGATGGTCTCCGTCTCCCAGTCCGCGGACGCTCCCCCCGAGATGGCCGTGACCGCGGGAAGGCAGGCGCTCAAGGAGGCCGCGGCCTGCGGGACGGAGATCGGTCCCGACACGCTCTACCTGCACAGCCACAGCCACTTCCAGGGCGTCGACATGTGGCCCGCGGCCTGCTGGATCGGCGGGGAACTGCTGGGCACCCGGATGGCCGGGATGCCGATGACCGTCTCGGCGGCGTCGAACGGCTCCCTGGCCTGCCTGGAGATCGCGGCGAGCATGCTGGCGGGACGCCCCGAGCTCCCCTCCGCCCTCATCACGGTCGCGGACCGGTTCGCCCCGCCCACCGACCGCTGGTACCTCTCCCCCGGCATGGTCTTCGGTGACGGCGCCGCGTCGGCGGTGGTCACCCGCGGCGGTGGCCGGCTGAGGCTGCTGTCCTGCGCGTCGGAGACCGACGCGGCCCTCGAAGGCCTCTCACGCGGCGACGAGCCGTTCCGTACGGCCCCCGAGCCGCGGCCCGACATGAGGCGCAGGACCCGGGAGTTCCTGGCCCGCGGCGAACTGTCGCTGCGCGACGTCCGCGCCAGGTCGGCGGCCGGGACCGCCGGCGTCGTCTCCCGGGCGCTGTCCGACGCCGGCCTGTCCATGGACGGGATCGACTGGCTCGTCACGCCGTTCGTCGGGCGGGCCCTGTTCAAGGAGAGCTTCGTACGGCCACTGGACGCCGTCCCCGGTAACACCCTGGCCGAGCTCGGGCTCACGATCGGCCACCTCGGCCCCGCCGACCAGCTCTACGGCCTGGACCACCTGTTGAAAGAGGATCTTCTGGAGCCTGGGAACCGGGTGCTCCTCATCGGCACCGGCATGGGATTCACATTCTCCGCGGCCGTCCTCGAGGCGCGCGACGCCTGATCACTCCACAGGAAGGAACCCCGTCATGACCGTCACCCAGACCCCCGACGCGTCTCCCACCCCCTCCCTCGACTCCCGTGTCACCCCGGTCGAGCCGCTTCTCCCGCCCGCGACGCTGCGGGAGGAGATCCCGCTGTCGCCCGCCGCCGGGGAAACCGTCCTCAACGGCCGGTACGAGGTCGCCCAGGTGCTGAGCGGCCAGGACGACCGGCTCGTCGTGGTCGCCGGCCCGTGTTCCATCCACGACCCCCGCGCCGCCCTGACCTACGCCGAGCGGCTGTCCGACCTCGCGCGGCAGGTGTCCGGCTCGCTCGTGGTCGTCATGCGGGTCTACATGGAGAAGCCGCGGACCCGCCTCGGCTGGAAGGGGCTCATCAGCGACCCCCACCTCGACGGCTCGCACGACCTCAACAGCGGGCTGCGCCTGGCGAGAAGCCTGATGGTGGACGTCCTGGAGACCGGCCTGCCGATCGGCTGCGAGTTCCTCGACCCGCTGACCCCCCTCTACTTCTCCGACGCCGTGTCCTGGGGGTCGATCGGTGCCCGCACCGTCCAGAGCCAGGTGCACCGGCAGCTCACCAGCGGGCTCAGCATGCCCGTCGGCATCAAGAACGCGACGAGCGGCCACGTGGAGGACGCGGTCGACGCCATCGTCGCGGCCTCCAAGGGGCACGTGTTCCCGGGCATCGACGACGAGGGCGTCGCCTCGATCGTCGCCACCAGCGGGAACCCCGAGTGCCACGTCGTCCTGCGCGGCGGCAGCACGGCCCCGAACTACGGACCCTCCGACGTGGCGAACGCCCTCGAGCTGCTGGGGAAGGCGGGACTGCCCCAGCGCCTCTTCATCGACGCCAGCCACGGCAACAGCGGCAAGGACCACGAGCGGCAGCCCCACGTCGCCTCGGACATCGCGCGGCGGATCGCCGGCGGGGAGACCGGCATCGCCGGGATCATGCTGGAGAGCTTCCTGGCCGCCGGCCGGCAGGACCTGGTCCTGGGGCGGACGGACCGCCTCGCGTACGGGCAGAGCGTGACCGACGCCTGCGTGGACTGGGAGCAGACCACCCGGATGGTCGAGGAGCTCGCCGAGGCCGCCGAGACCGGGCGTTCCCTCCGGCGGGCCGGTGCCGAGAACACCCCCCTGCTGGCCGAGGCCGCTCTCCCCGCCTCGCTGCCGGCCCTCGCCTGAGCCCCTGTCCCACGCTATCTCGAGAGGAACGATTCCCATGGAAACGACCAACTCGTCGCTTCCCCTCGCCCGTCCCGCCGGTGACGACCCGAACGGGGAGCCGCACCGGCACCCCATCCCCGTCCCCGAGAAGGCCGTCCCGCACCGGGAGACGTTCGCGGTGGCGGCCCTGGCCGGTCTGCTCCACCGCTACACGGGGGAGACCGAGCTGCTGATCGGACGGCGGGCGCGACGGGGTCCGGCCGGGACCGTCCGGCTGCGGGTGTCGGGGGACACGACCGCCGCGGACCTGCTGTCCGCGATCGCCGCCGCGCGGGCGGAGCCGTTCGACGGCGAGGCCTGTCACGCCGTCGTCTTCACGGGAGACGCGCCCGCGAACGGCGTCCCCGCGAACGACGGCTTCGCGAACGGCGAGGAGGCGGGCCCGCGTGCCGCGCTGACCGTGCTCGTCCGGGACGAGGGCGGCTTCGAGCTCGTGATGTCCGGGGCGGAGTTCGACGCGGACGCCGCCGCCCAGTACGCGCTGCACCTGGGGCGGGTCCTCGACGCCCTGGCGGCCGACCCGGCCGTCGCGCTGCGGGACGTCGCCCTGCTCACGGAGGAGGAGTCGCGGCGCATCCTGGTCGACTGGAACAGGACCGACGAGCCCGTGCCCGACCTCTTCTTCCACGAGGTCGTCGCGGACATCGCGCGCCGGACGCCCGACGTGGTCGCGGTGGCCTGGCCCGGTGGCCGTCTGACCTTCCGCGAGCTCGACGACCAGGCCAACCAGCTCGCCCACCGGCTGGCCTCGGCGGGGGTCCGCCCCCGCGACCGGGTCGGGGTCTGCTTCCCGCGCGGCGCCGAGAGCCTGATCGCGCAGCTCGCCTGCTTCAAGACGGCGGCGGCGGCGATCCTGCTGGACCCCGAGTTCCCCGACGACCGCGTCCGCTTCATGATCGAGGACGCCTCCGCCGTGGTGGTGCTGACCATGACGGCCCACGAGTCCACGGTGTCCGGGATCTGCCCGGTGCTCTCGCTCGACGACGCGGACTGGCGCGACGAGCCCACCACCCCGGTCGGCGAGCGGGTGGAGGCCGGGGACCTCATCCACATCTGCTACACCTCCGGCTCCACGGGGGTGCCCAAGGCCGTCATGGTGCCGCACGGCGCGGCCCGCAACCTCATCTACAGCATGCGCGTGATCTGCGGCATCACCGAGAAGTCCCGCGGGACGTGGCTGGCGGCGCCCGGCTACGGCATGGTGGAGGTCGAGTGCTTCTCGGTCCTGGCCGCGGGCGCCACGGTCCACATCCCCGAACCGTCGGTCGTGACGTCGCCCGAGTGGCTGCGCGACTGGCTCGTCTCGGAGCGGATCACCCACACCCTGCTCATGAAGGCCATGGCCGAACGGCTGTGGACGCTTCACTGGCCCGCCGAGACCGAGCTGGTCAACATCAGGATCTGCGGCGAGCGCGTGCAGTCGTGGCCCTCCGCCGACCTGCCCTTCCACGTGTTCAACCTGTACGGCTCCGCGGAGGCGACGGTGGTGGCCACGTGCGACATCACCCAGCTCGGCGTGGACCTCGGCGAGGAGGGGCGCGCCCACCGCCTGCCCCCGATCGGCCGGCCCACGCCCAACGTCAAGGCGTACGTGCTCGGCGAGAACCTCGAAGTCCTCCCGCCGGGAGTCGTCGGCGAGATCTTCGTGGCCGGGGAGAGCCTGTCGCAGGGGTATCTGGGCCGGCCCGAGGCCACCGCGGAGAAGTGGCTCGCCAACCCGATGGACCAGGTCCGCCACCCGGTGCTGTACCGGACGGGCGACGTGGCGCGCTACTGGACCGACGGGAGCATCGAGATCGTCGGCCGTACCGACAACCAGATCAAGGTCCGCGGCAACCGGGTGCACCTCGGCGAGATCGAGGCCGTCCTGGCCGCCCAGCCGGGCGTCGGCCAGGCGGCGGTCCTGGCCAAGAAGGACGGTCAGGGAGACGTCCAGCTGGTGGCCTACATCGAGCCGGGCTCCGGGCCCGTCCCCGAGGTGCGGGACGTCCGGGCGGCGCTGCAGCAGACGCTTCCCTCGTTCATGGTGCCGGCGGCGTACGTCATCGGCGGTCTCCCGACGACGACGAACGGCAAGATCGACCGGACCGCGCTCCCCGAGCCGCCCCGGTCCCGCCCGGACGTCGGCAGCCCCTACCAGGAGCCGCGCGACGACATCGAGCGGTCCCTGCAGCAGATCTGGGCGAAGACGCTGGAACTCGAAGGCATCGGCATCCTCGACAACTTCTTCGAGCTGGGCGGGGACTCCCTGCGCGCGGCCCGCCTGACCGAGCGGATCCGCGAGGTCTTCGACGCCGACGTCGACATCGACGACCTGTTCGACGAGGCCAGCATCGAGCGGATGGCCCGCACCATCGCGGAGGCGAAAAAGGGCTGACCGCTGATTCACATACGAAGAAACCGATGAAAAGGACCGGCCCCGGCGAAAGACCGGAGCCGGTCCTCAACATTTCCCCTATCCCTACCGGCCGTTTTCCGACGCCCGCTCATTCCCGCTTGAAACCTTTTACGATCACTGTTTCTTATTGTTCGCATCATGAGAAGAATGTCTTATCACCGGCCCGTTGTACCGCCCTGAGCTGGGGATTACCGTACTAGATGACAACCGAAGAATGGCCGTTCACCCGGGAAACAAAACACCCGCTAAAACGGCACGAAGAATCGAATTCCGGAGGTGTCACGCGTATGCAGGCCGCGGTCGTCTGGTGGGATCTGCGGGACTCGGACCAGACCGTCGAATCGCTCCGCGCGTTTCTGCGCGACGAGGCGGTGGACCGGTTCGCCACGATTCCCGGGCTGCGCCTGAAGTTCTGGATATCCGACCGGAGGAGCGACCGCTGGGGCGCCGTGTTGCTCTGGGAGTCGGCGGAGGCCGCGGCGGTTCCGCTGCCGGCCAGGGCCGCCGAACTGATCGGATTCCCGCCCGTCCAGCGCTCCGTCTTCGAGGTGGAGGCCACCACCGAGGGCATCTTCGACATCGCCGAACTGGCGGGCCGTGGCCTGGCCCTGGAGGGATGACGAGGACATGGCGAAGATTCTCATCGCCGGTGGTGGCATCGGCGGCCTCGCGGCGGCGCTGGGCATCGCCGATCGGGGACATCGGGTGACCGTGCTGGAACGCCAGGCCACGTTCGCCGAGCTGGGCGCCGGCATCCAGCTGGGGCCGAACGCCTTCCACGCGCTCGGCTGCCTCGGGGTCGGCGAGGCCGTGCGCGACCGGGCGGTCTTCATCGACGAGCTGCGCTTCATGGACGGCACGACGGGCGAGCGGGTGGCCAGCATGCCGCTGACCGGCGCCTACCGGGGACGGTTCGGCAACCCGTACGCGGTGGTCCACCGGGGCGACCTGTACCAGCCGCTGCTCGACGCCTGCCGCGCGTCCGGCGACATCGAGCTGCTCGGCGGCCGGCAGGTCACCCGGTACGAGCAGGGCCCGGCCGGTGTCACCGCCGTCACGGACGCGGGAGAGCGGTTCACCGGCGCCGCCCTCGTCGGGGCCGACGGCATCCGCTCGGCCGTCCGCCGGCAGCTCGTCGGGGACGGCGGGCCCCGGATCTCCGGGCACACCATCTACCGTTCGGTCATCCCCATGGAGAAGGTCCCCGAGGAGCTGCGCTGGAACACCGTCACCCTCTGGGCGGGTCCGAAATGGCACTTCGTCCATTACCCGATCGGCGGCGGCAGGTTCCTGAACCTGGCCGCCACCCGGGACGACGGCGCCCGCGAGGAGGTCGCCGGCGAGCCCGTGGACGGGTCCCGCGTGCTGGGCGAGTTCCCCGGCCTGAGCGACACGGCCCGCGACCTGCTGGAACTGGGCGAGGAGTGGAGGACCTGGGTCCTGTGCGACCGCGACCCGGTCGACCGCTGGACCGACGGGCGGGTCGCCCTGCTCGGCGACGCCGCGCACCCGATGCTGCAGTACGCCGCCCAGGGCGCGTGCATGGCCCTCGAGGACGCGGTGGTGATCGGCAGGCTGCTCGACTGGGACGAGGACGCGATCCCGCAGCGCCTGGAGAAGTACAACGCCGAACGGCGCGAGCGCGCGGCGAGGACCCAGCTGGTGGCCCGCGAGCTGGGGACGCGGCTCTACCACCCGGCGGGCGCCGAGGCGCGGGCGCGCAACGAGATGCTGTCCTCCCTCACCGTGGACGACCTGCACGACAGGGTGGCCTGGCTGCACGGCGCCCGCGACTTCGGCCGCGCTCTCAGCCTCAGCGCGGGAGCGTCCCGATGAGCAGGCTGCGCTGGCTGACCGCCGGGGAATCCCACGGACCCGCCCTGGTGGCGACCCTGGAGGGGCTGCCCGCCGGTGTGCCGGTCACCACCGGGATGCTGGCCGACGCGCTCGCCAGGCGGCGGCTGGGGTACGGCCGGGGCGCGCGGATGAGGTTCGAGCGGGACGAGGTGACCGTCCTCGGCGGCGTACGGCACGGGCTGACCCTGGGCTCACCGGTCGCGATCATGGTGGGCAACACCGAGTGGGCCAGGTGGGAGCAGGTCATGGCGGCCGACCCGGTCGCCCCCGAGGCGCTGGAGGGACTGGCCCGCAACGCTCCCCTGACCCGGCCCCGGCCCGGCCACGCGGACCTGGCGGGCATGCAGAAGTACGGTTTCGACGAGGCCAGGCCGATCCTGGAGCGGGCCAGCGCGCGGGAGACGGCGGCGCGGGTCGCGCTGGGCGCGGTGGCCCGTTCCTACCTGCGGGAGACGGCCGGGATCGAGCTCGTCTCGCACGTCGTGGAACTGGCCTCCGCCAGGGCCCCGGGCGGGATCCTCCCCACCCCCGGGGACGCCGGGAGACTGGACGCCGATCCGGTGCGCTGCCTGGACGCGGACGCGAGCAAGGCGATGGTCGCCGAGATCGAACAGGCCCACCGGGACGGTGACACGCTCGGCGGCGTGGTCGAGGTCCTCGCCTACGGGGTCCCCGTGGGGCTCGGCTCCCACGTGCACTGGGACAGGCGCCTCGACGCGCGGCTGGCGTGCGCCCTGATGGGTATCCAGGCGATCAAGGGCGTCGAGGTCGGGGACGGCTTCGAGCTGGCCCGTACGCCGGGGTCGAGGGCGCACGACGAGATCGTGCCGACGAGCGAGGGCGTCAGGCGGGCTTCGGGGCGTTCCGGCGGGACCGAGGGCGGTCTGAGCACCGGCGAACCGCTGCGGGTGCGGGCGGCGATGAAGCCGATCGCGACCGTGCCCCGGGCCCTGGCCACCGTGGACGTCACCACCGGCGCCCCGGCGCGGGCCCACCACCAGCGGTCGGACGTGTGCGCGGTCCCGGCGGCCGGGATCGTGGCCGAGGCGATGGTCGCGCTCGTCCTGGCGGACGCGGTGGCGGAGAAGTTCGCCGGGGACTCGGTGACCGAGACCCGCCGCAACCTCCGGGGCTACCTCGACCACCTGCCCGTCACCTGACGATCGAGGTAGCACCAGCTGTACCAGGAGTCTCCAGCTCGCGGGATCGAAGTGATGATCTCCCCCGCGACATGCTTCAGGGGTCGGCAAGTGACCCTCGAACAAGGAGTTCCGATGTACAAGCTCTCCTCCCCCCGCTCCCGCCTCCTCGTCTGCGGGCTCGCCACGATGATCGCCGTCGGCGCCGCCGCCGCCCCGGTCGCGGCGTCGGCCTCGGCATCCACGGCCGCCGGTTTCGACGACGGTGTGCAGAAGTCACTCGACGGGTTGATCGGCAAGGAGTTCCCCGGCGCGCTGGCCTCGGTGCGTGACATCGACGGGCGCGTCACCGGCTACACCGCGGGCGTCGGCGACCTGGAGACGCGGGAGGAGGTGCCGGTCGACGGCCGGGTGCGCATTGGCAGCAACACCAAGACGTTCGTCGCCACCGTCGTGCTGCAGCTCGTCGGCGAGGGGAAGATCAAGCTGGACGGACCGGTCGAGAAGTACCTTCCCGGGCTGGTCCGCGGCAAGGCCGGCGACGGCCGTGAGATCACGATCCGCCGGCTCCTCCAGCACACCAGCGGCCTGCCCAACTACACCCGCTACATGCATCAGGACTTCTTCAAGATCCAGCACCGCTATGTCGAGCCCAGGGACATGATCGACGTGGCGCTGCGGCACAAGGCGTCGTTCAGGCCGGGCAAGGGCTGGGAGTACAGCAACACCGGCTACCTGCTGCTCGGCCTGGTCGTGCAGAAGGTCACCGGCCGGCCGATCGCCGAAGAGGTCACCAGGCGGGTCATCGACCGTGCCGGGTTGCGTGACACCTACTGGCCGGGCGTCGGCGACCAGACCGTCAAGGGCCCGCACCCCCGCGGCTACACGGTCAGGAAGCCCAGGGGCGAGTTCGTCGACATCACCACGATGGACCCGTCCTGGGGTGGCGCGGCCGGCCAGCTCATCGGCACCCCGAACGACCTCAATACCTTCTTCCTCGCCCTCCTGGACGGCAAGCTGCTCAAGCCCGCGCAGCTGGCGGAGATGAAGAAGACGGTCAAGGCCCCCGGGTTCCCCGAGGGATGGCGGTACGGGCTCGGCGTGGTCAAGATGAAGCTGAACTGCGGCGACGCCGCGTGGGGCCACGGCGGCGACATCGACGGCTACGAGACCCGCAACGCCGCCACCACCGACGGCCGGGCGGTCGCGGTCGCGGTGACCGCCCTGCCCGGCACCGAGGCCGGAGCCCTGAAGGTCATCAAGGTCACCGACGACGCCCTCTGCGGCGCCAAGTAGCGGGTGGCCGCCCCGCGTGCCCCCGCACCGCCCCGGCGGCACTCGGGGGTGCCGGCATCCGTGGAACCGTCCGGCCATCCGTGCACGGACGCCGCGCCGGACGGTCGCGTACGAGCGCACCCGAACCCGGAGACGCCTGTGAGCATCCCCGCCGGACGTTCCCCTGTCCTCAGAACGGGGGTTCGTCGACGAGCGTTCCGGCCGTGCCGGCCCAGAAGGTCTCGTCCTCCGGGGGCTCGGGCCTGCGCTGGAGGACCGCCACGGCGTCCTTGACGCGGCCGAGCTCTATGAGGTGACGGGCCAGGAGGCCGCTGTCGGCGTCCGGGTGCCGTTCGAGGAGGGCGACCGTCTCCTCGGTGCGTCCGGCGCCGGCCTCGCTCCGTGAGCAGCCGGGCCCACTCCCGTGCGCAGAACCACTCCCCACGCCCGGCATGGAACTCGACCTCCCCCACGTGACCGAGTTCGACCAGCCGGGAGACCAGGTCCGGGGGAATACAACCGGAGAGCGTCCGGACCCGATAGTCAAGATCGGCAGCATCCATGACACCGCACCCTAGCCCCGCCTCCGGCATGACCGGACGCCTCACGATGGTTGCCGGTGATCGTCCTATCGGCGTGGCGGCGTTGGAGCCGACACGGGCGACGAGCCCATGCGGGAACGAGACGCCAGAAACGCCAACAGCGCACCTGCGAAAATCGCCGGTGCGCTGGTCGGACGTGCTGTGCGCCGCCAGGGACTCGAACCCCGGACCCGCTGATTAAGAGTCAGCTGCTCTAACCAACTGAGCTAGCGGCGCTTGAAGCCCTTGAAGAATAGCGCACATCGGGCGGCGCTTCGAAATCGGCGACCGCCGCCGGCCGAAGGCGATCGCGGGGCGGAGACGATCACCGGCTAAGCTAGAACAACATTCGGTCCTGTACTGGGAGCACATATGTGGTTCGCCTCACCGAGCGACGCCGGCGAGCGGCTCGACGCCGTCGACTACCTCCCCGACGCCTCCATCTCGACCTCGGTCTTCCTGGCCGGAGCGCTCGGCAAACCACTGCTCGCCGAGGGGCCCGCGGGGGTGGGCAAGACCCAGCTCGCCAAGGCCGTGGCGGCGACGACCGGGGCCCGGCTGGTCAGGTTGCAGTGCTACGAGGGGCTGGACGAGGCCAGGGCGCTGTACGAGTGGAACTACAAGAAGCAGCTGCTGCGCATCCAGGCCGGGCAGGGCGAGGACTGGGACGCCACGCATGACGACATCTTCACCGAGGAGTTCCTGCTGGAGCGGCCGCTGCTCGCGGCGATCCGGTCGGAGACGCCGGTGGTCCTGCTGATCGACGAGATCGACAAGGCCGACGTCGAGGTGGAGGGACTGCTGCTGGAGATCCTGTCCGACTACCAGGTCACGATCCCCGAGCTCGGCACGATCGCCGCCGTGCGGAAGCCGTACGTGGTGCTGACCTCCAACGCGACCCGCGAGCTCTCCGAGGCACTGAAGCGGCGCTGCCTCTACCTGCACCTGGAGTACCCGACGCCGGAGCGCGAGCGCGACATCGTGCTGGCCCAGGTGCCCGCGATCGAGGCGAGCCTGGCCGAGCAGCTCGCCCGCACGGTCGCCACCCTGCGCGCCCTGGAGCTGAAGAAGTCGCCCTCGATCGCCGAGACGATCGACTGGGCCAACACCCTGATCGCGCTGGGCAGGACCGAGCTCGACGAGGCGGCGATCGGAGCCACCCTCGGCGTCGTCCTCAAGCACGCCTCCGACCAGACCCGGGCGCGCAAGGAACTGGCCCTGTGACGGGCCCGGTCCACGGGAAGGGAGGCCGGAGGTGAGCCTGCTCGACCGGCACGTGGGGTTCGTGCACGCGCTGCGCGAGGCCGGGCTGCCGGTTTCGCCGGCCGAGGGCCTGGACGCGGCCAGGGCGCTGGCGGTGATCGACCTGGCCGAGCGGGAGTCGCTGCGGGCCGCGTACGCCGCGACGCTGGTCAAGCGGCCCTCGCACCGGCCGGGCTTCGACACGCTGTTCGACCTGTGGTTCCCCGCCTCGACGACCGGACTGCAGGCGCCGCGCGCGGCCCATCCGGACCTGCCAGGCCTGCCGGGCCTGCCGGACCCGGAGACCGCCGAGGTCTCCGAGCTGCGCGACCGGCTGGCCGGGCTGCTGCTGGGCGCCGAGGGGATGAACGAGTTCGCGCGGGCGATGGTGGAGCGCTTCGGCCGCCGGCCCGCGGGCCCCGGCAGGCAGAACTGGTTCTCCTACCCGGTGATGCGGGAGCTCTCTCCCGAGACGCTCATGGCGCGGCTGCTCGCCGAGGTCCTCGCGGGCCGGGAGCGCGGCGGGCTGGCGGAGAGGGTCGCCCGGCAGCGGATCGGCGAGAACACCAGGCGCTTCGAGGACGCCGTCTCCGCCGACGTGCGCCGCCGGATCGCCGAGGACTCCGGGATCGAGCGGATCGCCCGCTCCGCGGTGCGCCCGCCGCTCGAACAGCTCGACTTCCTGCGGATCACCAAGGCCGATCTGGCCAGGCTCCGCCGGGAGGTCCACCCGCTCGCCCGCCGCCTCGCCGCCCGGCTGACCGTCAAGCACCGGCTCGGCCACCGTGGCCGCCTCGACTTCCGCAGGACCCTACGGGCCTCGCTGTCCAGCGGCGGGGTGCCGCTCACCACCTTCAACAGGCCGCGCCGCCCGCACAGGCCCGAACTGGTCGTCCTGTGCGACACCAGCGACTCGGTCGCCTCCTTCGCGCACTTCACCCTGCTGCTGACGTACGCGCTGCGCGAGCAGTTCACCAAGGTCCGCGCGTTCGGGTTCGTGGACACCGTGGACGAGATCACCCGGTTCTTCGTACCGGGCGCCGACGTGGTGGAGGCGATGACCCGGCTGACGAAGGAGGCCGACATGGTGCGGTTCGGCCGGACCGACTACGGCCACGCGCTGGAGCGGTTCGCCGAACGGTACGGCGACGCCATCGGGCCGAAGACGTCCCTGCTGATCCTGGGCGACGCCCGGTCCAACTACCAGCCGCCCGCGCTGGAGACGCTGAGGCGCCTGGCCGGGGGTGCCCGGCACGCCTACTGGCTCAACCCGGAGCCGACCGCCCAGTGGGACAGCGGCGACTCGCTGGCGACGGCGTACGGCGGGATCGTGCCGATGTACGAGTGCCGGAACGCCGCGCAGCTGGCGGCCTTCATCGAGGAGCTCGTCTGAGAAAAGGGCGGCGGGCGCGGTCAGCTCATGCGGCGCAGCACCCGGGCGGCGGTCCTGACGAGGACCTCCACCTGGGCGTCGTCGAAGTCGGCCCGTGGCCCCTTCTGGATCCAGCGCGCGACCAGGCGGGGCTTGAGAAGGGTGATCCCCTCCGCGGTGACCGACCGCCTGATCTCCCCGCCGTGCACGGCGATCAGGGGCTCGATGGTGACGGGGATGCCCGACTCGCGGGAGAGGATTTCGGCCAGCGACTCCGAGACCTCGACGAGTGCCTTGGCCACCTTCGTGCCGTACTTCTCACCCAGGAACAACCGGTCGCCGTACCGGGCGATCTCGGTGTCGGGGTCCCATGCCTCGTTGTCCACCACCCAGACCCCACCGGGGCCGATGACGAGGTGGTCGACCGAGGCCTTGCCCGGGACGGCGCGGCCTTCGAGGATGTGGTAGCCGTCCTTGCGCAGCTTGCGGCGGAGCAGCTTGCCGGTGATGGTCTCGCCCCGGCGCCTGCCGCGCCAGACGGCGGTGGCGTCGTACTCCCGCCAGGTCAGGAACGCGTCCCCGGCGGCGACGAGCAGAGCGCCCAGCAGCCCGAGGATCGGCGGCGACAGGTTGAACCGGTAGGCGAGCGCGACTCCCACCGCCAGGCCGACCACCGCCTTGACCGCGCGCATCTTCCTGCGCTGGGCGGCTTCCTTGATCCAGAACTGCTCGTACATGACCTGCGGCGACAGGCCGTGAACCTGGTCGACTGGCGTCACGTAGATAGATCCGCCCGGCATAGCGAACCCCCATGGCTAGAACGGTCGGGAAGGACGGGAGGGGGGACCTGCCACGCTGAAGATCCTTAGACTATGAAATACCCGATCGGGGGCTCCAGCTATCCCTGGATCGCGAAGGTGACGCAAGTAACACACATTCGCCAGCCACCAGCGGCGCAACCGACCAGTCGGTATGCTTTCCCTCACCACACCATGGGGGACGCATGACTCAGGACCAGGAGCCGGTACGGCAACGCCTGCTCAGCGAGGCCACACGCCTGTTCGCCGAGCGAGGCTTCGAGAGTACGTCGGTGCAGGAGGTCGTCTCGGCGGCCGGCGTCACCAAGGGCGCCATGTACCACTACTTCGACTCCAAGGACGACCTGCTCCACGAGATCTACGGGCGCGTGCTGCGCCTGCAGATGGAGCGGCTGACCCACTTCGCCGACGGCCCGGGGCCGGTGGCCTCACGCCTGCACTCCGCCGCCGCGGACGTCGTGACGACCACGGTGGAGAACCTGGACGACTCCAAGATCTTCTTCCGCTCGATGCACCTGCTCGCGCCCGACACCCGCAAGGTCGTCCGCGCCGAGCGGCGCAACTATCACGAGCGCTTCCGCGACCTGGTGACCGAGGGGCAGCGCGAGGGCACCTTCAGGAGCGACGTCCCCGCGGACATCGTCGTCGACTTCTTCTTCGGCTCCGTCCACCACCTGGGCACCTGGTACAGCGCGGAGGGCGCGCTCTCCGGTCCCGAGCTGGGGGCGCACTTCGCCGACCTGCTGCTCACCTCGCTGCGACCGGATCGGCCAGCACCCCCCGCGTGACCCTCCGCCCGAGCAGGGCGACGAGCCTGCGCGGCAACTTGGCCAGCAACCGGGTCGAGACGGAGTTGCCCACCCCGGGGATCACGTAGCCCCGGTCGCGCTCGAGCGCGCGCAGGGCGGCCCCGACGACGGCCTCCGGCGTCAGCTCCTGCGCGCCGATCTTCGCGTCGTCCGTGCCGAGCGCGTCGAAGAACCCCGTCTGGACCGGCCCCGGGCAGAGCGCCAGCACCTTCACCCCCCTGCCCCGGAATTCGCTCCACAGGGCGAGGCTGAAGGTGAGCACGAACGCCTTGGACCCGCTGTAGGTCGCGAAGTAGGGCGTGGGCTGGAAGCCCGCGGTGGATCCCACGTTGACGACCGCGCCCCCGCCGCGCTCGACCATGCCCGGGACGAACGCGTGCGTCAGACCCGCCATGGACACGACGTTGACCATCAGCTGGTCCTGATCCCGCTCGGCGGGGATCTCGGCGAACCGGCCGGCCGTACCGAAGCCCGCGTTGTTGACGAGCAGGTCGACGGTCATCCCCCGGGCGGCCACCTCTTCCGCCACCCGCGACGCGGCGTCCGGCGCCGCGAGGTCCTGGCCGACCACCTCGGCCCGCACGCCGTACGAACTCCGCAGCTCATCGGCGAGTTTCTCCAACCTGTCGACCGAACGGGCGACCAGCACGAGGTCGTCCCCGCGGGCGGCGAGCCGTCGGGCGAACTCCATGCCGAGGCCCGAGGAGGCACCGGTCACCAAAGCCGTCTTACTCATCACGATCTTCCTTTCGATGTCCTGACACTCCTCGAAAGTAGCAGCTTGTCGATTATCTGCAACACTCGTGTACCACTAAAGATTTTAGCGGGGTCATTCCTGTAGCATCTGCCTATGGAGACGAAGGGCCGCCCGCTGCGAGCGGACGCCGAGCGCAGCATCCGGGCGATCATGGAGGCGGCCGAGCAGCTGCTCGGCGAGAATCCGGGCGCGACGATGGAGCAGATCGCGGAGGCTGCCGGGGTGGCCAGGACCACCGTTCACCGGCGGTTCGCCAGCCGGGAGGCCCTCGTCGAGATCATGACGACCGCCGCGTGGCGGGAGATCAGCGCGGCCGTCGAAGCGGCCAGGCCGCACACCGCTCCCCCGCTGGTCGCGCTGCACCAGGCCACCACGAACGTGCTCCACATCAAGTCCCGCTGGCGGTTCGCCCTCAGCCACGTCAACCCGCTCGGCGAGGAGGCCGCGAGCATCCAGGCCGAGACCATGGACAGGTGCGACGCGCTGTTCCTGCGCGCCCGGGAGACCGGGCTGCTCCCCCCGGGCACCGACCTTCTCTGGACCCGCCAGGTCTACCTGGCCCTGCTCAACGAGACCGCGTGCGGCCCCACCTGGGACAGGCCCGGCGAATCCGGTAAGCCCGACCCCGACGCGCTCGCCGCCCGGATCATCGACACCCTGTTCCACGGCGTGGCAGCGCGATGAGCTTCACGGTCTGACAGCACGACGACCCCCGGCACGGAGCCGGGGGTCATCGTGTCGGCACGCGGTCAGGCGTCAGGCGGGACCGGGCAGGTCCGCGAGGGCCGCCACGGCCTCCCGGTGGGCACCGGGGGTGCCGAGCGCGATCTCGGCGGACTTGGCGCGCTTGAGATACAGGTGCACCGGGTGCTCCCAGGTCATCCCGATCCCCCCGTGGAGCTGGACGCTCTCCTCGGCGACGTGCACCGCCACCTCCGAGCACCACGACGCGGCCACCGCCGCCGCCAGCTCGCGGTCCCTGGCCGCCTCCCCCGCATCGGACGCGCCCGGGTCCGCGGCCAGCAGGTCGGCCGCGTTCCTCGCGGCGGCGCGGGCCCGCACCACGTCCAGCCAGAGGTCGGCCATCCGGTGCTTGATCGCCTGGAAGGAGCCGACCGGCCGGGCGAACTGGTGGCGCTCCTTGATGTAGGAGAGCGTCGTGCTCAGACACCACTCGGCGACCCCGAGCTGTTCGGAGGCGAGCAGGCCCGCGCCGAAGTTCAGCACCCTCCGCACGTCGAGCCTGCCGATCGCATGACCGGGGGTGTCCGAGAACGTGACGGTGGCGACCGGCCGCGTCAGGTCGAGCGACGGCACCACGTCGATCCGGACATTCGCCGCCTCCACCTGGTAGAGCGCCGTCCCGACGGGCACGAGCAGCACGTCCGCCACGTCCGCGCCGGCCACCGCCGTGATCTCCCCGTTCAGCGCCCCGCCGTCCGTGACGGTGACGGTCTCCGGCAGCGGCCGGTACGGCGAGGCGGCCAGCGACACCGCGAGCGCCGCCGTCGTCTCCCCCGAGGCGAGTTCCTGGATCAGGTCCTCCTCGCCGACCTGCAGCAGGGCCTTCGTGGCGAGCACCGAGCTGGTGAGGAAAGGCAGCGGCGCCACCGCCCGCCCCAGCTCCTCCAGCACCACCGCGACCTCCCGCGCCGACGCCCCCGCCCCGCCGTACTCCTCCGGCACCAGCAGGCCCGCCACCCCGATGTCCCGGGACAGCGTCTTCCACAGGTCCATGTCGTACGGCGCCTCGGACTCGGCACGCCTCAGCACGGCGTCGGCCCCGCAGCGGTCCGCGAGAAGATCCCGCACAGAGGCCCTGAGCTCCTCTTCGACTTCGGTGTACAGCAGTGTCATCGGTCGCTCACCACTCCTCGTTCACTACGCGGCCCGCTCGTCCCTCGCGACCCACTCCGCTCACTGCGTCGGATTCGCTCCGTCTCATCGCGGGAGGTCCTTCCAGGGCACGTCCTTGTCGACGCGGGGTTCCGAGGGGAGGCCGAGCACGCGCTCGGCGATGATGTTGCGCAGGATCTCCGAGGTGCCGCCCTCGATGGAGTTGCCCTTGGCGCGGAGGTAGCGGTATCCGGGGCCCCGGCCGAAGAAGTCGACGGTGTCGGAGCGGCGGAAGGTCCAGTCGTCGTAGACCAGGCCCTCCTCCCCGCGCAGCTCCACGTCCAGCCCCGACAGGGCCTGGTTGAGGTCGGCGAAGGCGAGCTTCATGCCGGAGCCCTCGGGTCCCGGCTGCCCGGCGGAGAGCTGCTCACGCAGGCGCGTACCGGCCAGGCGGGTCACCTCCGCCTCCACCCACAGGCGCAGCAGGCGCTGGTGCAGGTCGTGGGTGCGCGCCTCGGGCCGGGAGCGCCAGGTGTCGGCGACCAGGCCGACCACGCCGCCGCCCCGCCGGACCGGCGCACCGCCGATGGCGACCCGCTCGTTCATGAGCGTGGTCTGCGCGACCCGCCAGCCGTCACCGACCTCCCCCAGCCGCAGGTCGTCACCGAGCCGTACGCCGGTGAGGAAGACCTCGTTGAACTCGGCCTCGCCGGTGATCTGCCGCAGCGGCCTGACCTCGACCCCGGGGGCGTGCATGTCGCACACGAAGTAGGTGAGCCCCCGATGCTTGGGCACGTCCGCGTCGGTCCTGGCGACCAGGATCGCCCAGCGGGAGTGGTGGGCGCCGGAGGTCCACACCTTCTGCCCGTCCACCACCCACTCGTCGCCGTCCCTGACCGCGCGGGTGCCGAGCGTGGCCAGGTCGGAACCGGCGCCGGGCTCGCTGAAGAGCTGGCACCAGATCTCCTCGCCCGTCCACAGCGGGCGCAGGAACCGCCTGCGCTGCTCGTCGGTGCCGAACGTCAGGATCGTGGGCGCCGCCATCCCCAGCCCGATCGTCTGCAGCCCGGGATTGATCTGCGGCGTCCCCTCCAGCTCGCGCTCCACGACGCCCTGCAGCTCGCGCGCCGCTCCGAGCCCGCCGAGCCCTTCGGGGAAGTGCACCCAGGCCAGCCCGGCGTCGAACCTGGCCCGCAGGAACTCCAGCCGGTCCCCGGCGGGGTCGTGCCCGGCCAGGAACGCGGCAGCGCGCTCCCTGACCGCCTTCTCGTCCAGCGCCACGGACGCTCCCTTCGTCGATCTCCATCGATCCTCGTCGACCTTCGTCGACCTTCGTCGAGCCTCGTCGGCCGTCAGCCGGCCGTCGTCGGTTCGCGCGCCCCGCGCCTCCGGGGCGCCCCGGCCCCCGCGCCGCCCCGGGTGTACGGGATGGCCGGAGCGACGCCGGGTCACATATGCTTTTTAAGCTCCCGGTAGGCCAGGGAGCGCTTGTGGACCTCGTCGGGCCCGTCGGCGAGCCGCAGCGAGCGGGCGCCCGCCCAGAGGCCGGCCAGCGGGAAGTCCTGGCTGACGCCTCCGGCGCCGTGGGACTGGATCGCCTTGTCCAGGATCCACTCCACGTCGCGCGGTGTGGCGATCTTGATGGCCTGGATCTCGGCGTGGGCGCCCCGGTTGCCCACGGTGTCCATCAGCCAGGCGGTCTTCAGCACGAGCAGGCGGAGTTGCTCGATCCTCACCCGCGACTCGGCGATCCAGTCCTGGACGACACCCTGCTGGGCGATCGGCTTGCCGAACGCGTTCCGCGACAGGGTCCGGACGCACATCATCTCGACGGCCCGCTCGGCCATCCCGATCAGCCGCATGCAGTGGTGGATACGGCCGGGCCCGAGGCGGGCCTGGGCGATCGCGAAGCCGCCGCCCTCCTCGCCGATCAGGTTGTCGACCGGCACCCTGGCGTCCTCGAACACGATCTCGGCGTGCCCGCCGTGGTCGGAGTCGGAGTAGCCGAAGACGTGCATGCCCCGCCTGACGTGCATGCCGGGCGTGTCGCGCGGCATCAGGATCATCGACTGCTGCCGGTGCGAGGACGCCTCGGGGTCGGTCTTGCCCATCACGATGAAGATCTTGCAGTTGGGGTTCATCGCGCCGGAGGCGAACCACTTGCGGCCGTTGACGACGTACTCGGAGCCGTCCCTGACGATCGACAGCGCGATGTTCGTGGCGTCGGAGGACGCGGTGTCGGGCTCGGTCATCGCGAACGCCGACCGGATCTCGCCACGCAGCAGCGGTTCCAGCCACTCCTTGCGCTGCCACTCGCTGCCGAACATGGAGAGGACCTCCATGTTGCCGGTGTCGGGGGCGGCGCAGTTGGTCGCGGTCGGGGCGATCCTCGGCGAGCGGCCCATGATCTCGGCCAGCGGCGCGTACCGCAGGTTCGTCAGGCCGGCGCCGTGCTCGCCCGGCAGGAACAGGTTCCATAGACCTCGCCTGCGCGCCTCCTGCTTGAGATCCTCCATCAGCGGTGGAGTGGCCCACCCGCTCTCGGCGGCCTGGGCCTCGAAGGCCTCCTCCGCCGGATACACGCACTCGTCCATGAAGCCGAGCAGTCGTCCCCGCAGTTCCTCGGTCTCGGCGTCGAACGCGAAATCCATGGCCCCTCCTCACGGTCTCCCGTGAGGGTACCGACCGGACGGTATGTCTGTCGACAGGCCCTCTATGCTCGACCCCATGGACCCCGCCTTCTTCGCCACCCCCGAGGAGTTCCGCGCCTGGCTGGAGGCGCACCACGAGACCGAGAGGGAACTGCTGGTGGGCTTCTTCAAGAAGGGCACCGGCCGCCCGAGCATGACCTGGCCCGAGTCCGTCGAGCAGGCCCTGTGCTTCGGCTGGATCGACGGCGTCCGCAGGACCGTGAACGCCGAGAGCTACAGCATCCGCTTCACGCCGCGCAAGGCGCGCAGCACGTGGAGCGCGGTCAACATCGCCAAGGTCGCCGAACTGACCGAGCGCGGCCTGATGCGTCCCGCGGGCCTGCTCGCCTTCGAGCAGCGGACCGAGGACAACTCGGTGATCTACTCCCACGAGCGGACCGAGGACGCCGCGCTGGACGAGGAGCAGGAGCGCCGCTTCCGGGCGGAGACGGCGGCGTGGGAGTGGTTCCAGAGCCAGCCGCCCGGCTACCGCAGGACCGCTCTGCACTGGGTGACCACCGCGAAGCGGCCCGAGACGAGGGAGAAGCGTCTCATCCGGCTGATCGAGGACTCCGCGGCGGGACGCAGGCTCGCGCAGTTCGAGCGCCGAGTGGTCCCCGGGAACACCCCCTGAGTGGACCTTCGAGCAGGTCCGCCGCAGGTTCTAGGGTCGTCTCCATGACCGCGAAGATGCCCGTTCCCGTCGTCCTCGAAGGCGAGACCGTACGGCTGGAGCCGCTGACCGGCGACCACCTCCCCGATCTGTTCCTGGCCGGTGGCGGCGACGACGAGGTGTGGCGCTGGATGCCCGCCCCGACCCCGCGCACCGAGGCCGAGCTGACGGAGATCGCGGTACGGCTGATCGAGACGCCGGACCACGTGCCGTTCGCGGTGATCCTGAGGGAGACCGGCCGCGCGGTCGGCTGGACCACCTACATCGACACCCCCGGATACGCCGACAGCATCGAGATCGGCTGGACCTGGTACGGCAGGTCCGTGTGGCGCTCCGCGGTGAACACCGAGTGCAAGGTCCTGCTGATCGACCACGCCTTCGACAAGCTCGGCGTGAACCGGGTCCAGCTCAAGACCGACAACCTGAACGTCCGCTCGCAGGACGCGATCAGGCGCCTCGGCGGCGTCGCCGAGGGCACCCTGCGCCGCCAGCGCCGCCGTGCCGACGGCACCTGGCGCGACACCGCCTACTTCAGCATCCTCGACGACGAGTGGCCGGCCCACCGCGCCCGCCTCACCGGCCTGCCCGGCGGTTCGTGACCTACGGTCCCTCACGGCCGAGCATGCCGCGCAGGAGTTCCCTGACCCCCAGCCGGAGGTCCTCCAGGGTCGGTTCCGCTCCGGCGCCGACGACGGCGTCGAAGATCACTCCCTCGCTGAAGGCGATGATCTGGCGTCCGTGCCGTACCGGGTCGGACGATCCCGCGGCGGAGAGGATCGCGACCACGGGGGCGCGGAAGCGCTCACCCGCCCTGTCGTAGATCCTGCGCAGCTCGGGGCGGCGGGTGGCCTCGAGGGCCAGCTCGTAGCGGGCGACCGTCCGGCGGCGGCCGACGGTCAGCTGCGTCCAGAGCGCCTGGGCCGTCATCTCGGCGAGGGCTTCGACCACGTCCGGCGCCGGAGGCTCGAGGATCGGCGCGAACGCGGCCGACTCCAGCTGGGTGAGCCGCGCGAGGGTCAGCTCCAGGAGCGCGGACCGGGTGCGGGCCAGGTTGGAGGTCGACCCCGGCGGCAGACCCGCCGCCTCGTCCACGGCTCGATGGGTCAGGCCGCGCATTCCCCGATCCGCCAGCAGGGCGATGGCGGTGTCGGCGACGAGCTCCGCGCGTTGGGACTTCACCCTTCGATACTACATTTGTAGTTCGACTACAGGCGTAGTAACCTTCACTACATCCGTAGTAAAGGAGAAGGTCATGGCACGTGCGGTGGTCATCGGAGCGGGCATCGGCGGGCTGACGGCGGCGGTGGCGCTCCAGCGGCGGGGCTGGGACGTGACGGTGTTCGAGAGGGCGGCGTCCCTGGAGCCGGTCGGCTCGGGGCTGGCCGTCGCCGCCAACGCGCTCAAGGCGCTCGACACGATCGGGGCCGGTGACGAGATCCGCAAGCTGTCGGCCGTCCAGGGCGCCGGCGGCATCCGGCGCTCCGACGGCAGGTGGCTGGTGAGGACCAGCGTGGAGGCCGCCTCGGCGCGCAACGGCGGCGACTCCGTGGTGCTGCTGCGCCGCGCGGACCTGGTCGACGTGCTCTCCTCCCACCTCGAACCCGGCACGGTCCGGCTGAACACCGAGGTCTCGGAGGTCGACCCGGAGAGCGGCCTGGTGACCCTCCCCGACGGGCCGGCGGAGGCGGACCTGGTGGTGGCGGCCGACGGCATCCACTCTCCCGTCAGGTCGGCGCTGTTCCCCGGCCATCCCGCCCCTCGCTACGCGGGCGTCACCAGCTGGCGGGTGCTCATCCCCGCCGAGGGCGTCCCGGGTCAGGCGTACGAGAGCTGGGGGCGGGGCAAGGTCTTCGGCGTCATGCCACTGGCCGGGGGCACCTCCTACTGCTACGCCACCGACACCGTCCCGGCGGGCGGCGGTGGCGGGGACCAGCTGGCCGAGCTGCGCCGGCTGTTCGGAGACTGGCACTCCCCGATCCCGGAGCTGCTCGCCGCGGCCTCGCCGGAGAAGGTCCTGAGGAACGACGTCCACCACCTCGCCGCCCCGCTGCCCGCCATGCACCGGGGCAGGGTCGCCCTGCTGGGCGACGCCGCGCACGCCATGACCCCCAACCTGGGTCAGGGCGCCTGCCAGGCGATCGAGGACGCGGTGGTGCTGGCCCACGTGGTCGGCGACGGCGGGAGGTTCACCGGCGGTACCGGCGCGGACGGCGGAAGCGGCGTATCACCGGCCGGAAGCGGCGGGCCGACCGGCGGGAACGACGTGCTGGCCGGCTACAGCGCCGCGCGGCTGGAGCGTACGTCCAGGATCGTGGCCCGGTCCGCGGCGGTCTGCCGCGCCACCCGGCTGCGCGACCCGCTGGCCGTACGGCTGCGCGACACGATGATGGCGCTCAGCTGGCGGCTCGCCCCGGCGAGCGTGAACGGCGCGATGGACGAGGTGTTCGGCTGGACACCGCCCTCCACCTGACCCCGCCTGGCCCCGCGCTGTTTCGCGACTACCGCGCGACGCCCGCCTTCTCGCGCACCGTGGCGGGAACCCCCTGGTCGGGGGAGAGCCGTCCCAGGGTGATCGTCCCCCAGACGAGCAGCGCGGCGGCGCCGAGGGCGGGGATCACGTTCAGCCAGCCGCTGGGCACCGCCTCGTCGAGCAGGAGCGCGCCCGCGAGGATCGAGGTGATCGGGTCGACGATCTGGACCGCGGCGTAGGAGATGCCGAAGTAACCCACCTCGTAGGTCTTCTGCAGCAGCACCACCGCGCAGACGAGCAGCACGGGAATCGCCACCGTGAACCAGTTGAGCAGCGTGCTCAGGTCGCCGTCGAAGGTGCCGCCCACCACCCGGACGAAGGTGGAGACGCTGGCCGTCACCGCCCCCGCGCCGACCGACAACGCGAGCGCGTGGGCCGAGCCGGTCATCTTCCGGGCCAGCAGATGGGTCACCAGCACGACCAGCCCGACGCAGCCGAGGAAGCCCAGCGCCTCCTGGTTCGTCATGTGGGGTTTCACGGGGTGCGCGGGGACGAGCAACAGCAGCCCGAGCAGCCCGACGGCCACCGCGATCGAACCGATGATCTCCGCCTTGTGCGGGCGCCTGCCGTGCAGCATCGCCGCCAGCGGCACCGCGAACACCAGGGTCGCCACGCTGATCGGCTGCACCGCGATCAGCGGCGCGAAGCTGAGGGCGACGGCGTGCAGGGACGCCCCGGTGAAACCGATGACGCCGCCGAGCCACCAGCGGGGCCGCTTCATCAGCTTCAGCGACGCGCCCTCGGAGACCGCCTCGAACTGCTGGAGCGCGGCTCCCAGGGCGTATCCCAGCGCGCCGACCAGGGCGATCGATATCCCGACCCAGGTCATCGCCACCTCACATAACGGACGGGGCATCCGGAAAGAAGCGATTCACGGGTCATCCCGCAAGCTTAAGGCGCACGGCGAACGGGTAGGGACCTTCTTCTGCCTGTACGAGACGCGGCGAGGCGTCGTCCGGCCGGTGCCGACGAGAGCGACGCCCCCCTCCGGCGGGAAACACCCTCACGAACCGGCACCTCTGGCATGACCGGCATCCCGGTCATCGGTCCGGATCCGGTCGGCACCCCGACCGCCGTCACCGGTCCGGGCGGCGGGCTCGCCGGGCCGGGAGTCCGCACGGTCCTCGGGGCCCTCGGGGTTCTCGAGGTCCTCGGTGCCCTCGGTGCCCTCAAGGACGAGATGCGGGGTGCCGGGGCCGTCATCGCCGGACCGGGAGTCGTCGGGGTTCCCACGGTTTCCCCGGTTCTCCCGGTTCTCGCGGACCTCCCGGACCAGATGCGCCGTGCCGGAGCCGTCATCGCGGGCGGTCTCCCGCCACCCGGCGGGCCAGGATCGCCGGCCGGCGGGAGCCTCCCGTACCGTCGCCTCCCAGAAGGCGGGCGCGGTCGTGAAGACGGCCTCGCCGAAGGACGTCCCTCCCGCGAAAGTGGCCTGACGGAAGACCGCCTCGTCCTCGAACACGGCGTCGCCGAAGAGCACGATCCCCTCGAAGGTGGTCCCGCGGAAGAGAGCCCGGTCCCTGAAGACGGCCCGGTTGAAGAACGCCTCCCGCTCGAACGTGACCCCCCTGAAATCCGCCCGGAGGGCGAACACCGCCTGCCGGAACGCGGCCTCGTCCTTGAACACCGCGCCCTCGAAGCCCGCCTTGTAGTTGGCCTCCCCCCAGGCCGCCCTGCCGCTGAAGACCGCTCCCCCGAACACCGCCACGCCCTCGAAGACGGCCCTGTCGAAGCGGGCGAACCCCTCGAACCTGGCTCCACCGAACCCGGCCCGGCGCATCCGGCAGTCGACGAACCCCAGCTTCACGAGCCACGCGCCCGTGAGGTCGACGTCGATGTCCGGCCAGAACGTGACGGGCCTGACCGGCTCGGACCTGCTCCAGCGCAGGTGGTTCCTGAGGATCACCTGGGCCGTGGCGCGCACCTGGAGTTCCTGCGGGTCGATGGTCTCCTCCCGGCCGGCGGGTTCCGCCTCCCCCGGCGCGGCCGGGGCGGGCGGCATCCGCAGATAGGCGCAGATCACGTCGACGACCGTCTGGCGGTGTTCGGGATTGTCCTGCGCGACGCGTTCCAGGGCGTACAGGCCGGCCAGGCGCACGGCGGCCTTGTCGTGCCCGAGCTGGTCGGCCGCCTTGGTGTAGAGCTCGGTCACGCGCCGCTCGCCGGCGTCGTACTCCTGGTAGGCCTGCGTACGCTCCCCGAGCCACTGGCGGCGCACGCCCAGGAGGAGCGCCACCAGCCCCACGGCCCCGGCACCCACGGTCAGGCCGGTCTTCACCGCGTCCAGGCGCATCTCGACGCGCTTGGAGGCGTCCGGCGCCGTGTCCGCGAGGAACAGCAGGACGGCCGTGGCGCCCCACATGGACACGACGATGAGCACGACGCCGGCGAGGACCCACCACCAGGACAGGACGCGCAGTGCCGCGCGGTCGTCCCGCCGGGGACGCGCCAGGGTCAGCCCGGCGCCCACCCCCGCGAGCACCGCGGCCACCAGGGCGAGCAGGCCGGGCAGGGGGACGTAGGCCGCCAGGTCCGGTGCCCCGGCCCGGCTCGCCACCAGCGCGACCGTCGCCACCGCCCCCGCCGCGACGAGTGAGATCACGCCGACCGTCCCGCGCCGGGGGTGCCGCCTCATCAATCCTCCTCGGGGTGGGGGCCTCCGCCTTCGGACGAGCCTCGGACGAGGGAGAACGGGCTCTCCGCCGCCTCCGGGGAGGAGAGAGTCCGGAAGGCAACTTCAGCGCATCCCTCCCGGATCGTCCAGTCATCCGGAGGAACGCGCCGCCCCGCCCCCCACGGCCCCGGACGGGGGCACCCTGCCCGGGACCCGCACGGCCGGTGATCACCCCGGGCCGGGGCGCGAACGGTGCCCGGGTCCGGGGCGTCCGCACGGCCGGCGATCTCCCCGTGCCCGGCGGAGCCCGGCCGGCCACCCGGCCCTAAGGTGTCCGCGCGGCCGGTGGTCACCGGCCGCTGGTCACTGGCCGCTGGTCACTGGCCGCTGGTCACTGGCCGCTGGTCACTGGCCGCTGGGCGGGCAGACGCAGAACAGGTGCCCTTCGGGGTCGGCGAGCACGACCCACTTTCCCTCGCCGGGCTGGAAGTCGGGCCGGGTGGCTCCGAGTTCCAGGTAGTCCCGGACGGCCCCTTCCAGGTCGGGCACGCGGACGTCCAGATGGAACTGCTTGTCGGGCCCCGGCCACGCGGCCGGCTTGCGGTCGAGGTTCTGCTGGAAGTAGACGCTCGTCGTGCCGTCGCCGATACCGGCGTAGGTGTCCTCCGCGTACTGGATCTCGTAACCGAGGACGGCCGCGTAGAACTCGGCCAGCCGCCTGGGCTCGGCGCAGTCGATGTTCACGGCGAGAAGCTGTGCTGTCGTGGTCATGGAACGATCGTCGCGCCCATACCTGTCAGCTGCTGTCACGTTTGCCGGAACAGTTCGCGGGGCCCGCCCGGGCACCGGGACCGGGACCGGCTCGGGCACCGGAGCGCGGGCCGGAACGGCTGGTGGCCGGGATAAGTGGTGGCCGCCGTGAGGAGAGCCTGGTTAGGGTGACTCCATGTTCCTGATCGTCTCCCCGCCGACCGCCCCCTAGCGGGCGGCCCTCTCTCCTGACGACCGGACCCGAGCGGTCCGGTGGGTGCTTGCCGTCCGCATACGTGCGACCTGACGACGACCACCTCATCTGGAGAGATCTCCATGACGCATGTCTCCGTACGGCGGGGCCTGCTGTACGTGTCCATCGCGGCGACCGCCTGGGGCACCGGCGGCGCCGCCGGCGCTGCTCCACCAGACGGGCGGGCTCGGCCCCGTCGCCGTCTCCTTCTGGCGGTTCGCCGCCGGAGCCGCCGTGCTCCTGCTGGCCAGGCTCCTGTTCGGCCTCGGCGGGCCCCGGCCCGCCGGACCACTCACCATCGCTCGGCGGACCCGTCCCACCGGATGGGACCCGGCCCCCGGCGGGCCCCGGCCCGCCGGACCGCTCGCCGTCCTCCGGCCGGCCCGCCTCGCCTGGCGGAGTCCGGTGCTCGGGCGGGTCCTGGTCACCGGCGTGGCGATGGCCGTCTACCAGACGGCCTACTTCGCGGCGATCGCCGAATCGGGCCTGGCCGTGGCCACCGTGGTCACGATAGGCGCCACCCCCGTCCTGGTGGCCGCGGGCGGGCGGCTGCTGCTGGGCGAGCGCCTGGGCGCCACCGGGCTGGGCGCGGTCACGATCGCCCTGACCGGCCTGGCCGTGCTGACGCTCGGCGACGGGTGGGCGGCCTTCTCGGCGGCCGGTATCGGGTGGGCCCTGCTGTCGGCGGCCGGGTACGCGGGTGTGACCCTGCTCAACCGGGCCTCCACCGGTGAGCCGTACGCCACCGCGACGGGCGGCTTCGTCGTCGGCGGGATCTGCCTGCTCCCCGTCGCGTGGGCCCAGGGGCTGCTGCCCTCCGGTGACCCGCTCGCCTCCTGGGCGGTCGTCGCCTATCTCGGTACGGTGCCGACGGCCCTGGCCTACGGGCTCTTCTTCACCGGCCTCGCCGCGGTACGCGCCACGACGGCCGCCGTGATCTCCCTGGTGGAGCCGGTCGGCGCGGCGATCCTGGGGATCCTGCTGCTCGGCGAACGGCTCACCCCGGCGACGGCGTGCGGGAGCGTCCTGCTGCTCGGCGCGGTCGCCCTGCTCGCCCTGAAGGAGAGAGGACAGGCGCCCGTCCCGGTGTGACCGGGGCGCGGGCCCCGTACGGGAAACCGTACGGGGCCCGCGCGGGGCGTCAGCCGAACAGGTCGGGTTCGGTGGCGACGATCTGGTCGTACAGGGGCTGGAAGTTGATCCAGCCGACCGTGTCGTTGCCGATCTGGCCGTGGGTGAGCTTGGCGTTCTCGTGGGTGATCTGGACGGTGGGCCCCGCGGCCTTGGCCAGGAGCTGGGCCTGGCACGAACGCTCCATCGTGATGAACCACCAGGCGGCGGCGTCCACGCTGTCGCCCACCGTCAGCAGCCCGTGGTTGCGCAGGATCACCGCCTTGTGGGAGCCGAGGGCCTGGGCGATGCGGCGGCCCTCCTCGGTCTCCAGGACGACGCCGGTGTAGTCGTCGAACAGGGCATGGTCCTCGTAGAAGGCGCAGGCGTCCTGGGTGAGCGGTTCCAGGAGCGTGCCGAGCGACGACAGCGCCTTGCCGTACACCGAGTGGCTGTGCGCGGCGGCGACCACGTCCGGCCTGGCCTGGTGGACCATCGAGTGGATCGCGAACGCGGCCTGGTTGACGTGGTGGCGGCCGTCGACCACCTGGCCCTCGTGGTTGACGAGGATCAGGTCGCCGACCTTGATGTGCTTGAACGACATGCCGAACGGGTTCACCCAGAAGTGGTCGGTGTGCTCGGGGTCGCGGACGGTGATGTGCCCGGCCACCCCCTCCTCGAAGCCGAACCCGCCGAACAGCCGCAGCGCCGCGACCAGGCGTTCCCGGCGGTGGCGGCGCTCCTCCTCCACGCTCTCGAACTTCTGCGGGAGCCGGAAGATGAGCTGGTCGCTGGGAACGGGCTGCAGGTCGGACAGGCTCACGGTGCCTCCAGGACGGAAGGGTCGAGATCGGCGGGGCGGCTGTGGCCCGCCAGGCCGAGGGTGAGATCGAGCTCGGCGAGCAGGCTGCGCACCACGTGGCGCACGCCCTCCTCACCGCCCGCGGCCAGGCCCCAGACGTACGGCCTGCCGAGGAGCACGGCCCGCGCGCCGAGGGCGAGGGCCTTGACGATGTCGGAGCCGGTGCGGACGCCCGAGTCGAACAGCACGGTCATCCGGTCGCCCACGGCCGCCGCGATCGCGGGGAGCGCGTCGAGCGAGGCCGTGGCGCCGTCGATCTGGCGGCCCCCGTGGTTGGAGACGACCACGCCGTCCATGCCCGCGTCCGCGGCGCGCAGGGCGTCGTCCACGTGCTGGACGCCCTTGAGGACGATCGGCCCGTCCCAGTTGTCGCGGAGCAGGGCCAGCTGGTCCCACGTGTGGGGGCGGCCGTTGAACATCGGCACCCACTGCATGATCGCCGCGTCGAGGTCCTCCTCGACCGGGCGGGCCAGCCTGGCGCGGAACACCGGGTCCGACAGCGGGATCGCCAGGCCGGTCCCGCGCAGGAACGGCAGGTAGGCGTGGTCGAGGTCGTGCGGGCGCCAGGCCAGGGTCCAGGTGTCGAGGGTGACGACCAGGGTGTCGTAGCCGTTCTTGGCGGCCCGGTCGAGCAGGCTGAGCGTGACCTCGTCGTCGTGCGGCCAGTAGAGCTGGTACCACCGGGGGCCGTCGGCCTCGGCCACCTCCTCCAGCGTGTGGGACGCGGCGGTGCTCAGCACCGTGGGAATGCCGAGCGAGGCGGCGGCCCTCGCGGTGGCCATCTCGCCGTCCGGGTGCACGATCGACTGCACCCCGATCGGGGCGAGGGCGAGCGGCGCGGGATAGGTCCTGCCGAACAGCTCGACGGCGAGGTCCCTGACCGGGACGTCGCGCAGCATCCTGGGCACGATCCTCCGGCGGTCGAACGCCTCGCGGTTGGCGCGCTCGGTCGCGCCGGTCCCCGCGGAACCGGCGACGTACCAGTACGGTCCCGGGTCGAGCCGCTCGCGCGCGACCCGCTCCAGCTCGGTGACGGACGTTGAGTACGCGGGCGGGGTCCCGACCAGGCCGTTGAGGTATATCTCGTACTGGTAATCGGAGAAGGCCATGTTCCAAGCTTTGTGGTGATCATCCTGGATGTCCACGGCTTGTTGGCTAAAATCGCCTCCGACTTATCCCGCTATGGCGTGACAAGTCACCGGTGCTCCGGAAATCTGGCGGGAGCACCCCGATCCTGAACGGCCGATCTTTGCACCACAATGTGCGGAGAGACGGAACGCGAGCCCGGGGACGGGCGTTGGAGGGAACGTGGCCTCGATTACCCAGCTCTTCAGGCGGTTCCTCGAACGCCCCGGCACCATCGACCTCTCGAAGTTCGAGAAGGTCGTCGCGGAGGCCGGGACCCGCGAGGAGCGGATCCGCGCGCTCGACGAGCTGCCCACGCCGTCGGCCGACGACCTTCCGGAGTTCTGCGCGATCATGCGCGAGGCCGCGCGCCGCGCGCTCGACCTGCGGCCGTACGACGTGCAGCTGGTCGGCATGCTGGCGATGCTGTCGGGAAACGTCGCGGAGATGGCCACCGGCGAGGGCAAGACCCTGTCCGGCGCGATGGCCGCCGCCGGATACGCCCTGCAGGGCAAGCGCGTCCACGTCATCTCGGTCAACGACTACCTGGCCCAGCGTGACGCCGAGTGGATGGGCCCGCTCTACGCCGCGCTCGGCGTCTCCTGCGGCTGGATCGGGCAGAACTCCACGCCCGGCGAGCGCCGGGCGGCCTACGCGGCGGACGTGACGTACGGCTCGGTCAGCGAGATCGGCTTCGACGTGCTGCGCGACCGGCTGAGCACCAGCGTGGACGACCTGATCGTGCCCGCGCCGGCCGTGGCGCTGATCGACGAGGCCGACTCCGTGCTGGTCGACGAGGCCCGGGTGCCGCTGGTGCTGGCCGGCGCCGCCGACCCCGGCGACGCGGTCCCGGAGATGGCGGCGCTGGTCAGGCAGCTGGTCAAGGGCTACCACTACGAGCTCGACGACCAGGCGCGCAACGTCCACCTGACGAGCAAGGGCATCGACACCGTCGAGCAGGCGCTCGGCCTCGACCTCTACGACACCCCGGCCACCCTGACGGACGTCAACCTCGCGCTGCACGCGCACGCCCTGCTCACCAAGGACGTCGACTACATCGTCCGCGACGGCAAGGTGCACCTGATCAACCCCTCCCGGGGCCGGGTGGCGCTGCTGCAGCGCTGGCCGGACGGGCTGCAGGCGGCGGTGGAGGCCAAGGAGGCGCTCTCGCCGTCGGAGACCGGCGAGATCCTCGACTCGATCACCGTCCAGGCGCTGATCACCCGTTACCCGGAGAAGTGCGGCATGACCGGCACCGCGGTGGCGGTCGGCGACCAGCTGCGGGAGTTCTACGACCTCAAGGTCGCCGTGATTCGGCCCAACCGGCCGAACGTGCGGATCGACGAGCCCGACCGCCTTTTCGAGTACCGCATGGAGAAGGACCTCGCGCTGGTCGAGGAGATCGTCGAGGTGCACGCCACCGGCCGGCCGATCCTGATCGGCACCCTGGACGTGGCCGAGTCCGAGCGCCTGGCGCTCACCCTGAGCGGGCGCGGGCTGGAGTGCGTGGTCCTCAACGCCAAGAACGACGCCGAGGAGGCGGCCATCATCTCCCGGGCCGGGGAGCGCGGCGCGCTCACGGTCTCCACCCAGATGGCCGGGCGCGGCACCGACATCCGCCTCGGCGAGGGCGTCGACGAGCTCGGCGGCCTGTACGTCATCGGCTCGGGCCGGCACACCAGCAGCCGCCTGGACGACCAGCTCCGCGGGCGCGCGGGCCGCCAGGGCGACCCCGGCGGCTCGGTCTTCCTCGTCAGCGGCGAGGACGAGCTGATCACCCACTACGTCGCCGACGAGTACGCCAAGGGCGTGCCCGAGCACTCCCTCGTGGGCCACGCCCAGCGGGTCGCCGAGGGCGTCAACATGGAGATCCACCGCAACACCTGGCGCTACACCCGGCTGCTGGAGCGCCAGCGCGGCCAGCTGCTGGAGCGCCGCGACCGGGTCCTGCGCGACAGGGTGGCCGGCGAGGCGCTGGCCGCGGCGGCCCCCGAGCGGTGGGCGGAGCTGGCGGAGAGCGTCGGCGAGGACGTGCTGCACGAGGCGGCCCGCCAGATCGTGCTGTTCCACCTCGACCGCGGCTGGGCCGACCACCTGGCGTACCTGGCGGAGCTGCGGGAGGGCATCCACCTGCGGGTCCTCGGCCGGCTCAACCCGATCGACGAGTTCCACAAGGACGCCGTCCCGGCCTACCAGCGCCTGCTGGCCGAGATCGAGTCACGCTCGGTCGAGACCTTCGAGACCGCCTCCGTCACCGAGGAGGGCCTCGACCTGGAGGGCGCGGGCCTCAAGCGCCCCACGGCCACCTGGACCTACCTCGTCCAGGACAACCCCTTCGGCACCGAGTGGGACCGCATCCTCAACCGCCTCGCCACCAAGGTCCGCCACCGCTGACCAGGATCGCCCCTCACCGCGACCGGTAGGCGTCCGATCGATGCTGGATGGTGATCACTTGGACCACGATCGTGTCGTCGTCGATCAGATAGAGCACCCGGTAGTCGCCCCGGCGCGCTGACCACTGCGGGGCGAGAGGCTCGTCGAGCGGCTTGCCCACCCGGTGAGGGTTGTCCAGGAGCGGGCCGGTGATGAACTCCCACACCGCCGGAACGACCTTCGCCGGCAGCCGCTCGGCGAGATCCTGCCTGGCACGGCGGGTGAGGCTGAGTTCATACCGCCTGCTCACAGACGACCGGTCCGGCGGAGCTCGGCCTCCACCTCCTCAAGGGAGGAGACGCGTCCCGACTCCAGGTCGGCGAGCCCTTCGCGAATGGCCGCCACCGTTTCCGTCGAAGCGAGAATCTCGATCATCTCGCGCATCGTCTCGTAGTCGTCGGCGGCCAGCAGCACAGCGGCGGGCAGGCCGTTACGAGTGATCTCGAATCGCTCATGGGTGGTGACCGCGGACTCGACGATGCCGGAGAGCCGGTTTCGCGCGTCCGCGAGAGGAAGAACAGTCATGTACATAATTCTAGCCAACATGGATCGCGGCGGCCAGCGATTCGGATTTCCTGGGAAACGCAAGCGCCACTTCAGCTCCGACATCATGGCGCGCGTTACGTGGGTGGTAATGGTTTCGCCAAACGTCACCGATTATCGTGGCGTAGGTGACCACCACCAGCGCGTCCCGGCCGGTAGGCGAGCTTCTGCGCCAGTGGCGGGAACGACGGCGGATGAGCCAGATGGACCTCGCGATCCAGGCCGACATCTCCACCCGGCACCTGAGCTTCGTGGAGACGGGGCGGTCCAAACCGAGCAGGGACATGATCCTGCACCTCGCGGAGGAGCTGGAGCTCCCGCTGCGCGAGCGCAACCACCTGCTGCTGTCCGGCGGGTTCGCGCCGCTCTACGCGGAGACGCCGCTCAGTTCACCGCACATGGCGTCGGTACGGGAGGCGCTGGGGCAGGTGCTGAGCGGGCACGAACCGTACCCGGCGGTCGTCGTCGACCAGCGCTGGAACCTCGTCGACCGCAACGCCGCGACCGGGTTGCTGCTGCGCGGGGTCGCGCCGGAGCTGCTGGTCCCCCCGGTCAACGTGCTGCGGCTGAGCCTGCACCCCAAGGGCATGGCGCAACGGATCATCAACCTGGGCGAGTGGCGGGCCCACCTACTGCACCGGCTCCGCCGCCAGATGAGCCTCACCGCCGACCCCGAGCTGGCGGCGCTCTGGCAGGAGCTCGACGACTACCCCTGCGACCAGCCCGAGCCGGAGATAGACCGGCCGGGGCCCGGCGACATCGTGATCCCCCTGCGGCTCCGCCGCGGCTACCGGGAGCTGGCCTTCTTCAGCACCATGGCCACCTTCGGCACCCCGCTGGACATCACCGTCGCCGAGCTGGCCATCGAGGCGTACTTCCCGGCGAACCCCGAGACCGCCGCCTACCTGCAGCACCAGCACCACCCCGACTGAGCGGAGAGGCCGGGACGGGGCGGGGGTGCGGCGTGCGCCCACGCCGCACCCCGCCGTCCCGGCCGGTCCGGCCGGGGTCACTCGTCCCCGGCCGGTCCGGTCCTGGAGGGTCCTCGGCCGCCGCCGGCGAGTCTCAGCCGGAGACCCCGGCCTCGGGCTTGCTCGGCTCGCCGGGCTCATCCGACCCGCCGGGCTCGCCGGGCTCGCCGGGCTCGTTCAACGTGCCGGCCTCGCCGGGCTCGCCGGTTTCCGGCTTCCCCGCGCGCGACGCCGCGACCCTGGCCAGGACGACGTCGACCACGAGGAAGGCGAGCAGCGAGATGCCCAGCAGCGGGAGGAACACGCCCACCGCGACCGCCACGGCCGCCAGGGGAAGGACTACGGCGAGGGGCAGCCGCCGCAGGCCGCCGCGCTCGTAGGGGACGCCGAAGCCGCGGGTCGGGCGGCGCAGCCACCACATGCGGTAGCCCCACACGATGACCGAGATCAGCGCCACGGCCAGCGCGGCCAGCAGGATCTGGTTGACCAGGCCGAACAGCACTCCCATGTGCCCGTCGATGCCCCACCGGGTCAGCTTGGCCCCGATGGGGAAGTCGTCGAAGCGCAGCTCCGCGACCGCCTGGCCGCTTGCGGCGTCGACCGCCACCTGGTCGTTGCGCTGCGGCCAGAGGCGGTCCGTCTCCTTGACGACGTACGGGTCGCCGGACTCGGCCGGCCAGACGATCTCCAGGGGTCCGGACAGGCCCTTGCCCGCCGCCGCCTGGACGACCTGGTCGGGGTCGGCGGCCGGGGCGGCGCCCGCGTCCCCTCCGGCGTGGCCGCCGTGGTCACCGTGGCCGCCGGAGACGGGCATCGACGGGGTGTCCCAGCCGATCGCCCTCTGGATCACGTCGACGTTGGCTCCCGCGTACTTCGACCAGGTCAGGCCGGTGGCCGACAGGGCGAGCAGGCCGACCAGCGCCCACAGGCCGACCGAGCCGTGCCAGGAGAGGGTCTTGCGCCGGCCGCGGGCGCCGCGCTCGGGGGCGACGAGGCGGCGCAGCCGCTGACCGGCACGGCGGCGGCGGGTCAGCCACAGCACCAGGCCGCCGAGCCCGACCAGCCACAGCCAGCTGGCGGCCGTCTCGCTGTAGATGCGTCCCGGCTCGCCCAGGTGCAGGTGGCGGTGGAGCTGGGAGATCCAGGTTCGCACGGGCAGGGCTCCCGAGCCGCCGTAGCTCTCCAGCGACCCGCGGACCTGGGCGGTGTACGGGTCGACGAAGACCGCCGTGCGGACGCTCTCCGCGAGGCCGGGGTCGTTGAACAGCACCCGGGTCGTCGCGTCAGGCTCGTCGTAGGTCCATACGGCTCCGACCGTTCCCCCGGGATGCGCGGCGGTCGCGGCCGCGACCTGCCGCGCCAGGGGCAGCTTCTGCTGCCCGGCCGGTACGGGGACCGTCAGCTCGTGGGAGTGGACCACCTTCTCCAGCTGGAAGGAGGCGGCGTACAGCAGGCCGGTCGTCGCCGCCACCAGCAGGAAGGGCGCGACGAGGATCCCGGCGTAGAAGTGCAGGCGGAGCAGGAGCGAGCGCAGCGTCGCCCAGGTGGAGGGCACCGGGGACACGGGGGGCACGGGGACCGGCGAGGGGCCGGACGGCCCGGTCCCGGGCTGGATCTCGACGTCGGACGTCATGGGGAAGGGTTCTCCGTTCGCAGGGAACGCGCGCACCGTCGGGTACGCGGCACCGCGGTGTGAGGTTCGATTCGGCGTCGCGGCAGGGCAGGCGGGATTCCGGCTCTCACCGGCCGGAGGCATGGCGGGAGCCGGGCTCGCGGCCCGTTGGCGTTGGCTGGTGCCGCCGGGTACCACCGGGAACCGGTAGGCGCCGGCGGGCGCCGGTGTGGCGGCACTCGGGCTCACCGACCGGGAAGGGCGCGACGGCGCGACGGCGCTACGACCCGCGGTCGGGAGGGGTACGGCGCCCGGAGACGCGGGCCCGGCGAGGGCGCGACGGCGTCCGGGCGCGACGGCCCGATGTCAGACGGCGTACGAGGCCGCGGGCGGCCCGCGGCGCGAGACGGCGGCGGCGAGCAGCCGGGTGACCGGTGGCACCCGGTCGCCGGGCGCGGCGGGGAGCGCGACGAGGCAGGTGACGGGCGCGCGCCACCGCAGCAGGGTGAGGACCGGGGCGAAGAGCAGGAACAGGAGTGTGGCCAGGCCGCACTCCCCCCGCTCCAGCCAGTGTGCCGACAGCACCGCCGTCACGGCGTGCACCAGCAGCATGAACAGGCCGGTGGACAGGTCACCGGCGCCGTGCTCGTGCCCGGTCGACGGTGGTACCGCGCCGGAGGTGAACCACAGGTGCATGCCGTACTGCGCGGCGAAGCTCGCCCCCAGCAGCATGCCGAAACCACGCCGCCGCCGGGCGAGCGCGAACGCGCCCGCCGCGGTCGGCAGCACCGCCCAGACCAGCACACCCGGTCCCACCGGGCTGCCTCCGGCCAGCACGTGCATGGCCAGTGACGCCGTCACGCACACGACCGCGAACACTGCGGCGCGAACAAAACGGAAGGCGTACATGGGGCAATGGTGACAGAGAATGATGAATTCGCCAGCCCTTGAACTGTTGATAAGAGTGTGGATTAATACCACTCGATCCGTGCGTCACCATCGCACGGTTCGTGCTAGTCGCGTGCTCCTTGTGTGCCGGTCGCGGGGTCGGCGCCGCCGGACGCGGGGCCGGCCACCTCGGGCGCGCTGTCGGTCACCTCGACCTTCAGTTGCGCCGTCGAGGTCAGCAGGGTGCCCTCCGGCGCCCCCGCCCTGGCGGCGTCCGTCGCGACGACGCGCTCGCCCAGGTACAGGTGGGTGGTGGAGTCGAAGATGTACTCGTGCCGCACCCCGCCGAGCTTGTTGGCCATGGCCACCGCGACCCCCTCGCGCCCGGCCGCGTCCTCGGCCCGGTCGACGGTCTCGACGCCGGGGATCGTACCGGCCGCCCGGAACAGCGCGGCCCGCTGGGCGGACGGCATGTACGCCTGCGTGATCATCGAGCCGACGTTCCCCCACGCCTTGTAGTCGGCCAGGGGGTCCTGGGCCAGACCCCGGTAGAGGTGCTCGCGCATCCCCGCGGGATCGGTGGGCAACCGGCTCAGGTAGGCGTAGTCGGTGCGCTGGTGCTCGGCACGGATGTCGTGGCCGGTGAACCTCGACGGCGGCGCGCCGCCGCCCTCCCGCCGTTCGGCCTCGGCGGGCAGCGGCTCCCCGGGGAACGGCTCCGGCTCCAGATGCCTGCTCGACGTGACCCCCTCTTCCATGGGGGAGCCCTCGACCGGCAACCACACCTTGAACAGCACGCGGTCGAAGAAGCGGACCTCCTTTCCGCCCTCCCTCAGCTTGACCGGGAACATGCTCTGCATCTCGTAGGCGAGGAACTGGCCGGGCTTCGGGTCCAGCTCGTCCCGCTCGCCCGCGGTGTCGGCGGCCCGCTGGAGGACCGCCGACATGGCCACGGGCGCCACCCGGACGGTCGTCTCCGGCCGGGAGGCCGGGCCGGTCTCGACGAACCCGAGTCCCACGACCACCGCGGCCCCGGCCCCCAGCACCAGGCTCGTTCCCAGGCTCGTTCTCAGGCTCAGCCGGAGGTTCCTCCGGAGGCCGGCCGGACGGCGGGCCCCGGGGCCGGCCGGTGTCGCGCCGAGGGCGGCGATCTCCGACAGCAGCCGCCGCTCCTCGGCGCGCAGTTCCGCCGGGTCCGGCCGGGGCACCTCCGAGCGCAGCCGGTTCACCTGGGTCATCTCATCCATGGAAGGTCTCCTCGTTGACGGACGTGGGGTCGACCCCGCCGAGTTCCTCGCGCACCTTGCTCCTGGCCCGGTTGACGCGCGAGCGGACCGTGCCCACCGGGATGTCCATCGCCTGGGCGGCCTCCGGGTAGGTGAGACCGCCCCACGTCACCAGCAGCAGCACGTCCCGGTGGCCCGCGGGCAGCCTCGCCAGGGCGGCGGCCAGCCTCCTTCGCGCGGCACCGGCGCTCAGCCGCTCGTCGCTGCGCTCGGTGAACGGTGCGGTCACCGGGTCGACGCCGGTCCGTTCGAGAACGCGCAGCCGCCGCACCTCGACGCGCTTGTGCCGCCTGATCAGGTTGGTCGCGATGCCGTACAGCCACGGGCGCGCGCTGGGCTGCGCCGGGTCGTAGCCCTCCCTGCCGCGGAACGCCGCGAGGAAGGTGTCCGCCACGACGTCCTCGGCCGCGTCGGCGCCCAGCCGCCGGGTGACGTAGCGCTTGATCTCCGGCGCGTGCCGGTGGAAGACCGCGGCGAACGCCTCCGGCTCCCGCCGCGACCGCACGACGAGGGAGGCGTCGTCGGCCTCCGTCCCATCGACGGGGGAACCGGCGGGAGAGAGGTCGCGGTCCCCCGCCCCGCCGGTGGGGGAGGTGTCCCGGTCCTCCGCCTCATCGACGGGGAGGATGCCGCCCGCCCCCGTCCGGGTCCGGCTCGTTTCGCTCATATCCGGCCTCTCGGCTCTCGGTCAGGACACCCGTTGTTGCCCTCCCGCGTGCCCGCGGTTCCCGAAAACGACCAGGCAATCCCGCCGGAAGTGAGATCGACCGGCCCCCGCCCCGGTACGCGCCCCTCCGAACCCGGTGAAGCGGGGCGCGCGCCTCCCGCGCGCGCTCCCGCACCGGCGGCCGTATCGACGGCCGTATCGGCGACCCCTCCGAGGGCTCGGGGGGACGCGCGTCCCCGTCACGCCGGGGTGAGCTCCAGGTAGGAGACGGCGGGCATGGGCAGGGAGAACTCCAGCCGCAGGATCCCGTCCGGCGCGTGGAGGGTACGGGCGGGTTCCAGCTCGTCCAGGCCGTTCGCGGCGCGGAGCCGTTCCCACTGCTCGCCCTCGGGCCAGTCGGCACCCCCGCCGACCTCCGCCCAGACCGCCCGGATGTTGGAGTGCCGCTCGTCGATCCGGTGGTGGCTGACCGCGTAGTCCCCCGCGGCCAGGCCCTCGACGGTGAGGGCGATCTCGCGCGACAGGATCTCCGCGCCGTCGGCCCGGTCCTGGTCGAGGGTGCCGTTCCACACCAGCACCCCGACGGCGCCGGTGGCCGAGCGCGCCGCCCACGCCTCGACTCCCGCGACGTCGCCGCCGGCCGAGCAGGCGAGCTCGTCCTCGCCCAGCCGGTCGGCCAGGGTGAGCGCGAGGTAGCGGGGCTTGCGCAGGTTGCCGACCGTGAGCAGGCCGAACCCGCCGTGGAAGAGCGCGGGCGGGCGGCCCAGCTCCTCGAAGTGGTCCGAGGCCACCCAGTGGGCCAGCGCGTCCACCCGCCCGGCCGCCGACCGCATCCCGTGCAGCAGGAACGCCGCCCCGAACGGCCCGTCGCCGATGCCGTGGAAGTGGGTGGGGGTCGGTCCCCACTCCGTCCACCAGATCGGCGTGCCCGCGCGGCCGTGCCGTTCCAGGGCGGGCCGCCAGTCGAGCGGGGCGTTGCCGTAGGTGTGGGTGGAGACGAAGTCGAGCGCCGCGCCCGAGGCGTCCACGTGGTCGATGAGTTCCTGGACCCAGCCGTTGGCCGCCGACGACGGGCCGCCGACGCGGATGTCCGGGTGGACGTCCTTGACCGCCGCCGCCGACACGTCGTACAGGCGGAAGAACTCCTGTGGCGTACCGCTCCAGAAGACCTCCAGGTTGGCCTCGTTCCACACCTCGAAGGCCCAGTTGTCGACCACCTCGCGCAGGCCGTACCGGTCGACGAGGTGCCGGGTGAGGTCGCGGACCAGGTCGCCCCACCGGTCGTAGTCCCTGGGCGGCGAGATGATCGCCTCGTAGCCGAAGACCGTCTTCGACGGGTCGGAGGCGAGGTCGCGCGGCATGAACGACAGTTCCACGATCGGCCGCATGCCGAACGCGGTGATCGTGTCGTAGACCTCGTCCACCCGGCTGAAGTCGTGCACGGGCTTGCCGTCCTCCTCCCGGTAGACGCCGAGGTCGTCGCAGAGGATCGCGTGGGCGCGCACGGTCTCGACGCCCAGCTCGTCCCGCATCGTCCGCAGCGCCTCGGTCAGCTCGGGACCGATCGGGCGCCCGCCCACGGTGTCGGCGGACAGCATGTACGACAGGTGCTCGGAGCCGATCATGTACTTCCACGGCCTGGGCAGCGGCCGCGTGCTCACCGAGGCGTCGACCCGCAGGACCGTCGCGCCCGGCTCTTCGAGCGGCGCGGCGAACACCGCCTCGGTGAGGGGGCCGGTCCGCTCCATGGTGGTGACGGCGGCGACCCGGTACCAGGCGGGTTCCCCGCGCGTGTCGACGTAGCGCGGATCCGGCACGGCCGGCACGTCGACGTCACGCTGCTCGGTCGGGGTGTACGGCCCGTCCTCGGCGGGCGCGCGGTGGACGAGGTAGCCGATGGCCCCGGCCACCGGTTCCCAGGTCAGCGTGACGTGCCCGCCTCCGCTGTCGGCGCGCAGGCCGCGGGGGGCGGCGACCTCGACCCCTCCGGCCGCGGCCACCTCCCCCGACGGCCGGTAGATGCGGGCCTGCCAGTCCCGGTGTGCGGCGTCGGCCGTGCTCATTGATGTCTCCCCGATGGTCGATGGGTGGATGTGCGCGTTGGGCCACGGCTCACTTGGGAGGCACGACGGCCCATTCCTCCAGGCGCAGCACGGGGGCGAGCCTGGCCGTGACGTCGCGGGTGGCGAAGTGGCGGCGCAGGCTGTCGTCCGCGAGCGCGTTGCCGAGCGCGATCATGATCATTCCCTGGTCGAGGGCGAGATACTGCTTGGCGACCTTGCCGCTGCGCACGGCGACCGCGTCGTAGAAACCGCCGGGCCCGTAGGCGTCGAAGTTCGCCCTGAGCCTGGCGAGGTTGGCGAGAGCCGCGTCGGGCGCGTGGCGCAGCGCGAGGAACGACGCGTGCGGGGTGACCACGCCGTCCCCGTACGACGCCGGTTCCGGAGCTCCCTCGCGGCATCCCTCGAAGCCGTAGTCGACGGAGGTGCGCTCCTGGTCGGAGGTGTAACCGGGGGTGTCCATGCCGATCGCGTCCACGCCGTACTCGCGGTAGCCCCCGGCGGGGTCGTTGGACGGGGAGAAGCCCCAGTAGCCGTACTTCGCCTCGTTCATCCCGTGCTCGATCTGGGCGGCGATGTAGACCGGCTGGTTGCGGCCCCAGCTCCTGGCGCCCCAGACGTCCTCCGGCACGAGCTGGGTCACCATCAGCTCCTCGAACATGCTGCCGCCCCAGGTGGGCACCAGGCGCATGCCGCGGTAGCCGTAGGTGCCCTCGAAGACGTTGACGCCCATGTACGTGCGCCAGGCGCCGACCGGCTTCTGCTCGGCCCACGACCAGTCGCAGGTGTCGGGGAAGGTCCGCCACATGCCGTAGTAGTGCTCGGGCGGGAGCTGGCCGAGGACGATGCCGACGTAGCTGGCGATCCTGGCCTCGGTGAGCGCGCCGTAGTGGTGGCAGGTGGAGTGGACCGTGGTCCCCGAGCCGTTGTAGTCGCTCTCGACCGAGCAGCCGGTGGGCTTGTCCGGCCAGAACCCGCCGCGCAGCAGGCCGGTGCCCGCGTCGGGGCGTGCCTGCGGGTCGTAGTAGGACTCGAAGTCCATGCTCCTCGCCAGCGCCCCGGCCTGCTCGGAGACCTCGGGCACGGCGCTTCTGAGCATCATGAGGGCGGCGGCGAGCCAGCCGTTGTCGACGCTGGACAGGAACGGCTGGACGGCTGAGCCGTCCTCCGGCCAGGTGCGGACGATCTGGAGCGTGCGCGGGTCGTACCAGTTGTAGAACTGGCCGGTCGGGGCGTGCCGCTCCAGCTTCGCCGTCGAGGCGAGCGTCCTGGTCACGCGGCGCAGGGCCTCACCCCTGGAGATGAGGCGGGTGTCGCGGGCGGCCACCGTACTCCACAGGTAGGTGGCGATGTTGGTCGGCGAGGTCACCTTGGCGCGGGTGGCGGGGTCGAGCGAGCCGTCGATCTTGTCGGAGGGCAGCCCGGTCGCCGGGTCGGCCATCGCGGCCATGGACTTCCAGGTGTCCGCGGCGTAGCGGCGCAGCAGCTCCCGCTGCCGCCCCGCTGTCAAGGGGACATCGGGGGAGACGAGGGGAGACGCGGAGGGGGAACCGGAAGGGGCTGGGGGTGCGGGGGGTGCGGGGGGTGCGGGGGTAGGGGCGGCCGAGGCGGGAGAGGGGGCGGCCGTGATCAGGGCGAGGCAGGCCGCCAGGGCGGCCACGTGACGACGACGCACGGGTGCTCCTTACGTGGGGGGTTACTTGAGTCCGGTGGAGGCGATTCCCTGGGTGAAGAAGCGCTGCAGGAAGACGAAGAGGACCAGGACCGGCAGCACGACGACCACCGCCCCGGCGATGAGCAGGCCGTACTGGGTTCCCTGGTAGCCGTTGAAGATCGCCAGCGCGACGGGCAGCGTGTACTTGTCCTCGCTCTGGGCGACCACCGCGGGCCACAGGAAGTTGTTCCACGAGCCGAGGAACGTGATCAGGCCGAGCGTGGCGAGCGCGGGCTTGCAGAGCGGCATGACGATCCTCAAGAAGATCCGGAACTCCCTGGCGCCGTCGACCCGCGCGGCGTGGATCAGCTCGTCGGGGATGTCCGCGATGAACTGGCGCATCAGGAAGATGCCCAGCGGGGTGACCAGGCCGGGCAGGATGATCCCGAGGAAGGTGTTGACCAGGCCGAGCTTCGCGATGAGCACGAACTGCGGGATCATCACCACGATGGCGGGCAGCGCCATCTGCGTGAGGACCAGCGCGAAGAGCACGTTCTTGCCGCGGAAGGCGAGCTTGGCGAAGGCGTACCCGACCATCGAGCAGAACAGCAGGTTGCCCGCGACGGTGGCGAGGGCCACCACCGCGCTGTTGACGAACACCTGCGTGATGTTCATCTTCTCCAGCAGCTCGCCGTAGTTGCCGAGCGTCCACTGCACCGGCAGCAGGTCCGGCGGTGTCCGCCTGATCTCGGTCTCCGGCTTGAACGAGGTGAGCAGCGTCCAGGCGAACGGGAGCACGACGAGCACGAGCCCGACGCTGAGCAGCGCGTACGTGGAGAAGCGGCGTTTCACGAGGGCCTCGCGGCCCGGAGCGGGTCTCGCGGTGGGCTTCCGCCCCGGCGCCGGTTTCACGCCGGCCTCCCGGCCCGGGGTCGGTTTCGCGGGGGCCTCCCCGCCCTGAACGGGCCTCATCTGGACCTCCCGACCCGGAACTGCAGGACCGCGAGGGCCACGATCACGGTGAACAGGACGCTCGCCGCGGCGGCGGCGTAGCCGTAGTTGCCGGAGCCGAACTGGTTGTAGATGGCGAGCGACGCCGAGGTGGTCGCTCCCGCCGGGCCTCCCTGGGTCATCACCAGCGGTTCCTCCATGAACTGGGCGAACCCGATGGAGCTGTAGACGGTGCAGAACAGCAGCGCCGGGCGGAGCATCGGCAGCGTGACGGAGCGGAACCGCTCCCAGCGTCCGGCGCCGTCGACCTCCGCCGCCTCGTACAGCTCCCTGGGGATGCCCTGCAGGGCGGCCAGCAGGACGACCATGTCGAAGCCGAAGCTCCGCCAGGCGGTCATGACGATGATCACAGGAAGCGCCAGGTTCTCGTCGGCGAGCCAGCGGGGGCCGTCCACGCCCACCGCCGCGAGCACCTGGTTGACCAGTCCCGCGTCGGGTTCGAGCAGGAACCTCCAGGCCACCGCGACGCCGATGATGCTGGTGACGTACGGCAGGTAGTAGCCGAGCCGGAAGAACGCGGCGGGCAGCCGGGCGATCCCGGAGTTCAGCGCCACGGCCGCGCCCAGGCCGAGGGCGATGGTGAGCGGGAGCGCGGTCACTACGAAGATCAGCGTGTTGACCGCGGCCTTGCGCATGAGCTCGTCGTCGAACAGCCGCAGGTAGTTGTCGAGCCCGACGAGGTTCACCCCGAGGGGGTCGCGCACGTCGGTGCTGCGCATGTCGGTGAAGCTCATGCCGAGCTCGACGAGGAGCGGCCCCGCCCAGAAGACCGCGAACATCACCACGAAGGGCGTCACGAAGATCCAGGCCAGGCCGGTACGGCGGAACCCTCCCCCGGATCGCCGCTCCCTGACGGGAGCCGGTCCGGTGGGCTCGCGCGAGCCCACCCGCTCGCTGACCACCATGGTCAGACCCCGGTCCCGATGGTCTCGGCCTGCTCCTGGACGCGCTTGGCCGTCTCCTCGGCCGTCTGCTTGCCCAGGGCCATCTTCTCGACCTCGGTCTCCATCACCTTGGCCACCTGCTCCCAGGTCGGGACGGCGGGGACGGCCTTGGCGTTCTTGAGCTGCTCGCCGAAGACGGTGACGCGCTCGTCGGCGGTGAGCGCCGGGTCCTGCCAGGCGGCCTCGACGCTGGGCAGCGCGTTGACCTTGGTGTACCAGGTGGCCTGGACCTTGGGGTCGACGAGCCAGCGCAGGAACTTCCAGGCGGCCTCGCGGTTCTTCGCCTCCTTGAAGACCACCATGTCGCTGCCGCCGACCAGGCTGGGGCCTCCGGCGCTCCCCTTCGGGTAGGGCGCGACGGCGAACTTGTCGCCGAAGCCCTCGCCGCCGTCCTTCTCCAGGCCCGCGATCATCCACGGCCCGGAGTAGAAGGCGCCGACCTTCCCCTTGACGAACGTCTGCGGGAAGGCGCCGGTCGGCTGGTCGGTGCTGGCGAGCCCGCTCTCGAAGAACGAGCCGTACTGCTTGAGCGCCTTGACCATCTCGGGGGTGTCCAGCGTCCACTTCCCGTCCGCGATGATCTCGCCCCCCGCCTGCCACACCAGCGGCAGCACCTCCTGCCAGGAGCCCTGCCGGAAGTTCTGCTCGACGCCGAGCGAGGCGCCGCCCCTCTCCTTGAGGGCCTTCACGAAGGCGGTGGTCTCCTCCCAGGTGGCGGGCGGCTTCACCGACGCCTTCTCGGCGAGGTCCTTGCGGTAGTACAGGGCGCGGGTCTCGACGTACCAGGGCACGCCGTACGCGGTCCCCTCCACCTCGACCGTGCCCCACGCGCCGGGGAAGAACGCCGACTTGTCGATCAGGTTGGCCGGGGTGGGGTCGAGAGCGCCGGTCTTGGCCATCTCGCCCATCCAGGTGCTGCCCAGCATGGTGACGTCGGGGGTGGCGTTCCCCGCGATGGCCGCGGTGATCTTGTCGTGGGCGACGTCCCAGCCGAGCGCGGTCACCTTGATCGTGATGCCGGGGTTGGCCGTCTCGAAGTCCTTGGCGAAGGCGCCCAGCGCCTCCCCCTCGGCCCCGATCGCCCAGACCGTGACCTCGCCGGCGGCCTTGCCGGTGTCGACGTCCCTCGCCTGCTCGGCGGCCCCTCCGGTGCTCCGGCCGCATCCGGCGAGCACCAGCCCCAGCGCGAGGATCCCGACGGCGTACTTCTTCACTTTTCCTCCAGGGGGTGAGGCCCGCAGCTGGATCGGACGATCAGCTGAGTGGGGAGAATCTCGGAGTTCGGGACGGTGCGGGTGCCCTTGATGAGCTCGTCCAGCGCGCGGGCGGCGCGGGCGCCGAGCAGGCGCATGGGCTGGCGCACCGTGGTGAGGGCGGGCCTGGCGTGGCGGGCGGCCATGATGTCGTCCCAGCCGGTGATCGCCACGTCGCCGGGCACGTCGAGGCCGAGCTCCTCGGCCGCCAGGATGACGCCCAGGGCCACCTGGTCGTCGGCGCAGATCACCGCCTCGGGACGGCGTCCGTCATCGGGTTTCCCGCCGAGCAGCGCACGCCCCGCCGCGTACCCGCCCTCCACGGTGAGCTCGCAGGGCAACGGCGCCGGAGGCCGGATCCCGTGGCCGGACAGGACCCGTCTGACCCCTGTCCAGCGCTGGGTGACGTCGCCCCGGTCGTCGTCCCCGGCCAGGGCGAAGGTGGTGTAGCCGTGACCGAGCAGGTGGGTGGCGAGCGCCTCGGCCGAGGCGGTGTTCTCGCTGGAGACCGCGTCCGCCCGTTCGACGGGATCGCGCGCGAGCAGGACCAGCGGGGTCCTGCTCCTGACGATCTCGTCCACCAGGGCGTCCTCGACGGTCCTGCCGAAGATCACCATGCCGTCCACCCGGCCGACGAGGTCCCTGACCAGGTCCTGCACCGCGGCCCGCCCGCGGGTGGACAGGATGAGCACTGAGCGGCCGAGCTCGGCGGCCACCTCCTCGTACCCGAGGAGGACCTCGGCGAAGTAGGGGCCGGACAGGTCGGGGAAGACGATCCCGTTGGCCGCGTGGCGGCCCTGGGCCAGGGAGACGCCGAGGCGGCTCGGGGTGAAGCTGAGCTCCTCGACCGCCCTCAGCACCTTCTCGCGCGTTCCGGCCGCGACGGGGCCGGTGTTGCGCAGCGCCCGGGAGACGGTGGCGATGGAGACGCCCGCCCGCTGCGCGACCTCGTAGATGGTCGCGCCCTGACCTTCGTCGCTGTTTGACACCCGTCGTCCGATCTGCCGGGAAGTGGAAGCGCTTACACTCGGCGGCGAGAGAGGGTGGAAGCGCTTACAGTTGGATGACCGGAGTCAATCACCGGACGGAATCATCAGTAAAGGCTTGTTACGTCACCGTTACCAAATAGGCACGGCGATATTCCGGGATTTGTGAGACTTGTCAGGAAAAAAGCAATCCTGCCGCCTCCCGATACGAACGAACGCCGGTTGACTATCGCCAAAAGATCATCCGGGCTATCCTCGCCGGAATCGGGCAGTCCATGACCGCCAGGGCGTGGCACCGTCCACCTCGCCCCCTGAGATCCGTGAGCCGTTCGGGGAGCTTGATGAGATTCCAGGTGCTCGGCGATGTGACGATCATCGCCGACGAACGTCCCGTGCCCCTGTCCTCACGCAGGCAGGAGCAGCTGCTGGCGCTCCTCGTCTGCGCGCGAGGGCGCGTCGTGCCGGCAGAGAACCTGATCGACGCGCTGTGGGGCGAGCGGCTCGGACCCCGCGCGGGCAAGAACCTGCAGGTGCTCGTGCACCGGCTGCGCAGGACGCTCGACGCCCCCGAGCGGATCCGGCACGACCGCTCGGGCTACGCGCTGTCCGCGCGGCCCGAGGAGGTCGACGCCTGGCACTTCGCCGACCTGACCGAGCGCGCCAGGCGGGCACTGAACCGGGGGGAGCCGGAGGCGGCGTCCGTCCTGCAGCGGGAGGCGCTCGCGCTGTGGAACGGCCGGGCCTTCTCGGGACTGGACGGCGTGGCCCAGCTGGCGGAGGCGGCCGAACGCCTGGAGCAGGACCGCAGGCGGGTGCTGACCGAGCGCATCGACACCGACCTGGCGCTGGGCAGGCACGCGGAGGTCATCCCCGAGCTGCTCTCGATGGTCGCGGAGGATCCGCTGGTGGAGTCCACGACCGCGCGGCTGATGGTGGCGATGCACCGGGCCGGGCTGCGTACGGAGGCGCTGGAAACCTACCGGCGCACCCGTACCGTCCTGGCCGAGGAGCTGGGCCTGGAACCGGGACCGCAGCTGCGCGCGCTGGAACAGGCCATCCTGCGCGGGGATCCCCGGGTCGACCTGAACCCCCGCCCGGAAGCGGCACCGGAGATGGACCCGGCCCCCTCTCCCCCGGTTCCGCCCCCGCCGGCCCCGCCGGCCCCGCCGGCCCCGTCCCTGCTCCCCGCCGGGGTGGGCGACCTCACCGGGCGCGACACCGAGCTGCGCTGGCTCCTATCCGTCCTGCGCGACCGCCCCGCCTCCGGACCGGTGATCTGCGCCATCTCCGGCATGCCGGGGGTGGGCAAGAGCGCGCTGGCCCTGCAGGCCGCCCACGACCTGCGGGACGCCTTCCCCGACGGCCGGCTGTACGTGAACCTGCGCGGCGCCGGAGCCGAACCGGTCGAGCCGTCGCACGCGCTCAGCCGGTTCCTGCGCGCCCTCGGCGTGGCGGGGACGGCCGTTCCCGACGGCCTGGACGAGCGCGCCGAGGTGTTCCGCGCCCACCTGTCCGACCGGCGCGTGCTGGTGCTGCTGGACGACGCCGCGAACGAGGCCCAGATCGAGCCGCTCATCCCCGCGGGGAACGGCTGCGCGGTGGTGGTCACGAGCCGCGGCGCGCTGACCGCCCTGCCCGGCGCGCAGCGGCTCGCGCTGGGGGTGCTCGGAGAGGCCGCCGCCGTCCGGCTGCTGGGTACGATCACCGGCCGGGTCGAGCTGGCCGCCGACACCGCCACCGCCGGGCGGCTGGCCGAGCTGTGCGGGCATCTCCCCCTGGCGCTCAGGATCGCCGGGGCGCGGCTGGCCGCCCGGCCGCACTGGAGCGTCGACCGGCTGGTCTCCCGGCTCGCCGCCGAACACGACCGGCTCGACGAGCTCACCCACGGCACCCTGTCGGTACGGGCCAGCCTCGCCCTCGGTTACTCCGGTCTCGACGAGCCCGGCCGCACCCTGTTCCGCCGCCTCGCCCTGGTCGGGACGCCCGACTTCGCCGGCTGGGTCGCCGCGGCGCTGCTCGACGCCGGCCCCCGCGCCGGATCGCGCGCCACCGGGGAGATGGACGCCGAGGAGGTGCTGGAGAGGCTCACGGAGGCTCAGCTCGTCGAGTACGCGGGCCAGGACGGCATCGGCGAGCCCCGCTACCGCGTCCACGACCTGGTGCGGCTGCACGCCAGGGAGCGCGGCGAGATCGACGATCCTCCCGGCGCCACCGTCGCCGCGCTGACCCGGCTGGCGGGAGGGTATCTCGCGCTCGCCGAACGGGCGCACCGGCGGCAGTACGGCGGCGACTACACCGTCCTGCACGGCGGCGGGCCGCGCTGGGACTGCGGGGAGGCCACCTCCGACCGCCTGCTCGCCGACCCGTCCGGCTGGCTGCGCGGCGAACGGCTCGGCCTGGTGGCGGCGGTGGAGCAGGCCGCCCGGCTCGGCCTGAGCGAGATGTGCTGGGACCTGGCGATGACGGCGGTCACCCTGTTCGAGGCGCAGGGCCACTTCGACGACTGGCGGCACACCTCGGAGACCGCGCTGGCCGCCGCCCTGCGCGCGGGCGACCGGCGCGGCGAGGCGGCGATGCGCTACTCGCTGGGCACGCTCGCCCTGTTCCGGCAGCGCTACACCGACGCGCGACCGCACCTGGAGGCCGCGCTGCCGCTCTTCGAGGCGGTGGGCGACCGGCACGGCCAGGCTCTCACCCTGCGCAACGCGGCGCTGATCGAGCGGGTGGAGGGACGGGTGGAGACCGCGCTCGACGCCTACCGTCGGGCGTTGCGCATGCTCCGCGAGGTCGGCGACCGGCACGCCGAGGCCCATGTGCTCGGCAGCATGGCCCAGATCCACATCGAGCACGACCGCCCCCGCACGGCGGCCCCGCTCCTGGAGACGGCGCTGGCCGTCTACCGCGACCTGGGCAACGCGCGAGGAATCGCGCAGATCCTCAACAGGCTGGGACTGCTGCACCTGCGCCAGAACGACCCGGCGCGGGCGAAGGACGCGTTCGGGCAGGTCCTGCTCGCCGCCAGGTCGGCCGGAGACCGCATCGGCGAGGCGTACGGCCTGCTCGGGACGGGCGAGGCCGAGCTGCTGGCGGGCGAGTTCGACAGCGCGGCCGGCCTGCTCGACGCGGCGCTGCTGCTGGCCGAGGGGCTCGGGGAGCCCTTCGTCGCGGCCCGCGCCCGCCTGGCCCGAGGGCGGCTCGCCGCCGAGCGCGGCGAGCACGGGCAGGCCGCGACCCTGCTGGACCGGGCGGTGAGGGAGTTCGCCGACATCGGCCTGCCGGTCTGGCACGAGCGGGCGCTCGAGGCCCGGCGCGCCCTCGACGGCATGCTCTCCGCGCCGCCCACCCCCTGCTGACCGGACGGGAGCGCGGCCGGGCTGGATGTGCGACCCGGTTGCGCGGCCGGACGGGTGCACGAGGCCCGGGGGGTACACGGTCGGACGGGAGCGCGGCCGGACGGGAGCGCCGAAGCCCCTCGCCCGGCCGCTTCACACGACGCCGGTCCCCGCCGGTGAGCTACTCGCCGGGATCCATCCAGTGGCTGTCATAGTCGGGCTTGGTGACCTGATCATGCAGATCGATCGCCGCGGCCGGCGTGGCGCTCGCGCCCAGCAACCCGGCCACCATCAGCGCCAGCAACCCCGTCTTGATCTTCTTCATCTTTCTCCTTGATCGTCAACAGATCGGCGCCATACCCCGCAGGCGTTGGTGATCGATAGCAAATCACGAGCGCCAGGTGTCGCGTATGGGATCTCGCTGTTGAACTTCTCCCCCTTCGAGCCGTTATCGCCCTTCCCCTGGCGAAGGCTGACGGTCGGACGAAAAGACCGGTTCCGCCGACCTGGGCACCGGACCTCGGCCCACCCGCCGCTCGACGCTGAGCGGCGGTTGCTTCCCACCGGCGATCAGTGCCCGGTGCCCGGCCGCCGGTGCCGGACGTCCGGCGCGAGCGGGCCCGCGCAGAAGTGACCGGCACCCCTCGGTGGAGCCGCGATGACCACGTACAACCCCGTTCCCGGTGTCAGGCCGCAACAGCCCCCGTAGCCGCTACGGCGGCGACCCCGGCGCGATGTGGCCCACCCGATGTCGTTCCCGGCCGGTGGCCCACCCGAGGTTCCGGGCGGTTCCCCGACCGATGGGAAGCGAGACGACAGGCATGGGTGCGACCGGCTGACCGGCCGTACCCATGCCGCCCCGGTGTCGTGTCGTTGGTTCCCACTGCGGACGACCATCTCCACCTCGCACAGCTCGGATGCCGCCTGCGGACGACATCGACGCTGGTCAACGCCAAGATAGACAAATCCGGTTTCACATCGGTTTCACGTCACCCCCTCCGGCCGGGCCCGGACCCCCGGGCCGGGGAACCCCGGATCCGGTGTCACGGGACGGTGATCACGATCTTGCCGAGGAGATGCCCCTCCTCGCTGAGCCGATGGGCGTCGGCGGTTCTCTCCAGCGGGAAGGTCCTCTCGATCGGCACGCGCAGCGCGCCGCGCTCCAGCAGGGGCAGGACGTCGGCGAAGACCTCCGCCAGGGGAGGCCCGCCGGTACCCCTGGAGAAGCGCACACCGTACTCGGCGGCCCGCCCGTCGGCGATGGTGACCACCCTGTCCGGACCACCGGCCAGCTCGACCGACATGGCGAGCACGTCGCGGCCGGAGGCGTCGAGGACCGCGTCGACACCTTCCGGGGCCGCGGCGCGCACCCGCCCTGCCATGCCGTCACCGCCGTCACCGCCGTCACCGCCGTCACCGCCGTCACCGCCGTACTCGACCGGCCGCACGCCCAGCTCGCGCAGGAAGTCGTGACGGGCCGGGCTCGCCGTGCCGACCACCCGCACGCCCCTGGCCCGGGCGAGCTGCGCGGCGACCAGCCCGACGCCGCCGGCGACCGCGTGGATCAGCAGCGTGTGCCCCTCCTTCACGTCGAGCTCCCGCAGGGTACGCCAGGCGGTGTCCACGGCCACCGGCAGCGCGGCGGCCTGCTCGAAGGACAGCCAGGCGGGCATGGCCAGCAGGTTCCCGACGTCGGCCGGCACGTGGGTGGCCACGGCGCCGGAGAGGACCCTGCCGAAGACGGCCTGCCCCACCCTCCAGCCCCCGGCACCGGCCCCGAGATCGACAGCGGTGCCCGTACCCGTACCGACGCCGGCCCCGAGGGCGTCGACCGTTCCGGCGAACTCGACACCGACGCCGGCGGGCCCTGCCGACAGCTGGCCACGGTCCACGAATCCGCGGCGGAGTTTCCAGTCGATCCCGTTGACCCCGGCGGCCCGTACCGCGACCCGCACCTGCCCGGGACCGGGATCGGGAAGGGGAACGTCGTCGAGGGTGAGCACCTCGGGACCGCCGTAGCGGGCATAGCGGATGGCCTGCGACATGGTTCTCTCCCTCTGAGCGGGTGTGTGCCTGGTCGACGGCGTGGACTGCCGGGGTCCACGGCCCGGGCGCGCCACGGCGAAGGCGCGGGGAAGGCATGGGGAAGGCATGGGGAAGACATGAGGACGGCGTGGGGGCGGCGCCCGGCCGGTGAATCCCTCAGACCAGCAGCAGGGTCTTCCCCACGGTGTCGCGGGCCTCGATCGCCGCGTGCGCCTCGGCGGCCCGATCGAGGGGAAAGGTCTGTCCGATGACCGGCCTGATCCGGCCCGCCGCCGCCTCGGCCAGCGCCAGCCCGGCCAGCCGCCTGCCCTCCTCCGGGACGAACTGCACCTGCTCCATCCCGCGCACGCTCACCCCCCGCCGCCCGGCCTCCTCGGGGTCGATCCGCGCGAAGCTCCCACCGGGCACTCCGTACGTGAAGAACCTGCCCCCGTTCGCGACGATCCCGAACGCGTCCTGGCCGATCCGCCCCCCGGCGCCGTCGAAGACCACGTCCACCCCGGCACCGCCGGCCGCCTCCCGGACCCGCTCGGGCCACCCCGGCTCGGAGTGGTCGACCACGGTGCCGGCTCCCAGCTCCCGGGCCAGGCCGAGTTTGCGCCCGCCCCGGGCGGTCGCGATCACGTGTGCGCCGGCCGCGTGGGCGAGCTGTACCAGCAGGGTGCCGAGCCCTCCGGCCGCCGCGGTGACCAGTACCCGCTCCCCGGGCTTGACCTCGGCCGCGCCCGCCAGGCTCAGCGCGGCCGGGCCGATCTGGAGAAGCGCCGTCGCCTCCCGCACGCCCAGCCCGTCCGGTACGGGGACGAGAGCCTCCACCGGGACCACGGCCCGCTCGGCGTACCCTCCGTCGCCGGTCATGGCGATGACGTCGCGGCCGACCCAGCCGGAGTCGACCCCCTCCCCGGCGGAGACCACTCGCCCGCCCACCCCGCCCCCCGGCACGTACGGTGGACTCTGGCCGAAGAACTCGGCACCCCAGCCGGTGCGGAGCTGCGTCTCGAGGGACAGGACATCGACGACGGACACCCCGACCACTACCTGCCCGGCTCCGGCGACCGGCTCCGGCGAGCGGTCCACCACGAGTACCTCCGGCCCCCCGAACGCGGTCACCTGGACAATGCGCATGTCGACCACTTTCTCTCGATGTCCTCGCGCACAGTCTCGAACCTGAAGTTAAGTTGATGTCAACCGGCAACGAAAGGATCGTGCCCGTGCGTCCTCCCGCCCATGACCTGCCGAACCATCTCGGCCGCGTGAGAGGCTGCCTGCTGGGCGGCGCGCTCGGCGACGCGCTGGGGGCTCCCGTCGAGTTCGAGTCGATCAAAAGGATTCGCCGGCAGCACGGACCCGAGGGGCTGACCGGCCTGGTCCCCGACTGGCGCGGCAAGGTCGGCCTGATCACCGACGACACGCAGATGACGCTTTTCACCGTGGAGGGACTGATCCGCGGCGGTGACGTCGCCGCCGTCCGGCGCGCCTACCTGCGCTGGCTGGACACCCAGCAGCACCGCTCCCCGCCCCCCGCCTCCCCCGCGCACGACCGCACCGCCGCCCGCCCGGCGCGCGTCTCCTCCCCGGCCACGAACGACCGTCCGGCGAACGATCCCGCTCCGGCCCCGTCCGGGAACGACCCGGTCCGCACCGGCCTGCTCCGCGAGCAGGAGTGGCTCTACTCCCAGCGGGCCCCCGGGAACGCCTGCCTGTCGGGCCTGCGCGACCGCAGGGCCCGCCAGGCGGGCGCCCCCGCCCCGTTCGGCGAGCCCGGACCGGTCAACCCCGGCTCCAAGGGCTGCGGGACGGTCATGCGCTCGGCCCCCTTCGGCCTGGGCGCGCGCAGCGCCCGCCACGCCTTCGACCTGGCCGCCGAGTGCGCCCAGATCACCCACGGCCACCCCACCGGCTACCTGGCCGCCGGCGCCTTCGCCGCCATCGTCCACTTCCTGGCGGAGAACGAGTTCCCGGCGGAGAACGGGTCCTTGACGGAGAACGGGTCCGGCGGGGCGGACGGGCCCCTGAAGCCGGACGAGACGCTCGCGCGGGCCGTACGGAAGGCGATGGACCTGCTGGCGACGTACCCCTCGCACGAGGAGACCAGCCTGGCGCTGCGCGGCGCCGTGTCCCTCGCGGCGCGGGGCGGCCCGAGCCCGGAGAAGGTGGAGTCGCTGGGCGGCGCGTGGGTCGCCGAGGAGGCGCTCGCCATCGCGGTCTACTGCGCCCTGACCCACCCCGCGCCCGGCGACGTCGGGCGGGCGCTGCTGCTCGCGGTCAACCACTCCGGCGACAGCGACTCCACCGGCGCCGTCTGCGGCAACCTCCTGGGCACCCTCCACGGTGAGGCGGCGCTCCCCGCCGACTGGCTCGCGCACCTTGAGGGCCGGGACGCCATCACCGAGCTGGCCGACGACTTCGCGGCCTGGTCCGCCGGGAACCACGAGATCACCGACGCCTGGCGCAGGAAGTACCCGGGCGCCTGACCTCTGGGCTTCCCCCGGTGGTGAGCCTGCGTCCAGCCGATGGCGAGGGCGCCTGCCGCGTCGCGGTGGACCTGGCCCGAGTGGCCGCGGTGCTGTCGTGGACCTGGGCAAGCCGGTCGGGACGAGCGCCTGGCTCGTCGCGCGTCCGAACCGTCCGATCCCTTCGCGTACGGTCCAGGCCCTCACGCCGTCCGCGTGCTGAGCGGGAGACGGAGGACGAAGCGCGCTCCGCCCGAGGACGCGTCCTCGACGTGGAGGGTGCCGTGGTGGGCGCGGGCGATGTCACGGGCGATGGCCAGGCCGAGCCCGGTGCCGCCGCGGTCGCGGCTGCGGGCGGTGTCCAGCCGGGCGAAGCGCTGGAAGATGTGCTCGCGCTCCGCTGGAGGCACGCCCGTGCCGTCGTCGGTGACGCTGAGCTCGGCTGTGCTCCCGGCGCGGCGCACCGTGACCACCACGTCGCGCACGGCGTGCCGTTGCGCGTTGTCCAGCAGGTTGTCCAGCACCCGGTTGATCTGTTCCGGGACGGCGTCGGCCGTCATGCCGGCGGTGAGGTCGAGCCGTGCCGGGTGCGGATCGCCGGTGCGGCGCGCGGTTCCGGCCTCGGCCAGTACGGCCAGGTCGACGGACTCCAGGGCGGCGGGCGGTGCCGCTCCGATCCGGGCCAGCATGAGGAGGTCGCTGATGATGGCCTGCAGCCGGTCCACATCGCCCAGGGAGTGTTTCACCAGGTCGGCGAGGTCGGTCTCGTCGGGGTGAAGTTGCGCCTCCTCCAACTTGACCCGCAGCCCGGCCAGCGGAGTGCGCAGTTCGTGCGAGGCATCGGTGGTGAAGCACCGCTGGCGGTCGAGCGCCTGCTGCAACGACTCGGTGACGCGCTCCAGCTCTGCGGATATCGCGCGCTCGCGGGTGTAGTGGCGGGCGTTGTCGACGCACACCGCGGCGCGGCCGACCAGTTCCTCGGCCAGGGCGAGGTCGTCCTCCTCGAACGCGTCCTTGCCCTTGGCGCGATAGAAGCTCACCACCCCGAGCGTGACGCTCCGGGCTCGCACCGGCACCGTGATGAGCGAGTGGATGCCCTGCTCACAGATTCTCCGGCCGCGCTCGGGATCCTGTGCCAGCCACCCGAAAGCAGTGGACAACACCGGGCCGAGCACCGGCTGCTCGGTGGCGAGGCTGCGCCCCTGCGGCGTGGAAGGGAGCGGGTGGATGAGCGCGCCAAGCTGGTACAGAGCGGTCCCCTCCCCGATGCCCGCGAAGGCGACCCGGCGCAGCCCCGCGTCCATGCCGACGGGCTCGTCGCCCCGCAGGACGCAGTCGGCCAGGTCGACGGCGACATAGTCGGCGAACCGGGGGACGGCGACCTGGGCCAGTTCCTCGGCGGTCCGGGTGACTTTCAGGGTGGTGCCGATGCAGGAACCCGCGTCGCACAGCAAGGTGAGTCGCTCACGCGCCCGCAGGGCGAGCTGGCCGATGCCCGGCTCGCTCATGGCGAGCAGCCACCCGTCGGTTTCGGTCACCTTCCTCCCCCGTCCGGCCGGGCCTCCTGGCCGTCGGTGAGCCTCGCCTTCACCGCGATGGCGGTGGAACCGCTGATCGACTGGGCCACAAGCGTGGCGGTGCGGCCGTCCGAGAGGGCCATCTTCACCATCGCCGCCCGGCCCTGCGCGACCAGCCTCACGGCGGCGTCCTCCAGGGCGAGCCGATCACGGCGGCACAGGTCCAGGGGCGTGGAAGCCGTCGCGACGCCTCCTTCGGGCGCCCGGAGGAACTCCTCCATCAGGGCCCGCTCGTGTTCGACCACCATTTCGAACAATCGCCGCTCGACGGCGGCGGCCGATCGCCGGGCCAGGACCATCATCTCCGCGTTGGCCGTGTCCTTCAGGCAGACGACGCTGATGGCCCCGTTCATCCGCCCGCTGAGCGGGTGGCGTATCGGGGCGCCCACGCCGGTGAGCCCGCGCAGTTCCTCCGCGAAGTGCTCGTTGCCGGTGACCTGGCAGATTCGCCGTTCCACCAGCGCCGAGCCAAAGGCGCTGGTGCCCATGTCCGCCTCGGCGAAGTGGAACCCTGGCGCGGCGCCGACCGCGTCCATGGTCCGGCGCAGGGCCGGGTCGCCCTCGTTGCGCAGGAACAAGACCCCACTCGCATCGCCCAGGAACATGGTCACGGGGGTGCCCTTGATGACGGTACGCATCCGCTCGAACACGGGCCGGGCCGCGCGCACCACTCCGCAGTCAAAATCAAGATCACCGGACAGGCGCGGCCTCACGGCGCTGGGCATGAGTCCCGCCTCCTGGCACCGCCGCCACGATTGCAGGGTCGCGGCGCGCACCTCGTTCCCCGTGAGCTTCCCGTCCAGGAACCACTCCACGAGCTTCTCGTCGGGCCCTCCCCCGTCGTCCCAGCCGTCTGCCATCCTGCCCACTCCAAAACATCCACACGGTGAGCTTTATGTACCTTTCATCCAGAATACGGAGGAAGCGCATTTCTAATCCCATACCGTGGCAAAGATTTCTAATCCCATATCGCGGCAAAGAAATGCCAGGCCCTGGCCTTCCCTGGCGGAGGTCAAGCCCGGGCATCCGGGGGAGCTGACCGCGCTCGTGCCGTTCGAGCTCGTCGATGCGGTCCCTGACGGGATCGACGCGGTCCTTACGGGACACGCAAGGTGCGGCACCGCCTGCGTTGTCTGCCCTCGCGGGCCCGGGGTCCGCTTCCTGCCGGGGAGGAGGCGTACGCCGGAACGGGGAACGCCCGTCTCGCCCTCCTCCGGGCGGGGGCGGTCACAGAGAGGGCATCCTCCACTGTCAGGCAGGGTGATACCGGGCCGTGGATGGGACAGGCGGTACCAGGCTGTACCTCGTAAAACGTCTCATACTGGATAAATGACCGAAAGCGGAGAATTGGGCCCCGCGCTGCGGCACTGGCGTGACCGGGTCGCCCCGGCCGCGGTCGGGCTGCCCGGCGGCGGGCCGCGCCGCGCGGCGGGCCTGCGGCGCGAGGAGCTGGCGATGCTCGCGGGGGTGTCGGCCGACTACATCACCCGCCTCGAACAGGGCCGGGCGACCTCCCCGTCCGCGCAGATCCTCACCGCGCTGGCGCGGGCGCTGCGGCTGTCCACCCAGGAACGCGAGCACCTGTTCCTCCTCGCGGGGCAGCCACCGCCCACCGCCGGGCGCATGTCCACCCACATCACCCCGAGTGTGCAACGACTGCTCGCCCAGCTGGACGGCGCACCCCTCAGCGTCAGCGACGCCTCCTGGAACCTGATCAGCTGGAACCGGCCGTGGGCCGCGCTCTTCGGCGACCCCTCCCTGCTGGTCGGGCGCGAGCGCAACGCGGTCTGGCGCCACTTCACGGGCCTGCCGGGGCGCGTGAGCCACACCCCGGAGCAGGAGACCCGCTTCGAGACGGTCGCGGTCGCCGATCTCCGGTCGGCGACCGCCCGCTACCCCGCCGACACCGATCTGCGCTCGCTCGTCACCGACCTGCGGAACGCCAGCCCGCGCTTCGCGGAGCTGTGGGACAGCCATGTCGTCGGCGTCCACGAGTCGGACCGCAAGACCGTCCACCACCCCGACGTCGGCCCGCTCACGCTCGACTGCGACGTGCTCACCGTTCCCGGCAGCGACCTCCGCATCATCGTCTACAGCGCCGCCCCCGGCACCGAGGCCGCCGACAAGCTGAAACTCCTCACCGTCATCGGCACCCAGACCATGCGGCCGTCCTGACGCCCTCGGTGAAAACCTGGTCGATCGTCTCGTACGGCGAAGCCGGCGGACGCCCGCTCGCAAGGAACGGGGGGCATCACCGGGTCGCCGGCGTGACAAGCTTCGCGGCGGCGGGCTACCGCCGTTCTGGAACATGGCCGACACTGAACACATGTCGAGACGCGCACTGACCTGGTCGGGTGTAGCCGTGGCACTGGTGGCACTGGCCACGCTGGGGTGGTATTTCATTACGGTCGGCCTTGATCGTGCGGATAAGCTCGCCAGCGTTCTCGGAGCGTTTGTCGGACTGCTGGGGCTGGGGCTGGCGGTTTATGGCGCTTTTTCCTCGCGCCCCGAAGAGGCCGCACCCGAACCCGAGGCCGGTGGTGTTCACAACGAGATCAGCGGCACCGTGCACGGCAACGCCGTGCAGGCCAGGGATATCGAGGGTGGGATCACCTTCGGTGCTCCGAAGCCGCACGGAGCACCGGACACGGACTGACCATCCTTCACGGAGCCGGCGTTCAGGTCCCACCGGCAGCTCCGATCCGCTGTTCCTGTCCGGACCGGCACTCCGGCAACAGGGCGTGAGTCGTGCGTGTGGAACCTGCCGTAATCGACCACCAGACGCCCCAGATGGGGTTGTGACCTGCCACGACACCGGAACTTCCGCTCCCTTTCTCGTTAATGTGCGAGCCCTTGACCCAGGAAAGCCATGCGTGCACTGTTCGTACCATGGTGCCCTTGAAGTCTCCAGAGTCCACTGATCACTAGAATCGATCATCGATGAACTGGATGTCGGGATATGCGGCCATAGCGCGAATCCGGAAAAGTCTGCCACGGTCCACCTGATCGCCATCCCTCCACTCAAGGTCGACTCGGCGTAAGGCCACCGTAACCCTGCGCATCGACAATCAGCGAAGCGGTGCGATACGACGAACACTTTTCACTCAGACCGCTTTACTCCTGATTTCGGACCGGCCGTTTGTTTTTTCGGCTATTTTTGCGTGACAACTCACTCATTCCGTTGTCCCAGAGAACCGTCCAACATATGCTCCGCACAGGTGAAAACGTACAGCCAAGCCGAGTGGAGGCGGGCATGGCTCGTTCCTGGGAGGCGGACCCTTCCGCGTCGTTCGAGCGACGATTAGGAAAGTCGGCCAAAGAGTTAGACAAATCAGACGGCCGCGACGAATGCCCAGATATCTGGCAGCTCAGCAATGGTGACATCGCGGTGATCGGCAGGGACCTCACGGCTGCCTACAGTCCTCACCTGCCGGAGGGCGTGTCCCTCGCACCGGACGAGCGACTGGTCGTCATCCCGGGCATCATGCTCAGCACAGCCAAGGCGGACATCGCCGATGTTTGATCCCCGTGCCCCTTTCGTCGTTCCCGGGCGGGGCGTGCCCGCGCAGGGCGAGAAACTCGTCAGGGAAGCCTACAGACGCGACTTCCGGCAACGGGACGCACAGGTTCGCAACCGTGACTCCTGGAAGTTCGAGCGGCGGCAGCACTTCGAGGAGCAGGGCAGTCCAAGCCGTGACGCGTTTCGCCGAGGCGATTGGGACGAGGCGCTACGGCTTCTCGAGGAGAGACGAGACGATCTGCTCGCGCTCACCCGAGAGGACGAACGGCGCGGCTCCTTCTTTCACCGGGTACGCGTGGTCGAGACGCCGCTCACACCGTATATGCGGTGGGAACTGCACTCGCTGCGAATCCGTGCCGAATGCGGTGAGCGGATCCGTGTGATCGGCGTGGAAAAGGTGGCAGCCTCGGAGAGGACCGATCCGCTGCCCGAAGTGGTCATCCTCGGCGGCCGGACCCTCTACTACGTCCTCTACACCGCGACCGGCGTCCCGGACGGCGCGGTTCGCTACACCGATCCCGGCATCATCGAAAATTGGGAGAAATACATCAAAGACCTCTATGAGGGTGGAGAAGATGTGATTTCCTACTTCGACCGCGAGTTGACCTACCTTCACTCGCCCGGGACGAAGCTGGAGTAGGCGTCAACAGGACCGGAGAAGAAGAGGAGCGCCCCGGCGGCTCGCGTTCAGAACTGTCGGGGTCCTCTCGTGATGTCGTACAGGCCAGGGACGTCAGTGGCGGAGTCCACTTCCACGAGCATGGCAAACCAGGCCGAAGCGACTCTGCCAACCTCACCCCACGGCAACTACCGGCCGATGTGCGTGGTTTCGTCAACCGTACCGGCGAGTTCGAAGAGCTGAACACGGTACTGATCGGTGAGGACGGCGATCCGCGCGTCATCTCGGTGTATGTGATCGCCGGGACAGCGGGCGTGGGAAAGACGTCGCTCGCACTGCGCTGGGCCCACCAGGTCCAGGATCGTTTTCCCGACGGGCAGCTTTATATCAATCTTCGTGGCTATGACCCGGGAGAGCCGGTCACCGCCTACAAGGCTCTGCACCGTTTCCTGGTCGCTCTCGGCGTCCGCGCCCATTCCGTGCCGCAGGACGTCGACGCCGCCGCCGCGCTCTATCGCTCGCGGCTGGCCGGCCGCCGGGTGCTGATCGTTCTGGACAACGCGGCGACGGCGGGTCAGATCCGTCCCTTGCTGCCTGGCAGCGCAGGCTGTCTGGTCGTCGTCACCAGCCGCAACCGCCTGTCAAGTCTCGCCGTACACGACGGAGCACACCGGCTGACGCTGGGCACGCTGCCCGAGCCGGAGGCCGTCGCCCTGCTGCGGGCCGTCACCGCCGGATACCGTCCGGAGGACGACGAGGAGAAACTCACCGAACTGGCCCGGCTGTGCGCCCGGCTGCCGCTCGCCCTGCGCATCGCCGCCGAACGCGCCGTCAGCTACCCGCACATGCGGCTGGACGACCTGATCGCCGACCTGCGTGACGAGTCCGCCCTGTGGGACGCCCTGAGCACGGGGGACGACGAAGAGGCCGGAGCCGTCCGTACGGTGTTCGCGTGGTCCTACCGTGCCCTGCCCGAGCAGGCCGCCCGGCTGTTTTGCTTACTGGGCCTGCATCCAGGTCCCGAGTTCGGATTCCACGCCGCCGCGGCCCTGGCCGGATCGTCCCCCAGCCGGACCCGGCAGCTTCTTGACTCCCTGGTCGGCGCCCATCTCCTGGAACAGACGGCACCCGGCCGTTACCAGTTCCACGACCTGTTGCGTGCCTACGCCGCCGACCAGGCACAGCAGGAGGAACCGCCCGAGGAACGCGAGGTCGCGCTGCGCCGGGTGCTGGAGTGGTACCTGCACACCGCCGACGCCGCCCAGAGCTGGATCAATCCCGCCGAAGCCCGGGTGGAACTCGCACCACCAATGGACGGTGTGCATCCGCTGACCTTCTCCGACTACAACGGCGCCGTGGACTGGTCCGAGCGTGACCACACGAACCTCCTGCAGGCGATCAGGAGCGCCGCCTCGACCGGGCAGGACCGGCTCACCTGGCAGCTGTCGGCCGTCCTGTCGAACGCGCAGTCTCCTTCAGCACCGGTCGCCGACTGGTTGGCCGTGGGCCGCCTGGGGCTGGCGGCGGCCGAACGGCTGGGTGACCGCGTCGCGGAAGGGCAGCTGCTCACGGAGCTGGGCATGGGATACACCCGGATCAATCACCTGGCCGAGAGCCTCGAATGCCATCGGAACGCGCTGGCGATCTGGCGCGAGCTGGACGACCGGCTCGGCGAGGCACACTCGCTCAACCTGATCGGGTTGGTGCATCTCCGCACGAGACGGCTGGACGACGCCGCGGAGCACTTCGAGCAGGCCGCCGCCGCCTTCCACGAGCGGGACTCCGCTCACTGGGAGGCCACCATGCTGTCCAACCTCGCCAGTACTCACTACCACGCGGGCCGCCTGCCGGAGGCCGCGGACGCCGTCCGGCGTGCGCTGGCGGCGCACCGGTCCCTGGACAACCAGCGCGGTGAGGGCAACGTCCTGCGCCTCATGAGCGAGCTCCAGCGGGAGCAGGGAGAGGTGCGGGAAGCCCTGCGGTCGGCCCAGGCCGCGCTGGACATCGCCCTCGGCCTCCGCAACCACCGGCTGGAGGGCTTCTGGCTCATCACCCTCGGCAACGCCCAGCAGGCCGACGGCCGCTTCGCCGACGCGCTGGACTCCTACCACCGCTCCGCCATGCTCCATCGCCGCCTCGGTGACCGCAGCCGGGAGGCGCTGGCCTGGCACGGCACGGGCGAGACCTACCACCACCTCGACCGTCACGCGGAGGCCGCCGACTTCCACCGGCAGGCCGCCGCCGTCCACCACGAGCTCGGCGACGTCTGGAACGAGGCCCTGGCCCTCGACGGCCTGGGGCTGGCCCTGCTCGACGAAGCCCCGGAGGCCGCTCACCAGCACTGGACGGAGGCACTGAGCCTCCTCGCCGACTACGACGACCCTCGGGCGGTGGCTGTACGCGACCGCATCGAGCTGCGGGTGACGGAGACGAGCTGAGCCGGCCAGAAACAGGAACATTTGCCAGCCGAGATGCGTGCACGGGAACTGCCGCACGCCGCACCCGAGCAATACGGGTTACCGGCCGTCGTCGTTCCGCAGGATCGATCCGGCGACCCGCTCCACAGCGGCGAGTAGCCGCATCGGTGGCAGGGTCAGGTCGATCGCGTGCTGCGTGATCTCGATCCCCACGCCGTGCACCACGTGCTGGTACGGCTCGGCATTCCCCTCGGCGTACACCAGATGACCGCGATCGAGACCGAGCGCCGTGCAGTACGCCAGCATCTGGTAAAGATCCGCACCATGGCCGTCAGGTCCTGTTGAGATCTTGTACTTGCTGTCCACCACCGCAGCCGGAACCTCCTTTCCCGCGGAGTCGATGACATAGCGCACCAGGTCGGGCCTGAGCAGCACCCGCCGCCCGTGGTCCAGGTGGTGGCGACGGTCCTGCAAGTCGGTGCGGCCACCGGACGGGTGGAACGCCTCCGCCAGGGCCACGGTCACGAAGTCCTCGAACACCCGCCACATCTCCACCAGCAGGCCGTTCACCCGGACAGCCGTCCCGTCGTCCAGCTCATAGGAGGCCCCGCGAAGCACGAGCTCGGCCAGCCCGAGCGCGGTCTGGTAGCGCGCGTTGATCCGGCTGGGACGCCACACCGGGAACGGCCGCCCCGGCACCGGCGGCGTGACTCCGGCCAGCCTGGCGATGACGTGCCGCAACGTCTTGCGGGTCGCTACGGAGAGGCCCTGTAGCCGCAGCAACCGGGCGGACGCGGCCAGCAGCAGCCTGTTCTCTGCGATGTCGACGGTGTAGTCGTCGTAGCGGACCTCGACGGGCAACGGGAGCCCGTACCGGCGGCGGATCTGGTCGGCCTCCCGGATCCGGCCCCGCACGACCGGCAGTGCCTCCTCCACCTCCCGGTAACCCTGCAGCACCCCCTGCCGCAGGGCACGATCGGCGGCCAGCGCGTAGGCGTGCGCGAGCGCCGGAAGCAGCTCCGGGTGCTCCCCCGCGTCCACCTCCTCCTGCCGCCAGCCGCGCGGCCGACGGGCGTACCCGAGAAGGAAGAGCACCCGGTCGATCGGGGTCTTCGGGGTGATCCGCACCTTGACGCCACCGATGACCGCCGCGCCCACGTACCCGTTGTCGCGGACCTTCCACAGCCCTGACCTCGGTCCGGGACCCATCCGTACGACCTTCGCCGCCGCCAGCGCCGCCACCTGCTCGGTGGTCAGCTCGTACTCGACCGGTGGAGCGCCCTCCCTCAGGTCGATCACCGATCGAGCCCCAGCCGGTGCCGGAGCACGGACAGGCCGTACCGCTCGGCGACGTCGATGCCGTCGCCGTAGTGGTGCTCCTCCAGCAGCGGCAGGATTTGGGTCCGCCACACCCGCTCGAACCCCTTGGCGTCCCGGTGAATCGCCGCCCGCATCAGGTACGACGGACCGATCTTGAAGTCGCGGTCCTCGATCCGGGCGTTGAGCTCGGCCAGCAGGCGGGCGGCGTCGTCGGGCAGTTCCCTGCTCTCCAGCCAGCGCCCCAGCATCTCCCGGGTCGGCGTCTCCTCCGGGTGCAGCTCCACGAACGCGAAGCGGCGCCGCATCGCCGCGTCCACCAGTGCGATCGACCGGTCGGCGGTGTTCATCGTGCCCAGGATGATCAGGTTCTCCGGCAGCGTGAACGCCTGGCCCGTCCCCTCCGCCGAGGAGTACAGCAGGTCGACGGCCTTCTTCCGGTACTCCAGCAGGAAGTACAGTTCCCCGAAGATCTTCGCGAGGTTGCCCCGGTTGATCTCGTCGATGATCAGGACGTACGGCTCCTCGGGATGCTGCCGCGCGGCGTCCACCAGCCGCAGCAGCGGTCCGGGCAGCGGCTTGAAGGTCACGCCCTGCCCGTCGGCGGTCTGCACCGGCCGGAACCCCTCGAAGAAGTCCTCGTAGGAGTAGGCCGGATGGAACTGCACGAGCTTGACGTTCTCCGGCTTCCCGCCCACCAGGAACTGGGCGAGATGCTGCGCGAGGTAGGTCTTCCCCGTCCCCGGCGGTCCATAGAAGATCAGTTGCGGACGGTCACGGAGCAGCTCCACACACTCCTGCAACCACTCCTGATCGACGAGCAACTCCTCGGCCAGCTCGGCACCGGCATCCGGCAGCACCAGATCCCGGACGACCGGCGGCCTGACCGGCGCGGGCCCGGCCAGCGCCTCCAGCTCCTCGACGAACTCCGTCAGGTCGAGCACGTCGTGCTGGGTGGCCAGCTTCGCCGAGATCTCGTCCGGCAGGTCGTCGGCGAAGTCGAGCGGGGCCCGCGAGTTCGACCACTCGACCGGCCGCTGCAGGTTGGCCCGGCTCTCCACACTGGCCCGGAACGCCGGACCACCTTTTATCCGGCCGAGGTAGACCTTTCCCCCGTCGTTGCTGAGCACCAGATCGTCCTCGCGCATCCGCGACAGGAACGCGTGGAACTCGGCGGTCTTCTTCAACCGGTCGTTGTACGAGCCGTGCGCGTAGTCCTCGTCCACCGCTGCCCGGATCGCCTCCTGCGCCGTCCCCGGCGGCAGCTCCCGAAGCTTGGAGGCCGGGAGCGAGCAGTATCCCTCCACCAGCCAGTCCGCCACCAGACTCACCCCGTGCACGTTGGACCCGCGCACCAGCCACGCGCGACGCGGACGCTCCGCCCCGTCGCCGCCCTCCGTGTCATCGTCCACCAGTTGCCGTAGATCGGCGCCGGAGATCCGTCGTTCCTGCGGCACCATGCCGAGCATCGCGTCCAGCCCGTCCGCGGTGAGCAGTTCCTGCCACTCCTTCCGCAGCCGCTCGTCGGCATGCGCGTCGTCCGGAATACCGCCGTCGGAATCCAGCACCCGGTGCCAGCCCTCGGGCCGTTCCCCCTGGAACAGCGACGTCAACCGCGCGCCGTCCAGACCGGTCTGCGCGGCCAGGTCTCCGGCCGCGATCCAGCTTCCCTCCGGTACGGCCTCCGCCAGCCGCTTGGCGGCCTCGAACCCCGCCTTGTGCTGCGCCCAGTACTGGTAGCCGGCGTGGGCTTCCGCGGTGAAGGACGAGACGTCGAGATGGCTCTTGACGGCGATGCGGCCGAGTGGCGTCAGGTACCAGCGGCGATGCGCCTTGGTGACCCAACCGGATTTGACCAGGCCACCGCTCTTCCACGTCAGAGTGAGCTCCGGCGTGTTACTCGCCGCGCCGCCCGCGTTCCACTGCTCGTCCACGTCCGGCAACCGCTTTTTGATGAGCTGCCACATCTCGGAGACGGGCAGGCCGTCGGGGTGCTCGGCCAGCAGCCGAGCGGCCATGAACAGAATCTGCCGGGTGAGCTCCATCCGCGATGCCATGGTCGGATCATCGCGAGATCCGCTCCGGCCATTACAGAGAAATTCCACCGGAGATCATTTGTTCTATTACGGACAGTAGCTGCTCAATGCTTGAGACCACATGCACTCCGGGCTTGTTCGCGTACTCCCGAGCCCAGTCGTGTTCCAGAAGCTGGTCGGGCATCACCACGGGGCGGCCATGCTCAAGAGCCAGCCGGGCCTGGATGCGCGCCCCGCTCTTCCAAGGCGCCTCGACCACCACCGTGGCCGCGGCGTAACCACTCATCACGGCATTGCGCATCGGAAAGCTCTGCTTGCTGGGCGGCGCATCCGGCCAGAACTGGCTGATCACCGCGCCTTCCTGGGCGATCCGCTCCTGCAGCGCACGGTTCTCACTGGGATAGAACCGGTTGATCCCGGTTCCGATCACGGCCACCGTACGGCCATGGGCGTCGAGCGCCGCCCGGTGCGCAGCGGTGTCGATGCCCTTCGCGAGCCCGCTGACCACGGTCACATCGTTCAGAGCCAGCTCTCTCGCTACCACTGAGGCGATCCGCAGTCCTCGCTCACTCGCCTGCCGAGTGCCGACAACGGCGATCGCCCGTTGATCCTCGACGAGGCCGCCTCGTGAGAACAGCAGCGGAGGCATCTGGTGGATGCTGCGCAACCGGCTTGGGTAATCAAGATCAAAGCAGGCGTGAACCCCGATCCTGGCCTTTTCCCAGCCCTCCACCAGCTCCGCCGCGTCCGCGATCGCGGTCACCACGGGATCGGATGCGGGGAAGAGGGTCTCCTGCAGCCTGAGCCGGGATTCGAGGACGGTCACCGCACTGCCGGACTCCAGCACCTCAAGCCCGATGTCCTGCCACTTCGCCCCAGGACGCTGCAACAACGCCACAAGAGCGGCACGTTCGCGCAGTTCCGGAACCATGCTCCCGACGCTACTGGTGTACGAGAGCAATGCCCCAGTGCTTGCCTCTCCGAGTCTCACCACATCTCCTTGAACGGCAACCCCGCCCTCGGCGTGGTCAGACCGATCACGCGACACCTGATCTTGGCGCCGCCGTCGGACGACCATGATTGCGAACGTCTTCTTACTCGGTCCGCAGGAACGGCGGTGAGATCAGGCGGCGAGGGCGTGGTTGAGGTGGTCGTGGAACTCACGGACCATGATGCTGTCGCCGTAGGGCTCCAGTTGGCCGGCGAACCGCCGAATCAGCTCGACCGAACGGGTGGAGGCCAACGCCTTCGTCTCCGGGATCGCGGCCCGCGCGGAGTCGAGGGCCTGCTCCAGCTCTCCCATTCCCAGGTACGCCTCGGCGGCATGCACTCGATTGAGCCGGGTGGACCTGGGGAGACGCTCACCGAACGCGGTCACGGCCGCTTCCGCGTAGTTCACCGCCCGCATGTGGTCGCCGAGCAGTCGCCAGCAGTTGCCCGCCTCCGCGTTCAGCTCCGCCTCCTCGTACCTGCTCGTCCACACCGGGTCGCGGTCGGTGGCACCTTGGGCGTGGACACTCTCCGCCTCGGCGAGCAGGTGTTCGACCTGCTTCGCACCGTGCCCGTCACGAGTTTCAGCCGGTCTTGCATGCAGGGCCGTCGCCCAGGCCTCCCTGGTCAGCGTCAACGCCATGACGCGCGGCGGCGCCTGCGCCCGACGGGCGGTATCGGTCGCGGCCCGTGCCAGCCACACTGCCAAGGTGGCCTGATCCAAGTGAATCGCCTGACGGGTCAGCGTCGCCAGCACCCAAGCACCGGTCAGCGGGTCGTCCCCCGTCTTCGCCAGCCGCAGTGCCTGGCCGAAGTGCTGTTGCGCCTGGCCGTGATGCCCTAGATCGAAGGCCGTCCAGCCTGCCAGCCAGGTCATTCCCGCCGCCGCCGTCATCAGCTCCGAACCCACCCGGTCGTCATAGCGGCCCCGCAGCAGCGGGGTGACCGTTTCGCTCAGATATCGCACGACCACCGGACGGACCAGTCCGGCCCCGAAGCGCTGATCTATCTGGCCGAACACCTCACGCGCCTCGTTGATCCGGGCGACGTCGGCCAGGCCCACCGTGCACCTGCCCCCCTGCTGCGCGACCGTCCGTGGCGCGGTGGCGTAGTTCCATGACATCAGCCATTCGCCGAGCACCGAGGGCACGAAAGGCAACGAGGCCAGTAAATGACGCCGGGACGCATCCATCTCGTACCTCCACAAGAGCGCGGCCGACCTCACCGTAGCCGCCGTCGAGGTGTCGCCGTACTCCGTGATCGGCCACGATGATGTCTCCCCGAAGGACCAGCCGTCTATCCACCGCTCAACCTCCAGCGCGTCCACTCCGAACGCGGTGGCGATCCGCGCCCGGTGAGCCGCCCGGACGCCCTGCTCGCCGCGCTCCCACCGCGCCCAGGTCGTCGCCCCCACCCCGACCGCCTCCGCCGCCGCCCCCTGACTCAGCCCGCGCTGCCTGCGTGCTCTGGTCAACTCCGGACGCCCTTCGCCCCGCCGTGGCTCATCCACAACCGCCTCCATGACGTAATCGAACGACTACTCATTGTCATATCGGCGAGGCTTGCCGCGCTACCGTGCGCAGCGAAACGACCAGCAAACGACCACCTCGGGCGCGCGGCTCACTCGCCTGCGAACAACGAGCCGACCTCGGCCTTCATCCCTCCCGGCGCCGTGCCGTTTCCTGCTGTGCACCGTCACCGACAGCGAACGGAGCAGCTCCATGCGGCCAGCCGGCAATCTTCCTCCAGACGCCGTCCCCGATCACCCCGGTATGCGGCATACCACTGGAGAGCAGCCTGGTGACGTCCGGGTGATGATCAGGGTTCTCCAGCCAGGCTCGGCCTCCCGCCGAGCCCGCGCCATCCTGCGCGAAGTGCTCCAGGAGAACGGCCTGGACGACGATGCCATCTCCGACGCCGAACTCGTCGTCGCCGAGCTCGCCGCCAATGCCGAGAAGCACGCCCGCCCGCCTTACGAGCTGCGCATCATCAGCGTGGATGCCACCCCCACCTGGTGCGAGATCGCCGACGGTGATCCCGACCTGCACGAGGTCGGCATCATCTTCAACCTGCTCCGCTCGGTGGACGAGCTCGGCCTGCCACTACTCGCCGAGAACGGCCGTGGACTGCTCCTGGCCCACCAGCTCTCGCACGGCCACTGCCACGTCTACGCCACCACGACCTTCACCACCGGCGCCCCCGCCAAGGCCGTCACCTTCGCCCTGCCCACCCACCCACCCTGACAACCAGCACCCATTCCCCACCGCTCTGCCCTACGTGCTTAATTCTCCTTCTGAAGATAAAAAGCCAAGCCCTTCGGTCGCTCATCACCCAGAACCATTTCAACACCCATGTCTGTGATTTCCAGAAGCCCACACCCCTGACAGGCCCACAAGAGCAGCGCACCGCATGCAAACTGACTCTTCAGCATTACGGTCACATAAAGCATCTACCTTACCACTAGGGTCGAACTTGTATTGCTTCCTTGAAAGCATCCCATAGGTCATCCACATCCTCTAACACCGGTTGGGCCGCTGCCTCAAATTTTTTGATAACCTCGCCTTGTTGAGCCAAATTCCATCGCACGGCTTGAGACACTAATGGCTGCAAGTGCTCGGGGGCGAAAGGGATTAAACACTTAACCATTGGCCGCCATAAGGCAATAGCCTCATCAGGACCAACTGGGTCCGCTAACTCGATACGAAATAAATTTTTTGGAAGCTCATTTAGATGCGACGTCACGCAGCTTGATGCCGCTGCGATCAAGAGCCACGTGGCACCTTGGCAGCCCAGATAGTCAAGCTGCTTGCGTTTTCCGCCCTGCAAACGAGAAGAATTTTGAAGCTCTAATCGGCGTTCTTCTATGGCTTTCCCAACCCCCCAGCAAAGCAGAAAATGACGCGCCGTTATATCCTCGTTGAAATATTTTCTATAAAGGGAGTTGGAATCCCATATAGAGGAGGGATTTCTGTGAGCAGTCACGGGATCGCCGTGGAATGAAGCGAGGGCCCGTGCTGCATAAGTGGCTCGAATGGCTGCGTTATCTACTCGACGGATCGCGTCCTGATTACCCCCTAGGCGAGGACGCACATAATTCGAGATACCTAGACTCGAAAATTCTTTTACGAGTCGCTGCTGAGTTCGATCATTGCTGCGAAACCCTTCAACCGATACGCTATTCTGTCGATTGTTGAGCTTTATTATTTTTTCAACGACCGACCGATCGCGACACTTAATAAACCGAATACCTACTTGCGCCTTCTCTAAATTAGCGTCTCCGCTTCCGGAAAGAGCGCCCGTGGTTTGAGCGCCATTGACGATGGAGATTCCTTTGATGATCAGGATATCTTCATCGTCTATCTCAAAATCGTCGACCAAAGCAGTAACGCCATTGTTGTAGACGAAAAAATTCTCAGGCTCCTGTTGTAGAGTTACCCGAATACCGTTATTTATATTGCTTGCACGATTCATTCGCCCTAGGTAGTCTCGTACATTGGCCGAAAAAAGCGCTTCTTTGTATGACCAATATTGCCCTGCGAGCCAGCTTAGCGGCACGCTAGTTTGAATTGCTTCCCACCCAGGGCCGGAGATTCTTTGTCCTCCGTTCCAAGGAATTTGTATCACTTCTTTCACGGCAATCGGAGACTCATAGCTCCGATACCATGAAGCGAGTTGGGGCAGAGATACTTCTAGGCTTTCAACGCTAATCTCTGGCGCAACATCTGAATAAAGCGAGTTCAGGGCATTGCTTGCAGCATCCTTAGCCCCGGTTAACGCCTCGTGAATCTGCGGCTGATCTTCGAGATTATGAACAAACCAGATCTTAAGGTGCCGAATTTCTCCGTTTTCGATAGCCGACCTAGCTGACGAAATCGCTGAATTAAGCCGAACAGGAAGACCTTTTAGTTCTTTTGTCAACAGCCAATCGACTGCCTGATTCAGGTCTCGAACTTTTGACTCAGCAACTGTTTTTCTTTGGAGGGCTTCGTAGGACTGAGCTAGAACGACCACCCCAGCATCTCGATCCACATAAAGAAAGTCGCATGAGCGATCTCCTGGAGCATCGGTAAGGGCATCCGCAGCGACAGTGTGGATATCTTCTATTCCTAATAGAATTTGTGCGGCAAATAGCAGCCGCTTGGAGTGCTTATATCGATCTAAATCAATTCTGGAATCTAATGTTCTCTGTAGTGCCAACTCTGGGGTGACGTCGTTCACTGCCGGACCTCTCCGGGTAAAAGTCGACCCCCAAAGAGGGCGAGACTCGGATTGCACAGAAACTGATTTACTTCCACAAGTGCCGACTAGCGTGTAGAGTTCAGGGCATCTTTTTGCAAAAGTATTATTTTTCTAATTTGGAATTCTCGGGATGGCGCAAGCCATTTCCAGGAGGCGGATCGATCATGGTCTGGTAGGGCTGATGTCTATCAATAGCGACTTGCATAGAATCATAAATTTTTAAGATCAATTCCTTCGTTCGATACTCGCCGTACTTTGCTTCATCCTTGCGTCTAACGGTTGGAAAGGTCTCCATGATGTATTCCACGTCAACCCGCTTAATTTCGTACAAGTGGAAGAATGCCGCGTCCAATTCTGCGCGAAGCAGCACTCGCCGCTCCTCGTCCCAAATGAAAGGCGCACCGTCATACTCAAGCTCCTTTGCGAAATCTTCTAAAATCCACCCAGTGTAAGTTAACTCGATGAATCGAGAGAGTATCCATTTCTGAAGAGTCAATGACTTTTGCCACGGAGAAGAACTAAAAAATGTTTCAGGTTTGGGGATAGGTAACTGTTCAGACGTTCCTTGAGGAACAGAAGGCTGCGACAAAGCATTACGTAGACAGTAGTCATAAACAAACGTATTATAAACAACCCCGAGAATGCCGAGATCTTCGGCAGTCGGACCCGCAGAAATTATCCATCCATATGAAGCGGCGCTCCACGGCAAAATTGCGGCAATCGCTGTTCGTTCGTCTGTGCTTCTAGCAACACGGCGATGCCCTAACAGAGCAGTCTTACATTCGAATGTCCGGCGTTTCATTCTTTCCTGAAAAACGGCTTCGCTGACCCAATACCTCGGCATAGAAGCCTTTTGTGGCAAAAAATGATTGACCGACTGCAGGTCAGTATCTCCCATTCCGAAAAACTCTGCCGAACGATGATCAAATTTGTTTCCCATTTTGCCCTCGTGAAGCGGAAGGAGACGTTCCAATCCTTTAACAAGAACATTTCCTTCGAGCTGCCAGCCATCGCGTTCCATAGACTCTAGCGTTTCACCATCCCGTTCGCTGGGCCTAAAAAGGCTAGAGTCATTCGACATATGGAACATCGTCATGAGCGAAACCTTCCATTGATTCCCGCTCTTTTCTGTTGGGCGTATAAAAACAGGAACTCGGCGATAGATTCCGATAGTGATCTCAGCATCGCGACGAGTTCGAAAAACTGGACATGTTCCTGTATTGGGATTCAGTAATGTGATCTCTTCTGGTGTCAGCTCAAATCGCTTACCCTCATCAGCCAACTGAGTTGAATCATGCAAGAAGAATGCAAACTCGGCTCGATCGACTCCGCCCTCGCCTCCAGTAACGGTGAGCAGGCTGAACTTGTAGCTCCGATGTACACGCGCGAAGATCCCTCTAGCATTTTCAAAATCATAAAGCGAAGCTAGGGATTTCTTAATCACAAGGTCTTTGAAGAAATACTGGGTTGTAGCATCGGTAGCGATGCCTGTTGGAACGATCACACCGAGGCGGCCTCGAGGATGAAGTACAGTCCGGTTATTTTCTGCGAATATTGCGTAGGTGTTGACATCACCCGTAGCAGTTAGCGGATAACGCGCAGAAGCACGCAAATAATGACTCTCTCCCTCCGCTCGACGCTTGGCATCGATAAATTCCCGATAAAGCACCTTCCCATCAGCTGACGTCGCTAGAGCCTTGATAAGGCTATCTCGGGAAGCCTTGTTTCCTGCAGTGGCGATTTCCTCGTTGCGAGCAGCGAAGAATTCTTTTTCAGAAAGCTTTACCTTCTCCCACGGCGGGTTACCAAGCACGCACGAGAATCCCCCACCCCAGCCAGTCGCTGGATTTATGTCGTTCCCTGACTCGCCGACACGGAATATCTCAGGGAACTCCAAATGCCAGTGGAAAAAGCGATACTGCTCGGCGAGCTTTGCTAGTTCTTTGTCTACCAACTCGGGTAGATTTCCACCATTACTCAAGTGCCGGACTGTAGAACTGGTTATGGCATCAGGAGCGGCAGCGTTCTTATACCAGACGAAGGCAGCACACCAGGCATCAGCCGTACGACGTGCCTGAGCAAGGGATTCAGAGGTATCGAACTCACGAAAACGACGCTCCTGCTCACGGACATCGGTAACGCGAAAAACTTGCATAGAGGCGAGAGATAGAATTTTCTCAGCAAACTCCCGATTCCCGATCCGCTTTCCCCCGTCATCAAAAAGCGTGTTCTGGCCGGCAAGCTCCTTGGCATTCTGCTTTTTCAGCGAGCCAACAATAGTCTTATCGTCACCTTCAATTGCCTTGAAAGCTGCGTCTGGAACGCCCTTCGCTAAAAGTGCCGGAGTGGTACCGAGTAGGGCGTTTCCGACCTTAATATGAGCATCAAGAAAGGCCAATGGCTTACCGGGCTCTAAGGACTCTATCCAGAGGGAAATTTTGGCCAGTTCGGCAGCTAAAGGTTGAATATCTACTCCGTAGATACATTTTGCGACGACCTTATGCATCGCCGCGCGAATTGCTGACAGCACCGGCTCATCCTCGCCAGTAAGCAAGGCGGCGTACCGCTTAGCTATCCGGCGGGCAGCGGCAACCAGGAAATGCCCAGAACCACAAGCTGGGTCACAGACAGTGATCTTCAGGAGATCATCGGGGTTGCCAAACTTAGCGTGCTCTTCGATTATCGGTTCAAGAGCAGTATCGAGCAATGACTCAATCAACGAATTCGGCGTATAGTACGAGCCAGTGGTCTTGCGTTCGTTGCCGGAGATCTTATCTTTTAACTTGAATCGTTGAGTCGCTATATCAACGTAAGGAACGAATTCCAATAGCGACTCATAGATACTGCCAAGCTCCTCAGCGCCTAGGTGTTGGAAGTCGACATCACGTGGACGACCATCTTTGTCCCAAACTGTACACATCTTCTGAATCCCGGCCAGCAGTGCCTTATTTGGCAGATCGCACCAGAGAAGCTGATCTGGCTGCGGCTCGTCGGTTAAAACTTGGGTGACTGTAGCTGCACGAAAGAAGAGGCCGCCGAGACCGGGCAAGGCTAAAGCAGGTAGACCTTCATCGTCGCCGAGCGCCTTGATTACTGTAGTTACCGTCTTCCACAGGTCGGTGTGCCGGTCACCGGAACGGCGGGCTGCAAGGCTGCGTAGCCGACGGCTAGAGAAGTACGTCGTGTAGCGGTCCTTGGCGGCCTGTGGTGCCGCAGGATCGAACAGTGCGCTTCGATCCTCTGCGACGAAGATGAAGATAAGCTGGTATGCAAGGCGGAGCAGCTCATGGCGAAATTCTTCGCGATCCAGTTTGCCTGATTCGATTTGATCACAGAGCTTAGGGTTGGCAATGAGGAAGCCCGTGCCTATGGCTTCAAGAGCTTCCTTCACCCCGTCGCGCATCTGTTCTCGGGCCTTTAGACCAGTTTCAGCGGCGAAGACGCGCCATTTCTCCAGCCAGCAGTCCGCGCAGGTGGGAACGGATTCGCCGCCGGAGATCAGCTCGAAACGGGAGGCGTGCAGCAGCGTGTAAAGCAGCACGAAGTCCGAGTAGAGCTCGCCGTCGAAAATGGCTTCTAGGTCGAACTCGACGTAAGCCGCGCCAACCAGGGTGGTGGAGTCGCGCAGGATGCGCAGTTGCCGCCCATTAGAGAGCACGCCCCACAGGTGATTGTCGGAGAGGTTGAGAAACTCCTGGAGCATCGACTGCGGAACCCGCTTGGTCGCCGCCTTGCCGGGGGTGCCCTTGTCCAACTCGGTGTTCCAGCCGAGCAGGTGCATCGGCACGCTGTGCCACAGGTGGGAGACGGGAAACTCCTTCTCCCCCGCCTTCAGGCCGCCCCGGACGTACGGCACATGCCCGAAGCCCAGCTCGCCGAGGAGCACCTGCAGCCAGCGTTCCCTGGTGGGGGTGGTGGCGGCGTCGCCGTCCGGCAATTTGTCCACCCGGTCGCGGAACGCTCGATAGGCGCCGAGCAGATACTCCCAACGACGGCTGGCCGCGTCGCCCAGCCGCTCCGAGGCGGCCAGGTGGTAGTCCTCGGGGCGGATGCCGGGAAGCTCGCGGTCGGCGGCGCCGATCCGGGAGAGCACGTCCTGCGGGATCAGACCGCCCTCGACCTTGACAGCCAGGTAGGCGAACTTCTTCATCGGGCACCGCCGGTCGGGAGGTAGACGTAGACACCGAGCACGTCGGTCTCGGGGTTGGCGGTCACCTTGAGTCCTCTCACTCTCTCGCCGATCGCGCCGCGGACCCGCTGGTGGGATTCGGCGAGCCTGGCGGCGAGGGCCTCTCCTCGGACACGCAGGTCGTCGTCGAGGACAGGGATCTCGTCGGCGACGCGCTGTGCGGTGCGGTCGATGAGCTGCCGCAGGACGTTCTCTGGCCGGGAGGTCAGCACCTCCGACACCTCGGCGTCGCTCAGCCACTCGCGCCCGTCTTCGGCGGCCCGGTAGCCGAGCACCTGGGCGTCCTCGGCGATGAGGGTGCGCGTCCCGGCCCGGCCGGGCAGCGTCACGTGGAAGCGGTAGCGGACCAAGAGCACCGTGGTGCGGGTGCGGACCACGTCGGTGCGGACGACGCCGAAGCGGCCGGCCGGTCCCTCCGCGTCGAGCGCAGAGTCCAGGACCGTCCGGGCCAGGTCGCGGATCATGGGGTCGGTCCGTACCAGGGCGTGGCTGCCGGGTGGTGCCGGGATGTCCGGATGGAAGTTCAGCTCCGGGGCCTTTCCGTTGAAGCTGAGACCGAGGGCGTGCCGTACCGAGATCGGCAGTTGCCGGGTGTCGGCGGCGAAGCCCTCCGCCCGGTTGTCGATGATCGCGCCGAAGCCGGAGAGCGCGTCGCGGGCGAACCGCGCGACGTCGTCGGAGCTGCCCAGGGCGGCGCGGATCTCGGCGACCTCGCGTTCGACCTCGTCGAGCTTGACGCCGGAGTGGGCGTACTTGGTGAGCGCCTTGGACTCGCGGTCGGCGGCGCTCTCCCAGGCCCGGTGGATCTGGTCGCGGGTCCTGGTGACGCCGTAGTCCAGGTCGAGCTGGTCCTGGTCGTTGTCGCCGCGGATCAGCAGGCCCTCGATCAGTGCTTTGATCACGTCGTCTCCACCGCTGGGGACGGGGACGGCGACACCGGTCTGCTTGGCGATGGCGCGGTGCTTGCGGATCAGCACGTTGAGCACCACGCCGTCGATGCCGTTGTCCAAGCCGTACATGGTGACGGCACGGACGATCTGCTTGCGCTGGCCGAACCGGTCGACCCGGCCCTCCCGCTGTTCGTGCCGGGTGGGGTTCCAGGCCAGGTCGTAGTGGACGACCGCCTGGAAGTGCTCCTGCAGGTTGACGCCCTCGGACAGGCAGTCGGTGGCGACCAGCACGTGCCGGCCGGGTTCGGCGCCGAGGGCGTCGATGGCCTCGATGCGGGCCTCCGGGGGGAGGCGCCCGGTGACGTGGCGGACGTGCGCCTTCTTGCCGAGGGCCTTGGCCAGGTGCTCGGCGACGTACTCGGCGGTGGGGATGAACCGGCAGAAGACGATCGGGTCGTAGCCGTCGGCGAGCAGCGACTTGACCTCGTCGATGAGCGCCGCGAGCTTGGCGTCCTCCGAGGGGCCCTCGATCGCGGCGAAGGCCGACGCCAACCGCCTGAGCTGCTTGGCCTCCGCCGATGTCTCGTCGTCCTCGGCAAGGCCGCCGGCCGCCGCGTCGATGCCCTCCAGTGCCTCGTCGTCGGTGAGGTCGAGCACGCTGGAGCGTCCCAGCTCGTCGGCCTCCCGGTCGGTCTCGGCTCGGATGGTGGCCGACCGGGTGACGAGCGTGGCGGCGGCGGCCCTCGGGGAGGAGGCGACGGAGCGCAGCATCGCGAGGGCCGACCACCACGACACCCGCTGACGCAGCCCGCTGCCCGGCTTGCGGACCGTCTCGCGGGCGTAGTCGAGGACCTTGCGGGCGAGCCTGCCGTACTCGCCGGTCAGCGCGTAGGAGACGTCGCGGATGTGCCGGTCCTGCGGGAAAGGTGTCTCCTGGTGGTAGGGGGAGTCCTCGCGGAGGAACTTGCGGATGTCGCGGCGGCGGCGCTGTACGAAGTGCGTGGCCAAGTGCTCGCGACCTTTCACGCTCTCCAGGTCGACGTTGCGCAGCGTGGGGTCGAGCAGGGCGATGAGGTCGCGGAAGGCGTCCTCCTTGCCGCTGTGCGGGGTGGCGGTGACCAAGATGAGGTGCCGTCCGGGATCGGCGGCGACCTGCTCCAGCAGCCGGTAGCGGAGCTGGCTCTGCCTGCCGGTCGATCCGGCCGACACGCAGGTGTGGGCCTCGTCGACGATGACCAGGTCCGGGCAGGTGCGGACGAACTGCTGATAGCGGCGGTCGGTCTTGATGAATTCGGTGGAGACCACGGTGTACCGGTGCTTGTCGAAGATCGTCTCGTCATGGCGGAGTTCGCGCTCCAGCCGGTTGGCAGTGGAGCGCAGGACCAGGGTCGCCTCGATGGCGAACTTGTCGCGCAGCTCGTCGCGCCACTGCTCGGCCAGAGCCGGGGAGCAGAGTACGGTCAAGCCGGTGGCCTCGCCGCGCTCCAGCAGTTCCTTGGCGATCAGGCCGGACTCGATGGTCTTGCCAATGCCTACGTCATCGCCGATCAGCAGCCGTACGGTCTCCATGCGCAGTGCGAGCAGCAGCGGGACGAGCTGGTACTGGCGCGGACTGACCGCGATGGAGGCCAACGAGCGGAACGGCCCGGCGCCGGAGGTGAAGCCGATGCGCAGCGCGGTCCGGAGCAGTCCAGCGGCGACGCTGTCGGCGACCTCCTCGGGCCTGGGTGGCGGGAAGGTCGCCTCGGTGACCTCGTCGGCGAACAGGCATGCCTCGAAGTCGGTGTCACCGTTGAGCGGCCGGGCGAGCAGGAAATCGTCGCCGCTGCCGGGCTGGACGACCCATTCGCGGCCCCGGGCGGCTACCAGGGCGCCGACGTCGTAGCTCATCGGGTGCCCCGTCCGGTGCCGAAGACGCTCGGGTACCTGCGCACGATCTCGCCCCACTCCTCGTCGTGTCGGAATCTGATGACCAGCCAGCCCAGATCCATGAGCCGGTCCTCGGCCCGCATGTCGCGCTCGGTGACGTACGCGTCGTCGTGATGAGGTCCGTCGACGAAGACGGCGACGTTCCCGGCCTTGGTTCGGTAGACGAAGTCCGGCTTCGCCCTAGCGTCGGACAGGAGCTCCTGGGCTCCGTCGGGGAGGCGGTAGTCGCCCTCCCGCAGGAAGCCGACGAAGCGGCGTTCCAGCTCGCTGCCAGCGGAGTCGCTGAGAGCGTCCAGCTGGTCCTCCACGGAGGCGTGGCCACCGCTTCGCTCGGTGACCGCGGCCGCCAGCTCCCGTAGCAGGTCCACCACCGCGAGCCTGTCGATCGCCCTGTGCCAGAGCTGGTTGCCGTAGGAGAGCAGGCAGTCGTAGCAACCTCGCTCGCACCGCTCCTTGGCGTTGGGGGCGTGGTCGAGGTCCTCGCCGCTGTCCGGGTCGATGTGAATGATCTCCAGTGCCCTGCGGGCCACCTGCCGCAACGCCTCTGGTTCGTCGTGCAGCCTGCGCAGCACGCCGGCACCGCCCTCGGCACTCTCGATGAACAGCATCCGCCCGCGCCCCGCCGGGTCGGGAAGGGGTTCGCTGGTCAGCTCGGCGTCCTCAAGCTGGAACTCGGCCTCGATGCCGCGCTCCAGCGCGTAGCGGAGGGTGGTGGCCACGGTCTCCGGCACCTGCCCGGCGAGCCGAATCACACAGATGTTCTTACGGTCCTCGACGAACGGGACGACCTTCAGGACGCGCTGTGCCTCCTCGGTCGACGTCAGCCCCTGGTCTTCCGGAGTGCGCTCGGTGGCCTTGGACTCGCTGAGCCATCGGCCGCGGACCGGGTCCAGCCAGAAGCCGACGTCGTTGCGGTTGCGGCGCCCCTTACCACCCTTGTTGATGATCCGGACGGTGGCGGTGTCGCCGTACACCAGCTCGGCCAGCGATCCGCCCGTCCCCCGCACATCGGCCTGGAGCCGGCCGGAACGGGTGCCGTGCGTGCTGAACCGGTAGCTGGTGACGAGCTCGAACCCGGCGCGGCGCCTTTCCTCCTCGTCGGAGGAGATGCGCTCGCGGCGGACGGTGTGCACGGTCTGCAGGTGCATCAGGCCGGCGAGGGAGCCGCCCAGCTCGGCGTCGCACTCATCGCAGTTGTCCACCCCTGCCTCGCGGGTGTGCCAGTAGCCGCATCCGGCACAGATCCGGGCCTCTGCGGTGGCCACGTCGCCGGACTCCCCGGCCGGGACCTGGATGCTGGCCACCTGGTAGCGCTGTCCCTCGTGGTAGATCAGCGCGCCGGGGCCGAACTCGCCGATCGCGATGAACCGGGGACGCTGCACATAGCTGCCGCGCTGTCTGCGGCCGGGGATGTAGGCGGCGAGCGGGAGCCGGGGGAAGGAGTAACCGGGCAGGAAGCCCTCGGAGGCGAAGTAGCGGTAGGTGTAGAAGTCGCTGAACTGCTGCTCGGTGTCCTCGTTCTTGAGCAGCCGGATCTGGTTCTCCGCCTGCATCCGGCGCCCCTGCGCTCGCTTCCGGGCGTCGGGCGTGGAGGCGTGATCCAGGACGCGGCGGTTCTGCTCGGCCTGCTCGGCGATCGCCGCGCGGTACAGGTCGCGCCACCGGCCGCAGGCGGCGTCGAAGCGTTCGGCCGCGCCCCGCACCTTCCGCTCCACCCAGTTCTCGTCCCACCAGGTGGTCTGCTCCAGGTTCTCGGTCTTGGCGATGGTGTCGAGCATGCGCCGCGCGCGCGGTACGGCCCTGCGTACCGCGTGGTCGTCGGCGAGCTGGAGCCGGAGATTCTTCCGGACGGGGAGTGTGTCGAGCTGGGCGATGTCGAGCACCTCGGTCATCTGGCTGTACAGGTCCGCGCCCGTCTCGGCCAGCCAGATGGCGTGGACGTGGGAGAGCACGAGGTCCTCGTTGGTCAGGTCGAGCCGGGGCGGCTGCACGCTCCCGGCGACCATCAGGTGGCTGCGCCGGAAGTAGTACTGGTCGTGCGGGCTGCCGGTAGAGCAGTAGGTGGTGATGAGCGCCGGCTGGCCACTCCGGCCCGCGCGGCCGGAGCGCTGCGCGTAGTTGGCCGGGGTCGGCGGCACGTTGCGCATCGCCACCGTGTTCAGGGTGGCGATGTCGACACCGAGTTCCATCGTGGGCGAGCAGTAGAGCAGCGGGAGTTTCCCCTCGCGGAACAGCTGCTCGCGCTCCTGGCGGTCCTGTGCCCGTACCTGGGCAGTGTGCTCGGCGGCGTGAATGCCGGCGAAGCGGGTGGCGACCTCCGCGTACAGATCCTTGAAGAACTCGCTGATCCGGGTGCCGACCTCCGGGTCGACGGTCTTCCTGAGCGGGTCGGGGGCGCCGGTCCTGCCGTTTCCGGCCCGCCAGATCAGCTCGGACGACTTCAGGCGGTAGCCCTTCGCCCCGTCGCGTCCCTCCTGGACCTCGGTGAGCAGGCCGTACTTCTCCAGTGCCCAGAGCAGATCGACGATGATCTCCTGTGCGTCGTCGACAGTCAGCCGGTGCGGGTGGTTCGGGAACATCCCCGCCCGGCGGAGGTAGTTGCCGAGCGCGGAGCGGCCGGTGAAGTTGACCCGGTCACGGCTCTCCCCCGGACGTCCCGGTCGGGCGAAGACAGTACGGGCGCTGTCACGGCCGCCGCCCTCGGGGAGCGCCCACACCCCGGTGAGGTTCTGGCCGCTCTGCTTCTGGATCCGCTCGTATCCCTCGGGAGTGAGCTCCTCCACCTCGACGGCGAGCGCCCGCCGCATCTCGTCCAGCACGATGCGGGCCAGATCCGCGCGGTGGGCCGGATCTCCGGTCCGCAGCGCCGGGTGCGTCCTCTCCCAGTACTCGGTGTCGGCGGCGATGTCGTCCAGCGCCACGTAGTCGAAGCGCAGCAGGCCGGTCTGCTCCAGGTTCGGCATGGTGATCCGCCAGCCGCGCTCCAGGTCAAGGTAGATCAGATAGGAGAGGACACCGCGGAGTGCCTTGAGCACCGCCTCCTTCTGACCGAACTTCACCTCGGGGTTCTGGGCGAAGGCGGCCAGCGGCAACTCCATGGCTCTGGCCACCCGCTGGGCCACCTCGTCATGGCGCAGCCCATCCTCGCCCGCGGCCCGCGCCGCCCGGTACAGCGCGCCGCGAAGCTGAGTCACCTGGACGAAGTCGTTCAGGTGACCCGCCTGCAGGCTGGCGTCCTGCCGGTTGTCGACGAAGGTGAGCAGCTTGCGGGCCTCGTCGTCGAGCTGCCCCTTCTCGTTCTGCTCGCGGAGACTGCGCACCACGCTCGTGCTGATGATCGACACCGCCGAACTGCGGCCCTCGGTCGCGAAGGTGGCCAGCTTGGCGAAGTCCCGGCCTCGGGTCTGCTCGTACGCCGCCCGGCAGCGCAGGCAGAAGCGGAACGGCGAGGGCAGGTACCAGGCCTGGATTCCCTCGCCGGTGGGGACCTCGGAACCGCCGGGGCCGAGCCACACCTCGCGAGGAAGCCTGTCGCTCAGCGACGGGCGTACCTGCGTGCGACCGTCGGCGTCCGGCTCCAGCCAGGAGTCGGGCAACCGGCCCTCCCCCACCGGATCGGCCGGCCAGGGGTGCCCGCTGCTGAGATAGAGGTATCCGTTGACCGCGTCGCCGCCGGCGACGTTCGCCTCCTGGCGGGCGCTGTAGCGACCGCCCTTCTCCCTGGCCACGACGAGGTAGTCCTGGCCGCACTCCCGGCAGAAGGCCTGCGGCAGCAGGATCTTCTCCCGCTGTCCCGGGACGCTGACCTGGTACTGGCTGGTGATGTACCGGACGTCCTCGGGCTCCAGGCTGACGTAGGTGGTGTCTCCCTTGGAGAGGAACTGGTGCAGCCGGAACGCGAACAGCGGCCTACCGGTTTCGGGGTGCGGGGCTCGCGCCCCTTCCTGCAGGAGGCGTTCGATCGCCGCCGTGCACTCTTCCCGCTCCTGGCCCGTGATCGCGTGGAGTTCCCCGGCGACGTCCGCGACCTTGGCCGGGTGGCGGCGGATCAACCGGGTGCTCTCCGGTTCGGCTTCGAGTCCGAACTCCGACTCGATCCAGGTGGCCAGCGGATCGTCGACCAGTTTCTGGTACGAGCGATCGCCACCGGCCGCCGCCATGCTCGCGACGAGCTCGGCGGAGGTGGGGACACCGTCTCGGGTGGCACGGACGAGCGTCTCGCCGATCACCCGGTCGGAGGTGACCTCGGTGCCGAACAGGCGGGTGGCGACGCCGGCCACCACCTGCCGCGTCCGCTCGAAGGAGGTGCCGGTCGCCATCGTCGCCGAGGTGCCCACGCACTGCAGGTTCGGCGCGGCGCACGCGTCGCGCAGCCGGCGGACCAGCAGTGCCACGTCGGCTCCCTGACGCCCCCGGTAGGTGTGCAGTTCGTCCAGCACCAGGAAGCGCAGGCCCTGGGCCGCGCCGATCAGGTTGCGGCGCTCCTCCGGCCGGGTGAGCAGGTATTCCAGCATCACGTAGTTGGTGAGCAGGATGTCGGGCTTGCGGGCCAGAATACGGTTGCGCTTCTCCAGGTCTTCCTGCCCGGTGTAGCGCTCGAAACTGACCGGCCGCGCGTCCTTGGGGAGCCCCCATTCGAGAAAGCGCTCCAGCTCGTGGAGCTGGCTGTTGGCCAGCGCATTCATCGGATAGACGACGATCGCCTTGACCCGTCCCGGTTCGGGGTCGCGCAGGATGGAATCGACGATCGGCACCATGTAGGAGAGGCTCTTACCGGAGCCTGTTCCGGTAGTCAGGACGTAGCTGCCGCCGTCGCGGGCGGCCTCGACCGCCTCGCGCTGGTGACGGTGGAGGGAGAGAGGCCGGCTTCCTGGATCGTTCCCATCCGTCTTGATCCTGAAGAGCTGCTCGCACATCGGGTGCAGCATCTCCGCAGTGACCAGCTCGGAGATCGTGCCACCGGCGGCGAAGCTGGGGTTCAGGGAGACCCACGGGTGCGGCCACCGGACCCGCGCCGCCTGCTCGTCTTTCAGGTGCCGGGCGATCCGTTCGTCGCGCACGTGCACAAGCGAGGTAGTAAAACGGTCATAGTCGGCAATAAGTCGCTCATGGACCTGAAAGACATCCATTTATGGACAGGTACCCCTTTTAGGACAGCGTCCGAAATGACCGATTGACTGACCGGAAACCGAGTACTTCCGCAGCTTTTCCGGATGAGCTCCCGATTTAACCACCTGATGGGGCAGAAATGAACCTCGGTTTATCGTGCGCCTCATACCGGTACGATCACGTCGGCGGCAGCGAGAACCCCGGGAGATGATGCATGGCGAGACTCGGCGTCCACCGCGACTTCTTCCGGACCTTCCTCAAGCTCGAAAAACCGGTTCAGGATCAGACCATCGAGGTGTTCTCGAAATTCCAGCGGGCGACCCACGCTGGGCTGCACCTGGAGCCGGTGGCCAAGGCCCGCGACCCTCGGATGCACACGATCCGCATCACCCTTTTCTGGCGAGGCGTCGTGCTCGCCCCCGATCGGGGCGGCCTGTACGTGCTGCTCAACGTGCTGCCGCACGATGACGCCTATGACTGGGCCAAACGACGCCGTGCCACGGTGAACGCCGCCACCGGCGCCGTCGAGCTGCGCGACCTCGTCACGCTGGAGGAGCGGGCGGCGTCGGTCACTCCCACGGCCACGCCCGCGACTCCGCTTTTCGGCCACGTCAACGACGCCGACCTGACACGTCTCGGCATCGACGCCCAGGTGCTCGCGTTCGCCCGTACGTTCAACAGCGAGGACCAGCTCGACGGGGCGCAGGCGTTCTTCCCGAAGCAGCAACACGACGTGCTGGTCGGCCTGGCGTCCGGTATGACCCCCGACGAGGTTTGGACGAGTCTGCCCGCCCCCTCCGCCGAGGTCGTGGGATTCGACCCCGAGGACATCACCGCCGCCGTCGAACGCTCACCCGGACAGGTGCTGCTGGTCAACGGACCCGACGAGCTGATGGACGCGTTCACCAAGCCCTTCGCCCTCTGGCGCGTCTATCTGCACCCCTCCCAGCGCGACTCCGCCTCCGGCTCCTTCAGCGGACCGGCGCGGGTGACGGGCGGTCCTGGAACGGGAAAGACCGTCGTCGCCCTGCATCGCGCCAGGCACCTCGCCTCGCGGGTGAGTGATGAGAAGTCCGTCCTGGTCACCACCTTCGTCCGGACGCTGCCCTCCACCATGGAGGACGCCCTGCGGCAACTCACCGACGGCGATGGCATCCTGATGAACCGGATCGAGGTCCGGCACATCGACGGCGTGGCCTACCGGATCGTCACCGGCGGCACGGGCGGTCTCGCCGTACTGCGTTCCGAGGACGAGAAGGCACGCTGGGCGAAGGTGGCCCGGAGCATCGGCCTCCCCTCGCGCTTCGACGAGGCATTCCTCTCCCACGAATGGCGACAGGTGATCCTCACCCAGGGCATCGTCTCCCTGGAGGAATACCAACGGGCATCGCGGCCGGGGCGGGGAAGGGCGCTCGGCCAGCTACAGAGGACGCAAATCTGGGCTGCCGTCACAGCGTTCACCGACGCGCTGCGTGCGGACGGGGTGTGGACCTACGAGACCATCTGCCTTGAGGCGACCCGGCTCGTGGAGGACGGCGAGCACAGGCCATACCGGCACGTCATCGTGGACGAGGCGCAGGACCTCAGCCCCTGGCACTGGCGTCTGCTCCGGGCCGCGACCGCCCGTGGCCGCGACGATCTGTTCCTCGCCGGCGACACCCATCAGCGGATCTACGACTACCGGGTGTCCCTGAAGAAGCTGGGCATCGACATCGCGGGCAGATCCACTCGGCTCAGGATCAACTACCGGACGACCGCGGAGATCCTGCGCTGGAGTCTCGGCTTGCTTCACGGGGAACGGATCGACGACATGAACGGCGACCTCGACACGCTCGCCGGATACCGGTCGGACGTCCACGGCGCCGATCCTCGGCTGAGCGGCTTCGCCACCCAGCAAGACGAGTTGGCGGGGCTGGTCGAAACCGTCGGTCAGTGGCTCGGCCAGGGAGTCGCACCCGGTCAGATCGGCGTGGCGGCGCGCTCCAACATGCTCGCCGACCAGGCCGTCGCCAAGCTCAAGGCCGCGAACATCCCGGTCACCGCGCTAGCCAAAAGGCACACCGACCACGAGGTGGGAGTGGGCACCATGCACCGGATGAAGGGGATGGAGTTCCGGTGCATCGCGGTCATCGGCGTCGGGGAACACTCGGTTCCTCCCACCTCCGCCATCACGTCCGCCGAGGAGGACCTGATCGCCCACCAGCAGGATCTGCAGAAGGAACGCTGCCTGCTCTTCGTGGCCGCCACCCGCGCCCGCGAGGAGCTCACCATCTCCTGGCACGGTTCCCCCAGCACGTTCCTGCCCGCCTGATCGGCGTGTCCCCCGGGGCGCGGACCGGAGGACACGCGGGCTCGGCGACTACTCGCCCTTGGTCACGGTCTGGGCGAACCAGTCGAGCGAGGAGACCACGACATCCCAGACGGATTCGTTGACCAGCAGCACCGTCTTGAAAGAGGGGTACAACTCGATCTTCGCCGCGGGCAGTTCGATGCCCGGAGCGTCGTTGAGATTCCTGCGGAGTTGATCACGGAGGATCGGGTCGTCGAACGGCGGCCGCCGCTTCAGCGTGCCGAACGGGACTTCGACGGTGTCGGCGTAAAAGCGGATCATCGCCAACGTCTTGCCGTCCCGCTTGATGACCGGCGCGCACGAGCTGCCCGCGGACCGGCCGAACTGGATCTCACCACCGCGGGCCCGCCACCAGTCGAGCAGCCGGGTGACCGCCCCGGCCGCCTGCGGCCCGCTCCCCTCGCCCAGCTGCTCGAAGAAACGGCGCTCGTACTCCTCCAGGTCTCCCTGGTCACCGGGGAGCAGCTCGGCCTCGCTGATGTCCAGCGCGGCGGGAAGTCCCAGCAGTTCGGCGAGCTCCCGAGCGGAGATCAACTGGGTCCGGTCCGCCTTGTCGGCCTGGTCGAACTTGATTCCCTCGGCTCGGAGCACCTCGTGAACGTCCCGCTCGTCATCCTCGTCCGCCCAGCCGAAGCCCTTGGACACCTGGCCCGACGCGTTCAGCACCCGATGCGCGTTGAGCAGGCTGGTCTTGGCCAGGTGAGCACCCACCGGGACCGCGTGCGAGCCGATCAGCTCGGCGAGGTCCCCGTAGGTTGTCCAGGTGCCGGCCGGGAGCGCGGCGAGCGCCGCGTGCAGCAGCGTCCAGTCGCGGGACGGCCCCACCGGGCCGCTGTCCAGCGGGCCGGGCCAGATCTCGATCGCCCGGGTGGCGAGCCGTTCCGCGCGGGCCTCGATCTCCGCCTTTCCCCATCGCTCCTGTTTGGCGATCTCCTGGTTCATGACGACTCCGCTGCGCGTGAAGAAGTCACGCTTCCTCGCGAAGGACATGTTGCCCAGCTCGGAGTTGTAGCCGCTGAGGGTGAGGTTGCCCAGGGTGTGCACCAGCTCCTTGTGCAGCCGGTCCGCCTCTCCCTCGGTGGCGAGGGTCTCAAGCCAGTCGGGCGTCGGGCTCTGCGGCAACACATGCTCGATGGTGATCTTCTTGTCGGAGAGGTCCACCCGCTCCTTGGGGTCGTAGGTCTCCTCCAACCGGCGGAGCACGAGCTTCTGCTGCGCGGTGCGTCCCTGCCAGTAGAAGGCCTTACTGCGAATGTCGGCACGGAACTGTTCGTCCGAGGACCAGTACAGCCTCGCCGCCGACAGTTCGGTACGCAGAACATCTGCCACCTGCCGCTCGCCCGTCAGCTGACGGGTGAGCCGCATGAAGATCTTGTTCAGGTTGCCGGACGTGACGCCTGAGATCAGCCGCCGGATCAGAAAGCTCTCGATGTAGCTCAGCGCCTCGCAGACCTCCTCGTCGGTGCAGTCTCCGCTGTCACGGAGCTCCAGCAGTCGCATGATGACGGGGTACGCGGTGCTGCCCTTCCACTCGTTGAGGAAGCGCAACCGCCTCTCGATCTCCGTGTCGCCTTTTGGTTCGAGGATGTGCTGAAGATAGCGGGAGCGGCGAGAGAGCTCCTTCACGTACTCCTCGACGCGTTCCTCGACCTTTCCCCTGTCCACGGTCACGGCCCGCAGAAGCTCCTGGTGGCCTCGGTAGGCGTCGTTGTACTGGGCCTCGTCACCCCGGTCGAGAATCAGGGTGAGATACATCAGCTGATCCAGTGCCTTGTGACCGAGGAGTCTTTGCATCGGCAGCCAGTAGGTGTCGTGAACATACTGCCCCTTTTTCGGCAGATGCATGAAGACGTAGTTACGGATCAGGTCCACCTGGCTGAGCCGCATACCGGTGTTGTTGATGGATTCGAAGATCCGGAAGGCGTTGTCGTCGTCCTCCACGACGATCTGCACGAGGTTCAGCCGGTTGAGAACCACGCTCTCGACCCGGGCGATGTCATGGGGATCGGCCGGATCGTCGACCTCGACCAGCTTGGTGCGGAAGAACTGGTAGGCGCTCGCGATCCGGCTGTCCGTCTCCCCCATGGGCAGCCCCTCGACACAGGCCCTGAAGGTAGAGCGGTCGACCTGGGTGGGCAGCAGACGATATCTGAGATTTCCCGGCTTGAACTTGTTGATCAGGTGGGTCTCGTTGATGCGCTCACGGTGCATCGGGTCCTCGGCGGCCTGGTGGTCGCGCAACGCGCACAGCGCCACCATCAGTGTCGTCAACCGCTGCTGGCCGTCGACGACCAGCCACTGGTAGTTGCCCGGTGAATTCTCCGGACCGGGAGCCAGCACGACCGATCCCAGGAAGTGGGTGTTGTCCTTGCCCTGTTCGATCTGGTCGACCTGCAACTCGATGTCCGCCCACAGCTTGGCGAGCTGCTCGCGCTCCCAGGAGTAGGGCCGCTGGTACAGCGGGATCATCAGCTGCTGCTCGCCACCGATAAGACCCCGGAGCGTCGTCTCATTGGCCTTCATGCCACCTCCATGGAACGTTCCTTCGACAGGAATCACGATCTTTACACGACAAGGGGTTTCAGTAGAGGTGATCTTTAAAGAACGTCTCGCGAGCAAACCTGTTCACGAACGCCTTCAACGTAAACCCTAGGCCCGACAGATCCTCTATCCAGGAAAACTTCGACTCTCAAACAGGATTAATAGCTAACAAAGCCGCAAATATACGCGATTCTACGGATTGCGAAAGGCGGTCAGAGCTTGTCTTCCACCCCGCGCAAGCGCACGCAGACATTCGCGACCTGGCGTATCAGGCTTGGTCCGGAGCCGGCGCAGGGACCGCCATACGCGTGATGGATTCGAGGAAGACGATTCAGGGAAAACGGTCGGGCTCGCCGCGTTGACATACCGCGGCGGTTCCATCGCGACGGCGCGTACGGCGGATGTCCGTTCTACCGGTTCGCGGAATCTCCGGCGTCGCCCCCTGTTCCCTGCGCCGCGGCCGGAATTTGTCGGAGCCGGTTGGTAGTCATGGCGCTACCCCCTATCGCTGGAGACGACCGTTGACTTCTGACATGGGCCTTCTCGACGAGCTCTCCCCCGAGCAGCTCGGATGGCTCGGCGACGACCCCGGCCGGGTTCGCGCGGACCTGTTCGCCCGGCTCGACGAGCTCTACGTGCCGGCGCGGCAGTGGCCGGCGCCGACGTTCACCGAGAAGGTCGTCGCCGAGCTCGTGCCCACATTCGGCGACGCGCAATGGCGTGCGCTGGGGGTGTGGGCGCAGCTGCGGATGAACCTGCTCCACACCCGCGGGACGGACCACCGCCCGGATCCGACGCTGCTGGCCGCGCGGGTCGCCGAGCGGAAACTCGCCTGGACCGGCGACGAGGTCGAGCTGCTCTGGCGGGCCGCGATCGGGCCCAGCCTGCTCGACTACCGCCACGAGTCCTCGACGGCCCTTCCGTGGGCGGCCACCGAGAGTCTCTCCCGCGAGGCGCAACGCCGTCATCTCCCGCTGATGCGCCAGATCCACGAGGCTCTGACCGACAACCCGTGGGCGCCCCACTCCCGGCTCAAACGCGACATGGACATCCTCCTGGCGGAGCACGCGGAGGACGACCCCGTGCGGGCCACCGCCTACCTGGTCGGCGCGGGCGACGGCTTCGCCACCCTGATGGCCACCGAGTACGGCTCCCGCCTCGGCGACCCGAAGGCGCTTCCCCTGTTGTGTCACTGGATCACCGCGACCGCCGCGCGCCCCGCTCCCGCCTGGCTCCGGCAGGCCGCCGCCCTGCTCACACCGGACACCGGCCCGCTCGTCCGCGACATCCTGAGCCGCGTCCCCGCCCACCGGGAGACGACGATCCGGCACCGAAACGGCGACCACGAGTGGACCACGACGACCTATCTGAACGAACGCACCGCCGTGGCGCTGCGCGGCCTGGTGTGGACATGTGAGCTGATCGACGAGCCGTGGACGGTCCCGCTGCTCGGGGAGGTCGCCCTGGCGGCGGGCACCGGCATCGGCGGGTCCGGGCCCAACTCGCGCAGCGAGAAGCTCGTCAACGCCGCCCTGCTCGTGCTGGCCGGACACGGCGGTCTGGAGGTGGTGGCCCCGCTCGCCCGGATGCAGACCAAGGTCAGGAAGAGGTCGATCCTGGCGAAGGTGACGCGGACGCTGGACGCGGTGGCCGAACAGGCCGGGCTCAGCCGCGAGCAGCTGCTCGACCGGACCGTGCCGACGTTCGGACTCGACCCGGACGGCGTACGGGAGGAGAAGGCGGGCGAGCACGTTTTGCGACTGGCGCTGGACGAGGCGGGCACACCGCTGCTGACCTTTCTCGATCCGGCCGGAAAGCCGGCCAAATCAGCCCCGAAAGCGATCAGAGAGAGCAATGGCGGACTGCTCACCGAGTTCAGGAACACGCTCAAAGAGATCCGGAAGACCCTGTCCTCCGAGCGGCACCGCGTCGAGCGGGCACTCGCCGAGGACCGGCTCTGGCGCTGGAGCCAGGTTGAGGAGTTCTTCCTCGACCACCCCGTCACCGGTGTCCACGGCAGGCGGCTGATCTGGCAGATCCTGCAGGGTCCCGCCGGGATACCGGTCAGGACCGACGACGGCTGGGAGCTGACCGATCCGATCGGCCGCCGGATCCAGCCCCGCGCCGACACCCCGATGCGGCTCTGGCATCCCATCGGGGAAACCGTCGAGGAGATCCGCGGCCGGCGTGACCACCTCCTGGAGATCGGGCTGCGGCAACCGTTCAAGCAGGTCTTCCGCGAGGTCTACCTGCTCACCCCGGCCGAGGAGCGGTCCGGGACACTCTCCAACCGCTTCACCGGACACAGGCTGCGGTACGGCCAGGCCAAGGCACTGCTTTCCGAACGCGGCTGGACCGGCCTCTCGCTCGGCCACTGGGACGCGGCGGGCGGCTCTGAGCAGGGCGAGGCCGTCAAGGAGGTCCCCGGCTGGCAGGCGCGCTGGGACATGCACCTGCCCTGGGAGTCCTGGGAGACGGACGGCTACGATGCCCCGGCCGCGTTCTGCCTCAGCGGGCCGATCCGGTTCTACCGCACCGGCGAGGAGCCGTCACAGGAGGAGTTCCGCAGACCGGCACCGCTGACCGAGGTGCCCCCGCTGGTGCTGTCGGAGACCATGCGCGACGCCGACCTCGCCGTCGGTGTCTCCTCCGTCGGCCTCGACCCGCAGGGACAGGGCGACTACTGGCATTCCTACAACTTCGGCGACCTCACCGAGACCGCCGAGATCCGCCGCGACGCCCTGACCCGGCTGCTCCCCCGGCTGCGCATCGCCGACCGGGCCGAGCTCACCGACCGCTTCCTGCGGGTCCGCGGTGACCTGCGTACCTACCGGATCCACCTGGGCTCGGGCAACATCCTGATGGAACCCAACGACGCCTACCTGTGCATCGTCCCCGACGTCGCGCCCGACCACGTTTTCCTGCCGTTCGAGGAAGAGGGCGGCATGCTGTCGGTCATCATCTCCAAGGCGCTCCTGCTGGCCGGCGACGCCGCCATCACCGACCCGTCCATCACCCGCCAGATCAGGGCCTGACCGGAGGTCCGCCGGGGGACACGACAGGCCAGCCGCCTCTCGGGGTATGTCGGCGACTTCACGAAACCCTGTGTGGTCACCGGCGACCGCGGCGGGCCCGGGCGCGGTAGTGGTCGAGGACGTCCTGGCGAAGGAGGTGGCCGAAGCCCGCGGCCTCGATGCGCAGGCCGAGCTCGGGCTCGGTCACGCCGAGCGCGACGGCGGTCTCGGCCAGGTTCCAGCCGGCGGCGGCGAGACTGGTCAGCAGATGACCGCGCCGGACCTGGTTCTCCGACAGGCGGAACGTCTTGAGGTACGCGAGCCGGCCGGTGCCGTCGGTGATGAGCTCGCCGATGTGGTTCTCCCGCTGCCGTTCGAAGGGCGGCAGGAAGCGGGACAGGCGATACCCGCCCATCTCGTGAACGCGCTGGTAGGTGTAGTCGGCGCCCAGCAGCCCGCCCGCCATGACCCGGTCGTGGAAGGCCGCCCACTCGTCCCGCTGCCGGCGGGCCTGGGCGCGCAGATCGGCGAGCGAGCGCACCGTCGCGTCCGCGATGCGGGCCCGGAAATCGGGCACCGGCCCGCTGTACATCGCGTAGTGGTGGATCAGCTCGCCGTACAGGTCGTGGACGAGGGTGGTGTGCAGGGCGCGGTAGTCGTCGGGGTGCGGCACCACGAACGCGGCGGCGAGCGCGTCCGCGACGTGGACGAGAACGCCGCACTGGCCGTGGTGGATCTCGAAGACGCGAAGGGCGTCCTCCAGGCCGCTGACCGCGGCGCCCACGTACGCCTCCTCGACACGGGGCGAGAGCCCGTGGCTGATCGCGCGGTGCGACCACTCCTCCCATACGATCTCCGGCCCGCCGAAGTGCAGCGCCAGATACCCTTCGAGCGCCAGGTGCAGGGGCAGGAAGCGCAGCCGGTTCCTGCCGGCCCGGCGGGCCATCCGGCGGTGGAACCGCAGCGGCATCCGGCTGGGCGTGCGCTCACGCTCCTGCGGCCCCCGCAGCTGTGTTCCGTACGCCGCGGCGGGGGTGCCGTCAGGCGTCCAGCTCGCCACGAACCCGTGCGGGATGTAGGAGGAGTACGCGGTCCGCGCGTCCACCTCGACGACGCCGAAGTCCGCGTCGTAGAGCCGGGCGTCGAGCCGCAGGTCCTCGATCGGCTCCTCGCGGACCAGCGGGACGAGCCGTACGCCACCCCATGCCTGCGCGGGGCGGGTGGAGAGCCCGGTGAGGGTGAGATCCGTCATGCGTCCTCCCGCAGGAACGCCTCGACGCGGCGCGCCAGGTGGGCGCGCAGCTCGGGGAGCCCGGTGCGCCCCTCCGCGAACCGGGCCAGCTCCACCAGGGCGACCAGGTTCTCGGCGTCGCGGATCCCGGCGGTCGGGACGGTGGGCGCCAGCCGCCGTACGTCGAAGTCGGCGGCGTCGTACACCGGGTTGAGGTGCACGACGGCGCAGGTGTGGTCAGGGTCGAGCCGGGTGCGCCAGATCCGCAGCACCTCTCCGGCGAGCCCCGGCGGCGAGTTGTCCCACCCGTCGGAGACGATGACGAGGCGCCCGGGTCCGCGTTCGAGGCCGTCGAGGACGCGCTCGCCGAGCGGTGTCGCCCCGTACGGACGGGCGAGCAGCGCGTCCGTACGGCCCGACAGCCACAGCGGCGTGTACTCGGAGGCCAGCGCCTCCAGCAGGAAGTGGCAGGCGAGCGCGACGGCGAGCGGACGGCGGCGCTTGTGCCCCGAGCCGTACGCGGAGAAGCTGTCGTCGAGGACGGCGGCCACCGCGCCCCAGCGCCCGGCCTGGTCGCCCGCGGTCCGGCGGGCGGCCGCGCGCAGCGCCTCCGTCAGCTCGGCGCGGCGGCGCACGCGATCGTCCAGGGAGAGGGCGAGCACGTATGACGCGAGCCGGGTCAGCGGCATCGTGGTGAGGTCGGCCCGCACCGCGCCGGCCCCCAGGCCGCGCGCCGACTCCTGCAGGCGCAGCCGCTCCAGCCGGGTGAGCCGGGGCGCGATGCGCTCCAGGAAGGTGGCGCGTGCGATGCGGTGTTTCGCCGCGAACCCCTCCGCGACCGTGTAGGGCAGCTTGTACAGCGCGGCCTGCTCGTAGTGGGCCCGCCGCCAGGTCTCCAGGATCGGCGTGGCGTAGACGGCCTGCCGGTGCGGGGTGAACAGGAACGGCCCCAGCTCCCCGCCCGGCCTCAGGTGGGCGTGGCGGACGGCGTCCTTGACGGCGCCGCGGTACTTCACCGCGTCGAACGCGAGGTCGGGACGGGCGGCCAGCCAGTCCCGCATGATCGCCCTGGTGCGCCGGTTGTTGACCCTGGCGCGGCGCAGCTCGCGGAACAGCCCGTACACCCGGGGTGGCGGCAGCAGGGCCAGCCTCCGGGCGATCAGGCGCCCCTCGGCCAGGCGCTGCGCCCGGCCCGTCTCCCCCGCCGTGACCAGCAGGTTCCTGGCGATCAGTACGGCGTTGTGGTGGTTGACGTCCAGGGCGAGGGTGGCCGCGTACAGGTCGCGGTAGTTGCCCATCAGGTAGCGGTGCAGGAAGTCCAGCGAGAGCCCCTGCTCGTCCGCGCCGGAGTGGAACTCGCGCTGGCCGGTGGAGGTGATCGCCGCGTTCACGAACAGCAGGACGTCCTCGGCGGCGATCAGGTCCGCACCGGTCTCGATGTGAGCGTCGATCGCCGCCTCCGGGGTGATGTGCGAGGCCGGCCGGGGAGTGGGAGCACGAGCTGCGAATCATCGCTTCAAAGGCGGGTTCCGGAAGTCGCGCCGGAGTCCCGCGGCCGACCCCGGAAGGCTAGCACCGGCATATCCCCTTCTTCTTCCTTATTTCCCGCATCTCCCGCTGCCCGGGCCGGGTGTCACCTCGACGCCTCGGTCAGTTCCCGGGACTCCCGCCCCACCTCGGCACGGCCCAGGCGGCTGGGCCACCAGGCCCGCGCGCCCAGGTCCCGTACCAGCGCCGGGACCAGCAGGGATCGCACCACCAGGGTGTCGAGCAGGACGCCGAAGGCGACGATGAAGGCGATCTGCACGAGGAAGGCCAGGGGGATCACCACCAGCGCGGCGAAGGTGGCGGCGAGCACGACGCCCGCCGAGGTGATCACCCCGCCGGTGGTGACCAGCCCGCGCAGCAACCCCGCCCGCGCCCCGTGGTGCGCGGTCTCCTCGCGCACCCGGGACATGAGGAAGATGTTGTAGTCCACCCCCAGCGCGACCAGGAAGACGAAGCCGTACAGCGGCACGGACGCGTCGACGCCGGTGAACTTGAACACGTGCGTGAAGACCAGCGTGGAGACGCCGAGGGTGGCCAGGAAGTTCAGTGCGACGGTGACCACCAGGAGCACGGGCGTCACCAGCGAGCGCAGCAGGACGATCAGGATGAGCAGGATGATCGCCAGGACGACCGGGACGATGAGCAGCGTGTCGTTCCTCGCGGTCTCCGTCGTGTCGTATCGCTGGGCGCTGTAGCCGCCGACCATGACGCCGTTCTCGGGGGCGAGCGCGGCGCGCAGGCGCCTGACCGTGTCCTGGGCGGCGTCGCCGTCCGGCGCGTCGTTCAGCGTCGCCTCCACCAGTACGAGCCCGTCGACGATCTTGGGGGGGTCGCCCGGTCGTCCGCTCCGGGTCACCGCCGCGGCGTCGGACACGCCCTCGACGCCGCCGGCCGTCTTCTCCACGGCCGCGGCACGCCCGGCGGGGGCGACGATGACCGCGGGCTGCCCCGAGCCGCCGGGGAAGTGCTCGCTCAGCGTCGCCTGCGCCGCCACGGACGGCGCGTCGTTCACGAAGGTCTCGTCCAGCGGCACCCCTCCGGCGTTCAGCTGCGGCGCGAGGAGGGCGAGGCCGGCGAGAGGCAGGACGGTGGCGATCCAGAGCCGGCGCGGACGGCGGTCGACCAGGGTGGCCACCCGGCTCCAGATCCCGCGGCCCTCGGCGTCGGCCGCGACGGCCGGGCGCGGCCTCGTGGGCCACAGGGCGGCGCGGCCCAGCAGGACGAGGGCGGCGGGCAGGAAGGTGAGCGCGCTGAGAGCGGCGCACGCGATGCCGATGGCGCCCACCGGGCCGAGCGCGCGGTTGTTGGTCAGGCCGCTGAGCAGCAGCGCGAGCAGGGCCAGGGCCACCGTGGCGGCACTGGCGACGATCGGCTCGAACGAGCGCCGCAGCGCGACGCGGCCCGCGGTGAAGCGGTCGCCGGTCGTGGCCAGTTCCTCCCGGAAGCGGGCGGTCAGCAGCAACGCGTAGTCGGTGGCCGCGCCGATGACCAGGATGAACAGGATGCCCTGCACCTGGCCGTCGACCCGGACGATGTCGCGGTCGGCCAGGAAGTACACCACGGCGCACGCGAGGCCGAGTGCGAAGACCGCGCCGCCGATGATGATGAGCGGCAGCAGGACGCTCCGGTACACCGCCAGCAGGATGATCAGGACGGTGATCAGCGCCACCCCGAGGAGCAGGCCGTCGATCCCGGCGAAGGCGTCGGACAGGTCGGCCCGGGTGGCCGCCGGCCCCGCCAGCTGAGCCCGCAGGCCGTCGACCGCCACCGCCGAGCCGATCCGGTCCAGGGTCTCCCCGAGCGAGCCCTCGACGTCGGGTCCGAGCTGGACCACGCCCTGCAGCGCCCGGCCGTCGTCCGACGGGATGGAGGGCGTGGGAGTCCCGGCGACGCCCTCGGTGCCGCGCAGCGAGGCGAGCGCCCGGGTCGCCGCGGCGCTCTGCTCGGGAGTGATGTCCTTCCCGTCCTCGCCGTCCGCGGTCCACACCACGATGAGCGGCTGCGTCGCGTCCTGACGGAACCGCTCCTGCACCTCCAGCGCGCGTGTCGACTCCGCGCTCTGCGGCAGGAACGCGGCCTGGTCGTTGGTGGACACCTCGGTGAGCTTGCCGGCGAACGGCCCCAGCCCTCCGCCGACGGCCAGCCAGACCAGCACCAGCAGCGCCGGGACGAGCCAGCGGATCGGTCGCCGCGCCATGAGATCACCCTTCCCACATCTAACTCAATGATTAAGTATCTCAATGATTGAGTTAAAGTAGCATGGCGATATGAACGGCGACAGCGAGGAGAGCATCGACCTGCTGTCCTTCGCGGTGCGACTGCGACGGATGACCGCCGAGTTCAACCGCATCGCTCACGAGTTCGCCCACGAGCACGGGCTGCATCCCACCGACGTCCAGGCCCTGATGAAGATCTTCGACGCTCCGTCGCCGATCACGCCGAGCCGGCTACGGGAGGAGCTGAACCTCACCTCGGGCGCCGTCACCGCGTGCCTCGACAGGCTGGAGCGGGCCGGGCACATCCGCCGGGTTCGCGACGTGCACGACCGGCGCGTGGTCCACCTGCACTACCTCGACGCGGCACAGGCACTCGCCGCGGTCTTCTTCCGCCCGCTCGGCCGCAGCACGGACAACGTCCTGCGGCGGTTCGGCCCGGAGGAGCTGCGCATCGCGGCCGCCTTCCTCGACGCGATGAACGAGGAGCTCGAAGCGTTACGAGCCGCTCCGGGTTCCGGCTGACCCCTCCTTCGAGCGCGCGGGCCTGGCCGGAGACTGGAGAGCAGGCGGTGCGATGGCCTCGCGCGATGCCTGATAGGCGGCCGTCGTCCGCTCGGGGCCCCGCACCCTGCGCCAGATGAGGTACTGCAGGGCCATCAGGGGGCCCGCCGGCACCATGAGGGGGAACGGCTCCGTCAGCAGGCCCGTCCGCATCGCGAGGACCAGCGTCGCGGCCAGCACCAGTGAGACGCCCGCGGCCGACCAACCGGCCTCCCGCCCGAACGCCTTGAACGACACCAGTGTCCACAACACGAACATGAGCACGTCCCCGAGACCGATCACCACGGGCTGCGGTCCGCCCCACCAGGCGAAGACCGGCGCGAACGGCAGGTCGATGACCTTGCGCAGGAAGTCGCCCATCATCGGCAGCAACGCCGTGGCCACGAGGTCGTAGCCGGCCAGGAGCAAGGCGAAGACGGCCACGTCGCGGGCCTTGATGCCACTCTGGACGTAGAGGTTGCACACGCCGATGACGAGGATCAGCAGGAGGACGTTGTTCCAGACCGTCGCCGCGGAGGACCCCGAGAGGAAGAGCACGAGATCGAGCGCGGCCGCGCCGAACGCCACCAGCAGCGCCACCCGCCCCGACAGCAGCGGCGCCAGGGTCATCTGGATCGCGAAGACGGTCATCAGACCCAGCACCGTCGCGACGGCGGACGACGGCAGGGCGAGGTAGACCACGGGGATGACGAGGACGGCGGTCATCATGATCATGACGTCCCCGAGCGTGTACACCCCGACCGGGGGCCGTTCCATCCGCACCCGGAGGAAGTAGAGCACTCCGAGCAGGATGGCCGCGGCCGGAATGAGGACGATCACCACGATCTCGGCGAGGGCGGAATTCACTGTGCGGTCTCCGGATGCTTCTTCGGGGTCGCCTGGGTGAAGCTCAGCTCGCGCAGGTCCGCGCGTACGGGCGCGGTGGGCGGCATCGTGGCGCGTTCACCGTGCACGATGACACGGGACAGCGGGATCTCCTGTTCGAGGCCCCGCTTGCGAATCCGGTCGGCGGCCTGCGGGTCGTCGCCGAGGATGTGCAGTTCCAGCCCGTCGGTCCCCGTCCGCAGGGACCACCGGGACGGGAACCTCGCCGCCGGATCGGCCTCGACGAGCTCCAGGATGTCGCGCGGAGTCACGGTGCGGCCCTCGAAGCCGTACAGGTGCCCGTCCTTGCCCAGCACCCGTGAGGTGGCCGGCAGCTGCGCCAGCTCGCAGCCGAGCTCGTCATCGGCCAGCCGGCGTACCACGTCTCCGCTGAACAACCTGAGGAGGAGAGTGGTCTCCCGGTAGGGGAAGACCGGGGTGAAGGTGAGCACTCCCAGCTCACCGGGCTCGGCGGCCCGGGTCCCGGTGAGATCGAGCACCTCGGTGATGCCCTGTTCCGGGTGGAAGTGCAGATGCCCCCCGGTACAGATCTGGCCGCTCGACGGGGCGATCTCGGTCATCCCGTAGGTTTCCACGACCGTGGCCCCGAAAAGTCGTTCGGCGCGGCGGCGCAACCCCTCGGTGAGGATCTCGCCGCCGCACGTGATCTGCCGCAGCCCGAAGTCGGCGGCCGTGTACCCGAGCCGCTCACCGACCTCCACCAGCAGGCCGAGGTAGCTCGAGTAGGTGACCAGCAGGACGGGCCGGGCCTTCGCGTCGGAGAGCCGGGTGCCACCCGCCAGCCGGGAGAGCGAGATCTCGGGCTCCACCAGCCCGAGGGAGCTGGGCGCCACGCCGATCAGCGCCGCCGCCCCGGCGAAACAGTGGATTCCGAAGAAGGCACGCGAGACCAGGTTGAGCTGGATGACGTCGCCTTCGCCGAGCCGGTTGTCGATCAGGAGCGAGACCGCGGTCATCGCGGTGAGCAGCTCGGCCTCGTAGCGGGAGAACCACACCGACGACGGCGGGCCGGTGGTGCCGGAGGTCTCCGCCCGGTACCAGGGCCGGACACCGCGGTTCACGAGTGCCTCGGGTGTGTCGCGCAGGGTCTCCTTGCGCGTGACCGGCAGCCGCTCCAGGGTCGACAGGTTCACCTCGTCCGGCCGCATGCCGACACGATCGAAGAGGTCCCGGTAGTACGGGGTCTCGGCGTACGCCATACGTGCGAGGCGGCGCAACCTCCGGTCGTCGATGGGCTTACGGTCCTGGACCGACATCGAGGTGCCGCGGAACGCGTCGAGGTCGCCGATCCCACCGAACTCGGCACGGGTGGCCACGATGTCGGCGACGACACGTTCGATGTTCGCCACCCGGAGCCGGCGACCGAACACAAGGGAAAGGCCATGGTGCAGCTGGGCCACTGCGGTCCTCAGCACGAATTCATCCTCCGACGGCGGCAGGGAGCTGGCAGTGAACCGGGCCGCCCCGGGGCGCACGCGCCCCGGGGCGGCCCTTGGATCCTGTCGATCAGTACGGGCACACCACGAAAGCGACAGCGGTGATCGCGCTCACTGCGTACTTGCAGTAGGCGAAGGCAGCCTTGACCATTTTCCCTCCCTTCGGTTCCTGTCATCCCCGTTAATAGTGCCGAGCGTTTCGGCCACTTCAAAAAGCAACCTTCGGGCATCCCCGGCACACCGTCAAGAGTTCAGTCAATCGCGGTAAATGTCTACCTTTTTCCGCACAAACCTATTTACAATTATTGACAGCATGATAGGTACAGATTTATAGATTTTTGCTGATAAGTCTGGCCTGAATGCGGGAGAAGGTCCGCTCGGGGGTGGCGCGAGACGCCCTTCCCGCCGAAGGCGAGCCGCCGCGCGGCTGGGATTCTCGCGGTGGGCGTGGTCACGGAAACTCCACGGGCGGCCTTGGCGGGAGGTCTCCTCACCGCAGCCGCAACTCACCGCGGCCGCGACCGGACATCCTGGCGCGCGCCGCCCCGACGACGCCGGAGCGTTCCGGTGCACCCCGTGCCACGCGGCTCGTCACCCTCCCGGCAGTGCCGGTGCGGAGAACGTGGGCGTGACGTGCGCGACGGACATCAGCGCAGGTCAGGCCGCCCGGCGACCAGGATTTCCACCGGCCGATGGCGCCGGCATTCGCGCGGTCCCGGATGGTTCCCGGCCCGCCCTCGACGGCCCGCCGAGGTTCGCCGCCACGGGGGCGCCGGTCGCCCCGCTCGGCATCGCAGCCCTCGACACCCTCGCGACCGATCGCACCACCGACCGGACCCACGCCCGGCCTCTCAGGCCCCGTAAAGCACAGCAGCAGTTCTTGTCAACCTGGAAGCTTCCAGGTTCCCGTACGACCGGTCCGTGTTCCATCATTTGATCGCACCATCTCCTCCCGGGCAGACCAGAAATGGTCGAACCGGATTTTCCGAGACCACCTCGATGCTCCGTCAGCGCCGGCCGGAACAGTCGGACAGCCGACAGGTCGAATCGATTTCCTCGTCACAGGAAATGGGGGAGAAAAAGGGAAAGAGGAAAACGTCCCACCGCCCGGCAATCGCCGCCGGCTTTCTCCTGACCAGGATCATGGCGGGCGGAATGAGGCAGCAGAGCCCGGCCGGAGAATGGGAGCTCGATATACAAGGCGTTTCCGGCCTCGCGGGACCTCGAGCCGCTTCGCGCGGTCAGGCCACGCGTCCGGCGCTCGGCGAGCGCGCTCTCCTGCCAGATCCGAGAGGTGAGGGGCGACGACCTGGGCCCCCACCACGATCGGCCGAGCTCGCCCTCACGCGGTGCCGGTCACGGTCGGCGGTTGAGACCCGCGTACCCGCACCGCGAGCGCCGCGGCCCACCCCCAGCCCAGGAACGCGATGGCGCGCAGGAGCAGGCTCAGGGGCCGGGAGTCCTCGCCGCCGTCCGACAGCAGCCCCGCCAGCAGGTAGAGAGCGGGAAGCGCCACGCCGGTGGCCGCGCAGTAGAGCGCCCATCCGCGCTCTCCCCGTACGGCGAAATGGCGGGTGAAGACGAAGCATGCCGCGACCAGCGAGACGAACACCAGGCCGAAGGCGGCGCCGTGCAGGATGTAGCCCAGGCCAGGGTCGTCGGGGAGACCCCGCGGCGCGCCGGGCGGGTAGCCCCACGCCGGTTCGAAGCGAAAGACACCGGCGGCGACCAGGCCGGTCCCGTACGCGCCGATAAGCAGCGGCCCCCAGGTCCCGCCGCGGCCCGGACGCAGCGCCCGCCACAGCCCTGCCGCGAACGCGATGTTCAGCAGCCCGGTGGCCACGAAGTTGGTGATCTGGATCCACCCCAGGTCGCCCAGGCTCAGCATGCTGAGCGGCTGCCGCCGGGGGTCGAAGTCCGCGCGCGTGTAGTCCTGGACCACGACCACGAGGACGAACAGCGGTCCGGCTACGGCACCGCAGGTCAGCAGCGCCCTGGTCAGGCGCTGTTCCCGCATGGTGGACATGGCTCTCCCCTCTTCGACCGGCATCCGGCATGTGCCCGGGACGTCCGGCGCGCGACCTTTCCTTGGCGGCGTTTCCTTAGCAGCGCTAAGTGCGCGCCGCCGTCATGTTTCCTTAGCGCTGCTAAGGTGTCAACCGATGGGAGAGAACAAGCGGGGAGCCGGCCTGACCCGGCAGATGATGATCGATACGGCGCTGCGGCTGCTCGACGAGGTCGGCCTGGACGGGCTGACGGTGCGCCGGCTCGCCTCGGAGCTGGGCGTCCAATCACCCGCCCTGTACTGGCACCTGCGCAACAAGCAGGAGCTGCTCGACGGGATGGCCGACGCGATCGTCCTGGCCGCCGGGATGGGACCGCCCCGCGAGGGCGAGTCCTGGCAGGACTGGCTCGCCCGCCGGGCCCGCGCGTACCGCGACTCCCTGCGCGCCCACCGCGACGGCGCCCGCCTCGTCGCCAACGCCGCGAGCCTGAGCCCGGCGACGATCAGGATGTTCGACGAGGAGCTGACCGCCATGGTCGGCCGTGGCTTCACCCCGGTCCTGGCGCTGCGCACGATCACGGCCCTCACCCGCTACGTCAACGGGTGCGTCCTCCAGGAGCAGAGCGAACGCCAGGCGTCCTCGGGCACACCCGCGGACTGGTTCGCGGCACTGGCCGAACTGCTCGACGGGGGCATGGAGGCCACCCTGCTCACGGCGTTCCGCGAGAGCGGCGGCTCGTTCGCCGAGGACGCCTTCGAACACGGCCTCCGAACCCTGATCGACGGCACGGCCGCCGCCCTGGTCCTTGAGCGATCCGACCTGGACGACCGGGGGTGAGGTGCCGTCCACGACGCCGACGTGACCAGGGGGACGAACTCTGGGACGGGCCGCCACCCGCTCTCGACACCTGGGACAGGACCTGGTCCGGAAGCGTGCGCCTGACCTCGGGAAGCATCCAGTCCGTTGACCGGTGTTCCGGGGATGTGTGGTCAGGCGGGAGTGGGTGCTGACCGGCCGGGCCGCGACAGGCCGGTGAGGACGACGTCGACGGCGCGGGCCAGGGTGTCGGGCGGGGTCCGCGTCGTCGCCGACGCCTGGGCCAGGCCGCGGATGAGCAGATAGACCTCCTCGACCGTGACCGAGGGCCGGACGGCCCCGGCCTCCTGTCCCCGGCGCAGGACCTCGCCGACCACGGACTTCAGCCGGTTCGACGCGGCGACGGCGCCGGCGGGGAACTCGTCGCGGTCGGCCACCAGGGAGACGAGGGTGAGTTTGGTGGCGCCGGTCTCGATCATCGTCCGTATGAGGGCGCGCCATGCCACGGCCGGGTCGGCGTCGGCGACGAGCGCGTGGGCCAGGTCGGTGAGCTGCTCGAAATGCCGCAGCAGCGCCGCCTCGATCAGCTCCTCCTTGGTCGGGAAGTGGCGGAAGACCGTGGCGATGCTGACGGCGGCCCGCCGGGCCACCTCCTCGGTCGACCCGGCGGCACCGTACTCCCCGAACACCGCCTCCGCCGCGGCCAGGATCCGTTCCCGGTTCTCCCGTGCGTCCTGCCGCATCCGGCCTCCTCCTGATCTCTGATCTCATTTCAGGGCTTTAACCGTAGTCTGGACTACGGTACGCTTTCCGTAGTCCAGACTACGGTTACCTTAGGAGAATGCCATGCCGCAGCCGTACACACCAGCGGAGGTCGTCCAGGCCGTCGCCGCGGGAGTCAGCCGCCTGATCGCCGGCGAGCTCACCGAACGCGAGCGGGAGGCCGAGCTCGACCACCTGGCCGGCCTGTACGCCGAGCGGACCGACGTCCGGCACCCGTTCGCGCCGCTGGGTGACACGCCGCTGCGCACCCGTGCCGAGCTGCGCCGGCACTTCGCCGAGGCGCCGGGCCGGGCGCGGGCCGACCGGTTCGAGCCCGTGGGCCACGTCCATGAGACGGCCGATCCCGAGGTGGTCGTCTTCGAGTTCAGCTACGTCGGCTCGGCCGGCGGCCGTCCCTTCGCGGTGCCGTGCGTCTTCGTGTCACGGGTACGTGACGGCGTCATCGTCGAGTCCCGCGACCATATCGACCACCTGGGCCTGGCCCGGGCCTTCGGCCGGCTCGACGGTCTGGTCACCGCGCTGGCCGCGGGCTCTTCGTCCTGAGCGAGTTCTCGAGAAGGCTCGGTTGAGCGTTCGCGCCTTCAACGGGATCCTGCTCCTCGACGTCCCCGAGAACTTCGAGATCAAGGCGATCGAACTCCATGGCTCCGTCTTCTCCGACGGCGTCACCGTCGCCCTGGACGACTGACGACACACCCGCTACCGGACGACGTCGCTCCGGCGGTTCTCGATCCCCCGGCGTCGGCTCCCCGAAGAACCCGTCCCGCGCCGGCTCCCTAAGGGATCTGTCCGGGTTCGTCGACGACTCCCGACGCGACCTCGGCGGTCACGAAGGCGCTCCCCTTCGGGAAGGCCACCTCGCCGTTGATGAGATAGTCCTGCAGGTAGTCCGTCCGCGAGCCGAGATGGCGATAGGTCGTGCTGTCGAGGATGACGTAGGACCGCTCGGTGACCTGGCCGTTCTCGTCGCGCTGCGTGCCGTAGCCCGGGCTGCCGGCCTCGTAGGCGATGCCCATGCCCGACCTGCCCGCCGCGTCGCGTATGCCGAGGTCCACCCGGACTCCCGGAATCCTGGCGAGGGCGCGGAAGATCGCGGCCTCCAGCTTGGGCGGCATGTACTCCTCCTGACCGAGATAGAGCGACAGCACTCGGAAGGCCCGCGCGTCCGGGTGCTCGTGGAGACCGCGCTCCTCGTCCGGCTTGTCCCTCCAGTGCAGGTCGCCCTTGACGTGGGCCAGCAACCTGTCCGGGTCGGTGGGCAGTTTGGCCAGCCGGGCCGCGTACTGCCGGGGGGACAGGTCGTCGTCACCCGGGTCCGGCCCGATGGTCCGCGTCTCCATCGGGCGCGAGCCCATCCGGGTCGCCTGCCTGGTGCCGTCGTAGCGCGTCCAGTACTCCTGGATCTCGGTCGAGCCGTCGGCGGGCTGCGTGACGACGCTCTTGCGGTACAGCCACTGGTCGGGACGGAGAGGGGTCCTTTCAGGACGGCGCTTCTCGGCCGTCAGCGCCGCCTTCCTCAGCATGACCTCCGCGCTCACCGGCGTCGCCTCCACGATGACGGACGGCGGCACGACCGGCCGCTCGTCGTCGTTCACCACCATGATCACCGCCGCGATCACCGTGACGGCCGCCGTCACGGCCATCGGCAGCGAGAGCACGGGCCGGAATCGGCGGCGGTGCCGCAGGGAACGCGCCCGCAGCGCGCGCAGGCGGTCGGCGTCGGGCTCGGGCGCGTCCGCCCGCAGCTCACTCAGCAGCTTCAGGTCATCCACGACCGGTCTCCTCCTCCGAGATGGCGGACGGATCGACCCCGCCCAGGGCCTCGCGGGTCTTTCTCCTGGCACGGTGCAGGCGCGAGCGCACCGTGCCGATGGGGACGCCGAGTGCCCGCGCCGTCTCCTCGTAGCTGAGATCCGCCCAGGCGATCATCAACAGCACCTCGCGGTCCTTCGCCGACAACACGGCGAGTGCCCTCACCAGCTCGCGCTGCGCCGCCGAGGCCGTCACCCGGGACTCCACCCGGTCGGCGTAGCTCTCGGCCACCTCGTCCACCCCGGTCCTGGCCAGCGAGAGGTACGCCCTGACCTCGGCGCGGCGGTGCTTGCCGATGAGGTTGGCGGCGATGCCGTACAGCCAGGGGCGGGCATTGCGGTAATCGGTGTCGTAGCGCCCGAGCCGCCGGAAGGCGGTGAGGAACGTCTCGGCCACGATGTCGTCGGCCGTCGAGTCTCCCAGGCGCCGCGTCACGTAACGGTGCAGGGCGGGGGCGTGCCGGTCGAACAGCACCGAGAAGGCGGCGGAATCACGCCGGGCACGCTTGATCACCTCCGCGTCGTCCAGGTCTGTTTCCACACTCAAGCGTGAACTCCGTTTCCGTGGTCCGGTCCCCCCTTTTCACCCGATGACGCGAAACGAGTTCTCCACACCTCCGTTTCGGACGGCCTGGGCGGGCGTGTGACGGGAGACGCGTACCCGGGCCCACCCGATCAGACCGACGAGGGCCGCGCCCAACGAGAGCGTCGCCGAGCGATGGCCCCGCCCGGGGGCGGGGCCATCGCCGGTTCCTACGATTCCTGCCGGTTCCTACCGGGGCGGCGTCCCGTCGGACACCGTGCCCGGCACCGGCGCGTACCCGGTGGCCCGGGTGGTGAAGGTGCCCCGGCCCTGGGTGCGGCTGCGCAGCCGGGTCGCGTAGCCGAACAGCTCGGCCAGCGGCACGGTCGCGGTGATCACCACCGTCCCGGCCCGCGCGGTCGAGCCGGAGACCCGGCCGCGCCGGGCCGCCAGGTCGCCCATCACCCCGCCGGCGGCGTCGTCGGGCACGGTGGCCGTGACCTCGACCACCGGTTCCAGCAGCGCCATCGCACCGGTCCGCAGCGCCTCACGCAGCGCGAACCTTCCGGCCGCGCGGAACGCCATCTCCGAGGAGTCCTTGGGGTGGGTGGCCCCGTCGGTCAGCGTGACCCGCAGGCCGGTCACCGGATGGCCGCCGAGGGGACCCTCGGCCAGCGCGTCCCGGCACCCCGCCTCCACCGCCCGCACGTACTCCTTCGGCACCCGCCCGCCGACGACGGTCGAGCCGAACACGAAGCCCTCCGCGTCCGGGGCGGTATCCAGCGGCTCCAGCGGTTCCACGTCGAGGACGACGTGGGCGAACTGGCCGGCGCCGCCGTCCTGCTTGACGTGCCGGTACAGCAGCCCGGACACCCCGCGCACGACCGTCTCCCGGTAGGCGACCTGAGGCCGGCCGACACCGACGTCCAGCCCGTGGGCACGACGGATATTCTCCACCGCGACCTCCAGATGCAGCTCGCCCATTCCCGACAGCACCGTCTGGCCGGTCTCGGGATCGGTCCGGACCACCAGCGAGGGATCCTCCTCGACCAGCCGCGCCAGCGCCGACGACAACCGGCCGGAGTCGACGCTCCTGCGAGCCTCGACCGCGACGGAGACCACCGGATCGGCCACGGCCGGCGGTTCGAGGACCAGCGGCGCCGAGGGCTCGCACAGGGTGGCCCCGGTGCGGGCCGCCTTCAGCCCGACGACCGCGACGATGTCCCCCGCCACGGCCCGGTCCACCTCGGTGTTCCGGTCGGCCTGTACCCGCAGGATCCGGCCGATCCGCTCGGTACGCCGCGCGCCCGCGTCCAGCACCGTGTCTCCCTTCAGGATCGTTCCCGAGTAAACGCGCAGGTAGGACAGCCGCCCGGTGGCGGTCGAGCTCACCTTGAACACCAGAGCGGCGAACGGCGCCGCCGGGTCGGCGGCCCGTTCCAGCACCGCGCCGCCCCGGGTGTCGTGCTGGGAGCCGCCCTGGATACCGTCCCGGGTGCCGCGTACCGGCGGCACGTCCAGCGGCGAGGGCAGGTAGGCGACGACGGCGTCCAGCAGCGGTTCGATCCCCCGGTCGCGGTAGGCCGATCCGCACAGCACCACCACGCCCTCACCGGTACGGGTCAGGTCGCGCAGCGCGGCGGCGAGGGTCGGCGCGGAGATCGCCGACTCCGCGCAGAACTCCTCCAGCGCGATCGGGTGCAGTTCGGCCACCGCCTCCTCCAGCAGCCTCCGGCGCCGGTGTGCCTCCTCCAGCAGGGCGTCCGGCACCGGCCCCTCCTCGAACGTGTCGCGGCCCCCGGCCCAGACCAGCGACCGCATGCGCAGCAGGTCCACCACGCCGGTGAACCCGTCCTCCCGCCCGATCGGCAGCTGGACGACGAGCGGGACCACCCGCAACCGCTCGCGGATCGACGCGACCGCCGTGTCGAGGTCGGCGCCGGCGCGGTCGAGCTTGTTGACGAAGGCGATCCGCGGCACCCCGTGCCGGTCGGCCTGCCGCCACACCGACTCGCTCTGCGGTTCGACGCCCGCGACGGCGTCGAACACCGCGATCGCGCCGTCGAGCACCCGCAGCGAGCGCTCCACCTCGTCGGAGAAGTCGACGTGGCCCGGGGTGTCGATCAGATGGATGCGGTGGCCGTCCCAGGCACAGCTCACCGCCGCGGCGAAGATGGTTATTCCACGGTCGCGCTCCTGGGAGTCGAAGTCGGTGACGGTCGTCCCGTCGTGCACCTCGCCACGCTTGTGGGTGGCGCCGGTGACGTACAGGATCCGTTCGGTGATGGTGGTCTTGCCCGCGTCGACGTGGGCGAGGATGCCCAGGTTGCGGACGCCGGTCAGCGAGTCGGTGAGATGACGGTGCAGGTCGGTGCGCACGGCCCATGGCCCTTCGGAATGTTCCGGACAGGACGGCGCGATTCCCGGACGAGACGACCCGAGGTCAGGTCGTGGAGGGACCCCTGGCGTGGCGCGACCGCACGGGGGCATGCCCCGGCGGCCGGTTCGGCGCCGGGCGGGCAGGGGTCAGGGGTTCGTCACGGGCATTCGACGCCGGCCGCGCGGCCGGCGTCGGGCACCGACGAAGACACCAGGATCACGTCGTAGCGTGACGGGGGAATGACCACAGCGGTGCGGTGGCGCACGGACTGCTCCCCTCACTGGTAAGGCGCGCGCCGCGGTGTCGCGGCAGCGCGTGATCAGTGGCGAGTGTAGCGAGACCGATACGGGCGGGAAAGCGATTTTCTCGCCGGTCCGGCGACACATGCCGGCCATTGACACCACTGCCTGATTTATCTGACTTCCGGACGTCGCCGTAAGGGAAACCTTTCACGCGGGTGAACGCGGGAGTGTGGCCATGTCGCCCGAGAATCCACTGTCCGGCCGGCGCCGGACGCTCCCGAACGGGGCTGGACGCTGGTGATCGCGGCCGGGACCTACCGCGAGACGGTGCTGGTACCCCAGACCAAGACCGGCCTGACCTTCCTCGGCGCCACCCGTGACGCCCGTGACGTCGTCATCGTCTTCGACAACGCCGCCGGGACGGCGAAGCCCGACGGCGGCACGTACGGGACCGGCGGCAGCGCCACCACCACGATCCAGGCCGACGGGTTCACCGCGACGCACGTGACCTTCGCCAACGACTGGCTGCGCGCCGACCACCCGGAGATCACCGCGACGCAGGCCGTCGCGGTGAAGGTGATGGGCGACCGTTCCGCCTTCGAGGCGTGCCGCTTCCTCGGCCACCAGGACACGCTGTACGCCGACACCCGCGGCCTGGCCACCTTCGCCCGGCAGTACTACCGCCGCTGTCACGTCTTCCGGCTGCGGGCACGGGCCGTGCCAAGGTCTTCCACGCCGAAACCCGGCTTCACCATGAACCACGACACAGAACCGACCGGGCCGTGCGGCGGATATCCGCTCGCAGCCAGGCCCCCATCCCCATCCAGCCGACCGGATACCCATGAGCAGTTGTTTCGCCGTGTACGAGCGAGCACGCGAGTCTTTTCCCGAACAGGCCTGCGTGACCCGGGTCAGGGCCGGCGACTCCGACCCGGCTTTCGCCGCTGCTCCTTGGGAGGTCAGGCAAGGGCCTGACGGTAGGGGACGAGGGCCGCGAGCCATGCGTCCAGGGCGCCGGATTCCTGCCACAGTTCGTACAGCTCGTTGTCGTCGGGGCGGGTCGCGCGGTCGATGGTGACCCTGGCGAGGTCGCGGAGTTCGGCGGACGGTTCGAAGGGATTGTGCTCCAGCCAACGGGCGGCGACGGCGTCCGGCTCGGTGCCGATCACGCGGGCGCCGACCAGACAGGCCACCGCCACGGCCCCGCTCATCTCCGGCCCCTCCACGTAGCCGTCCTCGTCGAGGACCTCCCGCATCGCCACGGCGAGCCGGCGCGCCGTGCTCCTGTCGCCTTCGAGGTCGGCCAGACTGTCGAGAGCCCCGTCGTTGTCGAACGGCCCCATGCCCCACGCGCCCATACCGGTCTCCCGCCTGCCCTTCTGATCGGTCGATCGGATCATAGGGACCGCCTGCGACATTTCAGTTCCGGTCGGCCTGTATCCGCAGGATCCAGCCGATCCGCCTCGATCCGGCGACCGCCTTCTCCTGCCTGTGGATGTCCCTGCGACGCGTGCTGAACAGAGGTTGCGAGGTGCATCTCGCCGCGCGTAGCGAGCGTGCGCTGACCGCCGTCCTTGCTCAGGCGCCCGGTGACATCCCGGAACGGCTCGGCCGCCGCCACCACGCCCGAAATCCGTCCGACCACTTGCGAGCCGAGCTGTGGAGGGTGGTGTCGTGCGCTCTACAGGCCGAACATGTTCGGGTCTGCCGCAAGCTCCTTGAGGTGCTGCCGCGGATCGGCGACCAGTCCCCGCGCCTTCAGGTCCATCAGGCCCACGACCGAATCGACCTCGGCCGCGACCGTGCCGTCGATCTTGCGGATCGTCTGCCGGACCCGGATCGTCTTGCCCTCGCCCCATTCGAAGCCGGACGTCACCTCGATATCGTCGCCCGCGAGCAGTTCTCGCCGGTAGCGGATCGTGGTTTCCAGAACGACGGGACCGATGCCTCTGCTGATGAGCTCGGCCTGACGGACGCCCCCAGCTTGGAGCATCGACCAGCGGGCATGCTCGGCGTAACTCAGATACGCGGCCTGGTTGAGATGGCCCTGCGCGTCGGTCTCGTAGCCACGGACGGTCAAGGGTACGAAGAACGCTTCACTCACGGTATTTCCTTGCATTTTTCGATTCGTAGTCCGGAGCGAACGTTCATCGCTCCGGAACCGGGCGGTGACCGCGATCCAGCGGATTCCGTCGACGTTGATTCAGTGGATTCCATCGACGCTGACGCCAACATTAGGGCACCCGACTTTATTTCAAGTTTAAATCGACTGAATCGCGGCGGCTATTCCATGTGAGAGTGTGTCGTGGACGCGGATCGGGTGGCGTTCCGGCAGGTCGGCCGCTTGATCGAGCAACACGCGCACGGCGGCGACCGTTGCCGGGCGCGTTCGGCACGTGGTCGATTCGGCGGTGGTCGGGCCGTTTGCCGCCTGGGCCGCGCGAAACCTGAGCAGCGTTGCGTCCGGCGCGGAAGAAAGGCCGGCGTCTGGTTGGCATGTTGCGGCGTGGTGGCCGGTGATCCGTCGGAGAAAGGCCCGGGTTCACGCGCGGATGCGGTGCGCAATCGCGAGCGGATCATTGACGCCGCCCGGGCAGACGGGCCGAGTGGTCCGTGTCCGCCCGGGCGGCGTGTGGCTGGGGTTGTCAGCGGTTCGTCGCGCGGGCGACCTTGTCGATGAGGTCGGCGACGGCATGGGACTTGGAGACGTGGACAGCATGGGAGGCCTTGACCTCCACGCTGTGCGACTTCGCCCGCTTGGCCATGAAGCGGCCGGCCTCGCCGGGGATGGCGAGATCGCGCTCGGCGTAGATGAACCAGGAGGGAATTGTCTTCCAGGCCGGCTCGCCGGACGGCTCCTCCAGGGCGTTGCTGTTGACGGGGCGCTGGCCGGCGGCGTCCAAGGCCGCCTGCTCGGTCGGCAGGTCGGCGCAGAAGTGCTCGTGGTAGGCGTCTGTTCGGTTTTTTCCGCAAGTACAGTGAGAAGGCCGTCCAGACGCGGAGTAACTTTCTTGATCCCGTGAATCATGCGTGGCGATCATGGGACGGCCATCTGATCAGGTGTGGCACGTGGTGATCTGAGCGGCGGAGGGTTTGCTGTGCCGGCGACCTCGCCAAGGGCGCAGCCAGTGAGTGACGCCCAGTGGCCGGATCAGTGGCAGGCCACCAACGCGGTCCGCTGGATGAAACGCACCGGCTCACCGTGGCGGGACCCGTCGGAACGGCCAACCACCCACGGAGACCGCCTGCCATCGATTCACCGAGGGGGGCGTAACGGCGAATGACCGAGATGGAAAGTCGAGCCGGCTGGGCCGAACCAGCAGCAGGGACAGCACCTCGCACTCGTTGTGACTGTTCGCGACCATTCCGCATGCGCCACTGTGTTGAATCGATTCAGGACAAGCATGCAGAGGTCCGTTCGTGACCGGGATGGCCGGCGGCGTTCCGCGCTTGCGGTTCGAGATTCTGGGGCCGGTCCGGGTCCGGCGCCGCGGCGATGAGCTTGACCTGGGCCCGCGCCAGCAACGTTTGATCCTGGCATTGCTACTGGCTCGGGCCGGTCAGCCCGTGGGGACCGAGGATCTGGTCACGCTGCTGTGGAGGGATCGGCCACCGGCCAGCGCCGTCAACATAGTGCACCGTTATATAGGAGGCCTGCGACGTCTCTTCGAGCCGGATATACGACCTCGGGCCGCAGGGCAGTGGCTGGCTTCCGACGCCGGCGGCTACCGCATGACGGTGGATGCGAAAAGCCTGGATCTGCTGGCGTTTCGGAGTCTGGCAGAACAGGCGCGCGTGGCGGCTGGTACGGACAAGCCGGACGCGGCGATGACAGCGTATGTCGAAGCCCTGGGACTGTGGCGTGGGCCGTGCGCGGGTGCGCCCGAGCAGTTCACGGCGTTCAGCGCGGTGGATTACGAATACGCCGACCTGGCTCGTGAGGCCGCCGATCTAGCACTTCGCTCGAACGGCGCACGGTCCATACTCAGCACACTGCGGCGTGTCGCAGAACAGCATCCCTTCGATGAGTCCATACAGGCCAGGCTGTTGCTGGCGCTGTCCGCGGTCGGACAGCAAGCCGAGGCGATCGCCCTCTATCAACGGCTCCGCCGCGGACTCGCCGAGGAGCTCGGGATCGATCCCGGCGACGAGCTTCGAGAGGCTTACCAAAAAGTACTGCGGCAGCAGGACTCGACCACGCCGGTGGAAAAGGTGGAGGTCACTCGGTCACCCGGCCACTACCGGCAGACCCTCCACGACGAAAACCAGGACCCGACCCCCAGGATCGCCGCCAAACCGCAGAACCGTCCGGACCGACCGGCGAACGCGATACACATCGTCATCAGCGGCGACGACATCGGTACCAACGGACACGTCCGCAGCTCGAAGTATCTCGACTACGCGGTGCACGCCCGATGGGCGGCGCTGGCACAGGCCGGGTTGTCGATCAAGGAACTGACGGCGGCCGGCCTGGGACCGGTGGAGCTGGACGTGTCGATCAGGTACTTCCACGAGCTCGTGCTCGGCGATGAGATCGACGTCGAGACCCGCTACGAATACCCGTCACCGAAGATCGTCCGGCTCGTCCAGTCGCTGGTCCGTCACTCTGACGGGGTCTTGGCCGCCGAGGTGACCAGCGTGACCGGTCTGATGGACCTGCGGGAACGCAAGCTGGTCGAGAACGCCGCCGACGTATGGGCGAAGTTTCTGCGAGATCTGTCCGCTGTCGACCTTCCCGACTCCCTGGAAGGCCGGGTGCGCGACTCGATGTCACCGGAGGCCAGGTAGAAGATCACGCAGGCCGCTGAGGGTGATGGCGATCGGTCAGCGTCACCCACCTACCCGACGGGCTCACCGGTGAAGTCCTGGGCGGAGCGGCCCGTCCACCGGGGCATGGCGACCGCGTTCGTCTCCTCGGTGACGGCGGCGTAGCCGTACCGGTGGCGGCGCGACAGGACGCTCTCGTTGACATGGGGGAATTCCTGCGGGCGGTCGTCGATCGTCCGCCGGCGCATCGTCCCCGCCCCCGGGTCGATCGTCCAGCGTTCCAGCACACCTAGCCCAGGCGCCGCAGCGCGGTCACGGCCGACCTGGCCGCCTCGAGGCCCGCCTGTCGCAAGGCGTCGTCGGAGACGGTCCGCAGATTGGCGTAGTGCAGGTCCGCCACCAGGTTGCCGAGTCTGAAGGTGATCACGATCATGCGGACCCGTCCCTCGGCGTTGGCCGCGTTCCAGGAGAACGCCTCGTCCCCCACGTCCGTGAGCGTGCGGGGAGCGGAGCGGGTCATGCGTTGCCCGTCCTCGATCCCGATCTCGTACCAGATCCACTCCATGTCGCGGGTGCCGTGGATCTGCCGCCGCTCCAGGGCGGCGAAGAGCTCGTGCGCGGACCCGGGGTTCAGCGACCACGGGTCCGGGGTGTCGGAGCCGGTGAGGGCGGTCAGTTCCACCCCCGCTCCGCGGATCGTCCACTCGCAGCCGTTCTCGGACGCGCGCCCGCCGGCCGGAGCGCCGAGAAACCTGGTGACCTGTTCCGGTGACAGCGCCTTGCAGAGGTTCACGGCCTTTTCGAACACCGGTGACACCGGTCTGGCCGCCGGTAAGGGCTCTCTCGTGACCAGAATGGCGGCCGCGGCGGAGACCACGGCCGCCGCCACGGCCAGCAGGACCGTCGGGGTCCACCGGCGCGACCGGCGGCCGATCGTCTGGGGCGCGGTGACGCGTGGTGACTCACCGTCCGCGATCTGCCGCAGCAGCCCCAGCGCGATCTCGGCGTCCGGGCGCGCCTCGGGCTCGCGAGCCATCAGCCACTGCAGGAGTGAGGTCAGCGGACCGGCGACCCGCGGCGGGCGGGGGTCCTGGGTGAGCGTCGCCCGGATCACGTCCGCGGGAGAGCCGTCGTAGGGCGGGACACCCTCCAGCGCGACGAAGAGGGTCGCCCCCAGCGACCACAGGTCCGAGGCGGGACCGCCGTTCTCGCCGGCCAGGCGCTCCGGGGCGATGAACCCGGGCGTCCCGATGACCTGGCTCGCGCCGGTCGGCGTGGGCCGGTCCGGGAAACGGGCGATGCCGAAGTCGGTGAGGACGACGCGGCCGTCGTTGGTCAGGAACACGTTGCCGGGCTTGACGTCACGATGCTGCACGTCGTACGCGTGCGCGGCGACCAGCGCCTCCAGCAGGAAGGCTCCGATCGAGGCCACCTGGAGGGGGAGCCGCGGGCCGCGGGCCGCCAGCTCCTCGGCGAGGTTACGGCCGTGCAGCCGTTCCATGACGATCCACGGCCTGCCGTCCTCCACCAGCACGTCGTGTACGGCGACGATCGCCGGGTGACGCAGCCGCGCCATGACCTCGGCCTCCCGCACGACCCCGGCCACCAGCTCGGCGCGGCTCCGCTCGTCGCCGCCCTCCGGGATCCTCACCTCCTTGACGGCTACCTCACGGTCGAGCATCTCGTCCCTGGCCAGCCACACGGTGCCCATTCCGCCGTGGCCGAGCGGGCGAAGGAGAAGATAGCGAAGAGCCAGCTTCGCCCCCATCGAGTCGGCCATATTCCAACAATAGGCAATTATCCTGCGTCAATCGAACTCGAATGCGACGAGGCGGTACCGAAACCCCTGCCGCGACGCCCTCGCGTCGCGTTCACGAAGTATCACGGTCACGAAGTATCGCGTTCATGAATCGAAGAATGGGCAGCCAGGCGCGTCACGCACCTCGAAGGACGTGGCCGGCGCGAAGGTCTCACGGGCGTCACGGCGAGGAAGAACTTTTTGTTTTCGGCCAGCCTGTGATCAATTTCGGCCATCGAATGAAACCTGATGGTCATGCCGATCGACGCGATCGAGCCGGTGCTGTACCTGCTCCTCGGGCACGGGTGGCGTTTGCGGATCTCGGTCTTGGCGCCGGCCTTGGCGCCGTCCTCGACTCCCGGGCCGTGACGCCGGGAAACCCCGGATACCATTCGAGGGCGCGTCCGGGTAAAAGCGCACACTTCCCCCGCCAGCTTGCAAAGGCCATTCCTTTTCCCCTTTCTCCTATCTTCAAACGTGACACCGAAATCGGTGTCCATTCACGGGGAAAAGGATTTTGACCCGTCCGCCGGCCGATGCCCCCGACGCCATCCGGCACCTCCAGGAGGGACACACCCGGGGAAAGGCCGTCATCACCGTCCGAGCCGGGATGAGGCGGGCGCCGGATCCGACCATGCCTCTCCTCACCGCCGGTGCCGGTAGTGGTGGACGATCAGGGCGGCGACGCACGCGAGAGTGGCCAGTCCGAACCCGACGCCGGCGAGGACGTTGTCACCGACGGACGAGAACACCATGTTGAGAACCGCGCTGATCATCAGCAGAAACCACAGCACGGGACGCACCATCCCGGCCCGGGCGCCGGTGGGCCGTACCGGACGTGGCGCCTCGGAGGCCTGCAGAACGTGGTGGGAATCGGTCACGGTACGCTCCTCGCTCGATGAACTCGACAGATCGTCTGTCGCACCTCGACGCTACGAACGATCACCGCCGGCGGCGATCCCGCCCACGGGACAGCCGAGGTACAGCAGGCTGTACTCCTTGGCCGGCGATCTGACGATGCTCCGGATGGTGCCCTATCGTCTGGTCCAGGAGGTTCGTCTGGTCCAGGAGGTGCGGATGCCGGCCCCTGACCCCGCGACCGGCCGGAAGCCGGAACGTCGATGGGACGTGTTCGCCCGCGCCCGCACCACCCTGGACGCGTTCGAACACCTCGTCGGCGGGCTCGGCACCACCGTCCTGGCGCTGGTCGCGCTCCTCCTGGTGGCCGCCACCGCACTCGCCTGCCTCGTCGGCGTGGGCCTGCTCCTGGTGCCCGCCACGCTGCGCGCGCTGCGTGCCGTCGCCGACCGGGAACGCGCACGCCTCTCCCGCTGGGGCCCGGAGATCATCGGCCCGGAGCCGGTGCCGCCCGGCCTGCGTGCCGCCCTCACCGCTCCGACCACCCGCCGGGAGCTGGGCTGGGTGATCGTCCACGCCACCCTCGGGCTGTTCCTCAGCCTGGCCGGTCTCACGGTGTCCTTCAGCGCGGTGACCAACACCACCTTCCCGCTGTGGTGGCGGCTGCTGCCTCCGGAGGAGGCGTCCAGCTCCGCCATGGGGCTCTGGACCGTGCGGGACCTGCCCAGCGCCCTCGGGGTCGGCCTGCTCGGCCTGGGATGGATCGTCCTCGCCCTCCTCCTCACCCCGGGTATGGCGCGGCTGCAGGCGTGGCCCGGCCGGCGCCTCCTGCCGGCCGACCCCGGCACCGACCTCGCGCTGCGGGTCGCGCAGCTCACCGCGACCCGCGCCGCCGCGCTGGACGCGCACGCCGCCGAGCTGCGGCGGATCGAACGGTCGCTGCACGACGGGACCCAGAACCGCATCGTCGCCGTCACCATCCTGCTCGGCGCGGCCCGTCGTACGCTGGCACGCGACCCGTCCGACGCCGATGCCATCCTCGAACGCGCGCAGGGCGCCGCCGAGCAGGCGCTCGCCGAGCTTCGCGCGGTCGCCCGCAGCATCCTGCCTCCGGTGCTGACCGACCGGAGCCTCGCCGACGCCCTCACCGGCCTGGCCACGACCTGCCCGGTCCCCTGCCGGATCGACGCCGACATTCCCGTCCGGTGCGCCGCCTCCGTCGAGGCCACGGCCTACTTCGTGGCGGCCGAGGCGCTCACCAACATCGCCAGGCACAGCCATGCCCGGACCGCCACCGTCAAGGTCCGCCGCGACGCCGACCGGCTCCACCTCCAGATCACCGACGACGGCCACGGCGGGGCGGACCAGCGCAGCGGGTCGGGGCTCGTCGGCATCCGCCGCCGTACCGAAGCACACGACGGGACATTCATGCTGAACAGCCCTCCCGGTGGACCCACCACCCTCACGGTGAGCCTGCCATGCGGATCGTGATCGCCGAGGACGACCCGCTCCTGCGTGAGGGCCTCGCGCTGCTGCTGCGCGCCGAGGCACTCGACGTCGTGGCCACCGCCGGCGACCCCGACGGCTTCCTGGCCGCCGTCGACGCCCACAGGCCGGACGTCGCCATCGTCGACGTCCGGATGCCGCCGACCCACACCGACGAGGGGATCGTCGCGGCCGTCGAGGCGAGGCGGCGCCGTCCGGACCTGGCCGTGCTCGTGCTGTCCGCCTACGTCGAGCAGGCCTTCGCCACCGAACTGCTCGCCCAGGGCAGCGCCCGCCTCGGATACCTCCTCAAGGAGCGGGTCGGGCGCGTCCAGGAGTTCCTGAACGCGCTGCACCGGGTGGCGGCCGGAGGTACGGCCATCGACCCCGACGTCGTCGCGCAACTCCTCACCCGCACCCGGCCCGACACGCGGCTGGACCGCCTCAGCCCTCGCGAGCGCGACGTGCTGGCCCTGATGGCCGAGGGGCTGGGCAACACCGCCATCGCCGAACGGCTGTTCGTCACCGACGGCGCCGTCCACAAGCACATCCGCAGCATCTTCGCCAAGCTCGACCTGCCGCCCACCGACCGGGCGGACCGGCGCGTCACCGCCGTCCTGCACTACCTCGAGGACGTCCACCGCCGCGCCTGACCCGTCCCCTGGATGCCCGGACGCCCGGTGCCACATGATCGGGGGCGGTGCCGGGGCGCCTCGTCGCGCTTGCGCCGCTCCTCGGCCTTCCATTCCGGCATCTCGCGTCCCTCCACGTCACCGCGGCCCCCGTCCTCACCGAGCCCGCCGGAGACGTCCGATGAGATTCCCCAGCCGCCTTCTGGGCGCCCCCCTGGTCTACACCGCCTTGCTGTGGGCGGGGTTCTACGTGCTGATCGTCCTGATCACGGTCGGCGTGACGATGTTCGGAACACTCGACGTCAGCGTGTGGGAGGCCGCCACGCAGCTCCCCCGCTGGCTCGTCCTGTTCGTCGGTGTCTCCTTGATGAGGGAGTTCCTCCCGCTCTACATCGCGCACGGACAGACCCGCAGGCAGTTCGGCGCGCAGGCCGCGGTGACCGTCGCGCTGTACGCGCCGGCGTTCTCCGCCCTGATCACCCTCGGCTACCTGCTGGAAGCCCTCCTGTACAACCTGCTCGACCGGCCGCAGACTCTGATCAGCGTCCACCTGTTCTCCTCGCCGGCACAGGTGCCGCTGATCTTCGCCGAGTACCTCGTTCAGGGCCTGGCCTGGGTCGTCGCGGGAGCCCTCATGGGGGCGGCGTTCTACCGCTGGCAGGCCGGTGGGCTGCTCTCCCTGCCGTTCGGCGTCGCGCTGGTCGCGCTGGGCGAGTCGGCCATCGGCGGGAACCTGAGGCTGCCGTTCTTCGGCTCGATACTGGACTTCGACCTCACGCCGAGCGTCACGACGGCCCTGGGAGCCGGTCTTGCCTGCCTTCTGCTCGGCCTGGCGATGACCTGGCCGCTCATCCGCGACGTCCCGCTTCGCAACAGGGCCTCTTGAGCACGGGCCGCTTCCCGGCGGGGCCCGGTGGCGTGGCACCCGGACCTCTGGCTGAGATGAATGAGGCCCCGTCCAGTGGGCGGGGCCTCCAGGCTTCCATCGGGCAAAACGATATCTACAGGCCATGCATCCCATATTGGACAACCGCATTTCTTATTCGGCATGACGTCCCCGGACAGGTCAAGGTCCCAGGCGATCTCCACGCTGAATGAAAATCGCTCATTCTGGAACTAGAGTGAAATAACTGAAAATAGGGCGAGAGGGGCGGTGGAGGCGATGTCGCCGGGAGCGGGGCCCACGTCGCCGGACTTCACCGGAATCGACCCCGAACTGATGCGGGGTTTCGTCACCGCGCTCGAACGCGGTCGCGATGTGATCGGTGAGCAGTCCGAGCGGATCCGGCAGCTGCTCGCGGCGGCCGAGGTCTCTGCGGCGGGGCTGGGGCCGATCAGGGAGATCGACGGCTGGGTCGGCGACGAGCTCCCGAAGCTGCGCGAACGCCTGGAGACGATCGACCAGGACCTCCCCATGCTGGGAGGGGCGCCCCACATCCCGAAGCAGGGCTCGCTGTGGACCGGCGACCCGCTCCAGGACCCGTTCCAGTGGGGGCTGCTGCCCTACGACGAGAAGACGGGAAAGTCCCCGGCGGGCAACGCCAGGAAGGGCACCGACCTCGCCGCCGAGTTCCGCCGTCTTCCCGAGTCATCCCTCGGCCTGCCCAACGCCGCCTACGACCGGATCCTCGAAAAGCTCGCCGACGGGCGGAAGGACGCCTACCTCACCGCCGGGTTCTTCCGGTCCATCGGCCCCGAGGGCATGCTCAGCATGGTCAGCCGCCTGGAGAGGTACGACAAGAAGGCGGCCGACAAGCACCGCAAGGTCATGGGCGACGCCCTGGCCACGGCGGTCGGCGCGCAACCGGCCCTCCTCGGCTCGGCCTGGCAGGCCGGCAATCTCAAGAAGGCGTCGGACCACGAGCTGACGACCCTGCTCCGGCACGGCATGTTCCCCGCCGCGTGGCTCACCGAGATAGCGCGGAGCAGGGTGGGCAAGCCGGTCGGCGCCGGCGACGGCTCCCGCCCCCGGCGCTGGGAGACCGACCTCGCCCCGCTGCTGCCGACCCTGGCGAACAATCCCGACGTGGCCAGGGGCCTGTTCAACGCCATGTCCCGCGAAGACCTCAGGGACCTGTTCACCGAGCTCAACCGCATGAGAAGCCCCGAAGAGCCCTGGAAGCGGGTGGAGGGCATGGACTTCGACGTCAGCGCGGAGTTCGGCCGGATGCTCGCCGCCGGGGGCGGGGCCTACGAGAAGGGACCGCACAGCCCCGAGGCCGCGAAGTTCGCCTTCAACGTCATGACCATCATGGGAGACCTCAAGGACACCGACGGCACCGCGGACTCTCCGGCCACCCCGATGGAGGTCGCGCCGAAAGTCCGGCCCTTCATGTCGGCGCTGGCCGGCGCCTACGCCGCCGAGATCACCGAGGGCGCGAACATCGGCGACACGAACATGATCGAGGAGAGCGCGCTGAAGCCCTTCACCTCGGCCTTCGGCACCACGTCCGCGTTCACCCTGAGCCCGGAGGACACCTACCGCTTCCTGAAGACCTTCGCCGACTCCCCGGCGAACCTCGCCCCGTTCGACCGGGCGATGGGCGGCTTCTCCCAGAAGCTCATCGCCGGCGCCTCGGAGAAGGCCAGGCGCACCGGGGACGTCGACCACCTGGACCGGGTCTTCACCGCCCTGGGCAACGTACGCGGCTTCGAGCTGGCCGCCGTCGAGAAGGTCCAGGGCAACCTGGACATGATCGACAAGCAGCAGAAGGACACGTTCAACTTCTTCCGCGACGCCACCATCGGGCTGGTGAGCATCTACGCCTCCCCCGTAAAAGCCGCGGATTTCGCCTGGTACGCGCTGAGCACCGGCCTCTCCGGCCACGGCGCCTTCATCGACGAGGACGTGACCCGGATGGACCAGGTGACCAAGGACGAAAGAGCCGCGACCCTGGGCCGTCAGCACACCTACGCGCACATCCTCATGGCCAACGGCTTCGACTTGAAGGTGACGCCCGCCGAGTTCCAGGCCACCTGCCCACCGGGCGTGGCCATCGCCGACGCCAAGGGCAACCTCAAGCCGTTCTCCGAGTTGATCAAACAGGGGAACGGAGGGCTTGAGGCGTTCGAGAGGTGGACGGTCGCCAATGGCATGGGCAGCGATGACGATCTTTCACTGGGGGTGTTGTCCAGCCGGTCTGCGGACGCGTTCGAAAGCCGCAACAAACGAGGCCGGGAGCGCGCTCTAGCCTTCGACAGTTAGATCACGAGGTTCGGAGACATTCGGTCTCACCTCGAACGCCATACTGCCCGTTGCCCGGAGACTCCAGGACGATTACCGTCTTGTATTTATCGTTGGCCAGCCGGATGGGAGCATTGCCGCGGTCTTCGGCGATTTGATAGGGAGCGACCCGGGAGAGTGCGCCCAGCAGAAGGTCATTGAGCATATCCCCGCTGGTTCGCGGTGCGGGATCCGTACCAATGGCGGCGAAAGTACGCTTAGCCTTACCTTCTCCACAAGGAATATTACGTCCACCAGAATCAGTGATTCGGACGTCCAAAGCATGACGTTCCTTCATCAACTCGGTGATGTGGACTTTGAGAGTCTCCCCCGCTTCGGCCGCCGTAGGTCCGCTATCCCCGCATCCGGACACCGTCAGCACCACAGCCGCGCCGATCAGAAAGCCGCTCCATACAAAACGTGTCATGCATTCCTCCGGGGCTGGCCGAGGTGCCATAGATCCAATAATGTCCAATGGATCGCCCCCTGTATCCGCATCCGAAGAGGGATATATGAATCCTGGTCCGGAAGATCTGGTGCCCAACCCGCGGCGTCAGGTGCTGGAACAGACATTGGCGGAGGTCAGGGCGCGGGTCGCCATCCTCGAGGCCGCACTCGATCCGGCCCACGGCCAGTTCACCGGCCAGTCGGTGTGGGTCGGGCCGAAGGCCAGGACGTTCACCGAAGATCTCACCGCCCGCCGCGCCCGACTGCGCCAGGCGGCCAGGGCACTCGTCGAGGCCCTCGAAGAGGAGATCCGGTCCGCCCCGGCGAAGGTCCCGCCTTCGGTCGCACGGCGTTGACGCGTCAGGTTCGACATCCGGCCGCGAGCCGACATCACCTGCGGGGGACCGGAAGGTTCGATCTTCTTGGCCGAACTTCCATCGTCAGGCCCGCTCCCGAGTGAACTGAGTCAACGGATAGGCTGCCAGGAGATCTCCGCGGGAAATCATGGCGCCTGCCCACCTGGGCACATGCCGTCATCGCACCTTCCGGCGAGGTCGCCACCGTCCTGTCCCCTACCCGGAGACACCATGCCTCCTTCTGCCGACCCGTCCGTCTCCGTCACCCTGGCGGAGATAGCCAGGATCGCCGGTGTCGGGCGCGCGGCCGTCAGCAACTGGCGCCGCCGTCACGACAGCTTCCCCGCACCGGTCGGCGGTACGGACACCAGCCCGCAGTTCGCGCTGTCGCAGGTGGAGGAGTGGCTGAGACGGCAGGGGAAGCTCGACGAGGTCGGCAGCCGGGAACGGCTGTGGCCGGAGTTCGAGGCGCTCGGGGACCGCGACACGATGGGGAGGGCGATCGCCGCGGCCGGTGCCCGGCTCGCCCGGGAGGAGGCGGGGCACACGACGGACACGACACACGCGGGTGGTCCGCCGGACGCCGATGCCGCCGAGGGACTTCCGTACGACACCGGCCTCTCCGACGCCCAGCGGTCCTTGGTGGAGCGCGCGGTCGGCCTGGCGAGGAAACACGGGGCCCGGGAGACCTTCGACTTCCTGCTCGGCCGCTGGCTCGACACGCACGTCCGGCAGATCGGCGTCACGCCGCACCCGCTGGCGGCGCTGATGGCCGAGGTCGCCGAGCTGGCGCGCGACGGCGAGGCCGGTGACGTCGGCGCCGTGCTCGACCCCGCGTGCGGCACCGGCGGTCTCCTGCTCGCCGCCGCCCGGCAGTGGGCCGGCACGGTGGACGCGCCCCCCTCGGGTGTCCCGCTGAAACTGCTCGGCCAGGACGTCGATCCGACCCAGGCGGCGCTGGCCGCCGTACGGATCCTGCTCGCCGGCCACTCGCCGGGGCGTGAGACCGTCTGGGAGGTGGACGTCCGGGCCGGGAACACGCTGCGCGCCGATCCCCATTCCGAGGTCTGCGCCGACGTGGTGCTGTGCAACCCGCCGTTCAACGAGCGCGACTGGGGATACGAGGAACTCGCCACCGACGCCCGCTGGACGTACGGCCTGCCTCCCCGCACCGAGCCGGAGCTCGCCTGGACGCAGCACGCGCTGAGCCGTCTGGCGCCCGGCGGGACGGCCGTGCTGCTGCTGCCGCCCGGTGTCGCCTCCCGCAGGGCGGGGCGCCGGGTCCGGGCCGGACTGCTCCGCAGCGGCGTGCTGCGCGCGGTGGTCGCCCTGCCACCGGGGTCCGCGCCCCCGCACAGCGTCGCGCTGCATCTGTGGGTCCTGCGGGCACCGTCCGGGGGCGGAGCGGACGCGGGAGCCGGGGTGCTTCTGGTCGACGCGGCCGACGTCCAGCCGGAGCCGTCGGGAAAGACGCAGCGGACGGGCAGGGCCGCGATCGACTGGCCCCTCCTGCGCAGGCGCGTGGTGTCGGCCGTCCGGGTGATCCAGGTGGGGGACGAGGACGGGAACCGGTCGGCCGATCACGCCGTGGTCCCGGTGATCGACCTCCTGGACGACGAGGTGGACCTCACCCCCGCACGGCACGTCCCGAAGAGGGGGACCTCCGCGAACCTGGGCCTGCGACGCTCGTGGAACCGGTTCGGCGCACTGCTCCACGAGTTGCGGAATCTGACCGCGACCCTGTCCGCACTCGAACTGGGCGACGAGGAGCCGGCGGGCCAGGGCACGGTGACCGTGGGCGACCTGCTCCGGGCGGGCGCGGTGACGATGCGGGCCGGGCAGCAACCGGCGGACGGCGCGGTGCGCACCGGGGACGCCCCCGATGACGCCGTACCCATGCTGACCATCGCCGACGTGCTGGCCGGAGGCAGGCCGTCCGGCTGGCTGCCCTCGCGTGAGGCCTCCGCGGGAGAGACGGCGGGCACCCTCACCGTGACCGTCCCGGAGGAGGTGGTGGTCGTCGGCGCCTACCGGGCGTTCGGCGCCTGGGTCGACACCGGCGCCCCCACGGTGCTGGGCTCGCAGCTGTTCGCCCTGCGGGTGGACCCCACGCTGCTCGACCCGTGGTTCCTGGCCGGTTGCCTGCGCGCCCCGGCCAACGCGAGGCAGGCGGGAACCCACGCCTCGACCTCTTCCCGCATCGACGTCCGCAGGCTGCAGGTGCTGCGGCTGCCCCTCGACGAGCAGCGCCGCCACGGCGAGACCTTCCGGCGGCTCATCGCCTTCGAGCGATCGCTGCGGGAGGCGGGGACGGTCGGCGGGGAGCTGGTCGACGGGCTGACCGACGGCATCGCCGCCGGGAGGCTTCCGGGAAACCGGGCGTGATCTTCGCCGGACGACGCCCCGGACCGGACGCGGTCTCCACCGGACGACACCCGAGAGCGGGCGTGGGCGACCACCTGGCCTTTCGCGACGTCGCCGGCCGGACGCGGGCGACACTCCACGCCCCGCCGACATTTCAAGATTCATAACGGGTATCGGGTCCGGCTTGCGCGACCGAACGTGAACGATGTTCGATGTACCGAGTTCGTCCCTGTCACAGTGGTCCGCACCTGCTGTGCCGACCCTAGGTGGTAGGCATGGATTTTCGGGTTCTCGGCCCGCTGGAGGTTCACCACGACGAGGTCCGCCTGGGGGTGGGCGGTCCACGTCAGCGCGCGGTGCTGGCGCGGCTGCTCGTCGCGGGCGGCACGCTCGTCTCCGTCGACACCCTGGTCGACGATCTGTACGGCGACGCCCCGCCGCCGAGTGTGGTGGCCACCATCCAGGCGTACGTGTCCAACCTGCGCCGGGTCGTCGAGCCGGAACGCCCGCCGCGCACCCCGCCGCGGCTGCTCGTCGGACGGCCGCCCGGCTATCTGCTCGCCACGGCCGACGTCGACGCGGTCCGGTTCACCGAGCTGGTCTCCGGGCCGGAGTCACGTCCCGCCGGTGAGACGCTCGACCGCCTGGAGGAGGCGCTGCGGCTCTGGCGCGGGCTGCCGTACGGCGAGTTCCACGGTGAGCTGTGGGCGGCTCCGGAGGTCAACCGCCTCCGCGAGCTGCGCCTGGTCGCGATGGAGCGGCACGCCCAGGCGCACATGGATCTCGGCCGCCCGCAGGCCGTCATCACCGGCCTGGAGGCCGAGGCGGACGCGAACCCGTTGCGCGAGCGGCTCTGGCACCTGCTGGCCCTGGCCCTGTACCGCACCGGGCGGCAGGCCGACGCGCTGGGCGCGTTGCGCCGGGCCAGGGACCTGTTCGCCGACCGGCTCGGCCTGGATCCGGGCCCCGGCCTGCGGGCGCTGGAGGAGGACATCCTGCGGCAGGACGACCGGCTCCTGCTCCCCTCCGTCCCCGCGGTCCCCGTTTCCGTCGCGGTCTCCCCCGCGCGTCCGGTCCCGCACGGCCGGGATCGGCAGCTCGCCGACCTGGAGAGCCTGCCGACGTGCGGCGGCCTGGCGATCGCCGCGGTGAGCGGTGAACCCGGCATCGGCAAGACATGGCTGCTCGAAGCCTTCCGGGACCGTTGCGCCGGGTCCGGCCACCTGGTGCTGTGGGGCCGCTGCCCCGAGACCGAGGGCGCCCCGCCGCTCTGGCCGTGGCTGCAGATCCTGCGGGCACTCGCCCGCGTCTGCCCCCCGCCGGATTCCCGGGCCCTGGCCGGGCTGATGGACGACGAGACGCCCGCGGGCTCGACCGAGGCGGCCCGGCTCCGCCGCCACCAGGCCGTCGCCGACTGGGTGACGGCCACCGCGCGGACCCGGCCCACGGTGATCGTGCTGGACGACCTGCAGTGGGCCGACACCGCCTCGCTCGGCATGCTCGGCGACGTGGTCGCGCTCATCGGCGACGCGGAGAAGGGGGCCTCCGTCACGGTGGTGACCGCGTTCCGCGAGGGCGCGGACCTCCTTCCCCTCGACGGCGTGCTGGGCCGGCTCGCCCGCCACGACCTGCTTCGCCTGCGCCTGACGGGCCTCGGCTCCGACACCGTGCGGGCCATCGCCGCGGAGATCGGCGTCGAGGTCGACGAGGACACCGCCCGCGCGTTGACCGAACGTACCGGCGGCAACCCCTTCTTCGTCCGGGAGACCGTGCGGACGCTCGCCCAGGGGGGCACCCTGGACGCGGTACCCGGCGCGGTCGCCGACCTGATCCGGCGGCGGGTGGCCGCGCTCGGCCCGCGGGTCGGTGACGTGCTCGGGACGGCGGCGGTGCTCGGCCGGGACTTCGACCCCGACGTCGTCGCCCAGGCGTGCCGGGAGGAGGTGTACGACCTGCTGGATCGGGCCGCGCACGCCGGGCTGCTGCTCCCGCGCGCCCGGCGCATGGCCTTCGCGCACGACCTGGTCAGGGAGACCCTCCTGGACGACATCCCCCCGCTGCGCAGGGCGAGGATCCACCGGGAGCTGATGACCGCCCTGGCCGCCCGGCCCGCCGTGGACGTGGCCGTCATCGCCCATCACGCGATCGAGGCCGGTCCCGCGGCCTACGGCGAGGCGACCGGGTGGGCCCGCGCCGTGGCCGAACAGGCGTCCCTCCGGCTGGCGTACGAGGAGGCGGCCGTGTGGTGGGGCCGGGCGGTGGAGGCGCACGGCTCCTCCGCCGGTGACCCGCTCGACCACGTCGACCTCCTGTTGCGGCAGGTCCAGGCGCTGCTGAAGGCCGGGGACCCGCTCGGCGCCCGCGAGGCGCGGGCACGGGCCGTCCGCGCCGCCGACCGCGCCACCGGCCGGGGTGGTCCCGCGCTGATCGCACGGGCGCTGACCGCGTTGGACGCCCCGTCGGCCTGGACGCTGCGCAACCCGTACGAGGAGGTGGAGCTGCGATTGGTGCACCGCTTCGAGATGGCCCTGCGGTCGCTGCCCGAGGGGGACGGTTCCGAGCGGGCGCTGCTGCTCGGCGGGCTCGCGCAGGAGCTCTACGACGGGAGCGACGACCCGCGCTGCGACTCCTTCTCCGCCGAGGCCGTCGAGATGGCCCGCAGGCTGGGGGACCCGCACCTGCTGATGCGGACGCTCAACGCCCGCCAGCTCTCGCTGCCCCAGGCGGCCCATCCCCACGAGCTGGTGGAGATCGCCACCGAGTTGATCGATCTGGCGTCGCGGACCCGGATGCCGGAGTACGAGCTGCTCGGGTGGCTCCTGCTCACCCACCACAGGCTGCAGCTGTTCGACGTGGCCGGCGCGGATGAGGCCGCCCTCCGCTGCGACGCCATGCTGGAGCGGCTGCCGCTGCCCTGGCCGCGATTCCAGCACACCATGTGGCGCGCCAACCGGCTGGTCCTGGCCGAGTGCTTCGACGAGGCCGAGGCGCTGTACCGCGAGGCGGAGCGGCAGGCCGGACGGCTCGGCATGTGGTACGCGGGTGCGGTGGTGGCCACCGGGCGCATCCTGCTGCACTACCGGCGCGGTTCCCTGGCCGACGCCGGACCGCTGATCGACTCGATCACCGGCATCCACGCCACCATGGACCACGACACCCGGATCCTGAGGCTGTGCGCCCAGGGACGTGTCGAGGAGGCCGCGAGAACGGTGAAGAACGGCTGGCCCAGACCGCCGGGCGACTGGTCCTGGCTGACCATGACCTGCCTGCAGAGCGAGGCCCAGGCCGCCGTCGGCGACCTGCCGGCCTGCCGGGCGAGCTACGCGGCGCTGCTGCCGCACGGCGGGAGCGTCGCGGTGGGCTCGGCCATCGCCCTGGCAGGCCCGGTGGACTGGTTCCTGGCCCGGCTCGCCTCTGCGCTGGGCGAGCACGAGACCGCCGTCGAGCATCTCGCGAGCCTGGTCCGGCATGCGGACCGGAACGGCCTCACCGCCTGGCGGGAGCGGGCGACGGCGGCGCTGTCCCACGGGAACGGCGGGAGGCCGAGGTGGGTCCATGTCCACCGGGCACCGCCCGGCGGCCGGGGGACGCCGCTCAGGCGGTGAGCCGCTCGGCGACGAGGTCCACGAAGCGCTCGCGCCGCAGCCCGGCCATGTCCTGGTCCAGCACGAGCGCGCCGCCTTCCCGCCCGGCGGGGTCGTCGAGCTCCCGGACCATGTTGAGGACCTTGTACACGTTGACGATCTGGTAGACGGCGACGATCTCGTAGACGTAGCCCGCCATCGGCGCGTACTGGTAGGTCACCAGGCCGTTCGCCCGATCGGCGGCCGAGGGGGCGGCCCGGAGACCGAACCGTTCGGCCAGCACGTCGCGGGTGATGTTCTGCGCCGCCGTGAGGGCCCGGTCGATCCGGACCCGGTCACCACTGGTCATCTCCCGGCCGAACGAGGCCAGGAACGCCGGGTCCCTCCTCGAGACCGCCGCCACCACCGCCGAGGCGAACTCCTCCTGCCTGGCCGTCACCCCACCGGCCGGACGCACGATCTCCGGGAACCTCTCGGCCACCGGCCCGATCCCCAGGATCAACCCCCGGTAGACGCTCTCCCCGTCATGAACCGAAACCCCCGCCCCGGCCACGGCGACACCCACCGCACCGGCCGCCTGAACCGGCACCGCCACCGCACCGGCCACCATCCCGGCGACCGCGACCGCCAGAACCATCTTCGATACCCGCATCGAACTCCCTCCACGAACGTGAACGATGAATGAAACCCGGTCATGGAACCGGACCGGCCTCCGGCGGTGAACGCGCTCCGCGCCGCCGCCGAGGCCCGCCCGCCCCCGGCCGGAGGCGTCCGGCTCGGTCATGACCGTCCTTCGCGGCGCGAGCCGTCTCCCGGTGCCGGCCTCGCCGCCGGACCGGCCCGCCGTCGCGGGGTGTCCCCGCGTACCGAGCACAGGGGGGTGCCGCCGGGCAGGCGGTGCCGCGTCCGGGCCACCACCGCGTAGACCGGTTCGGCCGCCCAGGACACCGGGGGGACCGACAGGAGCCTCCCGAGCACGCGCCACCCGCGGGAACGCTGCCAGACGAGCAGCGCGGCGAAGGCCCGCGCGCCACCGGCCGGAGCCCTGCCCCGCTCGATCCACCACGCGGCCCTGGCCACCTGTTCCGGTGAGAGCCCGTGGTGCGCGAGGTCGAGGGTCTGCCAGGCGAAGGTCTCCGGCCAGTCCGGGAGGACGCGGCGCAGGGCGCGCAGCGCGTTCGCGCAGAATCCGCAGTCGCCGTCGTAGACCAGGAAGGGGGCGGGCGTTCCGGCGGGCGTCACGGGTGCCTCACGGGAGCCGCCGGACCGGCGTGCGCCGGAGCGGGAACGGCCGGACCGGGAACCGCGCCGGGAACAGGAAGGGGGACGGGGGGAACGGCGACGGGGACGGGGACGACGGCCGTCGCACCCGTGATTCCGGAAGCGGCCGGCGCGGTCGCGCCCGCACGGCGGGCGAGGGCCGGCCACACCGCCCGTACGCGGTCGAGCCGGGCGGAGACCCGCGAGCGGCGGGGCAGCCGGACCGGGACGTCGACCGGGCGCAGATGGAGCACCAGGCAGGCGATCATCGCGAACATGAAACTTCCGAGGCCCATGAGCAGGCCGATCGAGATGTGGAAGGCGACCCCCGCGGCCAGCAGGTACGGCCGGACCGGCCGGCGAGCGATCATTCCGAACGCGAGCGCGAGCTCGATGGCGAGCGGCCCCCACGTCATCACGGTGACACCGATCGGGTTGACCAGGATCGGGGTGAGCCAGGGCTTGGTCCAGCCCGGCATGCCGAAGAACGGGTCGCTGAGCCAGTACCACAGTCCCGTGCCGTCGGCCCATTCCGCGTGGCTCAGTTTGGCCACCGACGCCTGGAAGTAGAGGCCCGCTACCTGCAGGCGGATCACGAAGAAGGTCGTCCAGGCGAAGAACGACCGGACCGGGCGGTCACTCACGTCGACGGGCGGGCCCCAGTGCCACCTGCGCCCGTCCAGCAGCGCGACGGGAAGCAGCAGCAGGGTGATGACCGCGCTGATCTGGTCGCCCCCGTCGGGGATGGTGGCCGAGGCCATCAGGCTGACCGTGACCCACCAGTGCCCCAGGGCGGTGAACCGCGGGCGCCAGCCGATGACCACGAGCAGCAGCAGGCCGATCGAGAGGAACCGGGCGACCTCCAGCTGGTCGCCGGGGACCACGCAGTAGATGCCGAACCGGGCGATGCCCGAGCAGTTGGGGAAGTCCGGCATTCCCTGCGCGGGGCGGAAGAGCGAGGTGCTGTGACTGAACAGGATCGTTCCCAGCGTGCCGAGCGCCATCAGGGTACGGGCCAGGCCGTACACGTTCGTCCAGGGCGACACCCGCGCGAGGCGTGCGACGGCCAGACCGGCTCTGGTCAGCATGTGACCTCCAATCGGGCGACCTTGGCGGGCATGGCCGTGCCGCTCCCGGCCCACGCCCACGGCAGCGGCTCGCGCTGGACCAGGCCGATCGAGCCGCAGTGGATGGGGTTGGGCGCGATGTTGCGTATCGTCACGGCGCTGGGGACGCGTTCGAGGCACGAGGCGACGTCGCCGCCGTCACACGACGCCCACCCGCCGGCGGGGACCGAGGTCTGCATGATGCCCAGCTCCAGGCCCTGTGCCCGGGACCGCCGGTTGAAGCCCAGCACGTTGCGCGGTTCGGAGTGCGGGCCGAGCCGCGCGTCCCGCCAGCCACCCGTGCCCGCGGTCTGCCATACGCCGATCTGCGGCTCGCGCGGCGATTTGGTGAAGAACGCCCATCCTTGCGGGGTAAGAGTGGTGATGGTCAGCCTCAGTTGCTCCTGCCCCGGAAGCGACAGGGCGTTGCTCGGCAGCTGGGTGTGCACCACGTAGAAGATCACTGATCCCCAGAAGGCGACGATGCCGGCGAGTGCCCGTCCGAGGCGCCTCGCCATGGCGTTTTCGGTCAACGGAATCTCCGTGGATTCGTAGGGCCGGGTCCGGTTCCGCGCCGGGGTCCGGCGTGGAACCGTGCCCGGGAGCCGGAGATCAGGCGGCGAGCCGCTCGGCGACGAGGTCCACGAAACGCTCGCGATCGAGCCGGGCCAGGTCCTTGCTCACCAGGGACTCGGTCCAGTTCTCGATCTCGTAGACATTGGACTCGCGGACCGCGTTGGCGACCTTGTACACGTTGACGATCTCGTAGACGTTGCCGAGATAGACCATGTACACGAAGAACGCCAGGCCGGCCGCCTGGTCGACGGCCGAGGAGTCGGCCTTGAAGCCGAACCGTTCGGCCAGCACGTCGCGGGTGATGTTCTGCGCCGCCGTGAAGGCCCGGTCGATCCGGACCCGGTCACCACTGGTCATCTCCCGGCCGAACGAGGCCAGGAACGCCGGGTCCCTCCTCGAGACCGCCGCCACCACCGCCGAGGCGAACTCCTCCTGCCTGGCCGTCACCCCACCGGCCGGACGCACGATCTCCGGGAACCTCTCGGCCACCGGCCCGATCCCCAGGATCAACCCCCGGTAGACGCTCTCCCCGTCATGAACCGAAACCCCCGCCCCGGCCACGGCGACACCCACCGCACCGGCCGCCTGAACCGGCACCGCCACCGCACCGGCCACCATCCCGGCGACCGCGACCGCCAGAACCATCTTCGATACCCGCATCGAACTCCCTCCACGAACGTGAGGCGGTGCGCGAAATCCGGGCCTGAGCCCGTGGGATGGATTCCGGCCACCGTCCCCGCGGACCTTTCGCCGCTCCGGCGGAGAGTGCCACGGGCGATTTGCCGTGCGCTTGGAACGGCGCCGCCCCTCACCAGTGAACGGCTTGGAGCCCAGCCCACAGGGCCGTCCCGGACGGTACGGCCCTGTGGCATTCCCCGGCACGGCGACCATCCCGGCTACGGGATCGGGGGCGTGAGGCGCTTCCTGAGCGGGCCCGCCTACGCCTGGAGGCTCGTGCGGCATGTCACGGGTCGGACGACGGCTCGTCGAACAAGCGATCCTTCAGCCCGCTAAACAACGAACATGATGCACAAAACATCGCATTAATGAATTTTCACCAATAGTCGGCCACCCCGATTCGGGGCACCCCGGACGGGCGGCCTTCATCCGGCCGGGCCACGCGCCCCGGTACGCCGCCAATCGCCCGCCCCGCGGAAACAGCCGGACGGGTTCCCGTCGCCCGGAGAGGCCGGCCGCCCTGGACGGCGGCCGAGCGGTGATCTCGAGGAAAGACCGCGACACCAGGCCGGCACGTCGGCACACTGGGGTGCGACGAAGTCGGCCGATCGCGGCAGCACCCCGGCCACTGAACCCGATTTATGTCTTATACGAGCTTAATTCAGCACTAAACACCATTTATGGTACACAAAGCCCGGCCGCTGGAACCGGCGGAGCCCGGCTGACATCCAACCCCGTATGACTGGCGTCCATTTATCGGACGTGAGCCGTACATCCCCCAGGTTGATGACATATGAGGTGTCGTGACTATGGCGTCGAACGTGACGCGGTTATATCAGGCGGTGCTGCGCGACCCCGCCGCCCCCATCTCGATCCGGCTGCGCCGCACCTTCTCGGAGTGGGTCGAGCGGAAGGGGTTCCCGCCGCCGGGCGCGGCGCGGGCGATGGTCGAGGCCGAGGCCGGCCGGGCACGGCTCACGATGGAACGGCGCGGTGACTGCGGCCGCTACACGCTGGACGAGCCGCACGGGGAAGGGCACCTGCGGACCCGGGTGACCTACACGGAATCGGTGCCGGGCATGACCGGGTGGGTCATCGTCACCGTGGACCGGCACGAGGGGCGCGAACCGGAACGTCAGCGGCGGGAACCGTACCGGCGCGGAAGGCGCGAACCGGAGCGGCGGGAACGGCGGGAGCGGCACGAACCGGCCGTGGTGAGCGTGCCCGGTTTCCTCCCGGCGTACCTGCGCACCGCGCGCATCAGCGACGGCGGCATCCAGGTGGAGGACGGCCCGGTGGTCCTCGACGAGGAGGGCATGGACCGGTTCGTCCCCGTGATGACCGAACCCCGCCGGAGGATGCCGATCCTCGTTCTCTCCGTGGACCCCCAGAACCCGGAGGCGGCGCGGGCCCGTGCCGACTATCTGGCCGGTGCGGTCACCGGCGCGGGCCTGGTGGTACGGCTGGCCGACCTGCGCGCCCAGAACCGGTTCAACAAGGCGATGGGCAAGGAACTGGGCGTGTTCGGCGGCGGGATCCGCACCTACCTCGCCCCCTTCGACCCCGCCGAGGAACGCCACCCCCGCAGGCACCCGCCCATGGGCGCCGCCATGATCCGGGACCAGGGTGACGCCGCCCTGGACCGGATCGTCGTCGGAGCGGTCGGCGACACCGTCCATCGTGAGTTTCCCGCGGACGTCCAGCGGACGCTCCACGTCGTCTACCGGGTGCTCGCCGGACGCGCCGACCTGGGCGAGATCGCCGAGGCCGCGCGCCGGCCCGCGAAGACCGACTCCGCCCGTGAGGAGCTACGACGGCGGATGATGGCCATGACCCGGCGCCCGGCGCCCGCCCCGGCCGGCGGAACCGGCGCGGCCGGCGCGGTCTCCGCCGGGAAGCAGGGGCCGCCTCCCTCGGAGGAGGCCGCCGTCGTCACAAGGAACACGGGGAACACGGGGAACACGGGGAACAGGGAGGGGAAGGAGACCGGGAAGAAGGAGGAGACCGGAGAGAACGAGAGGAACGGGCAGGCCCTCTCCGGGGGCGGCGGCCCGCTCTCCGGGGTGGAGGAGATCGCCCAGGTGGTGGCGGACATGGTGGTCAAGGAACTGCGCGGTGACCTGGACACGGCGCTCGGACTCGCCACGTCGTCACAGGCCTCCGCCGGTGACCTCGCCAGGGTTCTCCGCGAGCTCCACACGCTCCGCGCGCACCTTTCCGGCCTGCGTGACATCGTCGCGGAACGGCGCGGCGAGGCCCCCCTCGCGGACGAGGGAGGCGACCGTCCGGCCGCCGACACCGGGAGCCTTCGCGAGGAGTACCGGCTGCTCACCGAGGAGTACGCCGAGACCGTCACGAGCGCCAGGAAGCTCACCGAGCGGGTCCGCTGGCTGGAGGGCCGGCTCGCCGCGGCGGGCCAGCCGGTGTACGGCGTGCCCGAGGAGAGCCCCGTCTTCGAACCCGCGAGCCTGGTCGCGGTCCTGATCGAGGCCCGCGAGAGCCTGCGCCACATCGTCGTCGGCGACACCGACGGCGCCGCCGCCCGGCTCGACCTGGCCCACCCGGCCCACTCGCGTACGTGGGCGGCGAAGGCGTGGGACTCCCTGCGCGCCCTGGAGGACTTCGCGAGGGCGCGGTCCGGCGGGGAGTTCTCCGGGGGCTTCTACGAGTGGTGCTCCCACGGCTCCTCCGGTCGCCTCACCATCCCCACCGGGATGCTGTCCATGCGCGAGTCGAAGAGCGTGGTCACCCGCGCCAAGTTCAGCGACCGCCGGACCTTCGCCGTCCCGTCCGAGGTGAACCCGGGCGGGCAGGTCCTGATGGAGTCCCACGTCAAGCTCCGGCCCGTCGGCTACCCCGCGCCCCGGATGTACTTCCACGACGACTCCGGCGGCGCCACCGGCAAGATCTGGATCGGCTATCTGGGAGAGCACCTCCCCAACACCCGTACGAACTGATCGGTGGTATCGAGGATCCGCGCGGCCTTGGGTCCCCTGTCGCCTGATTTGCGGAGTCGTCGATCTTCCCGCCAAGCTGTGGGACTACACCAGGGCACGGAGGTGGGAAGTGCGGATCGAGCGTCACCAGGTGGGTGAAGACGTGGTCGCGGCGGCCCGCGAGGATTTCCCGAACAGGATCGGCGGGATGGTCCACTCCATGTCGAAAGCCGGGCCGGTGACCGATGAGGAATGGTCGCTGATCTCGCACGAGTTCCTGGACTATCTCGGAGCGCTCTCGGTCGAGACGCCCGATCTCGACACTCCTGAGGCCAAGGCGGCTCTGGACGACGCCACCGAGGCCGCCGCGGGCGCCGTGGCCTACGCCGCGTACTACCCGATCGCCCCCTTCCAGGTCTTTCTCAACTACGCCAACTTCGGAATCAGCTACGAGCGCGAACCCGAGGGCCGCCGGACGTCCATCACCGCGGACGAGTGGCTCGACGCGTTCTGCCTGGCGGTCCTGGCGGACAAGGCCCAATGGCATGGAGAGGCGTTCCACTTCGCCCGCCAGGCTCCTCAGCGGGGCGGGGCCGGGCGTCCGGCCGTCGAGCTCATCAACGGCTTGATGGCGTACGTCATCGGCGATACCGGGGACGACGAGGCGGACTTTCCGCCGTCCGGGGAGCAGCGGCTGACCGCGATCGACGCGGCGCTGGGCCGGGTGCGCGCCCTGGCCGGCGAGCTCGGCGCAAGCCTCGTCGATCACCCGCACGGCATCGCGCTCCGCGCGTTGCGTGCCTTGAGCGCCGAGGACCCGGAGACCTTCCGCGCGGAACTGGTCAACCTGCTCCTCTCCCACAGCACCAGGCCCCATCGCGCCAGGCCCCGTACTCTGCTTCCTCTCCTCCCGCTCGCTCTCGCCGCCCTCGCCCACCACCGGCACGGCTAGCCGCCGATGATCGAAACCGGCTATCTCCCGCGCGCGCTGGTGACCGGATTCGAGACCCGGGGGCCACGGGTGCAGGAGTACGGCCGTAACCGGCGTTCGGACGCGGTCGCCGAACTGGTCGCCGGACCCGTGACAGTGCGGCGGCCCGAGAGTCCGCGGCCCATCGATCCGGAGAGCGAGGCCCTGTTCGAGCAGTACACCCGGGAAGCCATCACACCGGCGGCCGGAGACCCCCTGCGGCCCTGGCAACTGGGGCACGCGATGGGACACCAGAGGCGTCTCTTCCAAGCACGTGCCTCGCTGTCGGCCGACGTCACAGACCCGCAGCGGAAGAATCTGCGCCTTGCCTCCCGACTCGGCGCCGCGTTGTTCCGCGCCGCCCTCGCCGAGCCGGGCACCGACGTTGAGATGACGGTCGACGACCGCACTCTCACCGTGCCCGCCCACGACGATGCCGAGCCCGGCCTCTGGGACGCCGCCATGAACTTCGCCCTGATCACCGGTGATCGTGAGGACCTGGCCCCCGTCGTCCTGGCCGGCGCCGCCGTCCTCCGCGACGACGCCTCCGCCTTCGCCTCCTACCGCCGCGCTCTCCACGACTACCTGCGCGGCGTCGAGCCGAAACCCGCCACCGACCGCGCGCTGCTCGATTGCCGGAAGGCGAAGAACTGGGGCTTCCTCCCACCACCGGCGGTGCTGTTCTCCCAGTTGGTCGAAGGCGACGAGGAAAGCTTCAACCTGGCCCTCCTCGACGCCCTCGAGGCACACCGTGATCACTACAGCGTCGCCACCCGCGCGGACGATCTCGAAGCCGCGATCAACCTCGACATCCTGGCGCTGGCCTGCCATGCCCGCCGCCGGGGCTGGACCGTCCGAGTCACCTCCCCTTACCTGCCGGCCGGTGTCCTTCGAGGCGTATGAGCCGATCTCAGGACGCGATCGGCAGGCGGTGCCACCCGCCACCTCGCGGCCGCGTCGGCACCGGCGGGACCACTCGCTCGAACGACTCCCACGACTCATCGGGCACCAGCCGTTGAGGGAACGCGTCCGCGATCGCTTCAACGATCGATCCGCGGACGAGTCATGCTCCTGATCGCCGGAGGCCCGCGCCGCGCGATTCCGTGAACCTTCTCCCCGCGTCGTCGCAGCCCGGTGACGACACCCTGGCCGGCGAGCCCGTCAGCGGTCGGAGAGCCCTTGGAGGATCGCGCGGACCTTTCCGGCGTTGTGGTGGTACGGGCCGTATCTGCGTTCGAGGTCCGGCAGCAGCTCGCCGAGCAGCCGTTTGGCCCGCCCCTTGTTGCCCGCGTCGAGTTCCACCATCCCGATCTGGCGCCGGATCTCCAGGATCCGTTCCTCTCCCGCGCCGAACCGCCTCTCGTCGGCCAGCAGCCGCCGGAGCTGGGTCAGGGCGAGGTTCGTCTCCCCGATCGCCGCGTGGCACCCCGCCTCCATCAACCGGCACCGCAGGGCGAGGTTGTTGCCCGGCCCCTCCACCCTGGCGACGTCGGCCGCGAGCCGCTGGAACTCGGGCGCCGCCCGGCGGTAGTCACCGCCCAGGAAGAGGGCCTCGGCGAGCTCGATCCGCAGGTCGACCACGGCGGAGCTCGTCGAGCCGAAGGAGCCCGCGGCGGGCCCGACCACCTCGGCCAGGAGGTCCGCCGCCTGGCCGAAACGGGCTTCCGCCTTGAGAAGATCGGCCTCCTTGCGAGCGCGCTCGATGTCGGCCCGCTCGATCTGCACCAGTCCCGTGGCACGCCTGATCCGCGCCGGCCGTACCGGATGGGAGGGCCGCCGGTCGTCGGCCCGCGTGGAGGAGATCCGTCCGAGGACGGTGGCGTACATGCGCACCGAGTGGGACGCGTCCAGGTCGACGTAGCCGGTGAAGGGCGGCAGCTCGCGGCAGAAGTCGAGCAGCCGCTCGTAGACGACGTCCGCGCTCGCCGGCCGCTCCTCGGGTGTCTTCGCGAGCAGCCGCAGGACGAGCCGTTCCAGCCCCTCGGGGACGTCCTGCCGTCTCGCGCGCAACGGCCGGGGGGCGGCGTCGGTGTGGTTGCGCATCGAGGCCAGCGGGGTGGGCGCGGCGAACTGGTTGTTCCCGGCGAGCATCTCGTCCAGGATCACGCCGAGGGAGTAGAGGTCGCTCCGTGGTCCCGCGGTCCCGGCCATGGCCTGCTCCGGCGCCATGTAGGCCGGGGTGCCGAGCACCTCGCCCGTCCTCGTGAGGTTCGTCGTGTCCGTGGGGGCGAGCGCGGCGGCGATGCCGAAGTCGAGGACCTTGACCGTGCCGTCGGGGCAGAGCATCAGGTTGCCCGGTTTGAGGTCGCGGTGGACCAGAGAGTTGGCGTGGGCCACGGCCAGGACCGAGCACACCTGGGCGGCGATCGCCGCGGCCCAGGCCACGGGCACCTCCGTCTCGTCGAGCAGCGTCGCGACGGAACACCCCCTGACGAGTTGCATGACCATGTAGAGGTCGTCACCGTGCGGCCCGCAGTCGTAGATGGTCGGCACTCCGGGGTGTTCCAGCCGGGCGGTGATCCGCGACTCGCGTACGAAACGCCTGACCAGTTCCTCGTCCCGGCGACCATCGGGAAACCTGTCGGCTTTGATGAATTTGATGGCGATCTGCCGATCCAGGCGTTTGTCGTAGCCGAACCAGACCTCTCCCATTCCGCCGGAGCGACGCGACGTGGGATCCAACTCGTATCGGCCACCGATGATCGTTCCTCTGCCCAAAACGATCCGCCCTCCAGAAACGCCCCGTCTTCCCCAGGAAAATGTAGCGCTCCCGGAGTCCCGTCGTCGTGGACGAAGGTTTCTCCAGGTCACCGCCCCGCGATCGGATCGGTTCGCGCCGGGCGAGGTCGTCGAATGCGTCACGTGTCCGCGACCCGGCTTTTCCCACGCGCACGTGGTACCGGTCAATTCCCGTGTCACTTCCGGAAGCAGGGCTGAAGCGTTCTCATGTTGTGAGACCGAGTAGCTGGAACACGTCCTCCGGGTGGCTGCGGTAGTGGTCGGTGGCGGCGATGTCGGTCCAGCCGATCGGACGGGCCAGGCCGATGGCCGGGTTGCGCGGGCTCGCCACGATCGGGGGCGCGGCGCCGATCCGCGCCCGCGAGGCGTCCTCGCGGTAGGTGACATCGCCTCCTTCGATGTCTCGACGAACACGCTGCCGTCCAGCGGTCGGCGCAGGTTCTCGTACACCGGGATCGAGGAACGGCCCGGCGGCGCACCGCCGCCGGGCTTGATGACGCTGAGCTGGTCCGGGGCCGGCACGGACGGTGGCCAAGGCCGGTCCGCCGCAGCCGGTGGGCCGCCTCGGACCGGCGTGCGTGGTGTCCGGTCTCAGCCGATCTCGACCGAGCCGGTGTCGCAGACGGCCGAGCCGTTGGCGTCACCGTCGCGGGGGCGGGAGACGCCTCGCTGGTCGGTCGCGGGGCAGTTGAACAGCGCGCCGGAGGTACCCGAGTCGGCGAAGTCCACGGCCGGGCTGCCGCTGAGCGGCGGCCGGTTCGTGGTCGTCCCGCCGTTCTGCGCCATGGCGCCCACCCGCGGGTCGAGCGGGGCGGCGGGATCCCGGCTGACCCGGTCGAAGTTCAGGCTCTCGCCCCAGAACGTGTCGCGGACGACACACGTTCCGGTGAGGAGCCCGATCACGTTGTTGCGGAACGAGGTGAACCGGAAGGCGTCAAGACTGTGGCAGTCAGGAGTGAAGGAGGCATCGAAGTGGGAGCGGTTGTCGGTGTTCCCCGCCAGAATCGTTCCGCCCATGTTGACCTGACCGCCGGCGTTGGCGATCCCGCCGCCCAACTTCTCGTCGTCGGCCCCGGACACGTTGGCCTGGTTGCCCACGATCGTCGAGAACCCGATGTTGAGTGTGCCCTTCGGTCCGGTGCCGTAACCCCGGTTGAGGATTCCCCCGCCGCTGTTGCGCGCGGTATTGCCGGTGATGGTGCTGTTGCTGATCGTCATCTGACCGAAATTGTTGGTGATACCGCCGCCGCGCAACGAGAAATTGTTGCTGATCGTACTGCGGTCGATGGTGACCGAGCCGGTGCTGAAGTTGTGGATGCCGCCGCCCTCGGCGGTCACGCCTCGACCACCGAAGCTGGACAGGTTGCGGTTGTTGTCGACGGTACTCTCGAGCAGGTTCAGTCGCCCCGCGTTGGCGATGCCGCTGCCCTGCTCTGTCGTGACATTGTCACGCACGGTCACTCGCGTCAGCGACACCGATCCGGCCCGGATCAGCAGGCCGCCGCCGCTGCCGAAGCTGGAATGCTCCTCCTCGCCGCCGTTGGTCACCGTCAGGTTGCGGATGTCGACGACGGCCGACACGTTGTCGACCTCGAACACGCTGCTGAACCGACCACCGTTGACGGTGGACCCGGTTCCGCTGGGCGTGGCCCCCCCGAGGATCGTCACGCTGTCGGTGATGTCCAGGTCCCGGGAGCTCGGGCGGCCGGCCGGCTCCGCGGGGTCGACGGTGGCGGCCGACTGCTGCACTCCACCGGCGAAACCCAGCCGGTAGGTGCCGCCCTGCAAATGGATCGTGTCCGCGCCCGCGGTCGCGTTGGCCTGCTGGATCGCCGCCCGCAGGGAGCAGTTTCCGGCTGAGGTCAGGCAGACGTTGTCAGCGAGGTTGGTGTCACGACGGTCGTCGAAGCTGTTGACGTTGAAGGTGACCGCGGCCTGGGCCGGGAGCGCGAGGACGGTCGCCTCGAGCGTGACGCCCACGACGGCGACGACAGACGCCACCAGCAGCACGCCGAGCCGCCGGGGACCTGTGATGACGGTGCCCCTCATCGCCTTCCCTTTCGTCGCGAGAACGCGCGATCCTTCCAGCGCCGGAATGCCGAGGAGCGCAGAACCTCTCGGCTCGTCCGCTCAGGATCGGCGCCGAACCACTGCCGCACGAACGGGCCATGCAAACGGAGGTGGAGTTGCCCCGTTTTGATGGACACATCAGGGCTTTCGGCTGCACGACAGCGCAGTCGTCTTCGTGAATGGGCCTGAGGACTTGGTGTCGCCGATATTCGGCGGGGCTGAGCTGTCCGTTCGCGGAATGGCGGCGTCGTGGATTGTAGGACCATGTCCTGCACCGTCATCTCGTTTCCTTCTCCCGATCGGGAACCGACTCTTGCGTCCCCAGCATCGGTAACCGGTGGCCTGTGCAGGTAGAGCAGTCATTACTCATTCAGCCGGCCCGGCACTACTTACGCTACTCATTCGATCTCTGACCTTTGATGCCGTCCGCCTGTTCTCTGTGATCTCTGCTGTGTGGTCCTGGCCGCTCACTCCTTCGTGTTCTTCGGCCTTGGTTCTCCGCGTCCTCTGCGACATGCACGACGATCCGGGTTGTGGCCGGCTGTGCGGCCTCCGGCGAGGCGGGGCCGTCCTCGGACCGGCGATACGCCACAGGCGATCTACGACAGAATGTCGTTCGTGGAAGCCCGCATCGCGATAGCACCCTCCGCGGAGGCGAGGACGTCCCCCGGGCAGCCCGACTCCGCCGATGTCGATCTCGACCGGCTACGGCTCGGGATCGAGGAGGCCGTGTCCCGCGGCGGCGGGGCCAACGTCCCGCTCGCCGACGCCGACGGCCTGGTGTGGCTCGTTCCCGGCGAGCCGGAGCTGCTCGTGGCGACGCTGGACGCCCACCCCCGGATCGGGTGGGTGCAGTTCCCCTGGGCGGGAGTGGAGAGGTTCGCGTCATCAGGGGTGTTCGACCGCCCCGTGGTCTTCAGCTGCGCCAAGGGGTCGTTCGCCGGGCAGGTCGCCGAGCACGCGCTGATGCTGACGCTGGCCTGTCTGCGCGGCCTCTCCCGCCAGGCGCGGACGCCCGGCTGGTGTCCGGTGGAGCCCCGGTCGCTGCACGGCCGGCGGGTGACGATCCTCGGCGGCGGCGGCATAGCCACCGAGCTCGTCCGCCTCCTGCGGCCGTTCGGGTGCCGGATCCGGGTGATCCGTCGCCACCCCGGGAAGGCCGAGGGCGCCGACGAGACACCGGAGACGCCGGAGACGCCGGAGACACCGGAGACGCTGCCGCCCTCGGCCCTGCCCGCCGTGCTTCCCGAGACCGACATCCTGGTGCTGGCTCTCGCCCTGACGCCGGAGACGAGGCATGTCGTCGGCGCCGCCCAGCTGGCGCTGCTGCCGCCACACGCCGTCGTCGTCAACGTCGCCCGCGGCGCGCACATCGACACCGGCGCGCTCGTCGAGGCCCTCGGCGCGGGAACGATCTCCGCCGCCGGCCTGGACGTGACGGATCCCGAGCCGCTCCCCGACGGGCACCCCCTGTGGGCCGACCCACGGGTGCTCATCACCTCGCACTCCGCCGACTCCGCCGAGTACGTCGCGCGGATGCTCTGCGAGCGGGTCGAGCGCAACGTGGGCAACCTGCGCGCGGGCCGCCCGCTGGAGGGAGTGATCGACCCCGCCACGGGATACTGACCGCCGCCCACACCTCCTCCGACCTGTGGGCGACGGGCGTGACGCCGCACGAGGCGGCGGAGGGGCCCAGGCCGTTCGACCAGCCGCCCGCGCCCGCCCGGTACGCGGACCGGCTCCTTCCCGTGATCGAGGGCCTGCTCAGGAAGGATCCGCCGGGCGGCTGACGGCCCCGCAGGCCACGGCGCTGCTCACGCCGATGCGCCCCGGGTCCGGAGGGTGAGGCACGTGATTGCCGTCACCAGCGCGAAACGCCTGCTCAGCCGCCCGCGCCGATCACCCGCGTGGCGGCGAGGTAGGCCGCGAGCAGGCTCTCGGCGACCGCCGTCACGGTCTCGTCTCCGGGCAGGAAGTACGGGCTGTGCAGTCCCGACGCCGTGTCGGTGCCCACGAACAGCATCAGCGACGGCACGACCGACGCGAAGTGGGCGAAGTCGTCGGCACCGCAGGAGCGCAGCGTGGCGGGCATGTGGTGGGCGACGTCGACGAGGATGCAGCCGGTCTCCTCGGCGAGGCGGGCGTCGTTGACGAGCACCGGCTCCCCGTTCGTGATCCGCACCTCCGCCTCGCAGCCGTGGACGCGGGCGACGCCCTCGGCGACCTCGCGGAAGCGGTGGTGCAGCTGGTGGCGCCACGACTCCGACATCGTGCGGAGGGTGCCCCGGGCGGAGGCCTGCCCCGGGATCGCGTTGGGGGCGCTGCCCGCCGACACGGTCCCGAAGGTGACCACGGTCGGCGTCATCGGGTCGGCGTCGCGGCTGACGAGCTGCTGCGCGGCCACGATGATCTGGGCGAGCGCCAGGACCGAGTCGCGGGACAGGTGGGGGTAGGCCGCGTGCCCGCCCTGTCCCCGGACGGTGACGGTGAACTCGTCGGAGGAGGCGTTGACCGCGCCGGGTGTGCAGGCCGTCTCGCCGGCGCCGAGCACCGGCTGGACGTGTGCCGCGATCATCGCGCCGACCCGGTTCCTGCGGAGCGCGCCGGAGGCGACGATGTCGCGAGCACCGGAGGGGTGGGTCTCCTCGCGCGGCTGCAGCACCGCGACCATCGGCGCCGGCGCCCGTACCCGGTCGACCGCCCTGGTCAGCGCCACCAGCGCCGCGAGGTGCACGTCGTGGCCGCAGGCGTGCATGGAGCCGTTGCGCGAGGCCCAGGGCACGTCCGTCTCCTCCCGGATCGGCAGGGCGTCCAGCTCCCCGCGCACCCCGACGGCCAGGCCCTCGCCGCCGACGCGAAGGAGCGCGCCGGTCCCGGCCACCCGCTCCGTCGCGTCACCCTCGGGCAGCGCGTCCAGCACGCGCTTGAGCGTGGGCTCCTCCTTTCCCGACACGCACGGCTCGGCGTGCAGTTCCCGCCGCAGCTGGAAGGCCGCGGGCAGCTCGGCGTGCAGAGCGGCGCGGAGCCGCTCGTGGATCTCGTTCATCGCCGCCCCCCGAGCAGGCGGGCGTCGCGGTTGCCCCTCACGCGTCCTCCTCGGCGGGTGCGGCGAGTGTGCGGACGTGAGTGCCGATCATGGATCTCCCTCTGGCTGTGCGTGGTGCCGTTCCGGTGGTACGTGGGTGACATGGGCGCCGTTCTCGTCGTACGTGATGGTCGTTCTCGTCGCCGGCCTCGGGGCCGGTCACCCGGTCTCTCCGAGGCCGTAGACGCGGCGGGCGTTCCGAGCGCCGATCATGGTGGCGACCCGGATCGCCTGCGGCTCGCTCCACTCGCCGTCCGCGACGAACCCCCCGAGGACCCGGGCCGTCGCGCGGCGCCAGAGCAGGGCGCCCAGGTGGTGGAGCTCCGCGGGGCCCCAGGCGTCCGAGGAGAAGAGGATCTTGGCGAACGGCGCCAGCTCCAGGCTCTCGGCCACCACGGCCACGCTGCGCGCCCCGGTGTGGTTCACCCCCAGCCCGACGTCGAGGTAGACGTGCGGGTAGGCCTGGGCGAGGTAACCGGCGTTGCGGTGGTACGGGTAACAGTGCAGCAGGAGCAGGGGGACGCCCCTGGGCTCGGCGAGCTCGACGAGGCCGCGCAGCAGCAGGGGGTCGGAACGGCGCAGGTCGAGGTCGGGGTCGCCGTATCCGACGTGGAACTGGAGCGGCAGCCCGCGCTCGATGCCCGCCCAGATGAGGTGGCGCAGCAGCACCGGGTCGTCGACGCGGATCGTCCCGGTCCGCTCGGACTCGCGCAGCCAGCGTCCGGCCGCCGCCGTCACCTCGGCCGGGGCGGGCGGGGCGGGGTCGAGGTCGAGCCCGTACCGGTAGGCGGCGACGCTCTTCAGGCCGCGCGCCGTACGGCTGCGCTCCCACAGGGCCGCCTCGAAGCTGGCGGCGAACCCGGCGGCGTCGGTCCCCTCGGCGACGACTCCCTCGGCGACCGACTCCAGGCGGACGATCTCCTCGACGGGCCGCCCCGTGAGGGCCGCCATCGGCGCCGGGCCGAGGATCTCCTCTCCCCCGTAGCCGGTCTCCAGGAGGAAGTGACCGACCCCGGCAGCGGCCAGCAGGCGCCGGTTCGCCTCCCCGGCCCCGAGCTCGGCGCGGCGGGCGAGGTAGGTCTCCGGGTCCGGGTGCGGGTCGAGACCGAGGACGGGCGCGCAGTGCCGCAGGACGGCGAAACCGAGCTGCGAGTCGAACTGGGTCATCCAGCCGGGCACCGGCCGGTCGGACTCGGTGATCAGCTCCTCGAACCGCCTCCGCGGCAGGTCGCCGTCCAGGGCGCCGTGGACGTGATGATCCACCAGCGGTATCGCCTCGATCGCACGCTCCAGGGTCCCGGCCCCCGCCGTCACGGCCGCGCGCTCCGGAATTCCGGCCTCCCCCGCCCAGGCCGAGTGTTCCGGGGGCCCGCCCCCCGGCGTCCCGTCCGCGCCTTCAGCGGACCCGGCCCTCACCGGAGAGTCCATGGGTGCCGGGGTCATGGTGGAACGCTCCTCGAGTGTGCGGTGTCGCTGGGATACGAGGTGCCCATGAAAAGGGGATGTCATGCCCCGATGTCCCATCCGGCTCACCCGCCGATCGGACGCTCCACCCCGCCCGCCGCCTCATCGGGCGTCCCGTCTGCCGCCGTACCCGCCGTACCCGCTGTGCTTGCCGCGCCCCTCGCCCGGATGCCGTACGCGAGGGTGAGGGCGACGACGGCGAGCGGGAAGGCGGTGGCGACGAGGATGCCGGTGCGCAGGCCGGAGCCGCCGTCGCCGGGGAGCGCGGCCGACAGGGTGGACAGGAACCCGCTCGCGGTGGCGGAGGCGTCCGCGGCGGCCCCGGCGATCCAGGGGCCGGCCGCGCCCCCGGCGTCACCGAAGACGGCCAGCACGCCGAACATGGCCGCGCCGCCGAGGGGGAAGCGGGCCGCGGCGAGGCTGAAGGTCCCCGGCCACAGGAGGCTGACGGCCAGGCCGCACACCGCGCAGCCGACGAGGCTGACCACCGGGTCGGAGGACAGGCAGACGACGAGGTAGCAGACGGTCGCCAGCGCGCCGCACGAGGCCATCGCGGGTACCAGCGGGATCCGCTCGCCCCACAGGCCGTAGACGATGCGGCCGATCCCCATCAGGACCGCGAACAGGCACGGGCCCGCCAGGTCGCCCCACACCTTGGAGACGCCCAGCCCCTCCTCCGCGAAGAGGGAGGACCACTGCGACATGGTCAGCTCGGCCGCGCCCGCGCAGAGCATCAGCACGACGACGGCGGCGAAGGCGGGGGCCCCGAAGAGCGCCCGCAGGGAGGTACGGTGCTCGTCCGGCACGGTCGCGGGCAGCGGCACCCTCAGGAACGCCACCATGTTGACCAGCGGGACGAGCGCCCAGGCGACCGGCAGGACCTGCCAGGCGTCCTGGCCGATCCAGGCCAGCAGCAGCGTGCTGCCCGCCACCACCGCGACCTGCCCCCAGCAGTAGAAGGAGTGCAGCAGGCTCATCGCCGCGGCCTTGCCCTCCTGCGGGCTGGGCAGCGCGTCCACGACGGGGCTGACGAGCACCTCCAGCAGGCCGCCGCCGACGGCGTAGACGACGATCGCGACGCACAGTCCCAGGTACGGGGAGGGCGACACCGCCGGGGCCACCGCCAGCAGCACCAGCCCCAGCGCCGACAGGATGTGAGCCAGCACCAGCGGGACGCGGTAACCGGTCCGGTCCACGAACCGCACGGCCACGATGTCGGTGACCAGCTGGGTGGCGAAGTTGAGCAGCACCAGGCGCCCGAGCATCTCCAAAGGCAGCTGGTAGCGGGTCTGGAACACGATGAACAGCAGGGGGGCCAGGTTGTTGACGATGGCCTGGGTGACATATCCGGTGTAGCAGGCGCGGCGGGTGTGGTCGTACGTCATGGGCGATGCGTTTCTCTCCATGAGGGGTGGCCGTCCCGCACACTACGGGGCCGGACGGCACGGCGGCACACCCACCCCCGGCGGCGATCACCACCGGGTCACCGCGACACCGTGACGCCGTGACACCGGATGCCGGGGAGCCCGCTTCCGGCGGACGTGACCGCTCAGGCCCTTTCCGGCCTCCCGGCGCCCTCCCTTTTCAGGCGCTGCCGCCCTTCCGGCGCTTCCCCTTTTCCGGCGCCTTCCCGGTCCGCCTCTTCAGGCGCCTTCCCGCTTCCTGCCCGCGGACCTCTCAGGGCCCCGGACGGCCACGCGATCCCGGGCCGGGTGACACCGGGCGCGCCGGACGATCGGGCGCCTCCCGGCACGCGCCTACTTGAACTGCAGGACCGGGGCGACGGCGGGACGGAGGTGGGCGGGGGCGGGGAGACCCAGGACGAACCAGACGATCTTTCCTCCGGAGGGAGGATGGGCGACACCCCAGTCGTCGGCGAGGGAGTCGACGATCTGGAGGCCCCGGCCGCCGGTGGCTTCCATGTCGCGGGCGCACACGCGGGGAGCCCCCTCCCCCGGGTCGAAGAGCTCGCCGCGGACGAAGCTCCCGCCGCCCCGGATCCGCAGCGCGCACGCGGCGCCGCCGTACCTGACGGCGTTGGTGACCAGCTCGCTGACGATCAGCATGCAGTCGTCTATCAGATCGTCCGCACCCCACAGGGAGAGCTCCCGGCGGACCAGCGAGCGGGCGTCGCGCACGCTCGTGGGAACGGCGGGCAGCAGGCACTCGCCTTCGTACTCGTGGGCGACCTCGAGGGACGCCGCAGATGAGTCGTGCTGGAGAGACACTGCGCCTCCTTCTGATGGGAGCGCTCCCATGACAAATGTAGAACATTCACCTACGTCTGTGAATTGATTCCTCCCGAATTGTTTCCATCACATGTCGCGAGAAGTGAGGAAGATCCGATTCGTGCCATGGCCTCCGGCGGCTGAAGAGGCCGGTCACCGGCCGGGCACCCGCCCTTACCGTTCAACCTCCCCGGCCGGAAATCCGCCCGCGCCGTCGTCCCCTCCAGCCGGAAATTCGCCTGCGCCGTCGCCCCCTCCGGCCGGGACGCCGTCCGTACCGCCCCCTCCGGCCGCGCGCCGACGTCGGCGCGACGTCAGCGCGGCCGGGGAGGCGGGAGAGGCATCCGTCAGCGCAGCTGGGGAAGCACCTTCGCGCCGAAGGCGTCGATGTAGGCGGCCTGCTCCTGGCCCACGTGGTGCAGGTAGATCTCCTCGAAGCCCAGGTCCGCGTACTCGTTGATCCTGGCGGCGTGCCAGCCGAGGTCGGAGGAGACGTTGACGGCCTCGGCCACCTTCTCCGGCGAGACGTCCGCGGAGACCACGTCGAAGAGCTCGGCGGTCTCGAGGTCCCAGCTGACCGGCGGCGAGAAGACGTTGCTCCGCCACTGGTCGTGGGCGATGGCCATCGCCTCGTCGTCGCTCTCGGCCCAGCTGAGGTGGACCTGGAGCGCCACCTTGCCCTTGCCTCCGGCGTCCCGGTAGGCGCCGACGACCTCGCGCAGCCGGTCGACGGGCCCTCCCACCGTGATCAGGCCGTCGGCCCACTCCGCGCACCAGCGGGCCGTCTCGGCACTCACCGCCGCGCCGACCAGCTTCGGGGGGACCTCCGGGCGGGTCCACAGCCGGGCACGGTCGACGGTCACCAGCCCGTCGTGGCTGACCTCCTCCCCCGCCAGCATCGCCCGGATGACGTCGACGCACTCCCGCAGCCGCCGCTTGCGGAGCTCCTTACGCGGCCAGCGGTCGCCGGTGATGTGCTCGTTGCTCGCCTCACCCGTGCCGAGGGCGGCCCAGAAGCGCCCGGGGTACATCGCGCCGAGGGTGCCGATCGCCTGGGCGATGATCGCGGGGTGGTAGCGCTGGCCGGGGGCGTTGACCACACCGAACGGCAGGTTCGTGGCCTGGAGCGCCGCGCCCAGCCAGGACCAGGCGAACCCCGACTGCCCCTGACGCTCGCTCCACGGGGAGAAGTGGTCCGACGACATCGCCGCCCCGAACCCCGCCTGCTCGGCCCGCGTGACCGCCTTCAGCAGCTCTGCCGGATGGATCTGCTCGTGTGAGGAATGAAAGCCATAAGTCGCCATCGTCTCCGGCTACCCGGGAGAGGGACGTCCATTCAGGTGAGCGGCGCGGTACCGCCCGGGACACCGGACGGTACCGCGCCCCGGCCTTCGCGAGGCCGAGGTGGCCTTTTAGAAGGCCGAGGTGTAGGTGACCAGCGACTGCCGGTCGACGCGGGTGGTGGCGTTGTAGCAGATGACGTTGCGGACGAACGCGTTGCTGCCGCTGGTGTTCCAGATGGTCTGCAGGTTGCAGAACTCGGGGCCGGAACCGTACGCGGTGACCTGGACCTGGTCCTTCAGGACCCCGACCCTCGGGAAGATCACCAGGCGCTGGCCGGGTCCCGCCACCTGGATGGTGTTCGTGCCTCCCTGGGAGTTGTAGTTCAGAGCCGAGGGCACCGGCGCGTACGGGCCGGGGTTGGCCGGGGTGGTGTCGAAGGTGTAGGCGAAGTTCTTCGGCGGGATCGCCGCGCCGGTGATGGCGCGCTCACGCTGGTAGGTCAGCGTCCATCCGGTGTTGAGCGGCACGTTCGTCGCGTTGTGGCAGCGCACCTGGACCGCCTGCGCGCCCACGCCCGGGGCCCAGGCGCCGACCTTGCAGCGGGCGGGCTGGCTGGGATTGACCGCGGTGACCTGGAGGTTCCCGGCGAAACCGGACGAGCCCAGGCCGGGCAGGGTGACCGTCCAGACACCCCCGCCCCCGGCGACGGTGTTCACGCCCCCGGCCGAGTTGAACTGGGTGGCGATGGCGGCGCCGTTGTAGTGCACGTAGCCGAACGCCTGCGGCGCGGGCAGGACGCCGGTGCTCTGCTCGAAGACGATGCTGTACGGGGTGAAGACCGGAGCCCCTCCGTACCGGTAGCACTGCACCGCCACCACCAGGTCGGTGCCCGACGGGCCCCAGTTCTGCGCCTGGCACCAGTAGGCGGTCTCGGAGATCGCCGTGACGTGGACCACGCCGCCGGTGATCGCGATCTGCGGGAACTTCACGAACGTCTGCCCGACCCCGCCGGGAGTGACGCTGACGTTGAAGCCCACCCCCCAGCTGCCCGCCTGGTGGTTGACGTCGGGAATGCCGGAGGTCACGTTGACCACGGCGAAACCCCACCGGTTGGGAACGGAGGCCTGCGCGCCCGTGGCCGTCGCGGTGATACCCGCGGTGAGCATCGCGATGACACACAGGATCCGCAACATCGCTCTTCGTAACTGACGCATGCCGTACTCCATCGGCTCGGGGGTTGGGCGATCGGACGCGACCGCGATGCCGGCGCGGGAAAATGTCGGAAATCACAGTTCGTCCTGAGCTCTTGATAACCCGCCCGTCCCCCCTTGAGAAGACCCAACCTGACGGGTGAGATGACTCCGTCTTCCCAGATCAGGTCAGGGTTCGGACCAGATGGCGGCTCTCTCGTCGAGAGATCGTCCGGCCGTTCCGCCGAGTACCGTATGTACATGCACAGCCGATCCGCCAGGATCCACGAGACGGGGTGTGAGACCGTGCCGGAGCCCGAACCGAACGTTCCGCGTGTCATGTGGCAGTTACTGGAGCCCCTGCACGCCGTCACCTATTTCGCCCCCGAGGCTCGGGCGGCGGCCGACGCGGTCGGCATGCGCGGCTTCTGGATGGGCTACTTCGCGGCCAGGGCGGCACCGCTCGGGCCGGTGGGCCCCGGCGTCGTCACGGCGGCGTTCCACGGCTTCCCTCCGGCCAGGGTCGCCAGGGCGCTCCCCGACGCGTGGACGTTCGCGACCCCCGGCGACGTGCTGCGCGCCCGGCTCGACGGGGCGGGAGCGGCACTGCGGAACCTGCTCTCCGACAAGGTGACCGGCTCTGACGACCTGCGCGCGGCGGCGGACCTCGCCTGGGAGGCCGCCGGGCTCGCCGACACCGCCGGCCGGGTGCTCGGCGCGGCCAACCAGGCGCTGCCCGCGCCCGACGAGCCGCACCTGCTGCTCTGGCAGGCCGCGACCACGCTGCGCGAGCACCGGGGCGACGGGCACGTGGCCGCCCTCGTCGCCCACGGCGTCTCCCCCGTCCAGTCCCACCTGCTCAAGGTCGCGGCGGGCGAGACGGACATGGACCAGCTGCGTCTGGCACGGCGCTGGGACGACGAGGAGTGGGAGGCCGGTGCCGCCGCGCTGCGCGAGCGCGGGTGGGTCGACGGTTCCGGCCTCCTGACGGCCGAGGGCGCGCGGGAGCGCGAGCGGATCGAGCGGCTGACCGACGAGGCCGCGGCCGCTCCCTGGCGGGCCCTGGGAGACGAGCGCACCTCCGAGCTCGCCCTGCTGCTGCACCCGCTGACCATGGCCGTCCTGGAGTCGGGCATCATGCCGCCCTCGAACCCGATCGGCCTGCCGCCGCCCCCCGGGGAAGGCGGGAACGGCCGGGGGCTCACGCTCCCGGCCGTCCCTTCACCGATCAGCTGAGGGGGGTCAGCCGAACGGCAGCCTCACGGTCGACTGGTTGCCGATGCCGAGGCTGACGGCACCGTTGCCGATGGCGTTCCAGACCTCGACCCTCACCCGGCCGTTCGACAGGTTGCCGAGCGTTCCCGAGGAGGACTGCGGGCCGGCTCCCTGCGTGTAGTGCTCCCAGCCCGTCACCGGGTCGGTGGCGAAGTAGGCGTAGGTCTCCACCCTGTCCCAGCTCCCGTTGCCGGTCAGGTCGTAGGAGACCCGGACCTGGGTGCCGTTGGCGACCGAGGTTCCCGCGTCCACGAAGAGGTCGAACGCGGTGGTGCCGCCGTTGTGGCCGGCGGTGAGACCGGTCGCCGTGAAGACCTGGGCGTTGGTCGGCACGCCGTCGTGGTTGCCGTTCGCGGCGGCCACCGTGACGCTGCCCGCCGCGCCCGCCGTGCCCGGCAGACCGCCGCCGCTCTGCAGGTAGCGCGTCGCGGTGAAGCCACCCGGGTCCGGGGTGGGCGTCGGGGTCGGGGTGGGCGTCGGGGTCGGCGTGGGCGTCGGGTCGGGGTTCGTGGTGCCGCCGCCCGCGTTGCCGCCGCTCCAGGTGAAGGCGCCGGAGGTGACCGTCTTGCCCGCCGGGACGTTGAGCACGGTCCCGTTGGAGAAGGTCACCGTGAGCGCGCTGCCGGTGATGTTGGACGCGACGTAGGTGCGGGCCCCGTTCTTGCTGAACACCTTGGCCAGCGGGTGGTTGGCGGTGATGGAGGTGTCGACCGTGCCGAGGGCGGCCAGGTTGCGGATCCAGTGGAAGGTGTGCGCCCTGCTCTCCCCCTCCTCGGGGGTGTAGGCGCCGGCGGCGCGCAGGTTCGCCAGGGCCGCGTCACCGTTGCCCAGCGCCTGGAACTGCCAGAGGATGTCCCGCCACACCGTGGGCGGGCCTCCGTTGTTGCGTACCAGCTCGGCGTAGTTGGTGTTCACGTAGGCGGGGTTGTCGCCCATGTAGAAGTGTCCGCCGGTGACCGGCAGCATGTTGATGCCCTGGATCATCTCCGGCTCGCCGCTGAACCAGGTGGCGTACGCGCCGCCGCTGCCCCAGACCATGCCGACCGTGCTGTGGCCGAAGGCGGCGGGGAAGTTCTGGTCGCGCGAGTCGAACCAGTACTCCTGGATCGCCGCGGCCTGGGTCGTGTAGATGAAGATGCCCGCGTCGCGGACGGCGGTGTTGCCGGTGGCCTGTCCCCACTGGATGAGGGCGTTGGCGAAGTTCTGGCCCTCCGACGACGACTCCTGGTTGTTGCCCGAGCCGAACGCGCCGTGCCCGGACGCCCAGTCGTGGCCCGCGTAGATGTCGAAGTCGCGCAGGTACGGGAAGCGGGTGTCGTTGCGGTCGTAGTTGTTGGCGTCGCGGATCAGCAGGTCCACCATGCCGCCGTACTGGCTGGTCTTCGCCCAGTTGGGGTCGAACTTGGCGAGGGTCGCGGCCGCGGCGATGTAGTAGCCGTAGTGGAAGTGGTGGTCGTTGAGCTCCAGGTCGGAGCCGTACGAGGCCGGGTAGCCGAGCAGGGTCCCCCAGCTCGGGTTGTAGTAGAAGACCCGGCTGGTCTTGCCCGGTGAGGCGGTGAACCAGTCGTTGAGGCGGGTGCGGATGGCGTTCAGCGCGGCGGTGCGCACCGACGTCAGGTTGAGCTGGTCGGCGATCTCCGCGATGCGGGCGGCCCGGCCCAGGCCCTTGCCGGTCCAGTAGGTGTCGTCGCCCCGGATGTCCATCGGGTTGCCGAGCTCGGCGTTGAGCTGGTTGGTGACCGTGGTGAGGTCGGCGCCCGAGCTGTCGGCCACCGCGGGGATCTCGGGCAGCACGCCGGTGTACTTCATCGTCGTCCTGAACTGCGTACCGGTGACGATCTTCATCGGTCCGCGCGCCGACACGTACGTCTGCGCCAGCGGCGTCGAGCCGGTCAGGTGGTTCCACTGGTGTGGGTAGAGCGCGATGACCGTGCCGGTCTGGCTGCCCTGCCTGGCCGTGGTGGTGAAGGCGTACGTCGTGGTGAGCGAGCTCGCGGCCTGGTTGTAGGCGTACGAGACCCGGGTGCCGGTGACGTGCGCGTGCGCGTACTGGCCGTAGGTGCTCGCCAGGGCCGCGCGGTCGCCGCCCGCGGGCAGCGCCGCCACGGAGAAGAAGCCCCTGCCCGCCAGGGCGGAGCTGATCGTCGTGCCGCTCACCGACCAGGTCGCGCCGGTCGGCGCGTAGGCGACGTAGTCACGGCCGCCGGCGGTGAAGCCGATGGTGGCGCCGCTGTTGGACCACACCGTGGGGGTGCCCGCGGTGGTGATCTGCGCGTCGCCTCCGGTGACCTGGAAGTACGCGAACGGCAGGCCGTGCCCGATGGTGGCCTTCATGGTCCGGCCCGCGCCGCTCCAGTACGGGGTGACGGTCCAGTCGCTCCAGCCGTCGACCTTGACGTCCGGCGAGCTCAGGCCCGCGACGCCGACGCGGATGTTCTCGACGTACGGGTAGTGGTACTCGCCGACGCCGGTCGCGGTGCCGCTGATGGCGGGGGTGGTGTTGTAGGAGAAGCCGAGACCGTTGCCGAAGGTGTCGTACGAGATCGGGTGCGCGTGGAGCGGCTCACCGTACGCGCAGTCGGTCTTCTTGTAGAGGATCGACGACCACCAGTCGTTGGTGGGCACGGCCCCGGCGGGGGCGTTGGCCGTCACCCACTGGCGGGGGTTGGTGGAGATGGAACCGCAGCCGGCCGGCAGCGAGCGTCCGGCCGGGAGGGTGTCGGCGTAGCTGCCGGCGCCGACCGTGGCGGCCTCGGCCGAGCGGGCGGCGCCGAGGCCGAGCAGTCCGGCCACCATCGCGACGACCACACCGGCGGCGAGGCGGCGACGGCGAGTCCTGAGGCGGGCCGCCGACCGGGCGAGTCGTCCTTCACGGGGGGGCGCACTGTCCGGACCCGTGGTCCGGATCGAGGGATCCATTGGGGGGTGCCTCCGGGGAGAGGAATCGGGCTCTGAAGCTGACCGATACGAGAGAGCGCTCTCTCACCGAAAAGTAACGGGCTGCGTCACGGCAGTCAATGTTTCACGTTGGTAACGAATAGGTAAAGTACAGACGTGCAGGCGAGAGGGCGTAAGCGCAGAAAATAGGGCGTTCCACCGGACGGCGATGCCCCCTCGGGCTCATACGCACCGCACCGCCCCCCTGGCCAACGATCAAGAAATGGACCTACCCTGATCTGAGAGCGCTCTCTCCGTTGATCGGCGTCAATCGCCGATCGACCACTTGGCGGTGCCCGCTCCCCCGCTCCCCGGCGCCCTCGGGGAGGGTCGCGAGCCGGCGGCCACAGAAGGCGCGGATCCTGCGCGCGAGCCCCCGCACCCGCACCCCTCCGGGCCGCACATGCCCGATCGCCGAGACGGGCGCAACTGGCGGGGCGGTGACAAAATCAAGGCTGGACACTCAGCGTGACAGTCAATTTACTTTGCGTGACCATCCAGGCACCCCTGCCCCAGGAGAGAACATGCGAAGCAGGAAGCTCACGACCGCCGCGCTGGGCGTCGCCGCCGTCGGTGTCGCGGGTCTGACCGCGATGACCGTCGCCGCTCCGGCCACGGCCTCCGTGCCCGCCGCCCCCGCCGACTTCACCGGTTACCAGCTCGTCAAGCTGCCGAACGCCAACGTGCCCAACTTCCAGCGCCGCGTGGTCCGCTGCCCCGCCGGGAAGAAGGCCGTCGGCGGCGGCGCCGAGGCGCAGGGCAACCAGGCCGTGCTGGTGGGCTCCTTCCCCACCGACGACGGCGGCGGCTGGATCGGGCTCGGCCGTCAGCCCGGCTACAACGACGTCGGCATCAGCGTCTACGCGATCTGCGCCAACGTCAGCTGATCGTCACCCCCGACGACACCGTCCCCCGGCCATCACTCCGGTGATCACCGTCCCCGTGGTCACCACCCGCTCGTCCGCGTTCCCGATCATCATCCCGGTGATCACCGTCCCCCGTGATCACCACCGCCTGGTCAACGTCCCCTGATCGGCGTCCCCCGAGAAAGCACCGGCTCCGGCCGGGCCCGGAAGGGTCCGGCCGGAGCCGTTTCGCGCGTTCACCTAGGATCGCCCCCGTGGAGAACCCGCCGTCGAGCACGACGACGCCGCTCGAAGGGAGAGGCCGCCGATGAACACCCCTGACCGGATCGAGACGGAGGTCGCGGTGATCGGCGCGGGGCTGACGGGCTCGGCCACGGCATGGGAGCTCGCCCGCCGCGGGCACGCCGTCACCCTCATCGAGGCGTACGACGTCGGTCACCGGCGCGGCAGCTCGCACGGCACCTCACGGATCTACCGCCGGGCCTACGCCGACCCGGAGTACGTGCGTCTCACCGGCCTGGCCGGGGAGCGCTGGCGCGAGCTGGAGAACGACACCGGGACGGCGCTGCTCCGCGTCACCGGCGGCGTCGACCTCGGCGCGGGGCGCGACCCCGAGGGGATCGCCCGCCTGCTGGCGGAGGCGGGCGTGCCGCACGAGCTGCTCTCTCCCGGCGCCGCGGCCGAGCGCTGGCCGTTCATGCGCTTCGAAGGGCCGGTGCTGCACCATCCCGAGGCCGGTACGGCCGACGCCGACGCGGCGGTGGCCGCCGCGGTGAACCGGGCGGCCGAACTGGGCGCCCAGGTGCTCACCGGCGTACGGTTCACCGACGCGGAGCCCCTGCCCTGCGGGCGCGTCCGGCTGCGCACCGAGGGCCCGGAGGTGACCGCCGCCACCGTCGTCGTCGCCGCGGGCCCCTGGCTGCCGGAACTCGCCGGACGGCTCGGCGTGCCGGTGGGATTGCCCCCGCTGCGGGTGACCCAGCAGCAGGTCTTCCACTTCCGCTCGCGCGACCCGGACGCCCGCTGGCCCGTCTTCGTCCACACGGACGGCCCGCAGATCTACGGGCTCCCCTCGGGCGGCGACGGCGGCTCCCGGCCCGCGGTCAAGGTCGCCCAGCACGACGCGGGCAGACCCGTCACCGCCACCGCCAGGGACGGCGTCGTCGACCCGGCCTCCCGTGCCGTGGTGACCGCCCACGTCCGGAGATGGCTGCCCGGCCTCGACCCCGCCCCGGTGTCCGAGGCGAGCTGCCTCTACACCATCACCCCCGACGAGGACTTCGTCCTCGACCGCGTCGGCCCCGTCGTCATCGCCTCCCCCTGCTCGGGCCACGGCGCCAAGTTCGCCCCCCTGATCGGCCAGATGACCGCCGACCTGGCCCTCGGCCACACCGAGCCCCACCCCCGCTTCGCTTTGCGCCGCTTCACCTGAAGAGCCGACCCGCGTCCCGCCGCCGTGACCGGGGGCCTTCGCCGGGTCGGGTGGCCTCGCCCGTTGGCGAGGACCGGTGTCCGTAGGAGAGGATGGCGATGTGGTGCACATCGCTCTGTTCCATTCCGTGTACGGCCTGCGGTCCGTCGAACGTGCCGCCGCCGATCGCTTTCGCGCCGCCGGGCACGAGGTCGTCACGCCTGACCTGTACGCAGGTGAGACCGCCACGACGATCGATCAGGGATTCGCCCTGATGAACCGGATCGGCTGGAAGGCCATGGTGGGACGAGCGCGCGATGCTGTCGGAAGGCTGCCCGCCGACACGGTCCTCTCCGGCATCTCGATGGGCGCCGGGGTCGTAGGGGCCCTACTGGCCGACCGGCGCGACACCGCAGGCGTGCTGCTCCTGCACGGAATAACGGAGATCCCCGCATCGGCGTGGGGCAGCCCACCGATGCAGCTGCACGTCGCCGACCCGGACACGTTCGCACCTCCTGCGGCCGTCGCCGCATGGGAGAAGGCCGCGACCGACGCGGGGGCCGCGGTGCAGGTCTTCACCTATCCGGGCGCCGGACACTTCTACACGGACGCGGATCTTTGCGATCATGACGAGGGTGCCGCCGACCTCACGTGGCAACGAAGCCTGAGCTTCCTCCGCCACCTCTGAGCCGCTCGATTCGGGGCACGTCGGTGCCGGGCGCGTGCCCGCGCCCGAACCGGTGAACGTTTCCGCGACCATTCCCACGACGGGCTCCCACAACCCGTCGGCCAAACTCTCACGGCAGCCGGAAGGCTGGTGTCACACCTCGTTCGCCGCGTACGGTGTTCGACGCGGCGGGCGGATCCGGGTGAACGGGGTTGAGCGGATGAGTGCCGAAGAAAAGCTCGAACGGGCCAGACTGCTCTACGAACGCGCGGTCTTCGACGGTGAGGCCGGGGTGCTGGAGGTGGCTGACCGGGAGCTGGACGCGGTCGAGGCCGGTCTGGCGCTGGCCCGTGGCCGGATCATGCACGCGCGCTTCTTCGAGGACGGAGAGGAGGACCCGCGCGAGCTGGCGCTGTTCGAGCGAGCGACGGAGCTCTACCGGGCGCTCGGCGACCTGCGTGGCGAGAGCGAGTCGCTGCTCTGGACCGGCCTCCTCCACCAGGTCGTCCGCGGGGACGACGACACCGCGGTCCCGTTTCTCGAACGGTCGCACGAGCTCGCGGTGCGGGCCGGTGACAAGCTGCTGACGTCGTACGCGCTCCGGCACCTGGGTACCGCGGAGCACGCCGCCGGACGGCTGGAGACGGCGCGGGAACGGCTGGAGGAGTCGGTGCGGCTCCGCCGGGAGCTCGGCTTCCTGCCGGGGGTCGCCGCGAACCTGGTGGGGCTGATCTACATCGCCGCCGCGGAGGGCCGCCGTGACGACGCGCTCGCGCTGGCCGAGGAGGCGAGCGCCCTCGCCGAGGCCGCCGGTGCGAGGAACATCGCGCGCCAGATCGAGGAGGCCCGTACGCGGGTGTAGGCGATCTCACCCCTGTCGAACCTCCGGAAGAACCGGGAGGCCGGCGCGGTCACGGCTGTCTCCTGGGCCGGGTCGCCAGGAGACTGCCGTCGGGCCGCGCTACCTCAGGAGCCGGAAAGCACCTCGTCGAGCTTGGCGGCGAAGGCCTCGTCCTGGGTGCCGAAGGCCCCGTGGTCGCCGGGGAACATCACGTGCCGCCCCTCGATCTGCTCGGCGACGACGAAGGAGGCCCGGTAGGGCGGCTGTCCCTCCGACTCCTCGCCGGCCACCATCACCACGCGCGCCGAGGAGGCCCGGAGCGCGTCGACGTCGGGGAGGTAGCTGACGAACGGCGGCACCTCGTAGCCGATGAAGAACTCCGTGTTCTTCTCCATCCGGGCCATCGCCTCCGCCATCTCGGGGGTGGGCTCTCCCTGCTCCCCGCGGGTGGCCGCCTCCTCGTGCTCGTGGCCGGTCCTGTCGAACCCGGTGGCGAAGGCCTTCATGGCGGCTTCGGTCCCCTCCTTGGCGAACGCCTCCTCCACGTCCCGGATGACGCCGCGCCAGCGGTCGCGGTCGGGCAGCAGCTCGAAGAGCGGCGGCTCGTGGGAGACCAGGACGCGCACCTGCTCGGGGTGGCGGGCGGCCAGCTCCAGGCCGATGATCGCCCCAGAGCTGTTGCCGAAGACGTACGCGGGATCGTCGGCGGTGACGCCCGCCTCCACCAGCACGCGGTGCGCGTCGTCGGCGTGCGTCTCGATGCTCTGCGGCTCCGGCGGCCCGTCCAGGGGGCTGCGCGAGTTGCCGCGCCGGTCGTAGGTCACCACCGTGTAGCGGTCGGCGAGCCGCCGGGCCAGGCCCGCGTATCCGGCGGCGTCGTAGACCCCGCCGCAGATCAGCAGCAGGGTCGGCCCCGAGCCGCGGATCTCGTAGTGAAGGGTCGCGCCGGGCACCTTCAGGGTGTTCGTCTTCATGGGCCGCATGGTCGTTCCTCCTCGAAAATCGTCGTCCGTCTCGTTCCGCCGATCGCAGAGAATCGGAGCCACGGATGCGTTCTCGACATCCCTGCCCGCAAGACCTCAGAAAAAGAGTGCCTCCTCCTGTGGCAGGCCACCCCGGGTTGGCGGCACATGGAGAACCGCACCGCCACCGTCCTCCTCGCTTCCCCTCGAGGAGGACACCACGGCCTCGCCGACCTGGCCGTCATGGCGGCCGGAGCGGGGAGGCGCGTCGTAGTAGTGCAGGTCCACACTCCTGATGATGCCAGCCGGCACCGACAGTTCCGGGCCCGAACACGATGTTCCCCGCGTTCCCCGCGTTCCCCGCGGACGCGGACGGTCCGCGCTCAGCCGGTCAGGACGGTCACCTTCGGCTCGGCGTTCCACCACGAGGCCCCGTGCCGGTCCAGCAGGGCCCGTACCTCGTCCGCCTCGGGCATGTTCCGACGTACGAAGATCTCAAGCGCCTCGGTCAGGCAGGCCCCGGCCCTGCCCGGCTGGCCGAGCCGGGAGAACGCCTGGCCGAGCGCGACGAGTGCCTTGCCCTGGATCCATTCGTTGCCCGCCTCCGCCATGAGGGCCAGCGAGTCCTCGGCGCAGTCCACGGCGCTGTCCGGCTGCCCCATGGCGAGGTGGGTCTCGGCCATCCGCAACAGGGTCGCCCCCTCCCGGACGCGCTGTTTGAGCCTCCGGTACGCCTTCCGCGACTTCACGAGCCGGGAGAGCGCCTCCTCCGGGCGCCCGGCGTCCCGCAGCACGACGGCCGACTGGTACATGATGTCGGCATCCGCCCCGCCGCCCAGCTCGCTGATGGTGCGGGTGGCCAGTTCCATGGCCTCCACCGCCTCTTCGGCCCTGCCGACCGACACGAGCGCGAGCGCCAGGTTGCCCAGTCCGGTGGTCTCGCTGCTCCGATCGCCCAGCTTGCGCCAGATCTTGATCGCCTCGGCGTACATCGCGATCGCCTCGTTCTTGGACCCGCGGTTGGCGCCGACCATGGCCAGCAGGTTGATGCTCTGCGCGTACTGCGCCAGATCGCCCTCGGCAAGGCTGAGATCCCGCGCGGCGAGGCCGTCCTCGATCGCCGCGTCGAGGTGCCAGCGGCCCGCCAGGAACTCTCCGCGCATGCACCGCGCGTGTGCCTCGGCGCGGCGATCCCCACGGGCCGCCGCCGCCTCGACGAGGGCTCCCGCCGCCCGCTCGTAGCGCTCGGGGGTCTCGTCGGTCTCCAGTACGTCGGACGCCATGTCGAGCAGCCGTATCGCGTCGAAGAGGACGCTGCCCGGAGTCCGGGCGATCTGGTGCACGCCGCTGATCACCCCTTGCTCCTCGTCCTCCGCCCAGATCACCCCGGCCTCCTCGTCCGAGAAGGACGGTCCGGGGAAAGACGGCCCGGAGAAGGGCGGTTCCGCGCCGACCGGCCGTTCCGGGCCTGACACCGGCATGCCCGGATAGGCCAGCCGGTAGGCCGCCGTCATGCCGGCGAGGTAGTAGCCGAGCAGCCTGGCCAGCGCGGCTCGCCGGACGTCCTCGTCGTCCAGCCGCGACCGGGCGAAGATCTTGAGGAGGTCGTGGTAGCGGTAGCGGCCCGGCGAGGGCGACTCCAGCATGCTCACGTCGACCAGCGCCTCGCACACCTCCTCCGCGTCCGGCTCGTCCAGGTCGAGCACGGCCGCCGCCGAGCCCAGCGAGAAGTCGGCCGCGTCGGGGATGGCCAGCAGCCGGAACGCCGAGGCGTGCGCGGCGTCGAGCTGGTCGTAGCCGAGGGCGAACGTCGCCTCGACGGCCAGGTCGTCCACGCGCAGCTCCGCCAGGCGCCGACGCTCGTCGGCCATCCGGTCGCGCATCCTGGCCACGCTCCAGGCGGGCCGCGCCGCCAGCCGCGAGCCCACGATCCTGATCGCCAGCGGCAGATGCCCGCACGCCCCGATCAGGTCCGCCGCCGCCTCGCGTTCGGTGGCCACGCGCGCCTCCCCCACCACCTTGCCCAGCAGCGCCATCGCCTCGTCGTGGGGCAGCACGCCCAGATCGACCTGGCGTACTCCGGACAGCCCGACCATCTTCGCGCGGCTCGTCACCAGTACCGCGCATTCGGCGGCCCCCGGCAGCAGCGGCCGTACCTGCGCGGCGTTCGCGGCGTTGTCCAGCACGACGAGCATCCGCCGGTCCGCCAGCATGGAGCGGTACAGGGCCGCCCGCTCGCCCAGCTCCTCGGAGTCGGCGGGGACCTCCGCCCCGAGGGAGCGCAGGAACCTGCCGAGCACGGTCTCCGGTGCGAGCGGCTGCGCCCCCGAACCCCTGAGGTTCACGAAGAGCTGGCCGTCGGGGTAGTCCGGCGCGAGCCGGTGCGCCACGTGGACGGCCAGGGTGGTCTTGCCCATGCCGCCCGCGCCCGACACGGCCGAGATCAGCAGCGCCGGGGCGTTCCCCGACCTCAGGGCGTCCACCATCTCGTCGACTTCGGATTCCCTGCCGGTGAAGTCCGCGGTGTCGGCGGGGAGCTGCCGGGGCACCTGCCTGGCGGCCGCGCTCGCCGCCTTCTTCCGGCCGAGGGCGGGGTCGGCCGTGATGATCCTCTGATAGAGCTCCGCCAGCTCGGGCGAGGGGTCGATGCCGAGATCCTCGGCGAGCAGTTTCCGGGTGTCGGTGAAGACGCCTATCGCCTCGGCCTGCCTGCCCGAGCGGTACAGCGCCAGCATCAGCAGGCCGGAGAGCCGTTCCCTGGCCGGGTGTTCCCCGCGGAGCGCGGTCAGTTCGGCGATGACCTCGGTGTGCCTGCCCTCCTCGACCTCCTGGGCGAGCCTGAGCTCCTGTACGGCGAGCCGCCGCTCCCCGAGCCGGACCCGCTGGCCCTCGGCGTAGCCCCCCTCCAGCCCGGCGAGCGGCTCTCCCCGCCAGAGCGCCAGAGCCTCGCCGTACCGTCCCTCGCGGGACAGCTCCTCCATCGTGACCAGGTCGCAGGTCCCGCCGGCGAGGGCGTACCCGCTGCCGATCGAGGTGATCACCTCGGCACCGAGGGCGGAGCGCAGGCGCGAGACGTACGTGCGCAACGTGCTCATGGCGGTGCGGGGACGGTCCTCGCCCCAGATGGCGTCGAGCAGGTGACCGTGGCCCACGGCCCTGCCCTCGGCCAGGAGGAGGACGGCGAGGACAAGCCGCTGCTGAGGCGAGCCGATCTCCACCTCGTCGCCGTCCCGCCAGACGCGCACCGGCCCCAGTATCGAGAACCGCAGTCCGGGATCACTCATTTGACAGCGCTGTCTTTCGCTCGTTCTCGAACAGTCCCACGGAAGCGCCGCCGTTCTCTCGCGCCGGGATGCTGTCCGACGAGATCCAGACCGTTTCGTCCCGTCGTACCGCTCCGCACCAGCTCACCACGAGGAAGCATCGTATGGCAGCACATCGACATTTGCCGAAAAACCGGCGAACCTCGTAATTTTCCACATTCGGGATGTTTCACCAGTGATCGCGGCGGCCGACCACAGGGCACCCACCGCGACGTCGGCGGCCACACCGACCCTCGGATCACTCACACCGGCGGACCGCCCGGACCGGCTGGAGAACCCGAACCGACGCCGGGCACCGCTTCCACCGGCACGCAAGCGGCTTCCAGCAATCCGTAAGCACTTACATGAAACTTTCCGTATAGGAACCAACGCAACATGGTCGTTACGTTTCATGTATTAGCTGAAATCTTGCAGCAATCTGTTCGTCATTTTAAGGTGTGGATACCCCCCGGGCACCACCGGCCGGCGTCTGCGACGTTCCGGCCGCGAAGCGTCCGGCTCTTCGTAAAGTGAAGGGTCAGCCGATGAAGAAGTCCGGCAGGCTAAAGGCCTGGACCATCGCCACGATCGCGGCGTTGACGGCGGGAGGGCTGGCCTCCTTACCGGTCGCCCCCGCCACGGCCGCCGCGAGGGCCGACTCCCCGTTCGACTTTCCCGGGCGCGGCGCCACCGTGCCCTTCTTCGAGATAGAGGCCGAGGACACCGCCCACTCGGGCCAGGTGATCGGCCCCGACCGGATCTACGGCCGCCTCCCCTCGGAGGCCTCCGGCCGCAGGGCGGTGACGCTCGACTCCTCGGGTGAGTACGTGGAGTTCACGCTCACCCGGCCGGCGAACGCGATGTCACTGCGCTACAGCGTGCCGGACAACGCCTCGGGAACCGGTCAGAACACCACCGCGAGCCTGCGGCTCAACGGCACGCACCTGAAGGACCTGACCCTCACCTCCAAGTACGGCTGGTACTACGGCGGCTACCCGTTCAACAACAACCCCGGCGACACCAACCCCCACCACTTCTACGACGAGACGCGGACCATGTTCGGGTCCACGCTCGCCGCGGGGGCAAAGGTCCGCGTCCAGTTCACCGGCGGCATCCCGGTCACCGTGGACCTGGCCGACTTCGAGGTCGTCGGCGCCCCGATCGGGCGCCCGGCCGGCTCGCTGTCGGTCGACGACTTCGGCGCCGTCAAGAACAACACGGGCGTCGACAACACGGCCGCCTTCCAGGCCGCGGTCAACGCCGGCAAGGCCCAGGGCAAGGAGGTCTACATCCCCGAGGGGACCTACAACCTCTACGACCACGTGGTCGTCGACGGGGTCACCCTGCGCGGGGCGGGCCCCTGGTACAGCGTGCTCGGCGGGCGCCATCCCACCCAGCGCAACCGGGCCGTCGGCGTCTACGGCAAGTACGTCCAGGGCGGCGGCTACGGCGGCGAGATCCGTCCCCACGAGGCGGGCGGCCCGAGCCGCAACGTCACGCTCAAGGACTTCGCCATCATCGGCGAGATCATGGAGCGCGAGGACAACGACCAGGTCAACGCCATGGGCGGCGCGATGACCGACTCGGTCGTGGACAACGTGTGGATGCAGCACACCAAGGTCGGTGCCTGGATGGACGGCCCGATGAACAACTTCACCATCAAGAACAGCCGCATCCTCGACCAGACCGCCGACGGCGTGAACTTCCACACCGGGGTCACCAACTCGACGGTGACCAACACGTTCCTGCGCAACACCGGTGACGACGCCCTGGCCATGTGGCCGGAGCGGATCCCGAACGTCGGCAACAAGTTCACGTTCAACACCGTGGGCGTCACGCTGCTGGCCAACAACATCGTCACGTACGGCGGCAGGGACATCCAGATCACCGACAACGTGGTGGCCGACACCGTCAGCAACGGCGGCGGCATCCACATCGCGAACCGCTACCCGGGCGTCAACTCCGGCCAGGGCACCGCGGTCGCCGGAACCCACACCGTCGCCCGCAACACCCTGCTCCGGGCGGGCAACAACGACTTCAACTGGCACTTCGGCGTCGGAGCCCTCTGGTTCAGCGGGCTCAACGAGCCGGTCAACGCCACCATCAACGTCACCGACACCGACATCCTGGACAGCTCGTACGCCGCGATCCACATGATCGAGGGCACCACGAGCACGGTGAACTTCAACAACGTCAACATCGACGGCACCGGCACGTACATGATCCAGGCGCAGTCGGGCGCGAACATGACGTTCAACAACGTCAGTGCCGACCACATCGGCGCGGGTGTCGCCATCCACAACTGCGTCGGCGCGGCCTTCACGCCCGTCTTCGGCACCGGCAACACCGGCTGGAGCCCCAGCAGCACGACCTGCACCGGCACCTGGCCCACGCCGAACTACATCTACCCCGGTGGCGGCGGCAACACCGGCGGCCTGTCCGGCTCCCCGGGCAGCCTCTCCTTCGCCGCGCGCCAGGTCAACACCACCAGCCCGGCGCAGGCCGTCACCATCACGAACGGAGCCACCACCGCGGCCCCGATCGGCTCGGTGACCGTCACCGGCGACTACGCCCAGACCAACAACTGCGGCAGCTCCCTCGCCGCGGGCGCGACGTGCACGGTCGGCGTCACCTTCAGGCCGACCGCGACGGGTACCCGCACCGGCACGCTCACCGTCGCCAGCAGCGCCCAGGGCGGCCCGGTGACCGTGAGCCTCTCCGGCAGCGGCACCAACGGCGTCGCCCTGACCGCCTCCCCGGGCAGCCTGTCCTTCGGGGTGCGCCAGGTCGGCGGCACGAGCCCGGCGCAGGCCGTCACGGTCACCAACACCGGCACCGCCACGGCGACGCTCGGCGCGGTCGCGACCACCGGCGACTACACCCAGACCAGGACCTGCGGCACCACCCTCGCCTCCGGCGCCTCCTGCACCGTCAACGTCACCTTCACCCCCACCGCCTCGGGCACCCGCACGGGCACCCTGACCGTCGCCAGCAACGACCCGAACAGCCCGCTGACGGTCGGCCTGAGCGGCAGCGGCACGAGCTCGACCACCAACCTCGCGCTCGGCGCGACGATGACGGCGAGCAGCTCCAACGGCGGCTTCCCGCCGGGCAACGCCAACGACGACAACACCTCCAGCTACTGGGAGTCGAACAGCAACGCCTTCCCGCAGTGGCTGCAGGCCGATCTCGGCACCGCGCAGAGCGTCGGCTCCGTCACCCTGAAGCTGCCCCCGCCGGCCGCGTGGGCGACCAGGACGCAGACCCTGTCGATCCAGGGCAGCACCAACGGCACCACCTGGACCACCCTGAAGGCCTCGGCCGGACACACCTTCGACCCGAGCACCGGCAACAGCGTCGCGATCCCGCTGACCAGCTCGAGCGTGCGCTACGTCCGGATCAATTTCACCGCCAACACCGGCTGGCCCGCGGCCCAGGTCTCGGAGTTCCAGATCTTCCCGGGTGGCGGCAACCCCACGCCGACCGTGGCGCTGGCGGCCTCCCCGGTCAGCCTGACGTTCGCCGCCAGGACGGTCGGCAGCACCAGCCCGGCGCAGGCCGTCACGGTCACCAACACCGGCACCGGGTCGGCGGCCCTGGGCGCGGTCGCGACCACCGGCGACTACGCCCAGACCAGGACCTGCGGCACCACCCTCGCCGCCGGCGCCTCCTGCACCGTCAACGTCACCTTCACCCCCACCGCGACGGGCACCCGTACGGGCACGCTGAGCGTGGCGAGCAACGACCCGAACGGGCCGCTGACCGTGGCGCTGACCGGGACCGGCGGTTCCGCGCCCGTCACCAACCTGGCGCAGGGCAGGCCGACCACGGAGACCAGCCACGCCCAGGTGTACGGCTCGGGCAACACCGTGGACGGCAACGCGAGCACCTACTGGGAGTCGAACAACAACGCCTTCCCGCAGTCGGTCACGGTCGACCTCGGCTCCACGCAGAGCGTCGGCCGGGTCGTCCTCAAGCTGCCCCCGGCCGCCGACTGGGCCACCCGTACCCAGGCGATCGCCGTCCTGGGCAGCACCGACGGGACGAACTTCACCGGCGTCGTCGGCTCGGCGACGTACACCTTCAACCCCGCCACCGGTAACACGGCCACCATCACCTTCCCGGCCACCAGCAGGCGCCACCTGCGCCTGACCTTCACCGCCAACAGCGGCTGGCCCGCCGGCCAGCTCTCCGAGTTCGAGGTCTACGCCTCGTAGGCTCGCAGCCTCGTGGCCGAACCGGGCACCGGATGGGGCGAAAGCGTCCCATCCGGTGCTTTTCTCGCCCCGGCTTTCATCCCGGCGCCCGCGTAGCTCCGATGGATCGGACCGTTGGTGTCAACCGAACACCCTTATCCCCCGTCTCCCCTTATGCCCCATCTGTCGTAAGCAGGAGGCGACGTGCGCGTCCGTTCGGTTCTCTCAGTCGCCGTCCTGACCGGAAGCCTGGTCCTCCTCTGGCACCCTCTTCCCTCTTCCGCGGGGCAGGGCTCGGTCGTCGCGGCCGACATCGTGGAGTACGAATGCACCACCGACGGCGCGGTGGAGAAGCAGACCATCCAGATCAACGTCGAGATGACGATGCCGGCGAGCGCGACCGCGGGACAGCAGTTCACGATCGGCTGGCGCGGCACCTACTCCGGCACCGGCCTGACGGCGCCCGCCGCGGGACTGCCCGCGGGCACCAAGCTGTACGCGTACGCCTCCATCAGCGATCTTCCCGGGCTGACCTCCGCCACCGGGGTGGGCACCCTCGACACGGTCGGCGCGGGTCAGACCATCCCGCTGCCCACGGCCCAGATCGCGCTCGCCACCACATCGAACAATCCGGGCACCGCGACGGTGAAACCCGCCGCCGTCAACTTCGGGACCCAGCCCAACCAGCCGTTGATCGAGTGCGAGTCGCAGAACAAGGACGCCCTGATGACCTATCCCCTCACTGTCGCCGGGGGCGGTCAGGCGACCGATCCCATCCCGACGGACACGGCCACGGAGCCCGTCGGCCCGCCCTCGACGGATGAGGACACCGAGGCCGCCGAGACCCCGCAGGACGCGAACGGCGAGGTCGACGAGACGCCGGCCGGAGCGGCCGACACCGGAGGCGGTGGCGAGAGCGGCCCCGACGGACGGGTGCTCGTGCTCACCGGCTCCTTGGTCACCCTCGGCGCCGTCTCCGGACTGCTGTGGCGCCGTCGCGGCGCCAGGATGGCCGTGGGCCGGCGTGCCTGACCGCGCTGGAGGATGATCCCGGCTCGGGACCACGGCCGGCCCCGACGCCTCCGCCCGTCCCGGGACCCGCCGACCGCGGTCGGCGCCGGCGGCCCGGACCAGGGACGGAGCCGTGACCTGGAACTTCCTGGAATCTCGGGCGAATCTCAACCGCCTCATGGCGCCCACTTCGTGAGACATCGTCCGTCAAGCGGGACGTGGCCTCACTGGACAACCCGGCGACCGCCATACCTGTCCTCGCGGCGAACGGGGGCGCATCTCATCACCCAGCGGTGTCCGGAGGAAGCCCTCCGGGCACCGAGTCCAAGGAGGCGGCCGGAGCCGGGTGACCCCCCCGATCGACGCACCGGCCAGCACCTCGCGCACTGCTCGATACCGGTACTCACACCAGCGCCTGTTAATCCACGATCGTCACCCGTGCGGAGTTCGATCCGACTACCGTTCCGGGCGCATATGATGCCGCGCAACCGTCAAGCGTGTTCTGAGAACGATCAGTTAAGCACGTCCCGAGACCTCACATCGACACGCAGAAATCAGAAGCAGTTTCCTTTGCTTTATTTCCCCATGCGGTGCCCGCCGAGGCCGAGGCGCCCACCAGGCCGGGGACGAATTCGGCAGGTTCGTTACCGGCTGGAAACAGGAGAACGGCCCGGTCGGTGACAACTCGCGCGAGGGAGGGGTTCCATGCGAAGGCACGGGATATTCCTGGCCGGCCTCGTCTGCGTCCCAGGCGGGTGCTGGCCGACAAGGCCTACTCCTCCCGCGCCGATCGCGCCCATCTGCGCCGGCACGGTGTCCAGGCGGTCATCCCCACCGAGAAGGACCAGCGGGCCAACCGCCTCAAGCAAGGTCGCCGGGGCGGTCGACCGCCAGGATTCGACCGTGAGCGACACAAGGAACGCAACACCGCCGAACGGTGCATCAACAAGTTGAAGGGCAACCGGGCGGTGGCCCTGCGCACCGACAAACGCGAACGGATCTACCGGGGCACCGTCGACGTTGCCTCGATCAGGATCTGGCTGCGTGACCCGGTTCATCGATCCGCCGCGCCGGCCGTCCCGGGAAAACGACGAGTGGCCACGAGCGCGGCCAGATCCGGTGCGAGCCGAAGCTCCGCCGCGTCCAGCCCGGGGTGATCGAGCCAGTGCATCCGCGCCTGGTCGACAGCGCCGTCGAATCGCGGCGGCCACTGCCGGGCCGGAGTCAGGTCGTCGATGACCAGTGTGCCTCCTGGCCTGAGCAGCCTGTACGGATCGGCCGGCTTCTCGCCGCTCTTGCCTTGGCCGCCTCCATCGAGCACGAGCAGGTCATACGGCTCGTCCCGATGGATCTCCCGCCAGTCAGCACAGATCACCGAGACCTGCGGATGATCGAGGAAGATCTGGGCGGCCAGGGCCGCTCGATGCGCGTCCCGTTCGACGCTGACCAGACGGGCCTGCGGCCGGGCGCCCGAGGCCAGCCATGCCAGGCCCACTCCGCACCCGGTTCCGGTCTCCCCGATCACGTCGGCGCCGGCCGCCAGAGCGTACAGCAGTCGCCCCTGCTCAGGACGGCAGGAAGGAGCAAAGCCCGCCTGCCGGGCCGTTTGGAGCGCACATTTGACCAGTGGAGGCAACCCCGCGAGATCGGCATACGCCGCCGTACCGCCGATTGACATCACTCCAGGTTAAGGCGATTGATGTCATGGATCCACAGGACAGTCCCTGACCGAGTTCGACATAACCCTGAACCATGCAGGATCACCCCTGAAGCATTGTCCGCAAATCCGCAATTTTATATGTTTGACGGGTCGTGGAGTGAGGTGTCAGCATGCTGGTCAAGCTTGTCTCACAGCACACGATTTTCTGATAGCGGTTCGTGACGAGATTGACCTTCACTGTCACCGGGGGATGAGAGCGATGGGCCGTCCCGAGCGTGTGCTGGATCCGGAGAACGACCCTCTTCATCGATTCGCAGCCGAGCTCAGGGGACTTAGAGAAAAGGCGGGTAAACCGAGTTACCGTCAGCTTTCCCGGCGCGCGCATTTCTCGGTGACGGCGCTGTCGGAGGCGGCCGGTGGAGTGGTCGTCCCGAGTCTCGCGGTCACGCTCGCGTACGCCGAGGCGTGCGGCGGCGATCGTGACGAGTGGGAGAGCCGATGGCATGCCCTGATGAGCGTGCTCGCTCCGGCCGGTTCCGCCCCCGAAGAGAGCGCGGCCCCCTATCTGGGGCTGGCGCCGTTCGGGCCGGAAAACGCGCCCCTGTTCTTCGGACGCGAACGGCTGGTACGACAGCTACGCGAACGGCTGGCCGGCTCCTCCTTCCTCGCGTTGTTCGGTCCCTCGGGAGCCGGGAAGTCGTCGGTCCTGCGGGCGGGCCTGTTGCCGGCTCTCACGGGGTCCGGGGCGGAGGGGAACGGCGGCGAATGGCTGGTTGTTCCGTTCACTCCCGGCGAGCAGCCGCTGCGGCATCTGTCCATTCGCCTCGCCAACGCGCAGGGCATCGTGGCCGGCCCGGTCCACGAGGCGCTCACCGCCTCGCCCGATGCCATCCGCACGCTGTGCGCGCAGACGTTGAGCGGCGGAGCGGACGAAACCCATCTGGTGATCGTCGTCGACCAGTTCGAGGAGACGTTCACCCTCTGCCGGGACGAGCATGAGCGCCGCGGCTTCGTGGCGGCGCTCCTGGCCGCCGCCCGTGAACCGCGGGTGCGTGTCGTGCTCGGCGTACGCGCCGACTTCTACGGGCACTGCGCCCATTACCCGGCCCTCGTGTCCGCGTTGCAGGACAACCAGGTGCTGATCGGGACGATGGACGACGACGACCTGCGTGCCGTCGTCACCGGCCCCGCCCGGCACGCGGGGGTGAAGGTCGACCCGGAGCTGGTCGATCTGGTCGTGGACGGGGCGAGCGGGCAGGTGGGCGCGCTGTCGCTGGTCTCGCACGCCCTTCTGGAGACCTGGCGCCGCCGTAGGGGCGAGTCGCTCACCGTGGCCGCGTTCCGGGCGACCGGTGACCTGCGCGGCGCGATCTCGCAGACCGCCGAGCGCGTCTACGGCGAGCTCGACCCGGACGAGCAGGACGTGGCCAAAGGCGTGTTCCTGCGGCTGACCATGCCCGGCGACGGAACCGAGGACACCCGCAGACGTGCGCCCCGCGCCGAGCTGGAGGCGAGCCACCACGGACGGCGAACGGCCAAGGTGCTCGACACGTTGATCGCGGCGCGGCTGGTCGTGGCCGAGGAGAACACCGTGACCATCGCACACGAGGCGTTGATCCGGGGCTGGCCCCGATTACGCACCTGGCCGGAGGAGGATCGCGAGCGGCTGCACGCCCACCGGCGGCTGGCCGAGGCCGCCGCCGAGTGGGACCGGCACGACCGGGACGAGGCGTTCCTGTATCGCGGGACGCGCCTTTCGAACGGGCATGAGCATCCGGCAAGGGCGCGCCTTTGGTGTTACGCGGTCACCAGGGCATGGTGTGGTCCGTTGCCTTCAGCCCCGACGGGCGATGGGTGGCGGGAACCGGCCACGACGGGACCGCCCGCATCTGGCGCACCGACGTGGCCGCACCCCCCATCACGGTGGGGGGTTTCGCCACCACCGCCGAGAGCATCGAGTTCTCCCGCGACGGAAAGCTGCTGGCCACCGCGCACGGAGACGGCACCGTGCGCCTGTGGCGCTGCACAGCCTGTGAGCCGATCGACGACCTGCTCACCCGCGTCGACCGGCGACTCGCCGGCGAATGACGTCGCAGCCCGCCGGCGAGCGACCAAGCAAGATCGACCGATGCGTCGAAGTTCTTCGGAAACCAGAAAACCGCAGATCAAAGATCTGCGGTCATGGTGCGCCGCCAGGGACTCGAACCCCGGACCCGCTGATTAAGAGTCAGCTGCTCTAACCAACTGAGCTAGCGGCGCTTGACTTCGACAAGCTTACCGGACCCGTCACCGTGGTCCGTACATGAGTAGATATATGCCGCCAAAGAGCACCGGACGGCGAGATTCACGTCCCGGGTGCGGCGGTCGAAGCTCGCGATGACCTGCGGATTCGAGTGGAAACAAAGGCGAGCGAACAGTGTTCCGCACCTGCTGACTTGGGGAAATGCCGTTTAGGGCTCCTCGCTCGGGTACGTGACCGGAGCCCGGAGTATCAAGTCAAGGGAGATGTTCAACCATGCAACCTGAGCTCTGGAACTATCGAACCGACGTGTACGACCAGGACAGGACGCTCGACGTCGCCGGGTACCACGTCGAAGCCACCGATGGGAAGATCGGCTCCATCGACGAGGCGACGTACGAGGTCGGCGAGAGCTACCTCGTCGTCGACACGGGACCGTGGATCTTCGGCAAGAAGGTCCTCCTGCCGGCGAGCACGGTGACGCAGATCGACCCGCAGGAGAAGAAGGTCTACATCGCGCGCACCAAGCAGGAGATCAAGGACGCCCCCGAGTTCGACGAGGCGAACTTCAAGGAGCCCGCGTACCGCGACCGTGTCGGCGAGTACTACGGCCGCTTCCCCTTCGGCGGGGGCCCCGGAACCTTCTGACCCGGACTTCCGGGCACGGGTCTTGTGATCCGGAACCTGCGGATCCGGGATTCCGAACCCGGCACACCGGACGAGACGACGAGAGGGGCCCCGCCGGACGGCGGGGCCCCTCCGCGTTCGCGGGACGGTCGTGTCTCACGGCCAGGTCGGGTCACCGGAGGAGTCGATGGGGCCGGGGATGACGTCAAGGCGCTGGAGAAGGGTGAGAAAGGTGGAGGCGTAGGGGGAGTCCTGGACGACGGCGGCGACGCGGTCCCAGTCGACCTGCTCGCGCAGGGCGCGGACCTGGGGCAGCAGGGAGCCGTAGTCGCAACTGTGCTCGGAGAGCGGCAGCAGCCAGGAGATGACCAGGTCGGTGGCCTCCAGGACGGGTAGGATCACCGCCGAAGCCTTCATCGGCTCCGCCCGCTTCAACAATTCGGGGGTGACCGGATGGTCGCAGATCGAGAAGATCAGATCCACCAGCCTGCCCTCGTCGAAGGCCTTGACCAGCCAGTCCTCCGGCGGCTGCCTGGACGTCTCGAATCCCAGCTTGCCCAGCGCCTCGAGCGCGAGCGGCACGTCCTCCTGGGGGAGGACGAAGTCGACGTCGTGGAGCGAGGGGGCGGCTCCACGCGCGTAGGCCGCACAGCCTCCGGCAAGAGCGAACCTGACGTCCGCGTCCTTCAACCCGCTGCTCGCTCGCTTCAGCGTTTCCAGGATCGCGTCGGTGACCTCGTGACTGTGGCTTCCCATAGCCATCGCCGTACCCCGTAACTTCCCAGGTAGGCATGCCAAACCTTTCCTTGGGTAAACGATGCGCATGATTCAACCTGAACATGCGCAAAGGGAACATCCCGAACCCGGAGAGACCCGCAAGGAACGCGTCGACCGCGAACTCGGCGAGTTGTTACAGGGCCTGCGCGTCGCGGTCACCGGCGTGCAGGTGCTGTTCGCCTTCCTGTTCAGCCTGCCGTTCGCGGCGGGCTTCAACAAAGTGGACGCCCTGGGGCGCTGGCTGTTCTTCATCGCCCTGCTGAGCGCGGCCGTCGCGTCCGTCTGTTTCATCACCCCCGCCGCCCAGCACCGCCTGCTCTTCAGGACCGGGCTGAAGGAGAAGATGCTGCACCGCGCCAACGCGCTCGGGATCGCGGGGGCCGCCGGGCTCGCGGTCGCGATGACGAGCTCGGTGGCGCTCGTCGCGGAAACGGTCCTCAACGCCTGGCCGGCGGCGGTGTTCGCCGGGGCCGTGGCCCTGCTGAGCGCCTGGCTGTGGTTCATCCAGCCGATAGTTGATCTGTACAGAACCGAGGATGATGAAGATGTTAAGTAGCGAATTGTGAGGGCAGAGGCGGGTTATGGCTACCTTGCTTTGGATCATCGCAGTCGTTCTCGTCATCTCCGGGATCTACGTCATCCTGGCCCGTCGCGATTTCCTCTGGGGAATCGTCCTCATCGTCCTCGGCTTCCTCGTCGGCCCCGGGGGTGTGAGCATCTTCAATGTGTGACGCGAGCCTCGCGCTCGCCGCACACAGACCGGTGCGAGCCCAGTGCTCGCACACCCTCCAGGTGCGGGCCACACGACCCGCACACGATCCCGTACGGCCTGATGTCCGTACGCCACCCGGTGCGGGCCCGAGGCCGGCACACTTCTCGACGTGGGCACCACGCTCGCGAAGAACATTCGTAAGAAGCATGTAAGCGCCCCGAACTCCCACAGAAGCCTCGCGGGCCGGGTGTCCCCCGGCCCGCTTCTTCATGCCCGAGGGCATGAAGAAGACATGGTCAAGGCCGTACGAGTCCGTCCGCTACCTCTCCTCGGGCGGGACTCCCCGTGCCGGACTCCCGCCGTCGGATTCGCCCGCCGAACGGGCGCGCCGGATCCGCGCGTCAGAGCGCGGCAGAGCGCGTCAGTCAGAGCGCGTCAGTCAGAGCGCGTCAGAGGAGATACACGCCGTACGCCCGGCCCAGCACCGGCAGCGCCACGTTGCGCACCCGGATACCGCCCGGCGTGACACCCTTCTCCGTGCCGGCGTGGGCGTGCCCATGGATGATCAGATCGGCGCCCTCGGCGTCGACCGCCTCGGCCAGCAGGTAGCTGCCGAGGAAGGGATAGATCTCCAGCGGCTCCCCGGCGAGGGTGTCCTTGACCGGCGAGTAGTGGGACAGCACGACCCTGCGGTCGGCCTGCAGCTCCTTCAGCGCCACCCGCCAGCGGTCGGCGATCCGCTTGGTGTGCCCGACGAACGCCTTGATCTCCGGCTCGCCGAAGTCGCTGGCGCACTTGCCCGCGTACCCCCCGCCGAAGCCCTTGCCGCCGACCACCCCGAGCCGCACCCCGTCGATGTCGAGCACCGTCGCGTCGTCGTGCAGGACCTCGATCCCGGTGTCGCGCAGCAGGGCGGCGATCTCGGCGGGCCGGTCGGAGTGGTGATCGTGGTTGCCGAGCACGGCCACCACCGGGATCGGCAGGTCGCGGAACTCGTCCGCCACCACCCGCCCCTCCTCCATCGTGCCGTGCCGGGTCAGGTCCCCGGCGAGCAGCAGGACGTCGGCCTTCTCACCGATGTCGTGGAGGTGCTCGCGATAGCTCCCCTTGCGACTCTCGTCCAGGTGTACGTCACCGACCGCCGCGATCCGCACGTCTCTCACAGCCTCTCCTCCCCCACCGGGTCCCGCACGTCCACGATGTCCATCTCGTTGTGGATGGCCAGCCCGGGGGCCGCCTCGCCGGCGACTTCGGCGATCAGCTTGCTGCGGTCGGTGCTGGCGACCTGGCCGCGCAGGTAGAGCTGATCACCCCGGATGTCCACCCGGATGCCGAGTTCCGTGGTTCTCTCGTCCTCGGCGAGCGCGCGTTGCACGCGCGCCGCGACGTACTGGGGAGCCTCCATCGTCGAACTCCTTTCCGTCCAAAACTGCTCGCCTTCCCGTGAATCCCAAGGTCAAACACGTTTAAAGTCCCCGGTCAGGGCAGGGGAGGCCGGTATGCCTAGGACGCAGGCACGCCCGCCCCGTACACCCGGTGGAGCCGTGTCGATGAAGATCGCGATGGTGTCAGAGCATGCCAGTCCCCTCGCAGCCGTCGGCGGAGCCGACGCCGGGGGCCAGAACGTCCACGTCGCCGCCCTGTCCCTCGCGCTCGCCGCGCGCGGGCACGAGGTGACCGTCTACACCCGCAGGGAGTGCCCCTCCCAGCCTGAGGAGACCTCCCTGGCCCCCGGGGTCACCGTGGTCCACGTCCCCGCCGGACCCGCCATGCCCCTGTCCAAGGACGACCTGCTCCCCTGGATCCCCGACTTCGGCCGGTGGCTCGCCAGGCGTTGGAGCGCCGCGCCACCCGACATGGTCCACAGCCACTTCTGGATGAGCGGCCTGGCCGCCCTGGCCGCCGCGAGGGACGCCGCCGTCCCCATCGTGCACACCTTCCACGCCCTCGGTACGGTCAAGCGCCGCCACCAGGGCACGGACGACTCCAGCCCGCGCGAGCGCCTCAAGATCGAGGCGATGGTCGCCTCCCAGGTGGACGCGATCGTCGCGACCTGTGCCGACGAGGTGGCGGAACTGCGCAGGATGCGGATTCCGCGGAGCCGGGCGAGGGTCGTGCCCTGCGGCGTCGACGTGCGCTCCTTCACCCCCGCCGGCCCGAGGAGGGACCTCGGCCCGGGGCCCGTCCTGCTCGCCATCGGCCGTCCCGTCCGCCGCAAGGGCGTGGACACCACGATTCACGCCCTCGCCCGCGTTCCCGGCGCCACCCTGGTCGTCGCCGGCGGCGACCTGGACGACCCGGAGGCGGACAGGCTCTCGCGCGTGGCCGCCCGGTGCGGCGTGGCGGACCGTGTCAGGTTCCTCGGCAGGGTGGACAGGGAGAGCGTCCCCACCCTGATGCGCTCCGCGGACGTCGTGGTCAGCATGCCCTGGTACGAACCGTTCGGCATCGTGCCGCTGGAGGCCATGGCCTGCGGCGTACCGGTGGTGGCGTCCGCGGTGGGCGGGCATCTGGACACCGTCGTCCCCGAGGTCACCGGCCTGCTGGTCCCGCCGCGAGAGCCGCACACGCTGGGCGGGGCGCTGCGCCGGTTGCTCGCCGCGCCGTCCCTGCTGGCGGCCTACGGGGCGGCGGCCGCCGCCCGGGCACGCTCACGCTACGACTGGAACCGGATCGCCGCCCAGACCTCCGCCGTGTACGCGGAGGTGCTCTCCTCCCGTGTCCCGGCGCGGCGGTCGGCCGGCGCCCGCCCGTGTCCCGGAGCCGCCTGACGGTTTCGGACGTGCGAAGGCCCCCGGTCCCGCAGACGGGATCGGGGGCCATCCGGCGCGAGGCCGGCCGCCGGTGGTGACGGCGGCTACCTCACGGGGTCACTTGCCGGTGGCTCTGTGGATGCTCCGGGACGCGGAACGGTCGATCGCGGCCTTGACCACACCGAAGATGGCGCCCTGGATGGCCGACGCCACGAGGATCTCGCCCCAGCCGTACTCGTCCGACGTCGCCTGGGGGGCGTCGTCCTTGCCCGACGCGAGCTTCCAGACCTGCTTGAAGATGACCCCGGCGATCGCGCCACCGAGCATTCCGCTCACGGCGCTCGCACCGCGGGATACGACTCTGCTCACGTCCTGTGCCCTCCGTTCGCGTTCATTGAAACGGCACGCCTACCCGTGGGGACCGCTTTCTAACGGACCCGGATCGGCCGGCGGTACCCGCCGATGTCGCGGCTCCCCCGCCGGAGAGGTCCGCGGGATCACACCGCCGGGGGGTCGTTGTAGTGGCGCTCCTGGTAGGTGCGGCGCTGGGTGACGGGGTCGTCGATCACCGTGGTGGTCGTCGAGTCCGGCACCACCGCCCGGCGGGCGAGGCTGAGCCGGTACACGGCGAACAGGAGCCACGCGAGGCCGCCGATCATCAGGATGACACCGACGATGTTGATGTCGAATCCGGCGATGTCGAATTCGACCGCCCACGTGAGAATGGCGCCGAGCATAATGAGAACGATGCCGCCTGCGATGGTCATGGGATCTCCTCCTTCGAGCCAACCCACCCCATCTATCCCCCACGCGGATCTCAAACGTCACCTCATGGAGGTAGATGCGGACCGCGGCCTCCCGTTCGTCGTCACAGGCCCGCCGGTCCTGGAAAAGCCGTCGGCCGCGCCCCCCGCGAGACTGGCGGGGAGGCGCGGCCGAGGCGTCGCGCGGGAGATGGTGACCGCCCCGGGGCGGATCACCGGAAACGGCACCGGACGGAGCACCGGGCGGGTCACTCGGCGGGCAGGACCGCGCCCTTGTACCTGTCCTCGATGAACTTCTTGACCTCGGGACCGGTGAGGAGCTCGGCGAGCTTCTTCACGCGGGGGTCGTCCACCTTGCCCGGGACGGTGACCAGGCCGTTGGCGTACGGGTTGCCCTCGCCCTTCTCCAGGATCAGGGAGTCGGTCGCGGGCTGCAGCCCGGCCTCCAGGGCGTAGTTGCCGTTCACGATCGCGGCGTCCACGTCCTCCAGGGAGCGGGGCAGCTGGGCCGCCTCGAGGGGCTTGAACTCCAGTCCCTTGGGGTTGCCCGCGACGTCGCGCTCGGTGGCCTTGACGCCCACGCCCTCCTTGAGGGTGATCACGCCGTTGTCGGCCAGGAGCTTGAGCGAGCGGCCGAGGTTGCTCGCGTCGTTGGGCAGTGCCACCTGGGCGCCCTGGGCGAGCTCGGAGACGTTCTTGATCTTCTTGGAGTACAGGCCGAGCGGCTCGATGTGCACCGGGGCGACCCAGCTGAGCTTGATGTCCTTGCCCTTGGAGAACTCCTCCAGGTACGGGATGTGCTGGAAGTAGTTCGCGTCCAGGTTGCCCTCGTCCAGCTGGGTGTTGGGCTGGACGTAGTCGGTGAACTCGACGATCTCCAGGTTCAGCCCGGCCTTGGCGGCGAGGTTGTCCTTGACGTACTTGAGCACCTCGCCGTGGGGCACGGGGTTGACCCCGACCCTGAGCGGGGCGTCGGCCTTCGGCGTGCCGCCGGCGGGCTGGGCCGTGTCGGTGGACGTCCCCCCGCACGCGGCCAGGGTCCCGGCCAGGACCAACCCGGCCACGACCCCAAAGATCTTGCGCATGACTCTCCCCTTAATTCCCCTTATATCAAGTAGGGAATATATCTCACATAAGGGAGTGTAAGGACAAATCCTTACTGGTCGCGCAAGGCCAGCATCTGCGCGATCTGTGCCGTACGCGAGACGTCGACGCGCCTGGCCATCTCGGTGACCTGGGAGTGCAGCCCGGTCGCGACCTCCACTTTGGCCATCTGGGCGGCGTCGTCCTGCTGGGCGATCAGCATGTCGAGGAACCTCCGCTCGAACTCGGCCGGTGGAGCGGCGATCAGCGCCGCCATCTCCTCCTCGCTCACCCCCGGCATCCCGCCGTGGGCGGCGTGCTCGTCGTCCTTCGCGGTCGCGGGCCGCCCCCAGGCGTTCAGCAGCCCGGACATCGAGGCGGACTCGCGTTCCTGGGTCACGCCGATCGCCTCGGCGAGCTCCTTGACCTCGGGGCGGACCGGCCGCTCGCGCACCAGCCGCACCAACCGTACCCCCTGGGTGTTGTGGGGCACCATCATCTGCAGGAACATCACGTCGGGGGCGTTGAAGGCGACTCCCGCGGCGGTCCCCGCCGGCGGGGCGGGCGAGGGGCTGGGCAGTCCCGCGCCCGCGCCGTGCGCCGAGTGGTCGGAACCATGATCGGCGCCTTGGCCCGAAGCCCGGCCGGGATCCTGGCCGGACCCCTGCCCGGAGCCGCCGTGCGCTTCGTGGCCGGAACCCTGGCCGGAGGCGCCGGACGTGCCCTGGGCGGGAACGGGGGGCGGCGGCTGGACGGGGACACCCGGGGTGCCGTGCGCCCCGTGACCGGCGGGGCCTCCGCGGAGTTCCTGGATGCTGCCGGCACCGCAGCCGGAGAGCAGGAGAACTCCCAGGACGACCGCCGGGACCACCGGAACCCCACGCTTCATGACGAACTCCTCGGTTCTCGGGAGGATTCTCGGGAGAGCGACGATCCCGGCCGGGGCGGCGGCGGCCACCCCGGCCGGATCTCACCGGGTCAGACGCGTCGCCACAGGGCCGCGACGTTCGGCGGCTCCCATCCGGTCAGCGCGGTGTGCGCCTGCAGGCACTGGTAGGTCACGCCGCCGTAGGTCACCGTGGCGCCCACCGCGTAGGCGGTGCCCGCCTTCCAGGTGCCGCCCGGCTGGCTCGTCGGGGTGGGCGTCGGGGTCGGGGTGGGGGTCCGCGTGGGAGTCACCGTCGGGGTCGGCGTGGGGTCGGGGCTGGGATTGGTGCCGCCGAAGTTCACGTCGGAACAGGTGTAGAAGGCCTCCGTGCTGCCCACGATGCGCTGCCAGATCGAGAAGATGAGCTGGCGGCCGCTCCGCTGCGGGAGGTTGATCGTCCAGTTGGTGAACTGGGTGGGGTTCTGGTTGTTGAAGGTCCTGATGTGCTCCAGATCCGACCAGCGCAGCGGCTGGGTGGGACTCCAGCTCTGCTTGGTGATGTAGAACTCGAAGTTGCTGTTCGCGTGCGGCGCGGTCGCGTGGTAGGTGACCGTGAGCGGCCCCGGGGAGACCGAGGTGGCGGGCCAGTCGGCCCTGGCGAGGTTGAGCCCGCGGTACTTGTCCCGCCCGGCGCCGCACAGCTGGCCGTCGGGGATGATCTGGCGGTGGTTGCCGCCCGCTTCGAGCCGGGACACCTCGTGCCAGTCGTAGAACGCCTGGGTGCCCCCGGCCGCGACGGCCGCCTTGCACGCTTCCGACTTGGGGGTCTCCGGACCTTCGTTCTTGCAGACGTAGGCCCGGCTGGGCGGGTTCGACATGGACCCGTGGGCCACCGCCGCGGTGGACGGCAGCAGGGCGAACAGGGACCCTACGCCGATCGCGGCGGCGGTACCGGTGGCCAGCTTGTGTCGCAGATGCACGTGGACTCCTCCTGGAGCGAGAAATGGGAGGCGGGACTGTCCAACGAGCCGACGGATAGCACGTTATTAACAAGAAACCTTACTAAGGGTTCTGGTCATAAGACCAGCGATACGGCCATATCAGTCCATGACCAGCACGACCTTGCCCCGCCCGTGCCCGGTGGCGACCTCGCGGTGGGCGTCCGCGGCCCGCTCCAGGGGGTAGGTACGGCGTACCGGGAAGACGAGCCTGCCCTCGGCGTACAGGGCGGCGAGCTCGGCCAGGCGGGACGCCAGCCGCACCCCCCTGGTCACCTGCACCCCCAGCTCCGCTGCCCTGCCGTGCTCGACGAGCGTGACGATGCGCTCACCCTTCACCAGTTGCAGGGAGACCTCCAGCGCCTCGCCGCCCGCGCCGTCCAGGACCATGTCCACCCCGCCGGGGGCGAGGGCGCGCACCCGCTCCAGCAGGCCCTCGCCGTACGTGACGGGGATCGCGCCGAGCTCGCGCAGGTAGTCGTGGTTCTCCTCGCGGGCCGTGCCGATCACCGTGGCCGCCCCCCAGAGCCGGGCGAGCTGGACCGCCGCGGTGCCGACCGCGCCCGCGGCGGCGTGGACCAGGACCGTGTCGCCCTCCCCCACCCCGAGCTGCCGCAGCGCGATGTGGGCGGTCTGGGTCCCGGCGGTGAAACCGCCCGCCACGTCCCAGGGCATGTTCGCGGGCTTGGGCGTGACGTTCTCCGCGGGCACGACCACGTACTCGGCGTAGGCGTTCAGCAGGTTGAAGCCCAGGACCTCGGCACCGGCAGAGACCTCGTCCACCCCCGCGCCCACCTGGTCGACCACCCCGGCGAACTCGTTGCCCGGCACGCGAGGCAGCCCACCGCCGACCCCCTCCGGGGTCCACCCCGACCTGATGGCCAGGTCGAACGGCTGCACGCCCGCGGCCCTGATCCGCACCCGCACCTGCCCCTCACCCGCCTCGGGCGTCGGAAGCTCCGTCGCCCGCAACACCTCGGGCCCGCCGAACTCGAAAAACGCGGCTGCCTTCACAGGATTCCCCTTCGCTCGTGTACGTCGCCGCCCAGCCTGCGACCTCAAGCGCTGTTGAGGTCAACTCACGCGCTCCGGGTCCCGGCTCAAGGACTTCCTCCGTTCCTCGCGTAGAGGTCCAGGCGCCCCCGGTGGATTCCCCACGTCACCACGGAGATCAGTCCGCCCCCACCGCGATTCGGTGTGATCCAAAACGGTGAACGTGTCCGCTCCTGGTCACCGCACTAGACAAAGGCCGTGACGCCCTCGTACTCCGCTACCGGGGCGGCGCCGGCGGTCTCGTACCGGAGCAGCAGCAGGCCGTTCGCCGTCACCTCGTGATGGACGAGCCGAAGGCCGACGGGGCCGCTCGGGTGGTCGAGCAGCCGCCGCCCGGAACCGGTCACGGCCGGGGCGACGACGAGCCGGAGCGTGTCGACGAGGCCCGCCGCCAGCAGGGCGTTGCCGAGTCGCGCGCTCCCGTGGACCTGAAGTTCCCGTCCTGGCCGCGCCTTGAGCTCCCCGACGGTCTGGATCGGGTCGCCGCGGAGCACGGTCGTCGGATGCCAGTTCCCTTCGGTGAGGGTGTTGGTCACCACGTACTTCGGCAGTGAGTTCATCCGCTCGGTGTACGGGTCGTCCGGGTCGGTGATCCGCGGCCAGTCCCGGGCGAACGCCTCGTAGGTTCGCCGCCCGAGCAGCAGACCGTCGGCGAGGTCCAGCCACTCGGAGGTACGCCGGACGAAGAGCTCGTCCAGGTAGGGCACGAGCCAGCCGCCTCGGGTGAAGCCGTCGCTCGTGTCCTCGGCCGGCGAGCCGGGCCCCTGGCTGACCCCGTCGAGGGTGACGAACTCCGTGAGAGTGATCTTCACCGCGCGGCCCGGCTCTCCGCGAGCACGGCGAGTTGCTCGGTGACCGAGCCCACGCCGTCGAGGAAGCCGAGTTCCTCGTGGCGGGCGCGGGCGGCCGGATCGCCGTGCCGGATGGTGATCCGGTAGTCCGTGCCGTCCGGATGGTCGCTCAGCGTGATCTCGGCCGTCATCGGCACCGGCGCGGGATTCGCGGGGCGCCAGGCGCTGTCGATCGCGTTCGTGTACACGATCCGCTCAAGCTCGTCGACGACGAGGAAACTCGCGTCCATGTGCGGGACGAAGTCCACCCCGTCGTCGCTCAGCCGCGTCACGATCGCCCCGCCGGGCCGGACGTCGAGGCGCTCGACGCGGCACACGGTCGGCGCCGGGACCCACCACCTCTCGAAGAGGGACGGGTCGGTCCACGCGCTCCACACGGCGGCGCGGGGCGCGCGGATGACCCGCCGCAGGGTCAGGTCGAGATCGGGGTTCACGGGTGTTTCTCCTTGGGATCGGTGACGAGGCGTTCGAGCCGGTCGGTGCGCTCTTCCCAGACCTGGCGCTGCTCTTCGAGCCAGCCGTCGACGAGAGCGAGACGGTCGCGGTTGAGCACGCAGGTGCGCACCCGGCCGAGCTTGACCGTGCGGATCAGGCCGTTCGCCTCCAGCGTCCGCACGTGCTTCATGAAGGAGGGAAGGGTCATCGGGAACTCGCGGGCGAGATCGCCCACGCTCGTCGGGCCGCGGCCGAGGCGCCGGATGACGCCGCGCCGCGTCGGGTCGGCGAGGGCGACGAACACGCCGTCGAGCTCAGCCGAATACTGTGCCATGCGGCTAAGTATTTCCCGCAGAAACACTTAGCGCAAGGGCTAAGTGTTCAGGGCGTCCGGGTGCCCGGCCCACTGCGTTCAGAACAGCCGCGGAACCCGTTCGGTGTCGTTGCAGAGCGCTGGGCCGGCCACTTTTCAGAGTCCGGTGGCCGTGCGGATGTTCTACCTCTCAACGTGTCGATAAGGAGCGGCCAGTTGCGATGTTCCTCGCGTGGGAGCTGTGACGCTCCCGGTAGGCTCCCCGAGTTGCGGTAGAGACCGGGGAGGCCATTGTCACGCACGGGGTGCAGGAGATCGAGGTCAAGTACCGGGTGGATGACCTGGCGGCGCTGGAGGACGCTCTCACTCAGAGAGGAGCTCTGCTGTCGGCCCCTTCGCACCAGGACGATCAGGCGTACGCCGAGGACGGGTGGACCTACGCCGACAGCAAGATCGGCAGGTCGTTCGCCAGGCTGCGCACCCAGCAGGGTCGGCACCTGTTCACCGTGAAGCGGCCCGTTGACAACGCGATGGCGTGCCTGGAGCACGAGACGACCGTCGCCGACCGGGAGTAGATGCACCACGCCATCACACTCATGGGCTTTCATCCCACGGTTCGCATTGTGAAGACCCGGCGCACCGCAGCGTTGGGGGAGATGACGATCTGCGTCGACGAGGTGGAGCACGCCGGAGCGTTCGTTGAGATCGAACGCACCGTACACGGGCAGGAGTCCGGCATCGCCGTTCAGGAGGAGCTCGACTGCTTCGCACGGTCGCTCGGCGTCCCGTTGGAGCGTACGAACGACACCTACGACTCGCTGGTGCGCACCGCACCGGCCCCGGCCACGTCCCTCTCGCCAGCCGGCGCGTCTGAGCGCGTTTGAGTCCCCCTCCACCCCGGATCAGGTACCCGGCGGTCTCTCTGGGTCGCGGGGGCAGACCAGCACGACGGTGGTCTGGACTACCCCCGGCGGCGAGAGATTACTTCTGCAGGGACTTCTTGTAGGCGGCGGCGGCAGCCTTGATATCACTGGTGGCGGTGCTGGGGTCAAACATGCTGTGGACGGTGATATGCGCGTCGGGGCGATTGCTGTACGGCCATTCCCCACCTTTGTCGCGGTCCCACAGACGCAGGCTCTGCTGGTCTTCGCAGTGGTCGAGGAGGCGCTCACAGCCACCCGCGACGACTTTCCAATTGTGGAACTTGGCGCCACAGGCGGGCCGCTCGGTGAAGACCCAGTCGATGACGTAGTAGCGGGGCCAGATTTCCGCTTCCCGCAGCGCCACGAATTCCTGGTTGTTCTGGTAGAGCTGATACTCCGAATGGCTGGTGTTGAGGGTGATGGTCTTCCCGCGGATACCGACGTCCTGCTTGAACGCCATGCCCAGGCTGGGCACGGTGATGATCCGGTCCGGGTATTCGGCGGGAGACAACCAGTCCGTGACGGTGCCCTCGTCGTCCATGTCGCGCCGCCGGGTCAGGTGGAACGTCGCGATGTTCTGGCCCGGCGTGATGCGCGGATTCTCGATGCGGTACTTGGCGGTGGAAACCGAGTACGGATTGGTACCGTACTGCTCCGGGCCGATGACAGCTTTAATCATTGAGGCCGCTCCCATGATTTTCCGACACGGACCCTGAACGGTACGACTTGGTATCGGCGCTGTCGAGGTTGGATCCTGGCCCTCGCCTGGTATCGGGACGGTGGGACGACTCGCAAAACCGAACACAGCCCGGACTTCTATCGTCGCCTCTTCTGCGCTCCGCCAGATGATGACCGTCCGCTTCGGGAGAAGAGCCGGGAGGCGCGTCGGGGGCGGCGTTAGCGTGACGTCATGCCGATAGAGATCGTGTTCGAGACACATTCGTGGAGCCAGGACAACGATCGGGGGGTCGCCACCGGATGGCTGCCCGGCCGCCTGTCCGAGCGGGGACGGCACCTGGCCGGGGAACTGGGCGAGCGACGGCGCGAGGACGGCCTGGCGGCCGTCTTCACCTCCGACCTCGCCCGGGCGGTCGAGACCGCCTCCCTGGCGTTCGCCGACACCGATATCCCGATCCTGCATGACTGGCGGCTGCGGGAGTGCGACTACGGCGCCGGCAACGGCATGCCCGCGATCCGGCTGCACCGGAACCGGTCCGAGCACCTCGACACGCCATATCCGGGAGGAGAGAGCTGGCGGCAGGCGGTGCGTCGCGTGGGCCGCTTCCTCGGTGACCTGTCCCTACGCTGGTCCGACACGCGAGTCCTGGTGATCGGCCACGTCGCGACACGGTGGGCGTTCGATCACCTCATCGACGATGTCCCCTTGGAGAAGCTGGTGGACGCCGACTTCGGCTGGCGCGAGGGATGGGAGTACCGGCTGGCCTGACGGGCAGCCGAAAACCGGCCCGCACGATCACCGCGGCGGGACGGGGACCCCGCACGCGTGAAGGCCGGGCGCCACCTGCGTGGCGCCCGGCCTCACGATCGGGTCAGGGTTACCGGTGGGACGACCCGGTTACCCGATCAGGTGCTTCATGATCTTCTTGATGGTCGCGGCGCGCTCGGCGGGGCTGGCCACCTGCTCCAGGCCGAAGCCGAGGAACACGGAGTCCTTCGTCGAGACGGCCGCCGTCTTGTCGGCCTGGGCCCTGGTGAAGTCACCGGCGTTCGCCGGGCTGCCCGGGGGCGGTCCGGGGATCGCCCAGGCGCCGAGACCGGACTCGAAGCCCTCGGCGGCGAGCTGGCCGCCGGTGGTGGTGATCCTGGTGTCGTCCACGAACGCGCCGACGCCGCCGGTGCCGGGGTCGGTCACGTAGCTGATCGACACCTCGACCTGCTGGCCCGCGTACGCGGACAGGTCGAAGGCCACCTGCTGCCAGCCGCCGGAGTCGCCGGTGAAGGCGTTCCAGGAACCGCTCGTCCCGGTCGGCGTGCAGGGGTTGCCCGGGGTCAGGTAGCGCAGCAGCCACGGGTGCTCGTCCAGCAGGAAGCCGGCCTCGCACTCGGTCGGGACGTCGGTGGCGGTGCCGCCGTTGAGGTCGGGCAGGGTCGTCCAGTTGTCCTGGCCGACCGTGTGCGCCTCGACGATGACGTTGTCGTAGCCCTGCTCGGTGTTGTACGAGAGCTGGAACTGGAGCTTGGGCTGCTGCGCGGCGGGGACCGCCGCCAGGTCGATCGTGCGCGTCAGCCTCTTGTACGCGTCGTCGGTGTGCGGGCCCGCCACGTACCAGTCGCCCTCGACCGGGTCGAACGGACCGGTCGCCCCGATGTAGTCGGCCGCGGCCGAGCTCTTGAACTGCGGGAACTGCGCGGGTGGCAGCGTGTCGCTGGTCACCTGCAGGGTGCCGGCCTCGTCCAGCGGGTTGTCGGCGACCGCCGGGCCGCCGAAGGTGCCGCTCGTGCCGTTCAACCCGGGACCGGTGCCGGTGAAGCCGGTCGGCCCGACGCGCGGGTTGCGGCCGTAGACACCGAGGTAGTACTGGGCGAAGTCGTCGGCGAGGATGAGGCACTCCTCGAAGAAGCCGTCCTGGCTGGTGATGACGCAGTCGGAGTCCGGCGCGCCGTCCAGGCCGTAGTAGATGCCGCCGAGGCTGGTGCCGAAGAAGCCGAAGTACGCGGCGGTCTCCCCGGTGTAGAGCAGCTTGCCTCCCTCGTTGAGGTAGTCGCGGACCGAGACGGTCAGGTCCTGCTGCTGCCGCTTGACGTCCATGTCGGGAAGCGGGCCGAACGGGGTCTCGGTCTCCACGTCCTGGGCGTCCATCGCGAGCCGGTCGTCACCGAGGTACCAGGCCACCGCCTTGAAGTGGCCGAGCACCCCGAGGTGGTGCGGCACGCCCTGGGCGTCGACGTCCCACGTCTCCGAGGAGTATCCGGCGGTCTGCAGCGCCTGCCGGTACTGCGCCGCGTACTTCGGCGCGGTCACCGACGCCGGGTAGTCCGGGTTGAAGCCGGTGTAGTCCTCGTTCGCCACGACGAGCACCTTGGCCTTGGACTTCTTCTCCAGCTTGTACGTGAAGTGCTCGCTCTCCACGGTCCCGGTGCCGGGTTTGTAGCCGGTGAACCAGACCTCGACCTTGTCGCCCGGTTTGGCGCCCTCCACCTTGGAGCGGTACTCGGCGAAGTACAGGTCGTTCTCGTCGCCGTACCGCTCGCCGCCGTTCCACTCGCTGAGGCCGCGCAGGCGCACGGGGCCGCCGTTGATCCGGAAGCGCAGCTGCTTGGTCAGCAGGGAGCGTCGCATGGTCACGGCCACCGGCTGCGGGTCGCCGTACGAGACGGTGAAGCTGTCGGGCCGGAAGTCGGGGACCGTGCGGTTCACCGGGGAGACCGGGTTGTCGGGGTTCTTCACGGACTTGGCGAGGTCGACCGCGAGCGGGACGTTCTTGGCGAACTCCGCCTGGATCAGGGCCTCACTGTCGGGGAAGGTGAAACCCGAGCCGCCCGCGCAGTCGGCGAGCGTCCACTCGTCGTCCGGGACGCTCTCGACCGCCACCTCACAGGTGGTCATCTCCGGCGTGATCGTCAGCGCGTCGTGCTTGTTGGTCATGTGACCGTCGGTCTCGCCGTTGGTCGTGTAGAGCTCGGCGCCGATGTCGGGGTCGTAACCGGGTACGGCGGGCGTCGCGTCGTCGCCGAGCAGCGCCTCGAAGATGAGGTCGTCGGGAGAGGGGGTGGCCTGCTGCCAGCCGATGCCGTACAGCAGCAGCTGCGCGGCCGAGTGGTAGTTGAGGATGTAGGTGAAGTCGACCCGCCCGGCGAGGTTGTCGACGGCCTTGGTCTCGGGCTCCGACTGCGCGCTCGGGCCCCGGTAGGTCTGGCTGGCCGGGTTGTCGGAGGAGCCCTCGTTGTCGTAGCCCCACTTGTAGGCGAAGTTACGGTTCAGGTCGACGCCGTCGGCGCTGGTGAGCTGGCCGTCGCCGTTGTTGTCGCGAAGGTTCTTGCGCCAGAGGCGGTTGTCTCCGGTGAAGCTGTGGTCGTAACCGTCGGGGTTGGCGACCGGGATGAACCAGAGCTCGACGGTGTCGACCAGCTTGGTGATCTCGGGGTTGGTGCCGTAGCCGTTCAGATAGTGGAGCAGGAGCCTGCGGGTCATCTCCGGGGTGATCCACTCACGGGCGTGCTGGGCGGACATGTAGAGCACGGCCTTGCGCGCCCCGTCCTTGAGCTGCCGCGCGTTCTTGGTCACCTTGATCGCGGTGAGCGGCTGCCCCTTGACGGTGGTGCCGAAGTCGACGACCTTGGCGATGTTCGGCTTGGCGTTCGCCGCGTCGACGATCTGCTCGCGGATGCCTCCGGCGCCGCTGTACGGCTTGAAGACGCCGTCCCCCTTGGCCGCCTGCCTGCTCGCCGCCGCGGACTGCTGGATCTTCAGGCCGAGGCCCGCCTTGCGGAGCTGCTCCGCCTGTGCCGCGCCGAGGATCGCCTCGACGTTGACCTTCTTGCCGTCCGCGGACTTGGTGATGCGAAGTTCCTCGCGCTCGACACCCGACTTCAGCAGCGCGTCCAGCTGCTGCGCGGTGAGCTCGCCGACGTAGACGTGTACTCCGTCGTCGCCGGCGGGTGGATCGGGTATCGCCGCCGCGGGTGTGCTCACGACCAAGCCGAGGAGCAGGACCGCGATTGCGAGAATGGCTAATCTCGCACGTTTCATTGCAACCTCCGTACATCCCCCGAAAAACAGGAATGCCCGAAATCTGGGTGATAGCCGGACCTGAGTCAACGTCAATCCTCGCCAGCTTTTCGCTGTGACCTGATGTGGTCAGAGCGAGCCCGGGTCTTCCGAAATCACGAGAGACGTGCAAGGCCTGAAGACAGATCGCCCGCACGGTCTGTCGTCCGTACAGCAGGTCACCGACGTACCGGCCTGGTCGAGTGCCATAACGGGCTTGTCGTCCGGTCGCGGGTCGGCGATGTGCCGCGCCCCACGCCGCGCTCCCGTCCTCCCGGGGACGGCATGAGGAATCCCCGGGGCCGCGCCCCGGTGGCGACCGCCCGGAAACGACGAGAATCCCAGGCCGGTGGACCGGCCTGGGATTCTCGTCCAGGAAAGAGCGGGAGACCTCGGGGCCCGCCTTCGCGGCCCCGGCGGCCTATCTGCCGTAGACCTCCAGCTCCCACAGGGAATAGCCGTACGGGGTCGCGCGCTGGGTGCCGTACACCCGCACGTAGCGGGCGCTCGTCGCGGTGAAGCTCACGTCGTCCACGCCGCCGTCACCGGCGGTCGTGGCGTGCGCCTGCGTCCAGGTCGTGCCGTTGGCCGAGGTCTCGATCCGGTACGCCCTGCCGTACGCGGCCTCCCACTGCAGCCTCACCCGGCTGACCTGCCTGGCCGTGCCCAGGTCCACCGAGATCCACTGCGGGTCCGAGAACGCCGACGACCAGCGGGTGCCGCCGTTGCCGTCCACCGCGTTGCTCCCGACGAACGCCCCGTTCTCCGTGGAGGAGGTCGTGACCGGACGCCCGGACGACAGCAGCACGACACCCGGGCTCGGCGTGGGGGTGGGCGTCGGGGTGGGCGTCGGGTTCGGGGTGGTCCCGCAGTCGCCCGAGACGACCCCGGCCGCGTAGCGGAGCCCGCCGTACAGGTGCGCCCGGAAGTTCGGCTCGGTGTAGGACGCGATGGTGTGGCCCAGGCCGGTGTACCAGGACCGGCCGCCCTGGTAGGCCTTGCACCAGGAGATCGGGTGGTCGGCCCCCATCGACCCGCCGGAGTAGGTCGACTCGTCCAGCGTGGCGAGCACGTGGGCGGTGGAGCGGGGGTTGGTGCGGTAGTTGTACAGCTCGTCGGTGCGCACCCAGTTCGCCGGGAGATGGGCCGTCGAGGGGTGCGTGCGGTCCTCCACCCGTACGGTCACCTGCTGGATGGCGGGGTGGGAGGCGAAGTAGGCGCCCACGAGGTTGCCGTACCAGGGCCAGTCGTACTCGGTGTCGGCCGCGGCGTGGACGCCCACGTATCCGCCGCCGCCGCCGATGTAGGACTCGAACGCCGTCTGCTGCGTGGCGTTGAGCACGTCGCCGGTGGTCAGCAGGAAGACGACCGCCCGGTACTGGGCCAGGTTGGCCGTGGTGAAGGCGCCGGCGTCCTCGGTGGCGTCGACGGTGAAGCCGTTCTCGGTCGCCAGCCCGCGCAGCGCGGTGATGCCCGCGGGGATGGCGTCGTGCCGGAACCCGGCCGTCTTGGAGAAGACCAGAACCTTGTATGCCGGATCGGCTGCCAGGGCCGGAGCACCCAGACCGATCATGACGACGAACAACGCGGTGACAACCGCGATGACATTACGCACCGTAGACCTCCATTTCCCAGAGGGAGTAGCCGTACGCGGTCGCGCGCTGGGTGCCGTACACCCGCACGTATCGAGCACTGGTCGCGGTGAGGCTCACGTCGTCCACGCCGCCGTCACCGGCGGTCGTGGCGTGCGCCTGCGTCCAGGTCGTGCCATTGGTCGAGGTATCGATCCGGTACGCCGTGCCGTACGCGGCCTCCCACTGCAGCCTCACCCGGTTCACCTGCCTGGCCGTGCCCAGGTCCACCGAGATCCACTGCGGATCGGAGAACGCCGACGACCAGCGGGTGCCGAGGTTGCCGTCCACCGCGTTGGACCCCGCCGAGGCGGCGTTCTCCGTCGAGGACGCGGTGACCGGGCGCCCCGCCGACAGCAGCGTGCCGGTGGGCGGGCCCGTCCCGGTGGTCAGGGTGAAGTCGTCCACGTCGAACAGCGGGCCCGTCCCCCCGGCGAAGACCAGGAAGAGCCTGGTGGTTCCCGCCGGGGCGTTCGTCAGGGTGGCGGAGACGTCGACGAACGTCTCCCACCCGCCGGTCGGTGCCACGGTGGCGGTGCCCAGCAGGGTCCCGGTCGCCGACCCCGCCCTGACCTGGATCGTCCCGCCGACCCCGCCGGAGGAGACCCGGGCGGTGAGCCTGGTGGCGCCGCTCAGGACGTAGGGGTCGAAGGAGATCCAGTCGCCGTTCTCGATGCTGCCCACGGTCTTCGCCCCGTGCGCGGTCGGCTTGTCGTACTGGACCACCCCCTGGGAGGTGGTGTAGTGCTCGGCCTGCCGGTTCCTCGGCTGGGTGACGTGCTGGGTGTGGGTGGTGAGCCCGCCCGCGTCGGTGTACTCGGCGTCCCAGACCCCGAACAGGTTGGCGGCCCCGTCGTGCTCGCCGTTGCCGGGCGTCTGGATCGTGCCCGAGCAGCCGTTGGCGGTGGCCATCGGGTGCCCGTGGGTGTCGTGACCGAGGATGTAGGTCATCTTCACCTTCGCGCAGTCGATCGTCGTGTCCTCCGCGTCGGTCACCGTGATCCGGTACGGCACGGCGTCGCTGAAGCCGAACACCTGCCCGTTGAGCGGGAGGTCGATCCTCACGACGGGCGCGGTGTTGCCGACGTTGATCTCGACGTTGGCCGTCGCGGTGTTGCCGGTGCCGTCCCGCACGGTCAGCGTGACGATCCGCCTGCCGTCGGTGGTGTAGGTGTGGGTGGGGTTGGCCGCGGTGGAGGTGCCGCCGTCGCCGAACGCCCAGGAGTAGGTGAGCGCGTCGCCGTCCGGGTCGGAACTGCCCGCCGAGGAGAACGCCACGGTCAGCGGCGCCTTCCCGGAGACCTTGTCGGAGGTCGCCTTGGCGATGGGCGCCCGCCCACCGGCGCCGATGTGCTCGATGCGGTACAGCGCCGAGTCCTGGTTGCCGTTGAACCAGCCGGTGCCGTAGTCGAGCACGTAGAGGGCGCCGTCGGGGCCGAACGCCATGTCCATCACCAGCTTGCCCGACCAGGGGAAGGGCTGGATGGTGCCCCGGGTGCCGTTCGCGTTGACCTCGATGTCCTTGATCCACTGACGCTGGAGCTCACCGGCGAGGAAGTGCCCGTCGAGCGACTGCGGGAACTTGACCGGCGAGTTCAGCGCGGCGGAGTAGCGGTAGACGACGCCGCCCATCGGCGACTCGGCGCCGCAGCCGAACTCCGGAACCAGGGTGCAGCCGTCGTAGGTGATCCAGGCGGGCTTGGCCGCGGGCAGCTTGACCAGGCCGGTGTTCTTGCGCGAGGTGTTCTCGGGACCGCCCGCGCAGTCGTACTTCGCGCCGATCGTCGAGGTGTCGTAGTCGTAGCGGGCGTAGGTCTCGGCCGGGGTGTTGTTGCCGGTGCAGTACGGCCAGCCGAAGAAGCCGGGCCCGGTGATCCGGTTGAACTCGACCTGGCCGCCGGGCCCGCGGGGACCGGCGGTGCCGGCGTCGGGGCCGTAGTCGCCGAGGTAGACGACGCCGGTCGCCTTGTCGACGCTCATCCGGAACGGGTTGCGGAAGCCCATCGCGTAGATCTCCGGGCGGGTGTTCGCGGTCCCCGGGGCGAACATGTTGCCGGCCGGGATCGAGTACGACCCGTCGGCGTTGACCTTGATCCGGAGCACCTTGCCGCGCAGGTCGTTGGTGTTGGCCGCGCCGCGCTGCGCGTCGAGCGCGGGGTTGCGGTTCGGCCTGTCGTCCAGGGGGGCGTAACCGTCGTTGAACCCGGGCTCGCTGTCGTCACCGGTGGTCAGGTAGAGGTTGCCCGCGGCGTCGAAGTCGATGTCGCCGCCGACGTGGCAGCAGGCGCCGCGGCTCGCCCTCACCTCCAGGACGCTCTTCTCGCTCGCGAGGTCGAGGGTGCCGTCGGTGTTCAGCCTGAAGCGCGAGAGCCGGTTGACGCCGTCGAAACGCGCGAACTCCGCCGGGGTGCCGTCGGGCGGGGAGCCGTTCGGCGGCGTCGACAGCGGCGGCGCGTAGTAGAGGTAGACGAACCGGTTCGTGGCGAAGCCGGGGTCGACGCCGATGCCCTGCATGCCCTCCTCGTCGTTGAAGTAGACGGAGAGCTTGCCCGACACCTTGGTGTTCCCGGCGGCGTCGGTGATCCGGACCGTGCCGTCACGGGCGGTGTGCAGGACGGAGCGGTCGGGCAGCACCGCCATCGTCATGGGCTCTCCCACCTCGGCGACCCCCTTGGCCAGCGTGACCTGCTGGAACTTGGTGGGGTCGACGGGCGGGGCGGCCGCGCTCGCCACGGCCGAAGCCGAGGTGGCCGCCGGGGCCGCGGCGGTGGCCGGGAGCGGGTGCAGGAGGGCTGTGAGGGTGAGGAGAGCGGTCAGGGGTGGTAACCATCGGCGGAGCGAGGCCATGGGCGAGACTCCAGGTCTCTGTGGGGGGTGAAACCGGTGGTCAGGGTCTCGGGACGGTGGTTCGGAATCCCTGGCGGGGACACCGAGAAAAAAGCTGAGGGAGCGCTCTCCCAACCCGAGATTGCTCTTGCTCGACAATCGTTGTCAAGGGGCTGTTTAACCTGAAGGAAACAGCTCGCACACCGCGGACGAACACCGGCACATTTCAGGGAACGTTCCCTGATGGCATGTTGTACCGTGCCAGGCGCCGCTGACCTGGTCGAATCGGAATCTCTTCGAGGAAACGTTTTCCCGGTTTCGTGCCGTCCGCCGGCGGACCGGGCGGGACCTGCCGTTGACAGGAAACGTGAACGCAATCATCCTTTGCCAGGGAGCGCTCTCTTCATGATCGTGAAATCGCCGGTGGCCGGCACGCCTGTTCGCTCCGCTCCGGACCACGGGCTCGCAGCAGGACCCCGGAGCAGAACCCGGACCGTGACTTCGGATCACGACTTCGGATCACGACGAGGAAGGGCCCGGCGAAGCGGCGCGCTCCGGGCCGGGGACGACGCGCCGACCGGGTCAGTCCGGCGCGGAGGCCTCAAGGGCGGGAACGTCGTTCCCGAGGTTGACCGGCCGGTGGGCCCGGAACTGATCGCCCGGCTTCAGCCCGTGTTCGACGACGCGGTGGTCGGTGCCGTAGCCGGAGCGCTGCTGGTAGGCCCAGTAGGAGGTGCGTTCGGCGTCGGCCCACCGGTCGAAGATGACGACCGCGCGGGCGGTGTTGCCGCCCACCGGGTCGATGACGAGATCCCCCTGGAGCAGCTCGGTCATCTTGATACGCCGGCTGAAGTTCGATGAGGCCAGGCTGATCGTGTTGGGGCCCGGCTTCGGGAGCCCGAGCGTCATGGAAACGTAGCCGGAGCCGTCGGTCCGGTAGCCGCCGTACGTCTTGAACTGGCTGTAGGGCACGCGCCGCGCGGTGGCCGGATGCCAGCTCCTGGCACGGCCGATCATCCCGGCCCGGTCGACGGCCGGTTTCGCCGCTCCGGTGACACCGCCCGCGACACCGCCGGAGACCGGCCTCGCCGGCCCTGCGCCATCGCCCGCCCGGCTTTCGAGAGCCGATCCGCCGAGCACCACACCGGCGGCCACGCCGACGGACAGGCCCAGCGCGGTCCCGATCAGGAATCGCCGCCGCGGGCGGCTCGCCCACCGGCGCGGCGCGGGCGTGCCGGGCTCTCCCTCCTCCCCGTCCTCGGCCCCCTCCCCTGGCGGGGGTTCCGCGTCCCCTCCTCCGGAGAGCTCGGCGTTCCGCTCTCCTTCGGAGACCTCGATGTTTCCCTCGTCTTCCGAGACCTTCGCGGTCGCCTCCCGGATCCGCTCGCCCGCCTCCGGGACGCCCGCCATCCGCCGTGCCTGTTCGGCCGCCTCCCACAGTTCACGGAACCGGCTCTCGTCCTCCCGGCACAGCCGGGCGAGCCCTTCCACGGCGTCGAGGGGAATCCACGTGTCCCCGGCGAGCCACCGCCCCCAGGACGATCGGCTCGCGTGGGTGGCCTGCTCCAGCGCCCGCAGATCGAGCCCCGCCCGTTCCTTGAGAGCCCTCAGCTCCCGCAGGAGAACGCGGGTCGGCTCGGGCAGATCGTCGGGCAGCGGGCGCTGTCGCCGGCTCCGGCTCGTGTTCTCGATCCCATTCACCACGGTGATTCGTCCCAACCTTGTCCCAGCGGCCTGAGTCATCGCAGGTCATATCGTCACACTGGGAACTATTGTCCCAACTTCCCCAATTTCACGATGTGTTTCAGGAATTTCCTGCCAGCGTGTGTCCCGCCAACCGAACGATCAATGGCAGGGACAAGGAGAGCACATGCCCTCGAACCGAAGCTCCTGGATCACGGCGGGAAACCTGGCGCTCATCACGGTGCTCGCCTGCGGAGGCGGCCTGGCTCCGGCGGCGTCCGCGCAGGCGGCGAGCACTCTCACCGACCCGCTGGCGAAGGCGACCACGACGCCGGCACCCACCCCCACCCCTACTCCCACTCCCACGACGACGCCGCCGCCGGCCGCGCCGGAGGACGAGACCGAGACGTCCGCGGAGCCGGATGAGGAGGAGGCGCAGACGCTGGCCGCCGCGGCCCCGGTCACCCGCTCGCAGATGATCGCCCGGGCCAAGACCTGGAAGCCCGGCACCGCGCAGCGCGTCCCCTACAGCCAGACCAAGAAGCACGGCGGCTACCGGACCGACTGCTCCGGCTACGCCTCCATGGCACTCGGCCTCGGCAAGCCCGGACAGATCACCGTCGGGCTGGCCAAGAGCGCCTACACCCGTCCCATCAAGATGTCCCAGCTGCTCAGGGGCGATCTGGTCATCGACGCCATCGGCAGCAACACCACCCGGCACGTCGTCATCTTCGACCGGTGGGCCAACTCCGGACGCACCTCGTACTGGGCCTACGAGCAGCGCGGCGGTTACGGGACGGACTACCGGACGCGCAACTACGGGCTGGCGGCGAAGAGCGAGTACAAGGCGTACCGGGCGCTGAACATCCGCGAGGACGCGCCACCGGCGCCCACCACGGTCACCCGCGCCCAGGTGATCGCCCGGGCCAAGACCTGGAAGCCCGCCACCGCGCAACGCGTCCCCTACAGCCAGACCAAGAAGCACGGCGGCTACCGGACCGACGGCTCCGGCTACGTCTCCATGACCCTCGGCCTGGCCAAACCCGGACCGATCACCACCGCCCTGGCCACCAGCGCCCACACCCGCCCCATCAAGATGACCGACCTGCTCCAGGGCGACCTCGTCATCGACCCCATCGGCGGCAACACCGCACGACAGGTCGTCATCTTCGACCGGTGGGCCGACGCCGGACGCACCTCCTACTGGGCCTACCAGCAGCGCTCCGGCTACGGCACCGACCACCGCGTCGTCAAACACGGCCTCACCACCGGCACCCAGTTCCGCGCCTACCGCCCGGTGAGGATTCGCTAGTGCACCGGTCACGGCCCTGTGCCGGACCGGCCGGTCCGGCCCATCCGGGCACATCGGCAGGCCCGGGTGGACCGGCAGGTCTGAACGAATCAGCAGGTCTGGACGGATCGGCACGTCTGGACGGATCCGCAGGGATCGCGGGAGCGCTCCTCCTCGCGATGGCCATGGGAGTGAGCGTCCTCGGCGCACCCGCGGCAGCGGCCGCCCCCCTGCCGACCGCGCCCTGCGACAGCGGCGGGGTGACGGCGGGCGACACGGAACTGGCCGCCACGCTCAACGGCCGGCTCGCGATGAAGATGCGCGGTCACCTGGACGGCTACCGCGTCTCCTGCGCCCGGGCGGTGGTCGCGGCGGTCCGCGCCCGCGGGCTCCCCCGGGAGGCGGCGGTGATCGCGATCACCACGGCCATCGTCGAGACGGGCGTGCGGAACATCAACCGGGAGGTGGACCACGACAGCCTGGGCGTGTTCCAGCAGCGGGCCACCTGGGGCAGCGCCGCCCAGCGGCTGGACGTGCCCTGGGCGACCGGCGCGTTCCTCGACAAGATGCTCCGCAAGTATCCCGACGGGTCCTGGCGGACGGCGGTGGTGGGTGACGTCTGCCAGCGCGTGCAGGTGTCGAAGTATCCGGAGCGGTACCAGCCCCAGGCGGCGGACGGACAGCTGATCGTCTCGTCGCTGTGGTCCGAACCCGGCGTGCCCCGCGCCCAGGTGATCGCCCGGGCCAAGACCTGGAAGCCCGCCACCGCGCAACGCGTCCCCTACAGCCAGACCAAGAAGCACGGCGGCTACCGGACCGACGGCTCCGGCTACGTCTCCATGACCCTCGGCCTGGCCAAACCCGGACCGATCACCACCGCCCTGGCCACCAGCGCCCACACCCGCCCCATCAAGATGACCGACCTGCTCCAGGGCGACCTCGTCATCGACCCCATCGGCGGCAACACCGCACGACAGGTCGTCATCTTCGACCGGTGGGCCGACGCCGGACGCACCTCCTACTGGGCCTACCAGCAGCGCTCCGGCTACGGCACCGACCACCGCGTCGTCAAACACGGCCTCACCACCGGCACCCAGTTCCGCGCCTACCGCCCGGTGAGGATCCAATGATCCGGACCATCCGCTGATCTGGAACAGGAGCCCGGTCGCGCCCGTGACCGGGCTCCTCGACGGCTCACGGCATGACCGCGGTACAGGTGGCCAGCCGATCCGACCATCGCCACGCGTCCATGAGAGCGATACCGGCTCAGGCTCGCCATCGCCCAGGCTGAGCCGATTGTCGGTGTCGTCTGGTTGTGTGAGCGGCACAGATCACCGGGTCGGTCATGAGAGGTGGCGACGGACGTGAATGGTCAGCGGCTCCCCGTGGGGGACGAGAAACGTTTCTGGGACCTGGTGGAGGCGGCCTGGGCGCCGTTGGGGGTGGAGGTCGATCAGGCACGACGTGCGCTGGCGCATAGGACGCCCGTACCCGGCGAGGACCTCCACGGCAAGCCACCGCTCGCCGTGGTCGAAGCCGCTCTGGAGAGGTTCCTGGGTAACCTCACCGCCGTCAGCGAGGGGTTGCCTGCGGACGAGTTGGCAGATCTTGATCGGGTGGTCGAGAGGAGGCTCCACGACATCGACCGCGCGGACATCCACGCGGTCACCGACGGTTCCGATGACGGTTTCCTCTACGCACGCGGCTTCATCGTCGCGCTGGGCCACGACTTCTACACCGCGGTGGCAGAAGACCCGAAGAAGGCGGTGCTGGACGCCGAGTGCGAGGAGATGTGTTACTTCTTCGCCCACCTGCACCGCGAGCGCCACGGAGCCTTTCCGAAGACCGGGTCGGGCATCTCCCGCGAGTCGTTCTCGAACCCGGCCGGCTGGTCCGGCTGATCCGGTACGCGCCCTTTTGGGCTCATTCGACCAGATCTACCTCCGGGTCTTCCGAAGGCCGGCGACTCTTCCCCGGCATCGAACATGCGAGGTGATCTCACTCGGCGAATTTCACGAGAATCACCAATAGCGTGGCGCCAGCCCGTTTCCGACCGAACAATTCATCGGCCGGGGTGATGATTCCGGCCTGCTCCGGCACGCGGGACGCCCCGGACGCGGGCGGTGCCCAGATCATGCTCCTCGCCTGGCAGAGGGCAAGGAGTCCAGAGGCCCAGAGGATCATCCTTCCCGGGCCGAAATAAGCCGCTTATATGGTCAAATGCGACGAAAGCGAAAATTTTCACGATAACCGGAAAGGTGGCAAAGCCCCACTACCTGGATCGATGGTTTACCTCCTGGAAAACAGTATCCGACCGCTACCTTTCACCAGTAATCTTCGTAAGGCGGTCCGTGGTCGCAGATTTCCTCGCAGAGGAGGGTCGTCAATTGATCGACGTTTTCATCTCCTACGCCCGCGAGGACGCCGAATGGGCCGGAAAGCTGGCCGAACGGCTCGCCCGCCACGGGGTGAAGATCTTCTTCGACGAGTGGAGCCTCCTTCCCGGAGACGTGGTCGTGCACAAGGTCGACGCGGCCATTCGCGAGTCGCGCAACGGGATCGCGATCGTCAGTCCCGCGTCCGCCGCCTCGCCCAGGGCGCTCGAGGAGTACGCGGCGCTGGCGCGGGCGTCGGCCACGCGCGGCCTGCGCTTCATCCCGGTCCTGATCGGCGAGCTGCCCCTCGCGCCGTCCACCGAGAACCGGGTCTGGCGGGACTTCCGCGACGTGAGCGGGCGCCGCTACGAGGAAAAGGTCGCCGAGCTCGCCGCCGCCGTCCTGGGACTGGAACCGGAGGTCGGCGGCCCCGTGCCGTGGGAGAACCTGTGGGCGGGGCTCCCGTCGCGTCCACGGCCCGTCACCGAACCCGACCGGCACCGGATCGTGATCTGCTACGTGGCGGCCGACGCGGAGTACGGGCGGCGGCTCGCGGCCCAGCTCCATGCGGCGGGGCTCCCGGTCTGGTCACTGAGCGATCTCCGGCCGGGCGACGAGGAGTTCTGGGTGATCCGGCGGCAGCTGCGGCACGCCATCGCGGTGATCGTGCTGATGTCCCCGCAGTCCCAGGAGTCCGACGACATCACCCGCATGATCCTGGAGGCCCGGGCGTACGGGCGGACGTTCTTTCCGATCCTTCTGCTGGGCGGCCGCAACTACCACCTGGCCGCCACGTGGTACGTCGACGCCCGCGACGGCCGGCTCCTCGGCGGGGAAGAGCTGGCCATGCTGGCCAGGCTGCACGAGGCCGACGCGGCGGGCAGCCCCCTGAACCCGGTGGAGGTGTTTCCCACCCCGCCGGCCCGGCCCACCGCGCGGGCCGTACGGGTCCCCGGCGCGGTCTCGCTCCACCGACTCGACGCCTACCTCGCCGAGGGTGAGCTCGGGTACGCGGACCTGCTCACCACCGACCTCCTGCTGGAGGCGGCGGGCCGCTCGGCCGAGGGCTGGATGCGTGAGAAGGACGGCGGCGGGCTGTCGTCGGAACTGCTGGCGGGGGTCGACGCGGTGTGGGCGGAACGCTGCCACGGGCGGCAGGGGTTCGCGGTGCAGTCGAGCCTGGCGCGGGTGCGCCGCGGGACCTACTCGGAGTTCCTGGAGCTGGCGACCGAGTGCGGCTGGTGCGACCCCGAGGACGGCGCCGCACCGGGCGACTACCGCGGCTTCGCGGAGCGGGGCGGCGGGCGGATCGGCTTCTTCCCGACCCTGCGCAACCCGCAGAACGAACGATACGTGGACTGGTACGACCAGTGGGCCGAGACCGTGCTGGCGGTCCACCTGAGGTCTCGCGCCTGGGAGGGCACACGGTGATGGCGATACTCCTCGTTCTCCTGGTGTTATCGGTGATCGGCGCTTACATCTGGTGGGCGGGCCGCGTGGTGGTGGAACCCGACCACGTCGGCCTCGTGCGCCGCAGGATCGGGCGCCGGGACCGGAAACACCCCAAGATCACGCCGTACGACATGCGCGGCCCGCAGGCCCGCACGCTGCCTCCCGACTCACCGAGCTGGCTGCTGCCGTGGGTCTACACGGTGGAGTCCGTGCCCTGGACGCACGTCCCCGCGGGGATGATCGGCCTGGTCGAGGCGCATGCGGGCGCGAAACGACCGCGGGAGCGGCGGCTGGGCCGCCGGGTCGACTGCGACGACTTCCAGGACGGTCAGGCGTTCCTGTGCGGCGACGGCGAGCAGGGCCCTCAGGTGGACGTGCTGACCGGGGGTCAGTCCTACTACATCAACACCGACCTGTTCACGGTCACCCTGGCGCCGTGCACCTACGTACCGCCGGGCACGGTGGGGTTGGTGATCGCGAACGCGGGCCGGGTCCGCCCGCCGGACCAGTCGTTCGGGCGGCACGTCGACTGCGACAACTTCCAGGACGGCCAGGCGTTCCTGGACGGGCACGGAGAGCAGGGCAGGCAGCTCGCCATCCTGCCCGGCGGCACCTACTACGACATCAATCCCGCGCTGTTCCAGGTGATCACCGTGGACAACCACGAGAGTTCCCGGGACGGCCTGACCCCCGCGCACCTCCACGAGATCGCCATCCCCGTCGGCTACACGGGCGTGGTCGTGACCCTCGAAGGCGCCGCACCCGCCCGGCGGGGAGAGGACACGGTGGGGCCGCGCGTGATGGGCCACCACGGCTTCCGGCGTCCGTGGGTGTTCCTCGAGCGGGGAGGAACCTTCGGCGTACAGGAGGAGACCCTCGGCGAGGGCATGCGCTGCGCGCTCAACCCGTGGTTCGTGCGGGTGGTGCTGATCCCGACGAGGGAGCTGATCCTGGAATGGAAGGTCAAGGGCGACTCCGAGGCCAGAAACTACGACGCCGAGCTGGAACAGATCACGGTCACCATCCAGGGGCACAGGGTACGGGTGAAACTGAGCCAGACGTTGAAGATCCCGGAGGAGGCGGCGCCTCGGCTGGTCAGCGCTTCCGGCGGCACCGACCACTCCGGGCTGGGCGGCCTGGTGCACGACCCGCTCCCGGTGCAGCGTTTCGTCGAGAAGGTGCTGGGCTCCGCCGTCGTCTCCTACTTCAGCGGGATGGCGGCGGCGAGCAATGTCGGGGAGTTCATGCAGAAATGGGCCAAGGCCCGCGTTGAGCTCGCCTCTCAGGTCCGCAAGGCCCTGGAGGCCAGGGGTGTCATCGCGATAGCCACCAACCTGGAATCGTTCGAGGCCGACGACCCGGTGCTCAACGAGGAACTCCAGCGGCAGGCCGCCCTGGACCTGCGTGTGGAGAGGCTCGACGCGGAACGCATGATCGTGCAGGCCGAGGACGAGATGGACGGGGTCCGGATCAACGCCGACCGCAGGCGCGTGGTGCTCGAGCTCGAAGCCGAGATCGCCATCCTCGGCCGGGAGAACGTCGCCATGATCCGCATGATCCGCGAGATCGCCAAGATGCCGGTCCCCGACTACATCGGCGGAGACGTCGGCAGCTACGTGGAGGCCCTGCCGATCCACACGGTGCAGAATCTCATCGGCCGCCTGCGGACACTGCGCAGCGATTACGAGGTGACCGCGGAGCCGCCCCAGGAACTGGTCTCCGAGGACGGCGCGGAGGCCCGGAGGGTGAGATCCGACCACCACATCGACTGACCGGGCCGAAACCGGTGCTCGGGGCGCGCTCGACACCGGTCATCGGCCGATCGGCCCGGTACGGACCGGGGTGAAAACCGGTACGGACCGGGGTGAAAAACAGACCAGCGCGTCCCGCGATGTGATCGGGAACGCGCTGGTCTGGATTGTTGTGCGCCGCCAGGGACTCGAACCCCGGACCCGCTGATTAAGAGTCAGCTGCTCTAACCAACTGAGCTAGCGGCGCTTGCAACGGAGGTAACTCTAGCAGCAGCTTCAGCGCGCTCGCACCCCGGTTGATCCCGGCAGGCCCCGGTCCGTTTCCTGGAGAAACCGGACCGGCCGGACGCCGTCCGGCCCTCCACAGGCTCGGGGCCGGACAGTCCCCCAACTGTCCGGCCCCGGCCTCTTCGCGGGCTTTGCCGTCGTCTCCCCCAAGACTTCGGCGGCTCCGCTCAGGAACGCGATCCCCCTCGCGTTCTTATCCGGTGAAAAGTCTCTGCAACGCTCCCCCCGGGCTTCGCAGACCCCTCGACCTGCAACAACACTACCTAGCCAAATGTAACGGGCGCGTCATCCAAAGGTTGATTTTGCGCCTACACCCAACCTTGACCCGGTATCACCGAAGCGCCGTCAGCGGGCCGCCCGGTGGGGACCGTCAGGGAAGTTCGAGGTTGATCTCCATGTTGTCCCTCAGAGCCCGGCTCACCGTGCAGTACTTCTCCTCGACGCGGTGGGCCACGGCACGGAGGACCTCGGCGGCCTTCTCGTCCCCCTCGGGCAGCTCCACGTCGTAGGTGATGGTGATCGTCCCCAGTTTGGACGACTCGACCTTCTCCGCCTGGACGGTCATCGCCAGGCGGGTCATCCGATGGCCGCGCTGGGCCGTCAGCGGCTCCACGGTGACGATGTTGCAGCCGCCGAGCGCCGCGAGCAGCAGCTCGACCGGGGTGAACACCCCCTGCTCGTCACCGCCGCCCATGGCGACCTCGGCTCCGCGATCGTTGCGCGCCACGAACCCGTCGTCGGTCCGTTCCACTCTCACCTGTGCCATGGCGTTCCTCCCCCTGAATCTGCGGATCACCCTACAGAGGCCCGCGAAGGGAGGAACGCCCGGGTGAGGCCGAGAACGAGGCCGGCCTCAGGCCTCTGGATGTTTGGACAGGTAATCGATGTAGAACGGCCGCAGTGCCTCGCCCAGTTCCCCGTGGCCCGAGGCCATCGCGTCGCTGAGCAGGGCCGAGACCCGGCTGAGGTCGTTGGTCGTCTGGTCCTCGTTCCCCGCGGACGCCTCCGCCGCGGGAATCAACGTGAGCAGCTCCCACAGGAAGCCGAGATCTCCGTGGTGCACGGCGTAGTGGACCGCGCGATCATGCAGTTCCTGGGCCGACAGCGACTCAAGCTCGTCCGTTTCCAACAGACCCACCCCCTCACGCCCCTTCTGCCCCGAGAATATGGCCATCATGCGCAATTGACGGTATGCACCGTCAGGGCACCAGCCGGACCAGCATCTTTCCGGTGTTGGCCCCGCGGAGCATGTCGATGAACGCCCGCGGGGCGTTCTCCAGGCCGTCGACCACGGTCTCGGTAAAAGTGATCTTGCCCTCGCGGAGCCAGGTGCCCACCTCGGCGATCATGTCGGGCAGGCGCGCCTGGTGGTCGAACACGATGAATCCGCGCAGGGTGAGCCGCTTTCCCACGGTCAGGCCCATGTTTCTCGGGCCGGGGACCGGCTCGGTGGCGTTGTAGGAGGAGATCGACCCGCACATCGCGGCCCTGCCGTACGTCCTCAGCTCGTCGATGGCCGCCTCCAGGTGCTCGCCGCCGACGTTGTCGAAGTAGACGTCGATCCCTCCGGGGGCGGCCCTGGCGAGTTGCTCGCGGATCTCGCCGTCGCGGTAGTTGAAGGCGGCGTCGAAGCCGAGGTCGCTGATCAGGTGGGTCACCTTCTCCCGTGACCCGGCGCTGCCCACCACGCGCGAGGCGCCCTTCAACCGGGCGATCTGCCCGGCCATGCTGCCCACCGCGCCCGCCGCGCCGGACACGAACACCGCCTCACCCTCCTCGAAGCGGGCGATGTCGAGCAGGCCCACGTACGCGGTGAGGCCGGTCATGCCCAGCGCGCCCAGGTAGGCGGAGAGCGGTACTCCGGGGATCTCCTCGACCTTGCGGGCCTCCTTCGCGTCGAGGACGGCGTACTCGCGCCAGCCGTATCTGTGGGTGACGGTGTCTCCGGGCGCCAGGCCGGGCGCGCGTGACACGACGACCTCACCCAGCGCGCCGCCGTCGAGGGGCTCGCCGACCTGGAAGGGCGGGATGTAGGACTTGCCCTCGTTCATACGCCCCCGCATGTACGGGTCGACGCTCATGAAGAGGTTGCGGACGAGGATCTCCCCTTCGGCGGGGGCGGGCGGCTCGACCTCCGCCGTTTCGAAGTTCTCCGGAGCCGGCCACCCCGAGGGCCGCGACGCGAGCCGGATCTCCCTGGAGACCGTACGTCCCTCCCCGCTCGGCGTACGACCGGTGGTCCCCGTTCCCGGCTCGGGTCCTGTTCCCGGCTCGGGTCCTGTTCCCGGCTCGGGTCCTGTTCCCGGCTCGGGTCCTGTTCCCGGGGCGGGGCCGGGCCGGGGAGGGGGACCGGGCTTGGGCGGGCCGGGCTTGGGCGGGGGGCCGGGTTTGGGGGGCGGGCCGGGCTTGGGGACGGAATGGGCCTCGGTTCCGGTTCCGGGCGCTGTCCTGACTCCGGCGGACGGCTTCTCCGGTCGGCCGGTGAATGATCGGGCGTTGGACATGATGAGGTCCCCTCGGCGATTCGTGCTCCTCACCTGGGACTTTCCCATCCGGCGGCGTTTCTCCACGGCGGGGAGCGGCGCACCTGACATGATCTCGCCACTTTCATGACCGCATACGGTCACGGATGCGAAACTTTCCGTGGCGGCCGGGCCGGCTCACCGTCCCGGCGATCGTGGCGGCCGCCGCGTCCTCACCGCCCGGGGTGACGGGAGCGGTGGACACGCGGCCGACCGGAAAACACCTGTTATGCGTATATATCCACATCCGGGGTGCGAACCTACCGTCCATCCAGCTATCCATGCGAGGATCCCGAAACGTGAAAGTAATCATCAAAATATTGGTCGTAGCAGCCGCTCTGTGGGCGGCGACCCGGTTCGTGGACGGCATCACGGTGTCCGCACAGACCCCGGTCAAGGAGATCGGCACGCTCATCGCCGTCGCTCTCGTCTTCGGGATCGTCAACGCGGTCCTGAAGCCGATCATCGCGACGCTCGGCTGCGCCTTCTACATCCTCACGCTCGGCCTGTTCGCCCTGGTGGTCAACGCCGGGCTGCTCCTGCTGACCAGCTGGATCGCCGGCGAGCTCTCGCTGCCCTTCCACGTCGACGGCTTCTGGGCCGCGTTCTGGGGCGCGATCGTCGTCGGCCTGGTCAGCTGGCTACTCGACCTGATCCTCGACGCGATCGTCGGCGACTGAGCCGATGACCGTCGTCCTTGACGGCGTCCACCTGACCTGCGAGCAGGTCGACCGGGCGGCCCACGGCTCCGGGATCGCGCTGGGCTCCACCGGCCGTGCGGAGACGGCATGGCGGATGGCCGGCCTGCTCAACGGGCCCGTCTACGGCCGGACCACCGGCGTGGGCGCCAACAAGGAGGTGGCGGCCGAGGACACCGGCCTGGACCTGCTCCGCAGCCACGCGGGCGGCGCCGGACCGGCGATCGAGACGTTCCGCGCCCGCGCCACCCTCGTGGTCCGCCTCAACCAGCTGCTCGCCGGCGGCTCGGGGGTCGATCCCGCGCTCCTGCCGGTGCTCGCCGCCGCCGTCAACCGCGGCCTCACCCCGCCGATCCGCACCTACGGCGCCATCGGTACCGGCGACCTGACCGCCCTGGCCACGACCGCGCTCTGCCTCCTGGGCGAGCTTCCCTGGACCTCGCCCTCCGAGGACGTACGGACCGGGGCGCGGGGCGAAGACACCGGGACCGAAGCCGGGAACGGAGGGGGGAAGAACGTGGAGGGCGGCCCGCCCGGGACGCGGGCGGGAGATCCGGTGCCCAGGTTCGCGCTCGCCTCCGGTGACGCGCTGCCGTTCATCAGCTCGGGCGCGGCGACCCTGGCGGACGCCGCGCTGGCCTGTCACCGCCTGGGCGTCCTGCTGTCCGCCGCCACGGCGGTCGCGGCCCGCTCCTTCCGGGCGATCGAGGCCTCGCTCGAACCGCTCTCCCCCGTCGTGCAACGCGGCCCCGAGCAGACCGAGGTCGCGACCGCGCTGCGGGCGCTGGTCGGCTCCACCAGCCCGCGCCGCGTCCAGGACCCGTACGGCTACCGCGCCTTCCCGCAGGTCCACGGAGCCGTCCTCGACGCTCTGGGCCGGGCGGAGCGGACGATCGTCGAGGAGATGAACGCGGCTCCGGAGAACCCGCTGATCGCCGACGGCCGGGCCTGGCACAACGGCAACTTCCACTCGGCACGGGTCGCGCTCGCCCTCGACGCCCTGCGGGCCGCGCTCGTGCAGACCGCGACGCTGAGCGCCGCCAGGCTCGCCACCCTGAACGATCCGGCCCATACAGGCCTGCTCCCCTTCCTGGCCGAACGTCCAGGGCTGTCCGGGGTCATGATCCTCGAATACGTCGCGCACTCCGCGCTGGCCGAGCTGCGCCACCTGGCCGCGCCGGTCACCCTGGGCGGCGCCGTGCTCTCCCTGGGCACCGAGGACCACGCGAGCTTCACCCCGCAGGCGGCCCGCTCCGCGCTCGCCGCCGCCGAGCCGCTGGAGATCGTCCTGGCGTGCGAGCTGGTGGCCTCCGTACGGGCCCTGCGGCGGCGCGGCCTGCCCTGCGACCTGCCGCTCGATCCCGCGATGGAGGACCGTCCCCTGGACGCCGACCTCGACGCGGCACGCGGGCTCCTGCCCGGCCTCGTTCCCTGAGACCTGCGAGTCAGCCGACCGAGCCGCGCTCGCGGAGCTGGGGTGCCTGGACGATGCGGCGGCGACGCGTGTTGCCGTCGGCGGCCGCCACCACGATGCGGACGGCGGCCCGGACGATGCCGTCGATGTCCCAGTCGACCGTGGTCAGGCCGGGGGTGAGCAGGCCCGACATGGGGTGGTCGTCGTAGCCCATCACGGACACCTCGAACGGGATGCCCAGCTTCCGCTCGGTCGAGGCCGCGTAGACGCCGTAGGCGATCGAGTCGGCGAAACAGAAGAACGCCCGGTGGCCGGCGTCGAGCATCTCGCCCGCGACCTGGGTGGCGGTGCCCAGCGACTGCGAGGCGGTGACCATCTCGATGTCCAGGCCCAGCCGCCCGGCCTCGGCCAGGACGTGCACGTCGGCGGGCCGGTCGGGGGTGCTGGCCCGCGTCGAGGTGAGGACGGCCAGGCGCCGGTGGCCCCGCCGGCGCAGATGCTCCAGGGCGAGGGTCACCCCGGCACGATTGTCGAAGACGACCTCACCCGCCGTACGCGCCCCGGCGAGGGCGTCGCCGATCGACACCACCGGCAGTCCCTCGCACAGGTCGGCCCAGAGCGGCGCCGCGGGGTCGACCGGTTGCACGATCAGCGCGTCCACCCGCTGGTCACGGAGCTGCCTGGCGAGCGTGTTCTCCCTGGCCGGATCTCCCGCGGCGTCCAGGATCAGGGCGTAGCGGTCGTTGTCCTTGAGCGCCCGGCCGATGCCGACGGCCAGCGCCTGCTGCCAGAGGTCCTCCAGGGAGCCGCAGAGCAGGCCGATCATCCCGGTCCGGCCGCTGGCCAGGGCGCGGGCGATGGGGTCGGCCTCGTAGCCGAGCTCGGCCGCGGCCTGCCGCACCCGCTCGATGGTCTCCTCCGACACCTGCATGCCGCGCAGGGCGTACGAGACGGCGGCGGGCGACAGACCGGTGGCCTTCGCCACCTCACGTATGGTCGCTCGTTTCCGGGGCTGGGGCATCCGACCAGCCTATTCCCCGGGGCCTTCGAAGGCGCGTTCCCCGCGCGATCGGCGGCGTCGCGGGACATCGGGAGGTATTGACACGAAGCCAGGTGAAGCGGTTCACTGAAACGGTTCACTGAACCGTGTCACTGTTGGATGTGGCGAGGTGAAGGCGTTTACCCCTATTCTAGGTAGGTAATACCCCGAAGGTGCGAAAGGAGGGGACCCGTCGTGACCGTCGACGTTCACCAGCATCTGTGGACGCCCGCGTTCGTGGACGCGCTCAGACGTCGCACGACCGCGCCCCGGCTCGACGGCTGGACCCTCCACCTGGACGGCGAACCCGCCTACGAGGTCGACCCCGCCGACCACGACCTCACCGGTCGCCTCGCGCTGAACTTGGGGCTCGACCTGGCTCTCGTGTCACTGTCCAGCCCGCTCGGCATCGAGTCGCTGCCCCCCGACGACGCCTGGCCGATCATCGACGCCTACCACGAGGACGCCCTCGCGCTGCCCGCGCCCTTCGGCGCCTGGGCGGCGACCTGCCTCAGCGAGATCGATCCCGCCAGGCTCGCCAAGACCCTCGACGCGCGAGACGGCGTACAGAACGACGCGAAGGACGCGAAGGACGACGGCGGCGCGCGGGGCGTGGGGCCGGGGTTCGCCGGGCTCCAGCTGCCCGCGACCGCCGTGCGCGACGCCGTCGGCCTGGCCGGGGTCGCCCCGCTGCTCGACGTGCTCACCGAGCGCGACCTGCCGCTCTTCGTGCACCCCGGCCCCGCCACCGAGCCGGAGGGGCCCGGCTGGTGGCCCGCCGTCGTGCCGTACGTGCAGCAGATGCACGCCGCGTGGTACGCCTTCGCCGCCTTCGGCCGGGCCCGCCACCCGCGCCTTCGGGTCTGCTTCTCGCTGCTCGCCGGGCTGGCCCCGCTCCACTCCGAGCGCCTGGCCAACCGGGGCGGCGAGGGCCGGGGACAGGTCGATCCCGGCCTGTTCCTGGAGACCTCCTCCTACGGCCCGCGCGCCATCGACGCCATCGTCCGCGAGCTCGGCGTCGACATCGTGGTCAGCGGCTCCGACCGGCCCTACGCCACCGCACCCGACCCCGCGCTCGGCGACGCCGCCTGGCACGCCATCGCGGTCACCAACCCGAACCGCCTGCTGAACGGAAAGGAGTCGCGCAAGTGAACCAGTACCAGGGCCGCGAGAGCTGTGCGCTCCCGGCGAAGAGAGCCGTGAGCGAGCGGCGCACCCGAGCCGCCGGGCCCGCCGGCCGCGCCGGTCACGCCGGTCATGTCGGTCGCGCCGGGCGAGTGGCCACCGCGGGCTTCGGGCCGTCCGGCGGTGAGACCTCATGAGCTACATGAGCTACGAGGCCCTGCCCGCCCGCGCCCTCGACCGGCGCGAGCTCCTCGACCTGGTCAACGATCTGGCCGCCGACCCGTCCACCTGGCAGGACCAGGTGGAGTTCCCCGAGGAGGGCGGGCGCCACTTCGCCTCCCTCTACCGCGACTCCCACGTGGACGTCTGGCTGCTGTGCTGGCGTCCCGAGGACGACACCGGCTGGCACGACCACGACACCTCCTCCGGGGCGGTCCGCGTCGTGGCCGGGACGCTCCTGGAGTGCAACCCCCGCATCGGCGGCGAGCACCTGGAGACCGTGATCTCGGAGGGCGAGTCCTTCTCCTTCGGTCCCGACCACATCCACCGGCTGACCGGCGCGGTGCACGGCAGCGTCTCGATCCACGCCTACTCGCCGCCGCTGTGGCGCCTGGGCCAGTACTCCATCAGCGACAGCGGCGTGATGCGCCGCGTCTCGGTGAGCTACGCCGACGAGCTGCGCCCCATGGACGACGCCGAGCGGATGGTCGAGGTCGCCTGAGGGACGCGGTTTCCGTTGAAAATTTGACAGAAAGTCATCCCGGACCGTTGCCGGATTTGATCAAAAACGCTTTGATCAAATCTGGTAACGGAAGGGGACCTGTGAACATCCCGACGATCGTCCGCGGCTCGCTGGCAGCCTTATGCCTCCTGGTTGCGAGCGCGTGTGCGAACGCCGACACCGGCAGCACCTCCGCGACGGGCTCCGGCGCGCCGTCCGCGCCCGCGGCGGCCACGAAGATCACCTATCTGACCTCGTTCAACGTCTTCGGGCGCGACGCCTACGCCTATGTCGCCCTGGAGAAGGGATATTTCAGGGACGCCGGGTTCGATGTCACCATCAGACCCGGCAGCGGCACGGCCGACTCCCTCAAACTGATCGCGAGCGGCCAGGCCGACTTCGGGATCACCGACCTGACCGGCTCCATCGTCACTCTGGCGGGGCAGAAGCTGCCGGTCACCGGCGTGGCGGCGATCCAGCAGCGGTCGCTCACCGCCGTCATCGCCCTCGAGGGCTCGGGCATCGCCGCGCCCAAGGACCTGGAGGGCAAGAAGATCGCCGACCCGCCCGGCTCGGCCGTGAAGCTCGTCTTCCCCGCGTACGCCAAGGCCGCCGGGATCGACCCGGCCAAGGTCACCTTCGTCCCCGCGCCGCCGCCGTCGCTCCCGCAGCTGCTGTCCTCGGGCAAGGTCGACGCCATCGGCCAGTTCGTGGTGGGCAGGCCGACCATCGAGCAGGCGGCCCAGGGACGCAAGGCCGTGGTCCTGCCGTACAGCGACCACGTCAAGGAGATGTACGGCAACATCCTCACGACCACCGCGAAGATGGCGGCCGAGAAGCCCGAGGTGGTGACGAGGTTCCGGGACGCCCTGCTCAAGGGGCTGGAGTATGCCGTCGACAACCCCGACGAGTCAGGAAAAATCCTGAACAAGTATCACCCGACCCAGAACCCGGTCACCGCGGCCGCGGAACTGAAGGAGATGGCCGCCTTCGTACGGCCGTCGGAGGCCGGGGTACCCGTGGGTGCGCTGGACGAGAGCCGTGTGGCCGCCGTCATCACCATCCTCGAAGACGCGAAGGTGATCCAGTCCGGTTTCAAGCCCTCCGACATCGTCACCTTCGGTCTGGCCCCCGGATCCTGACATGATCGAAATATCGGATCTGTCCTGCGTGTTCCCCGGCAGGGCCGGACCGGTGACCGCGCTGGAGGGAATCGGCCTGCGGGTGCGCGAGCACGAGTTCGTGGCGGTGATCGGGCGCTCGGGTTGCGGGAAGTCGACGCTCCTGCGGCTGATCGCCGGTCTCATCCCGGCGACCGGCGGGGAGGTGCGGGTCGCGGGAGAGCCGGTGACCGGGCCCCGTCCCGATGTCAGCCTCATGTTCCAGCGGCCCGCCCTGCTCCCGTGGCGGACGGTCCTCGGCAACGTGCTGCTGCCCGTGGAGTTCCTCGGCAGGTCGAAGGCCGCCCATCTCGGCCGCGCGCGCGAGCTGCTGCGCGTGGCCGGGCTGGAGGGGTTCGAGAAGCGGCTCCCGCACGAGCTGTCGGGTGGCATGCAGCAGCGGGTGGCCCTGTGCCGGTCGCTGATCTGCGAGCCGAAGGTGATGCTCATGGACGAGCCGTTCTCCGCGCTGGACGCGCTCACCCGCGAGGAGCTCTCCGCCGAGCTCCAGCGGATCCGGGCGGAGAGCGCCGCCACGGTCGTCCTCGTCACCCACTCCATCGAGGAGGCGGTACTGCTCGCGGACCGGGTCGTGGTGCTCAGCCCGCGGCCCGGCCGGGTCCGGGAGATCGTGGAGATCGATGTGCCCCGGCCGCGCTCCCTCGGCCGCGACGCCCACGCGGAGCGGCTGGCCGGGTACGGCGCGGAGCTGCGCTCGCTGCTCGCCGAACCGCTCGGCGAGCAAACCGGCGAACAAGACGGCGAGCGGACCGGCGAACAGAGCGGTGAACGGGCCGGTGAGCCGGCTCCGGGCTCGTCCGGGGAACCGACGGGGAGAACCGCCGGATGAGGGTCTGGGTGCTTCCCGTGGTCGGCGCGGCACTGACCGTGGCGGCCTGGTGGCTGGCCACGGTCGCCTTCGACATCGCGCCGTACGTCCTGCCCGCGCCTCCCGACGTGCTCGCCGTCTTCGGTGAGCACGGCGGCTACCTGATCGACCAGACCTGGGTGACGCTGGTGGAGACGCTGCAGGGGTACGCGCTCGCCGTGGTGGCGGGCGCGCTGATCGCGGTCCTGATCGCCACGTTCCGGATCGTCGAGGAGAGCGTCTACCCGCTGCTGATCGCCGTGAACGCGGTGCCCAAGGTGGCCGTCGCGCCGATCCTGGTCGTGTGGATGGGGTTCGGCCAGCTCCCCAAGGTGGTGATGGTCTTCCTCGTCTGCTTCTTCCCCATCGTGATCTCCACGGCCACCGGCCTGAGGTCCACCCCGGCGGAGTTCGTCGAGCTGAGCAGGTCGCTCCGGGCGAGCTGGTGGCGCCTGTTCCTCCAGGTGCGCTTCCCGCACGCCCTGCCGCAGATCTTCGTCGGGCTGAAGGTCGCGATCTCGCTGGCCGTCATCGGCGCGGTGATCGGTGAGTTCGTCGGCGCCCAGGCGGGGCTCGGCTACGTCATCGTCCAGTCCGGCGCGAGCGCGGACACCGCGCTCGCGTTCGCCGCGATGGTCCTGCTCGGCGCGATGAGCATCGCGCTGTTCTACGTCCTGGTCGCGATCGAGCACCTCCTGTTGCCGTGGGCGCGCGAGACCACCGCCTGAACCCGGCTCTCCCGGCAGGCACCCGCCACATCATCCGAGTCGACACGGAGGTATCCGATGAGTGATCCAGAAGCGGACGAGACCGGGCTGGGCCCGGTGGGCCAGCACGTCGTCTTCGAGAACGAGCTGGTCAGGGTATGGCAGATCGAGCTGGAACCGGGCCAGACCCAGCCCCTGCACCGGCACGACCACCCGTACCTCGTCATCGCGGTCGAGGGGGCCCTCAACGTCATCGAGACCGCCGACGGGCAGCTGATCGACGCGCCGGAACCGCGCGGCTCGGTGATTTTCAGAGATCCGGGCGCGGTGCACAAGCTGACGAACGTGGGAGAGACGAGATACGTCTCGCGCCTGGTGGAGCTGAAGAATGGCTGACCGCCCGACCGCCGGCGAGCGGCCTGTCCCGGCCTCCGGCGAGCGGTCCCCGTCGGCCGGCGGTGAGCGGCCCGCTCCGATCGTCGTGGCCGGCGCGGGTCCCGTGGGGCTCGTCACCGCGCTCGGGCTCGCCCACCACGGCCTCCCGGTCGTGGTGCTCGAGGAGGACGAACGGCTGTCCCCGGACACCAAGGCCGGCTCGCTGCTCACCCGCAGCCTGGAGATCCTGCACCGGTACGGGGCGCTGCCCCCGGTGCTCCGCGCCGCGCTGCGCGTCGACGAGATCGGCGAGTTCGAGCGTGCCACGGGCCTGCCCAGGTTCCGGGTGCGTACGGACGCGCTGGCCGGGGACACCCGGTTCCCGTTCCTCGCCAACATCCCGCAGCACCACCTGGAGCCGGTGCTCCGCGACGAGCTGGAGCGCAGGGTGCCGGGCGCGCTGCGCATGGGACACCGCGTGACCGGTTTCCGGCAGGACCCGGACGGGGTGGAGGTGACCACCGAGACGGCCTCGGGGCCGCGGGTGATCCGCGGGTCGTTCCTGCTGGGCTGCGACGGCGGGCGGTCGTCCATCCGGGGGGCGCTCGGGGTGACCGTCGAGGGCCGGACGCTGGAGGAGCGGTACGTGCTCGTCGACCTGGAGGTCGACCTCGACATCGACACCCCGCGCGACTATCCCTACCTGGGCTACTTCTCCGACCCGGAGGAGTGGGTGGTCGTGGTGCGCCTGCCGCACTGCTGGCGCTTCGTCTACCCGCTCAAACCGGGCACGCCGGAACCGGACGAGGCGGAGCTGCGGGACAGGGCGCTGCGCTTCCTCGGGGAGGTGGGCCCCTCGCGGCTGGTGGGCTGCAACGTCTACCGCGTCCATCACCGGATCGCGAGCCGCTGGCGTGACCACCGGGTCTTCCTGCTCGGGGACGCCGCCCACCTGATCACGCCGATGTGGGCCCTCGGCCTCAACACCGGGGCGCTGGACACCTCCAACCTGGCGTGGCGCCTGGCGTGGGTGCTGCGGGGGTGGGCGGACGACCGGCTGCTCGACGGGTACGAGAGCGAGCAGCTGCCGGTGGCCTCCCTGGGCTCGGGCAAGATGGCCGAGGCGGCCCGCGCCGTCATGGCCCATCGCGGTGCGGACGCCGCGGCCATGACGGAGGGCGGCTGGGGAACCGCCCAGACGCGCACGCTGCTGGGCGTGCGGCTCGACGTGGACGGCACCGGCGACTGGGGCATGGTCAAGACCGGTGACACCCCCGCGCCGGTGCGGCGCGGTGACCGCGCCCCGGACCTGCCGCTGTTCGGCCCCGCCGGGGAGGTCCACGTGCACGACCTGTGCGCGGACTCCTTCGTGGCGCTGTACTTCACCGACGCCCGGCGGGCTCCCCTGGTTCCGCCCCCCGACTCGCCCGCGCTACGGCAGTACGTGGTCAGCAGGTGGGACGTGCCACCGGGCTCGGAGCTGCGTGACCGGCTCCTGCTCGACCCCGGCGAGCGGGTCCGCCTGCGGTTCGGCGTCCCCGACGACACGCTGGTGCTGGTGCGGCCCGACGGGCACATCACCGCGATCAGGCCGTTCGCCCCCCGGGGAGGCGAGGGCCTGGCCGAGGACCTCTACACGGCCGTCACGGACAGGCCGCCGCCGGCCCCCTCCCCCGTCCGCTAGCCGCGTTCCCGGCCCGCACGGGGTCCCGCGTCGCGAGACCCCCGTGCGGATCGCCGTACCCGGGTGATCGGGGCCGAGGGGTGCTAGAAGACGCGCTCCCTGACGGCGTTGGCCATGCCCGGGTCGTCGGCGAAGACGCCGTCGACGCCGAGGGAGTAGAGCCTCTCCAGCCAGCCCATCACGTTGCCGGTGGCGCGCGGGTAGGCCGGGCTCGCCGGGTTGCCGAACCGGAAGTCCACCGGGAGCTGCGAGTTCTCGTTCCTGACGGTCCAGGTGTGGACCTTCAGACCGGCCCGGTGGGCGTCCCGGACGAGCGGGGTGGGCGGCAGGAGGCGTCCGTCGGGGCCGGCGGGCACGATCCGCCTGGTGTCGACGCCGACGCCGTCCGCGTAGCTCGCCACGTCGCGGAGCCCGGCGGGGGCGACCATGGTGTCGTAGGTGCGCGGGTCTCCGGCGGCGACCCAGTCGTACGGGGCGCCGGTGGCGGTGATGAGCTGGATCAGCGGCAGCTTGGTCCGCTTGCTCAGCTCGCGCAGGTTGGCGGTCTCGAAGGACTGGATGAAGACCGGGTCCCGGCTCCCGCGCCAGCCGTGCCGGCCGAGCACGTCGAGCAGCGGCTCCTCCAGGGAGAGGCCGATGGAGTCGAAGTAGGTCGGGTGCTTGGTCTCGGGGTAGACGCCGACCCCGCTGCGCTTGGCGAGCGCGACGACCTCGTCGAAGGTCGGGATCTCCGCGAGGCCGTTGAAGGCGGTGTTGTCCGGACGCAGGTCGGGAACGCGCTCCTCGGCCCTGAGCGTCTTCAGCTCCGCGAGCGTGAAGTCCTCGGTGAACCAGCCGGTGATCGGGGTGCCGTCGATGGTCTTGGTCGTCCGGCGCGCCGCGAACTCGGGGTGGTTCTCGACGTCCGTGGTGCCGCCGATCTCGTTCTCGTGCCTGGCCACCAGCACGTGGTCCTTCGTCGAGACCAGGTCGGGCTCGATGTAGTCGGCGCCGAGCGCGATCGCGGTCTCGTACGAGAGCAGGGTGTGCTCGGGCCGGTGCGCGCTGGCGCCCCGGTGGGCGATGACGAGGGGTTCGCGGCCGCGCGGCTCGGCGGTGGCGGGTTCGGGTTGTTGCAGCACAACGGCGACGGTACCGGTCGCGAGGACCGTCAGCGCCGCGGCCAGAAGCCTACGGATCATGTTCAGGAACGTAGGCCGCTTGGATGACCATTGGAACAACGACTCGCGAAGGGAACGGGACGTGCGGGCGGCCGATGGTCCGCGCCGCCCCGGAGGGCGGGTCCGGACCTCCCGGGCGCCTCCGGCCTCCGGCGGGCGGCGGGGCCACCACCACCGTCGCGGTGCGCGAGGAAGGCGCGCACCGGCCCGTCCAGGAAGCCGTGGTGTCCACGGTGTCCATGATGTCGGTGGGCTCCGTCCATCGCGCCGTCACCTCTCCCGGGAGGATGTCACTCGAACGACTCCAGGTGCAGAACCGCCCCGAGGCTCTCGTTGTCGCCGTAGTCGACCGGCACGTCGACGACGACGGGACCCGGCGTGTCGAGGGCCCGGCGGAGCACCGCGGGAAGCTCGTCCGCGCAGGTCGCCCGCATCCCGGCCGCGCCGAAGCTCTCGGCGAAACGCACCGTGTCGATCGGGCCGAAGTCGACCCCCGACGTCCGCCCGTACTTCAGCCGCTCCTGGAAGGCGACCATGTCGTAGGTGCCGTCGCGCCACACCAGATGCGTGAGGTCGGCGCCGACGCGCACGGCGGTCTCCAGTTCCATGGCGGAGAAGAGGAAGCCCCCGTCGCCGGAGACGGACACCACCTTGTGGCCCGGCCGCACCAGCGCCGTGGCGACGGCCCGGGGCAGTGCCACACCGAGCGTCTGCTGGCCGTCGGAGAACAGCAGGCCGCGTGGCCGGTAGGTCCGGAAGTGACGGGCCATCCAGATGTAGTGGGAACCGACGTCGCAGACCACGGTGGTGTCGTCGTCGACCGCCTCGCGCAGGGCGCGGACGATCCGCAGGGGATGGATTCGGCCAGGACGGGATTCGGCGGGCGCGGTGTCCAGCTCGGCGAGCCTGGCGCGCAGCCTCGCGACACGGGCCGCGGCGCCGGGTGCGAGGGCCAGCCCGTCCAGCCGGTCGGCCAGTGCCGTCACGGTGGCCGCCACGTCGCCGCGCAGCTCGACCGACGGTCGGTAGTGATTGTCGATCTCCGCCGGGCAGTCGTCCAGGTGGACGATCTCCGGTCCCACCCCGGGGCCCGGGTTCCACAGCCCGGGGTCGTACTCGACATGGTCGTACCCGACGGCGAGGACGAGGTCCGCCTGGCCCAGCGCCTCGTCTCCCGGCTGGTTGCGGAACAGGCCGACCCTGCCGAGGAAGCGTTCCTCCAGCTCCCCTCGCGGCACCACCCCGGCGGCCCGGAAGGTCTCCACCACCGGCAGCCCGGTGCGCGCCATCAGGCCGCGCACCGCCTCGGCCGTGACCCGGTCGCCGGTCCGGGCCCCGAGCAGCACGACCGGCGTCCGGGCCCGCCTGACGGCGTCCGCGGCCCGGTCGACCGCCTCCGGAGAGGCGGGCCCGAGCCGTGGCACGTCCGGAGTCCCGGCGGGGGACTCCGTGGTGGCGTCACCGAGGAGGTCCTGCGGGAGGATGACGGCCACGGCCCCGCGGGGCGAGGTGGAGGCCGCCCGGTAGGCGTTCGACACGACCTCGGGCAGGGCCGCCACGTCGTCCACCTCCCAGGTGGACTTGCAGACCGCCCGGAGCAGGCCGGCCGAGTCCATCGACCGGTGTGTCCGCTTCAGGCGGCCGGCGCGGGGCGCCGCCCCGGCGAACGCGACGACCGGGTCGCCCTCCGTGGTCGCCGTCGCCAGGCCCGTGGCCAGGTTGGAGGTGCCGGGCCCCGAGGTCACCAGCACCACGCCGGGCCGCCCGGTGAGCCGGCCGGCCGCCGCCGCCATGAAGGCGGCGTTCTGCTCGTGCCGGCACACCACCAGCCGTGGCCCGGCGTCGACCAGGGCGTCGAACACCGCGTCGATCTTGGCGCCCGGGATCCCGAAGACGTACTCGACCCCCGACCTCTCCAGGCAGTCGACCAGCAGATCCGCGCCGGTGGCGGGGACCCGCCTCACGAGCCGTCGCGCCGTCGCGACCATGTCCGCCTCCCCGTCCACATCGCGGGGAGCCCCGATGACACGGGGTTGTCGTCGCGAAGAGAGTCGCAAAGAGAATGGAATGACGGCCACCCCGGATCCGGGTGAACGCGATGCCGTACGGCGTGCCGCCGATCGCGGCTCCGCCCTTCGGTCATCCGGTGGCGGCCCCGTCCCACGCTACGCGCCCGCCCGGAAAGCCACAAGAGGCCGATTCACCCCGCTGACCAGGGCTTTCACGGCACACAGGTCAGGCCAGGGAGGGCGAGCCCTCGGCCGGACGAGGCTCTCCCGCCCCGGACGGCGCGACCGGGCGCCCGGCCAGGAACCCGGCCGCCAGCTGCAGGCCGCACGCGCCGAGCCCGGCCAGCAGCGGCAGCGTCCAGCCGCCCGAGAGCTGGTGGAGCGCGCCGATCAGGAGCGGTCCGAGCGCGGCCAGCGTGTAGCCGACGGACTGGGCGACGGCCGACAGGGCGGTGACCGAGACCGGGTCGGGCGCGCGGAGCGTGATGATGAGCAGGGCCAGCGCGATCGAGGCGCCCTGCCCCACCCCGAGGACGATCATCCAGAGCCACGGCAGGGCGGCGGGGGCGATCAGCACTCCGAGGTATCCGGCGATCGTGAGAACGGTCGCGGCGGTGACGTACGGCACCTGCGACCGGGCCCGGCCCGCGAGCACCGGGACGGTCAGCGTGGCCGCCACCTGGGCCAGGTTGGTGAGGCTGAGCATGTATCCGGCCTGGTCGGCGGGGAGTCCCGCGTCCTTGAAGATCGTCGGTATCCAGGCCAGCATGATGTAGAAGGTCAGCGACTGCAGGCCCATGTAGACGGTGACGTACCAGGTCACCCGGCTGCGGAGCAGCAGGGCGAACGGCCTGGGCGCGACCTCCGGGCGGGCGGGGCGGCGCAGCGCCTGGGGCAGCCAGAGCGCCGCCGCCGCCAGTGCCGGGATCGCGGTCATCGCCGTCACCTCGCGCCAGCCGAGCCCGGTGGCCCGCTCGATCGGGACCACCGAACCGGACGCCACCGCGGCGCCCAGCACCAGGCCGGAGACGTAGATCGCGGTGAACGGCCCGACCCGCGTGGGGAAGTGCTGCTTGACCACGCCGGGCATCGCGACGTTCATCACGGCGATGGCCGTACCGGCGACGGCCGCGCCCGCGTAGAGCGCGGGGACGCTTCCCGTGCCGCGCAGCGCCACTCCGGCCGCCAGGATCAGCAGCCCGGCCATGAGCGTGCGGTCCAGGCCGAAGCGGCGGGCGAGCAGGGGGGCGAGCGGGCCGAGGACGCCCAGGCAGACCACCATGACGGTGGTGATCGCCCCGCCCCCGGCGGCGCTCAGCCCGAGATCGTCCATGATCTCGTCCAGTACCGGGGAGATGCCCGCCAGCGCGGGCCGCAGGTTGAGCGCCGCGAGCACGAACCCCGCGACGAGCAACACCCGCGACATCCACGACACCCGCGACATACCGACTCCCCGCTCGAACATTGCCCAACTCTCCCATAAGCCTCACGGCGCACTATCAGGGGAGGTTATGCAGCCCGCCAGCAGGGAGTCAGAAGGGATATGTCGCGATATCTCCTTGCATCGTCACCCAGCGGGTCTCGGTGAAGGCCTCGATGTTGGCCCGTCCCCCGCCGAAGCGTGAGCCGGTACCCGACGCGCCGACCCCGCCGAACGGGGCCACCGCCTCGTCGTCCACCGTCTGGTCGTTGACGTGCACGATCCCGGTGGGAACGAGGTCGGCCAGCGCCAGGCCGCGCATCGCGTCGCGCGTCAGGATGCCCAGCGACAGGCCGTACTCGCTGTCGGAGGCCAGCGCGGCGGCCTCCTCGATCGTGGAGAACGGCACGACGGGCGCGACCGGGCCGAACACCTCCTGGACGTACGCGGGAGCGTGCGCGGGCAGGTCGGCCAGGACCGTGGGCCGGTAGAAGAGTCCCTCGTAGGTGCCGCCCGCGGCCAGCCGCGCCCCGGCGTCGACGCTCGCGGAGACCAGGCCGTGGACCTTGTCCCGCTGGCCGGCGTCGATCAGCGGGCCGAGCGCGACCTGCCCGCCCGCCGGATCGCCGACCGGCAGGTGGTCGGCCTTCTCCGCGAGCCGCGCCACGTACTCCTCCGCGATCGAGGAGTGCACCAGGTGGCGTCCGGTGGTCATGCAGATCTGCCCCTGGTGCAGGAAGGAGCCCCAGGCGCCCGCCGAGACGGCGAGGTCCAGGTCCGCGTCGTCCAGGACGATCAGCGCGCTGTTGCCGCCGAGCTCCAGGTGCACCCGCTTGAGCAGCCGTCCGCACGCCTCGCCGACCGCGCGCCCCGCCGCGGTCGAGCCGGTGAAGGAGATCACCCGTACCAGCGGATCGCCGACCAGCGCCTGACCGGCCGTCACCCCTCCCGGCAGCACGTGGAGCAGCCCGGGCGGCAGGCCCGCCTCCTCGAAGACGCGGGCGACGGCGACACCTCCGGAGACGGCGGTACGCGGGTCGGGCTTGAGGATCACCGCGTTCCCCAGGGCGAGCGCGGGGGCGACCGAGCGGATGGCGAGGACCAGCGGAAAGTTGAACGGGGCGATCACCCCGACCACCCCGGCGGGTACGCGGCGGGCCAGGCTGAGCCGCCGCTTGACGGTCGGCAGGATCTCCCCCAGCGGCTGGGACGCCAGCGCGGCGGCCTCGTGGCACTCCTGGGCGGCGACGTGCGTCTCCACGCCCGCCTTGGGGCGGATCGACCCGGCCTCACGGACCAGCCAGTCCTGGATCTCCTCGGCGTGCTCCTCGAACAGCCTCCCGGCCCGCCGCAGCACGGCCGCCCGCTCCTCGAACGAGGTCGCCGCCCACTCCCGCTGTGCCCGTACGGCGCGCACGGCCGCCGCCGCCACGTCCTCGGGCCCGGCCACGCCGACCCGGCCGAGCTCCGCGCCGGTGGCGGGCTCGACCACGGCCGCGTCGCCCGCGCGCGAGGTGCTCCAGCCGTCCCCGAAAACCTGCCCGGTCCACGTCTTGGCGTCCATCAGCGGCATGGCGTCTCCTTTGTCATGTTGAGTCATGGTGAGTCACGGCTGGTCATGGCCGGCCAGGGCGGCTGGGGAACGACGCACGGAACCTTCCGGAGGGAAGAGGTCGGGGATGGGTGTGCGTTATGCGAACAACCATTCCCTGAACGCACGATGCGTATCGCGGAAGCTACGCCCCGGCATCCGGCGTGTCAAGGAATGTCGGGCCGTGAAGTTGACCGTCCGAACGACACCTCAGTATGTTCATTCAGAGAACATTCGTACGCATGACGAACGTCCACCGATCCGGGTAACGAGGACGCGCGGGAAGGAACGATGGCCACGGTGGCCCCGCTCGCCGAGCCCCCGGCCGACAGGAGCCTCCGAACGTGAACGACGTCTACATCCTCGACGCGGTCCGCACGCCCATCGGCCGGTACGGCGGGGCGCTGTCGGGCGTCCGCCCCGACGACCTGGCCGCGCACGTCGTCCGCGCGCTGGCCGACCGCGCCCCCGCGCTCGACCCCGCCGCCATCGAGGACGTGTTCTTCGGCGCGGCCAACGGGGCGGGCGAGGACAACCGGGACGTCGCGCGGATGGCCGTGCTCCTGGCCGGGCTGCCGGTGACGGTGCCCGGCACGACCCTCAACCGGCTGTGCGGCTCCGGCCTGGAGGCGGCGATCGCCGCCTCCCGCGCGGTGGCCGTGGGCGACGCCTCCCTGGTGGTCGCCGGAGGTTCCGAGTCGATGAGCCGGGCGCCGTGGGTGATGCCCAAGCCCGCGCGGGGCTTCGACCGGGGAGAGCGGACCCTGCACGACACCGCCCTCGGCTGGCGCATGGTCAACCCCCGGATGCCCGCCGAGTGGACGGTCGCCCTGGGTGAGGGCGCCGAGATCCTCGCCGACCGCTACGACATCGGCCGCGAGGCCCAGGACCGGTTCGCGCTGCGCAGCCACCGGCGCGCGGCGGCGGCCTGGGAGCGCGGCGTCTTCGACCGCGAGGTGGTCCCGCTCGACGCCCTCGACCACGACGAGTCCGTCAGGGCCGACTCCACCGAGGAGTCCCTGTCCGGCCTGAAACCGGTCTTCCGCCCCGGCGGCACCGTCACCGCGGGAAACGCCTCCCCGCTCAACGACGGCGCGGCCGCGCTGCTCGTCGGCGACGAGGCGGGGGCCGCCCGGTCCGGACGGGCCCCGCTGGCCAGGATCGTGTCCCGTGCGGTGATCGGCGTCGAGCCGCACCTGTTCGGCATCGGACCGGTCGACGCGGCCCGTACGGCCCTCAAGCGGGCGGGCGTCGGCTGGTCCGACCTGAGCGTGGTCGAACTCAACGAGGCGTTCGCCGCCCAGTCGCTGGCGTGCCTCGCCGAGTGGCCCGACCTCGACCCCGAGATCGTCAACGTCAACGGCGGCGCCATCGCGCTCGGCCACCCCCTCGGCTCCTCGGGGGCGCGTATCCTCGGCACCCTCGCTCACGAGCTGCACCGCCGGGGCGGCGGGTACGGCCTGGCCGCCATCTGCATCGGCGTCGGCCAGGGACTCGCCGTCGTCCTCGAGGGAATCGGTTCCTGAGCGGCCATGACCGGCGTCCGAACCACCCGGAGGTGGACATGACCTCTCCCTCTCCCGCGAGCGGCGGCCCGGTCTCCGGCCTGTTCTCCGGGACTTTCGCCAGGGGCGAGGCCTCGGCGGAGGTGTCGGACGTCGCGTGGCTGGCCGCCATGCTGGACGTCGAGGCCGCGCTGGCCGGCGCGCAGGCCGGGATCGGCCTGGTCCCCGCCGAGGTGCCCGCCGCGCTGGCGCGGGCCTGCCGCCCCGAGCTCTACGACGTCGCCGAGCTGGGCGGCAGGGCCGCGCGGACCGGCAACCCCGTCATCCCCCTGGTCGCCGCCCTGCGGGAGCGGATCGAGCCCGGCCTGCGGGGGTTCGTCCACTACGGCGCCACCAGCCAGGACATCAACGACACCGCCGCCATGCTGGTCGCCCGCCGCGCGCTGACACCGATCCTGGCCGACCTGTCCGCCTGCGCGGACGCCTGCGCGCGACTGGCGTCCGGCCATCGCGGCACCGTCATGGCCGGCCGCACCGTCCTGCAGCACGCCGTGCCCGTCACGTTCGGGCTGAAGGCGGCGGGCTGGCTGAGCGCGCTGGACCGCTCGCGGTCCTGGCTGGCGGAGGTGCCGCTGCCGGTCCAGTACGGCGGGGCGGCCGGCACCCTGTCGGTCCTCGGCGAGCGGGGCCACGAGGTGCCGCCGCTCCTGGCGGCCGGGCTGGGACTGGCCGAGCCGCTCGTCCCCTGGCACACCGACCGGACCCCGGTGGCCCGGCTGGCCTGCGCGCTCGGCACCGCGGCGGGAACGCTCGGCAAGGTGGCGAACGACGTGAAGCTGCTGGCCCAGACCGAGGTGGCGGAGGTCGCCGAGCCCACCGGGCCCGGCCGGGGCACCTCGAGCGCGATGCCGCACAAGCGCAATCCGGTGGGCTCGATGTCCGTGCTCGCCTGCGTCCAGCGCGTCCCCGGGCTGGTCGCCTCGATCCTGGACGGCATGGTCCAGGAGCACGAGCGCGCCGCGGGCCCCTGGCAGGCCGAGTGGGAGACGCTGGGCGAGCTGCTCCGGCTCACCGGCAGCGCCGCCTCCTGGCTCCGCGAAGTGCTGGAGGGCCTGACCGTCGACCCCGCCCGGATGCGCGCCAACCTCGGGGCGACCCGCGGGCTGCTGATGGCCGAGCAGGTCGTCGTACGGCTCGGGGGCACCCCGCAGGCCCGGCGGCTGGTGGACGCCGCCTGCGCCCGCGCCGCCGAGGAGGGCGCGGAGCTGCGGGAGGTCCTGCTCGCCGATCCCGGCGTCTCCCTGACCGCCGGGGAGATCGACGCGGCCCTCGACCCGGCGGGCGCCCTCGGCTCCGCCACCGCCTTCGTCGACCGGGCACTCGCCGCCCACGAGAACCTCACGGGAGCCGGCGGATGAGCGAACGGGACACCGGTGAGAGACGAACGGCACGAACGGACGGGAGAGCGGGCGGATGAGCGGGGAGACCGCGGGAACGAGCGGTACGAACGGGCAGATCAGCGGGGAGACCGCGGAGACGAACGGCATGAACGGGTGGGCGGCCGGGGACGCGACACGCCGGGCCGTACTCGGCGACGAGCACGTGAACCGCGCCGTCGCGGGCACCACCCCGTTCACCGCGGACTTCCAGGAGTTCATCACCACGTACGCGTGGGGTGAGATCTGGACCCGTCCCGGCCTGGACCGGCGCACCCGCAGTTGCATCACGCTGGCCATGCTCGCCGCGCTCGGGCACGAGCACGAGCTGGCCATGCACGTGCGGGCGGCGCTCCGCGTCGGCCTGACCGAGGAGGAGATCAAGGAAGTGCTGCTGCAGACCGCGATCTACGCGGGCGTGCCCGCCGCCAACCGGGCGTTCGCGGTGGCACGGGCGGCACTAGAGTTCGACCGGAACGAGGAGGGCGGGGATGGTCGAACCGGTTGACCGTGGCTCGGACCACGTGCAGTCGCTGGCGCGCGGGCTCTCGGTGATCAAGGCGTTCAGCGCGACGAGCCCCGAGCTGACGCTCAGCGAGGTGGCCCGCGCGACCGGCCTGACCCGGGCCGCGGCCCGGCGGTTCCTGCTGACGCTCGTCGACCTCGGCTACGTGAGGACCGACGGGCGGCTGTTCGCGCTCTCCCCCCGCGTCCTGGACCTCGGGTACGCCTACCTGTCCAGCCTCTCGCTGCCCGAGGTGGCCGAGCCGCACCTCGAACGCCTCGTCGCCGAGGTGCACGAGTCGGCGTCGGTGGCGGTGCTCGACGGCGAGGACGTCGTCTACGTGGCCCGGGTGGCGACCAGCAGGATCATGCGGGTGACCATCAACATCGGCACCCGTTTTCCGGCGCACTGCACCTCGATGGGCCGGGTGCTGCTGGCCTGGCTGCCGCCCGACGACCTCGACGCCTACCTCGGACGGGTCGAGCTCCACAGTTTCACCCCCAAGACGATCACCTCTCCCGCCGCCCTCGGAACCGAGCTCGACAGGGTGCGCGCCCAGGGCTGGGCCATGGTCGACCAGGAGCTGGAGGAGGGCCTGCGCTCGATCGCCGTCCCCGTCAGGGAACGCTCGGGACGGGTGACCGCCGCGATCAACATCTCCTCCCACGCGAGCCGTACGACCTCGGAGTCCGCCCGCCGCCACCTGCTCCCGCCGCTGCTCGCCACCGCCGCGCGGGTGGAGGCCGACCTGCACGCCTCGGGCGTCGGGGGCAGCGCCCTGTCCCCCCGCTGACCCCGGCCACCGCCCCCGGCACATCGCCTCAGCCTTGATCCGCCGGACAGAACCCAGCCGCCCGGCCTGATGACGGCGGCATTACCTGTCAGTCGGTTCGGATGACCACCTTTCCGAAGGGCCTGCCGTTGAGGCGGCAGGGGTGGCGCTCGTGCAGAATGAGCGCGTCGCGTCGGTCGAGCGAGACCGCGTGGACAAGGATGCCGGCCGGCGTCGGCACCGGTTCTTCACCTGGCACGATCCCGTCAAGGCGGCCAGGGCTCTCCAGACGGCAAGAACGCATGGCCGCCCCACGGTTGTTCGATTCGCCTACCGTCCACACGCTCATCCCTCGATGAACTGGTAGTCGGTCCGAATCCGGCCGTCCTCGCCGAGGACGAGAATCTCAAGACCGGCGCCTACCGGCTCACCACCGCCCGCGGGCACCATCTCCCAGTTGAACTTGACGACATCGGCGAGACGATCGGCGTTGTCCCGCCTCCTGAAGAAGAACTTTCCGGGCGCGATGAACTCCTCGTACGAGCGGGCCACCCTGACCTCGAGTGCCTCGTGTCCGCGAGCCTCGAGGACGGGGGTGAGGCCCAGTGCCGCGGCGGTCTCCCGGATCTCCTGAGGTGGCTGGAGTATCTGGACACCGTCCTCAGTCCACAGCTCGGCGACGGCCTTACGGCGCAGCTCGGCGTCCGGCTCGTTCCAGACCGCCACGTAACGGCCGACCAGATCCTCGATATCGATCACAGCTTTTCCTCCGTCGTGATGCGTTCGTGACGTTGCCGATCCTGACCGCGACGTCGTGGCCCGACAATTCCCTCGAAGGAATGGCTGTACGCCGTTCACTGCGTTAGACAAGGTCAGGTGACCGGCACTTCGGAACGCGGCGGGTTCGCCGGTGTCCTGCGCGCGTGGCGCGGACGCCGCGGCGTCAGCCAACTGGACCTCGCCCTGCGCGCTGGGACCACGCAGCGGCACGTCAGCTTCATCGAGAGCGGCCGATCGACCCCCGGCAGGTCCATGGTCGTACGGCTCTCCGAGTCGCTGGAGATACCGCTTCGGGAACGAAACGCGCTGTTGCTGGCTGCGGGCTACGCCCCCGCCTACCCGGAAACCCCGTTCGACGACCCCGAACTCGGACCGGTCCGCGTCGCGCTGGAAGGCGTCCTGCGAGGGCACCACCCGTACCCCGCGGTGATCGTCGATCGGCACGGCGATCTCGTCTCGGCCAACGACCCGTTCTGGGCGCTGACCGAGGGGGTGGCGTCCCATCTCCTCGCGTCGCCTGTCAATGTCCCCCGCTTGTTGCTGGATCCTCGAGGAATGGCGCCGCGGATCATCAATCTGGACGTATGGGCCTGGCACGTGATCGACCACATCCGGCTGGAAGCGGCTCGCAATCCCGACGACCGGCTTGAGGCGCTGGTCACCGAGCTCACGAAACTGGTACCCGATTGCCTCCGGAAACCGGGGCCGGATCATCTCGGCTTCGCGGTCCCGCTGCGACTTCGCTTCGGCGACGGCGAGCTTCGACTCCTGACCACTCTGACCCACTTCGGGACCGCGGTCGACGTCACCGTCGCCGAGCTGCGGATGGAGGCCTTCCTGCCGGCCGACGCGGCGACGGCCTCCGCCCTCGCCGAACTCGGACAGGCCCTGACCAGGTGAACACCTCAGCTTCCACCGCCGGTGGCCGTCCTGGAACCGTCGGCGATGGCGATGGCGATGACCGCGAGCGTCGTCCCGCTCACCGCGCTGCGCCCGACCGACCCGCACGAGTGGAGCGCGTCGTCACGAGTGTCCGACATCGTCCCACACCTCCCCCACGGCCTGATGGCCACGACCGCGTACGACCGCCCGACCCGGCCCACCGCGCGCACGGCCGTCGGCGCCACTCCGGGGAGGGCGCCCACCGATCGTTCGCCCGTGGCGGATCCGATCAGGGCGACGCGGCGGGGCGAGCAGCATGTGACGCATGACGATAAGACTCACTAAATTCGGACATGCGTGTGTGCGGCTGGAGAAGAACGGGCGGAGCCTCACCATCGATCCCGGCGCGATGACCCCGGAGGCCGATGCCGTCACCGGCGCCGAGGCCGTACTCGTCACGCATGAGCACTTCGACCACTTCGAACCCGAACGTCTGCGCGCGGCCGCCGCCGGGGACCCGCGTCTCGTCGTCTACACCTGCCCCGGCGTGGCCCGGCACCTGACCGGACTCGGCGACCGCGTACAGGTCGTGCGGGAGGGGGACGTGCTGTCGATCGCGGGTTTCGAGGTGACCGTCGTCGGGGAGAAGCACCACTTCAGCCACCCCGACGTGCCGCCGGTGGACAACGTGGGATTCGTCGTCGACGGGGAGGTCCTCCACCCGGGCGACGCGCTGACCGTCGTCGACGTGCCGACACTGCTGGTGCCCGGCCAGGCTCCCTGGATGACGGTTCCCGACATGATCGCCTACCTGCGGGCGATGACGCCCCGGCGCGCGTACGCGATCCACGACGGCTTGATCAACGAGTGGGGCGTCAAGGTGCTGGAGGACGTGCTCGCCGGCGAGGCCGAAAGACTCGGGGCCGACATCCGGCGGCTCAGGCCCGGCGAGAGCGTCGAGCTCTGACCCCCCGACCCGGCGGCCGAGACCTCGCCGGCGTGCCGCCTGGCGGCACCCATCACCGTTAAATCACGACATAACTCGAAAACAGGAAGGGCCTTGCCGCCTGCCCTGTTCTATACGTAGGCTTATACGTATACGGGATGAGGATGGAACGATGCCCAATAAAACGATCTACGTCTCGGACGACGACCTGCCCCTGTTCCAGCGGGCGCAGGAGCTCGCCGGGGGCAAACTGTCGACGGCGATCAGCGTGGCGCTGCGGCGCTACGTCGAGATGGAGGACGGCCGCCAGGAGGGCTACGACGAGATCATCGTGCAGGTCGGCCAGGGCGGCACGGGCCGCAAGCAGCGCTTCTCCGGGGTGCTGCTCGGCGAGTGGGGACGCACGACGGGCAGCCGGGTGGAGATGTTCCGGGTGTACCGCTCGCGTAAGGACAAATACGTCCTGCACGTCGACCGCTCGCCCGACTGGACGGACAGCCTGACGTCGGGAGCCGACAACTGGCTGGAGGGTCTCCTCTCGCGCGGCGCGTGGCGGAGCTATCTCGGCCTGGCCGACTCCAGCTGGGGCTTCGTCCAGGGCGAGTCCACGCTTGAGGTCGTGAACACCTTCCAGGAGCTGCGCGGCAGGATCCCGGACGAGTTCTACGACCTGATCGCCGACATGGCCGAGCGTCCCGCCGTGGAGGACCTCGACATCTAACTCCATCCGACGAACGCAACCGGACGGTCGACAGGCGACCGCCCGCTACCCCGTCACGCCCTCATCCCGCTCATCCCGCTCATTCCGCTGTCCCCCCGTGCCCTCATCCCGCCGTCCCCGACACGAACGAACGAAGGAGAAACCCGCATGCCCCCCGCGATAACGGCCGAAGGGCTGGTCAAGAAGTACGGCGACGTCGTCGCCCTGGACGGGATGGACCTGTCCGTCCCCGAAGGCACCGTGTTCGGCCTGCTCGGCCCCAACGGCGCAGGAAAGACCACGGCCGTACGGATCCTGACCACCCTGTTGAAACCGGACGCCGGCCGCGCCACGGTCGCCGGGTTCGACGTCGTCGCCGACGCGTACCGGCTGCGCGCCCACATCGGCGCCTCCGGCCAGTACGCCGCCGTCGACGACCACCTCACCGGTGCCGAGAACCTGGAGATGGTCGGCCGCCTCTACCACCTGGGCGTCAAACGCAGCAGGCAGCGGGCCCGCGAGCTGCTGGAACGCTTCGACCTGAGCGAGGCGGCCGACCGCCCCGTGCAGGGTTACTCCGGCGGCATGCGACGCCGCCTCGACCTCGCCGGAGCGCTGGTCGCCGCCCCGCCGGTGCTGTTCCTCGACGAGCCCACCACCGGCCTCGACCCCCGGGCCCGCACGAGCCTGTGGGACGTCATCTCCGAACTCGTCGCCGACGGCACCACCGTGCTGCTCACCACGCAGTACCTGGAGGAGGCCGACCGGCTGGCCAGGACGATCGCGGTGGTCGACCACGGCCGGGTGATCGCGCTCGGCACCGCCGACGAGCTCAAGGACCAGGTCGGCGGTGACCGCGTCGAGCTGACCATGACCAGCACGGCCGACCTGCACACCGCGCGGCGCGTGCTCGCTCCCCTGGCCGTGGGGAACACGCGGACCGACGACGCCACGCTCCGGCTCACGATCCCGGTCGGCGACGGCACGGCCTCGCTCACCACGGCCCTGGGCCACCTGGCCGCCGAACGCGTCGCCGTACGCGACGCCGGACTGCGGCGGCCGACGCTCGACGAGGTGTTCCTCACCCTCACCGGACACCCGACCGCCGACCCCACCACGACGAAGACGAAGGAGCACACCCGATGAACGCCCTCCAGCTGGCGGTCTCCGACGGCATCACGATCACCAAACGCAACGTCCTCAAGATCAAGCGAGCGCCCGACCTGCTGGGCGGCGTGATCATCCTCCCGATCGTGTTCGTGCTGCTGTTCGCGTACGTCTTCGGCAGCATGATGAGCCTGCCGGGCATGTCGTACCAGGAGTACATGATTCCCGGGATCTTCGTCCAGACGATCGTGACGAGCGCGCAGATCACCGGCTACACGCTCACCCTGGACCTGCAGAAGGGCATCTTCGACCGGTTCCGCACGCTGCCCATGGCCCCGTCGGCGGTGCTGACCGGCCAGACCTCCAGCGACGTCCTCATGAACGCGAGCAGCGTCGTCGCGATGGCCCTCGTCGGGCTGGCCGTCGGCTGGCGCATCCACTCGGAGCCGCATCAGGCCGTGCTGGGCTTCCTGTTGCTCCTGCTGTTCTCGTACGCGTTCTCGTGGGTGACCGCGACGGTCGCGCTGGCCCTGCGCAAGCCCGAGGTCTTCAACAACATCGCCACCATCGTGTCGATGCCGCTGGTCTTCCTGTCCAACGCCTTCGTCGACAGCACCCGCCTGCCCGGGCCGCTGCGGGTCGTCGCCGAGTGGAACCCCGTCTCCGCGGTCGTCCAGGCCGCTCGCGAGCTCTTCGGCAACACCAACGCGGCCATGCCGGTGCCCGGCGCCTGGCCGCTCCAGCACGCGGTGCCGGCGACGCTACTGTGGTCGGTACTGCTCCTGGTCGTCTTCGTGCCCCTCTCCATCCGGCTGTACAAGAGGGCGGTCAGCCAGTGATCCGGCTCGACGAGACAGGGCAGGTGACGGAGCGGATGGAACCACGGATACGCGTCTCCGACGGAGAACGCGACAGGGTCGTGCGCCAGCTCCAGCAGGCGTTCGCCGACGGTCGCCTCGGCCCCGACGAGATGGAGGAACGGCTCGAACGCGCGCTCACGGCGAGGTCCCACGGCGACCTGCTGCCGTTGGTCGCCGACCTGCCGGACGCCCCGGACGGCCCGAACGCACCGGACGACGTACTCCGACTGACGTCCACGGGCGGACGAATCAAGCGGTCGGGCGACTGGCAGGTCCCGCGTCTGCTGCGCGTCGAGTCCGAGTACGGCGGGGTGCGGCTCGACCTGTCCCAGGCCCTCGTACGGTATCCGGAGATCGACATCGAGCTCCGGCTCCCCTACGGCTCCGCCACGATCGTCCTGCCGTCCGGCGCGACCGCGAACGTCGACGGGGTACGCACCGGGTGGGGCAGCGTGGCCTGCGCGCTGCCCGGCCGCGCACGTCCGGGCGCGCTGCACGTCCGGATCACCGGAGAGCTCGAATACGGCCGCCTGCGCGTCCGCACCTCGCGCGAGTGGTCCGGCCCCCGCCGATAAGGCCGCCGGGCAGGGCGTCGAGAGCGCGAGCCGCCCGCGCCGGGTTCGCCGATCCGGCTTCCCCGGGGGTGCGGGCGGCTGTCACGCGGGCCGCCGCCCGCCGGCTCTCAGCGACCGGTGCAGGGCGAGCGAGGAGAGGACGGTCGCGGCTCCCACGAGGACGATCGCCGTGTGCGGGGCGGTCAGCTCGGCGGCGACGCCGACCAGGGCGCCGCCCAGGGCCTGGCCGGTCATCATTCCCGCCGAGGCCAGGCCGAAGGCCTGCCCCCTGACCGCTTCGGGGACCGCGTCCACGAACCACCGCTGCAACCCCAGCTGGCAGACGGCCGACGCCGCCGTGGCGAGCAGCACGATCAGCGCGGCTCCCGCGAGTCCCGGCCGGGCGGCGAAGGCGAGCAGGGGAACGCCGGACACGATCGCGAAGGGAAACGCCAGCCGTTCCCGGCCGGCGGGCGAGACGAACCGGCCGACGACGAAGTTGCCGGCCGCCAGGCCGACGGAGGCGGCGGCGAGCGCGAACCCGGCGGCGTTTCCCAGGTAGGGGACCATCATCGCCTCGGCACCCACCACGAGCGAGACCGGCAGCCACTGTGCGAGCAGCAGGCCGCGCACCCGGGGGTCCGTCAGCAGGGCCCGGTTGACCCGCAGCGTCTCCCGTACGGGACCGTCCCCCTGCGGGTTCGCGGCGCTCGCGTTCCTGGCGGGGAAGTCGGGCAGGCCGTAGCGCAGCACCACGGCCGACAGGGCGGACAGCGCGGCGGTGGCGGCCAGCGCCCCCGTGGGTCCCGCGAGGGCGAGGACGGCGCCGCCCGCCGCCAGGCCGCCGATCTGGGCACCGGCGGACGTCACGTTCAGCACGGACCTGGCCAGGACGAACGCGTCACCCGGCAGCAGGTCGGGCAGGAGGGCGCTGCGCGCCGCCCCGAAGACGGGCGAGAACAGCCCGGTGGTCAGGACCAGGACGAGCATCGCCCAGACGGGCAGGCCCGTGAAGGCCAGGAGCAGGCAGGTCACCACCCGCACCAGCTCACCGGCGACCATCAGCGCACGCGGGCGGATCCGGTCGGCCAGCGAGAGCAGGAAGGTCCCGCCGACGATGTAGGGCAGGAACCCCACCATGTACGCCGCCGCCGACAGTCCCGGCGAGCCGGTCCGCGCGTAGACCAGCGCCGACAGGGCCAGCATCTTGACCTGGTCCCCGGCCACCAGGAGGGTGAAGCTGCCGAACAGGACACGGAACTCCCGGTTCGCGAAGACCTCCGTGTAGGTCGCGCCGTGCTCTTGTGTGGTCATGAACACGATGGTGGGAGATGTCCGGACAGCTGACTAACCTTTCGGATATATCCGAAAGGTCATTCCATGATCATCCGCATCGAGGTCACCCCGCAGGACATCATGGCCAGCAGGTTCGCCATCTCCCCCCTCATCGTGACCAAGCACGCGCTCTGGATCCTCTCCGGCAGGAGGGAGGCCGGGGAGTGGCGGTCGTGGGCCGGCAGGATGCGGGAGCCGTACGAGAGACTGCTGCTCGCGTACCCCGGGCTGAGGCCCATGGTGGCGCTGTTCCGCGAGCGGCACTACAACGCCGACTTCCCCGCGCCGCCGCCGACCGGGGTGAACACCCCGGTCGAGGCGGAACTCGCGGTGGTGCGCGCCACCCCGGTGGCGCGGGCGCACGCCGAGATCGCCAGGAACCTGGAGGGGATGCCGCGCCTGCCGGGGCCCGTCAGGGACGTGCTGTTCTCACCGGACGTCGTGCGGCTGTTCGCCGAGGCGCTGGGGGCGATCTGGGAGGAGATCGTGTCCCCCGCGTGGCCGCGCTTCCACGCGATCCTGGAGCGGGACGTGGTCCAGCGGGCGGGCCGCCTGGCGACCTACGGCTGGGCGGCGGCACTGGACGACCTCACCCCCCGGGTCCGCTGGCGTCCCGACGGTGTCATCGAGGTGCTCTCCAGGGACACGGACGAGACCTGCCGGCTCGACGGGCGCGGGCTGCTCTTCGTGCCGACCGTGTTCCCCACCGGGATCGGCTTCTACCTGGAGACCGACTGGCCGTACGCCATCAGCTATCCGGCCAGGGGCACCGGCATCCCGCCCGAGGCGCCGGACGGCCTGGCCGGGCTGATCGGCAGGACCAGGAGCCGCCTCCTGCTGGAGCTGGCGACCCCGGCGACCACCACCCAGCTCGTGACCCTGCTGGAGCTGAGCCTGGGCACCGTGGGCGGCCACGTCTCCGCCCTGCGCAGGGCGGGCCTGGTCACCGGGAGCCGCACCGGCCGAGGCGTCCTGTACCACCGCACCGCGCTGGGCGACTCCCTGGTCAGCCCCTCGGGACTCCGGCCCTGAGGAACCACCCGGAAACGGACTTGCCGGCGACACGGAACACCGAGACCGGTTCAGGGGGCGCCGCGATATCCGGCGGCGCGCAACCGCGTGGCGATGCCGTCCAGGCCACAGGGATCGGCCCAGCGGGAGGCCGGATTGATCTCTTCCATGCCGCCGATCACCCGCAGGCCGCTGCCGAGGAGCGCTCCCTGCGGATGGGTCGTGTAGATCGGCGTCCCGGCCGGGAGAGCTGCCCGGTCCTTGACCACGGGCCACTCCTTCCGGGTGTCCGGGTAGACGAACAGCAGGACCCTGGTGCCCTCGGGCACCCCCCTGCGGAAGTCGGCCACCGAGTGGACCGGGGTCTGGTTCCGCCATATCCCGCCCTGGAAGAACCTCACATGGACCAGACCGGCGGACCGCCCCTTGAACCGCTCGCTCACCCGCACCGGCATCAGCACGTAGTGCGTACGGTCGCCGGGGATCCCCTCCTCGAGGATCGGTCCCGGTACGAAGCCCTCGACGGTTCCCCCGACGACCAGCGGCGTCTTCGCCGCGAGCTCCTCCGGGGAGTTGAGGGGGTCGTAGTCGAAGGCGATCTGCCGAAGCAGTTTGACGTCCAACCTCTTGGAGGAGGCTGGAGCACACGTGGATCCGGCTCCCGCCCCCGCCTCGGTCTCGGTCAACGCCGGAGCCGGAGCCGGGGCCGCCGGTGCGCCCGTGCTCCGATCCACGGTCGTGGGCGCGCCGCAGGCGGTCAACGCGACGAGAAGCGTGAGGACGGTCAATCGCATGATCATGAGACGTCCGCGGGCCTCGTCCGGTTCAACCTCCCGGAGGCCGCCAGGTCGTGGAGCCGGGCGAGAACCGGCCGAGGAGAGCGTGGACGGCCGTCGTGGGGACGGATGCGGGCGGGCCGGAGCACCGGGGCGCCGGCGGTTCCGTCCGCGACGACGCGTTCACGTCGCGTGCGACGGGAGCGGGACGCCGGTCAGCTTGGCACACGCGTCGAGGAGGCCGTCCTGCACCTCGGGCGACCGCGCGGCGGGGTGGGCGAAGCGCGTCTCCTGGTGGTGGAAGTAGCTACCGGTCACGGTGGCCTCGGGGTCCTGACTCGTGGCCAGCCACACCTGCGTCACGGGGCCCAGGGAGAGGTCGTCGGGCGCACCCGGACCTCCCATCTTCGTGGCGACCCAGCCGGGTTCGAGCGCGTTGGACAGCACGTCCGGCCATCGGCGGGCGACCGCGAACGCCAGGACGACGTCCAGCAGCTTGCTGTCGGCGTACGCCCGCGAACCGTCCCAGTTGCGGGTGCTCCACTGGAGGTCGTCCAGTTTGGGGTCCCCGCCGCGATGCATGCCGGAGCTGAGATAGACCAGCCGGTCGGGTGGGGTGATGAGCGCCGTGAGCAGGTACGGGGCGAGCACGTTGACCGCGAACACGTGGGACAGGCCGTCGGCGGTCACGATCCTGCGCGGTTCCCGGTATCCGACGGCGGCGTTGTGGATGATCGCATCGTAGCGGCCCAGCTCGTTGGCCTGAGCCGCCACGGACCGCATCCCCTCGATGGTGATCAGGTCTCCGACGACGACGGCCTCCGCCTCCGGCAGCGCGTCGCGCGCGTCGTCGGCGCGGGTGTCGTTGCGGGCGTGCAGCGTGACGTCGTGACCGTCGTGAACCAGCAGCCGGGCGGCCATGAGCCCGAGGCCGTCAGTGGAGCCAGTGATCAGAATGCGCGCCATGAGAACGATCCCCTTTGCGAGAACATGCTGGTCGTTAACTACCCAGGGGAGGGGAGCGCACGCCGTCGAACGCACATCAAGCCAGGTCAGGACCCGGTCAGCCGCCTCCTGATCGCCTCAGACGCGCTGGACGGCCCCGTCGGACAGCGCCACGACGGTGACGCCGAAGTCGTGGATGGTCGCCGACAGCTCGTCGGGCGAGAGGCCGGGGGCCACGACGACGAGGGAGCCGCGCATCAGCGCCAGCCCGATCAGGGTCGTCATGGCCAGGCTGCACCGCAGGGGCCAGGTCACCAGGAGGACGTCGGACTTCCCCAGCTCGGCGCCCTCGTCGAGGACGTTCATCCGTACGATCAGGTCGTGGTGGGTGAGCACGCCCCCGTCGTCGATCAGGAGGGCGGGCTGCACCGCCGGGTCGAGGAAGGGCAGCGGGACGGGCTCCAGGAGCAGCAGGTCGGCGAAGTCGACGGTGTCACGGGCCTGACCGAACGCGATCACCTGCCGGACCCGCGAGTCCTCCACGGCCCGCAACGACGCGTCGGCCAGGCGCGGGGTGGTGATGAGCAGCCGCGCGTCCCACTCGGCGAGCAGGTCGGCCATCTCCTCGCACCCGGAGGTGATCGGCGCCGCCACCCCGCCCGCCGCGATGACCGTGTGCACCGCCAGCGTCTGGGCCACCGCGCTGTCGACGTGGATCCCGGCCACCTGGCGCCGCCGGGCACCCCGCCTCACCAGGCCGGAAGCTCCCCGCGTCACCTCCGCGGCCAGCCGGCGGTAGCCGTACACCACTCCGGCGCCGAGGTCGATCAGGGCGGGCCGGTCACCTCGACCGTGCGCGTAGCCGAACACCGCTTCGGTGAGGGTGCAGCTGGTGGACGGAGAGGTGGGTCTCATTCCGCCGACGGTAGGGCCGCTCGATCCACGCGGGCATCCGCAGATGTATGTAGATGACTGTGTATTCGGCCCCCGCCTCCGCCCGGTGCCCGGTCCCACCCCTTCGGACAGTGCCCGCTTCCCCTGGACGGCGCCCGGTTCCCGCTCGGGTAACGCCCGGTTTCCCCTCGGACGGAGCGCGCTCCGCGGGTCCCGACGCCGGGCGAAAAGGAGAAACCAGGAGAAGAGCCAGGAAAAGCTATGGGCGGGCCCGAGCCCTGCGCGACTCGAGCCCGCTGTCACGTGACCCATGGCCAGGGCCCCCACCCCTCCGAGGAGACCTCGGCCATCAACGGGGACACGCGACGTCCGTAGCGTGCTCGACCGAGACGCCCGGGATGGTGTGGACCTGCCGTCCCGGACCGGAACGGTGGCCGGCACGGTGCGGAAGGCTGGACGTCATCGGTCGAACACCAGGAAAACGTACGGTGTGCGGCGGGCACGACACATGCTCCGGACTGCGTATCCCGGGATGTATCTTCACTCCCGCGAAACCCTCGCGGATGTGTAGTCCGGAGTATGTAAAACTCACGGCCGCCGGGCGAGGCCTGTGAACGGGCGAGCCGGTCGCGCCGGTCAGGATCGGTTCTGCTCGATGACCCAGGTGGCGACCTGCGTCCGGGAGGAGAACCCGAGCTTGGCCAGGATGTTGGCGACGTGCCGGGCCGCGGTGGCGGGACTGATCACCAGTTCGTCGGCGATGGCCTTGTTGCTCATCCCCCTGGCGATCAGCTCGGCGATCTCCCATTCCCGGCAGGTGAGCGTGGTCATGGGGGCGACGACCGGATGCTTGCCGAGCAGCAGGGGCGTCTCGTAGGGCTCGTCGAACTGCAGCGCGTAGCGGACCGCCTGCTCCTGGGACATCTCCTGGCCGTGCGCCCACAGCTGCGCGACCAGCGCGTCACCGAGGCGCACCCGGGCGGGCTGGAGCAGCTCCTCCATCCGCGCCCCGAACCCGGGCGGCAGCACGGCGCCGCCCATCGCGCTCCTGATCGCGGCGGAGGCCCCGGCCAGGCGCACCGCCCGGCGGTCGTCCTCCTCGGCGAGCGCGAGCTGCGCGAGCGTCTCGATGCGGCGGGCCACGCCGAGCCGCTGGCCGGTGCCGATGCAGAGCCTCAGGCTCTCGATCAGCCTGCCCCGCGCGGTGGGGAGGTCTCCCTGGGCCAGCGCGATCCGGCCCAGCCCGGACAGGCAGGTGATGGCCTGCCAGTGGGCGGTGATGTCCTGGAGCATGTCGAGGGCGCGCTCGTAGTGGGCGCGGGCCTCCGCCAGGTCGCCGCGGAGCCAGGCGACCTGGGCCAGGCCGATGAGGGCGACCGGCGCGGCCCAGTGGTTGTCGAGCTCGTGGGCGATGGCGAGCGCGGCCTCGAAGGACCGCTGCGACTCCTTCGCCCTGCCCTCGGACAGCGCGAACGTGCCCTCCATGGACCGGATGACCGTCTCGTGCCAGGGGTCGTCGACCGTGCGTACGGCCTCCAGCGCGTCGTCCAGCAGGGACCTGGCCCTTTCGGGACGCCGCTGGTAGATGGCCACCCAGGCGAGGATGGCGAGCGCGCCGCTGAGCGGTCCGTACAGGCCGGCCTCGCGGCACAGGCCGACCGCGGCGGCGCAGGCGATCTGCGCGGTGTCGGGGTCGCCCTGCCCGAAGGCCACCTGCCCGCGCAGCGCGAGCGCGTCGCCGCGTACGGACGGCGTCAGATCCTCGGGGGCGGCGTCGAGCAGGCGGTCGAGCCACTTGTCGGCCGGGGTGAACCTCCCCCCGGCGATGATCGGCCAGCGCAGCAGGACGAGGAGGCGCAGCGCGCTCTCGGGGTCGCCCGCCGACTCCGCCGACCAGCGCACCGCCGCCCACACGTTGGTCTGGAGCTCGTCCAGCATGACGAGCATCGGGCAGATCTCGGTCCAGGCCGGGCGGGGGCGCCGGACGATCGTCCCGTGGATCCGGGCGGCGATCTCGATCATGTGGTCGCGGTGCAGCCGCCGGAACTCGGGCTCCTCGCCCGAGGCGTCGAGCTGCTCGGTGGCGTACTCGCGGATCGTCTCCAGCATGCGGTAGCGCGTCTCGCCCGCCACCTCTGCGTCGGCCAGGACCAGCGACTTGTCGACCAGGTCGCAGAGCACCCCCAGGACGTCCTCGGCCCACAGCGCGTTGCCCGCGCAGACCTGTTCGGCCATGTCGAGCGTCCACCCGCCGGTGAAGACCGCGAGCCGGCGCAGGAGGATCCGCTCGGGCTCGTTGAGCTGCTGGTAGCTCCAGTCGACGGTCGCCCTGAGCGTCTGCTGCCTGGCCGGGGCCGTCCTGTCGCCCGCCGACAGCAGCCGGAACCTGTCCCTGATCCTGGCGTTGATCTGCTCCACGGTCAGCACCCTGCACAGGGCGGCGGCGAGCTCGATGGCGAGCGGCATCCCGTCGAGCGCCTCGCAGAGCCCGGCGATGTCGGCCGCGTTCTGCTCAGTGACGGAGAAGGCCCGCGAGGCGGCGGTGGCGCGGTCGACGAAGAGGCGCACCGCCTCGCTGGTGCCGAGGTCGTGGCCGTCGCTCCTGGGCAGGGTGAGCGGCGGCACCCGCCACACGGTCTCCCCCGCCACCCGGAGCGGCTCGCGGCTGGTCGTGAGCACGCGTACGTCGGGACAGACGGTGAGCACGGCGCGGCAGAACCTCGCGGACTCCTCGATGAGCGACTCGCAGTTGTCCATGACCAGCAGCAGCCGCCGGTCGCCGAGCGCGTCGATCAGGGTGTCGGCCAGCGCGCGGGACGGCTCGGCCTTGACCCCGAGCACGGCGGCCACCCGGGGCTCGATCTGGTCGCCGCGCACCGCGTCGGCCAGCTCGACCAGCCAGACCCCGCCGGGGAACTCCCCCGCCACCTGGCCGGCGACCCGGACCGCCAGCCTGCTCTTGCCGATGCCGCCCGCCCCGCAGAGCGTCACCACCCTGGCGACGCCCAGCAGGTCGGTGAGCTCTTCCACGTCGGCTTCACGCCCCACGAAGCCGTTGGGTTCGAGGGGGAGGTTGCCTCCGGTGAAGGAGGAGTGTGCGGTGTCCTGGGTCATCGGCTCTTAGAGAGGTCGCGGATAGAACCGTCACAGAAAGTGTGACATCAATTACCGAACCATGCCCAGTCTTAGACCTTTTCCGACCTATGGATTATCCTGCCCCGCCGTGGCCGCCCACGGCCATCCAATGGCCATCGCCGGTGCGGCGACTCACACTGCTCCCATGACGAACTCCCCCGCCGACCCGGTCCCCGAGATCGGCGAGATCAGCGTCTCCGGCTGGTACGCCCACACCGACAAGATGACGAAGGTCGGCTTCCTGACCATCGCCCGCAGGCTTCCGGCGCTGGTGTCGCAGGCCGTCAGGCTGGCGTGGCTGGCCAGCCCCCGCGACACCGTCATCGCGATCGCCCTGAGCCTGCTGAGCGGGGTGTTCACCGCGTTCGGGCTGCTCGCCACGACCGGGGTGCTGTCGGCGCTGTTCGAGGCGGGGCCGACTCCCGACCGGGTGCGGGCCGCCCTGCCCAGCCTGATCCTGGTGGGGGTGGCCGCGACCCTGCGCACCCTCACGCAGGCGGGCGCGGGCTGGGCCCAGTCACGTCTGGAGCCCCAGGTAGGCCGGATCGCCGAGGAACGCCTGTACGGGCTGACCAGCCGGGTCGGCCTCGCGGCCTTCGACGACCCCGACTTCCACGACGCGCTCCAGCGGGCCAGGGCGCGCGGGGTCGGCGTCGCGGACGAGGTGGTGGGCACGGCCATCAACACGCTGACCGCGGTCATCGGCATCGTCGCCGCGGCGGGCGTGCTGGGGGTGCTCCACCCGGTCCTGCTGCCGCTGCTGGTGCTGGCGGTGCTGCCCGACGCGTGGGCGGCGGTCCGCTCGGCGCGCATGCGCTACACGACGATGTACGCCCTGATCCCGGCCAGGCGCCGTAAGTGGATCATCGCGGAGCTGCTCGCGGACCGCGATCCGGCCGCGGAGGTGCGCTCGTTCACCATGCGCGGCTTCCTGATGCGGATGTACGACGCGGTGGCGACGGCCGAGCAGGCGGTCATGCTCGGCCTGGCCCGGCGGCAGGTCCTCGCGCGGGTCGTCGGCGAGGCGCTGGGCGGCGTCGGCACGGCCGTCGTCTACGTCGCCCTGGGCGTGCTGCTGGCGGTGGGGGCGGTCCCCCTGGCGGTCGCGGGCACCGCCGTACTGGCGATCCGTTCGGGCCAGACCTATCTGGCCAACCTGATGTACGCCACGAACCGGCTCTACGAGGAGGGCCTGTACTTCACCGACTTCCTCGACTTCTGCGCCGAGGCCGAGGGCAGGCTGCCCGCCGGACGCCCGGCGAGGGCACCGGAGGGCTTCGAGCGGATCACCGCCGAGGACGTCGTCTTCACCTATCCGGGCTCCGCCGGCCCGGCGCTCCAGGGGCTCACGGTGACCATCGGCAGGGGCGAGGTGATCGCCCTCGTCGGGGAGAACGGCTCGGGCAAGACCACGCTGGCCAAGATCCTGTCCGGGCTGTACGAACCGGACGGCGGCCGGGTCCGCTGGGACGACACGGACCTGGCGGACGTCGATCCCGACGAGCTGCGCGACCGCATCGCGGTCATCGCCCAGGACCACACGCGCTGGCCGCTGACCGCCCGCTACAACATCAGCATGGGCACCGACAAGGGGGAGCCCGCGCTCGTCGCGGCGGCCGAGGTCGCGGGCGCCGACCAGGTGGTGGCCGAGCTGCCGCACGGCTACAGCACCCTGCTCGACCGGCGTTTCAAGGACGGCCAGGAGTTGTCCGGCGGCCAGTGGCAGCGGATCGCGGTGGCCCGCGGCTTCCACCGGGACGCCCCGCTGCTGATCTGCGACGAGCCCACCGCGGCCCTGGACGCCCGCGCCGAGCACGCCCTGTTCGAACGCATCCGGCAGCACGCCGACGGGCGTACCGTGCTGCTGATCACCCACCGGCTGGCGAGCGTCCGCTACGCCGACCGGATCTACGTCCTCGACCACGGCAAGGTCGTCGAGCACGGCACCCACGACGAACTCATGACTCTCGACGGCCTCTACGCCGACCTCTACAGCCTCCAGGCCAGGGCCTACTCGGCCTGACCTCCCGGGACGGCCTCGACGGCCTCCGTCGCCTCAGGGCCGGGCCCTACTCGGTCTGGCCGCCCAGGAACGCCTCGATGACGGCCCTGGCGATGGGGGCCGCCACCCGCCCGCCCCGCCCGCCGCCCTCGACCAGGACCCCGACGGCGATCCGGGGAGAGACGGCCGGGGCGAAGCCGGTGAAGATCGCGTGGTCCTCACCCGAGACGGCGTTCTCCGCCGTGCCGGTCTTCCCCGCGACCTTCACACCCCGGACGGCCGCGGCGACGCCGGTCCCTCCCTTCCCGGTGACGGCGACCATCATCTCCGTGAGCCGTTCGGCCTCCTCGGCGCCGAGCGCGCGGCGGTACGCCGAGGGTTCGGTCACGTCGATCACCGTGCCGTCGGCGAGGCGGACCTCGTCCACCAGGTGGGGACGCATCAGCGAGCCGTCGTTGGCCACCGCCGCCGCGAGCATCGCGATCATGAGCGGGGTGGCCCGGACGTCGAACTGGCCCAGCGCCGACATCGCGGTCTGCGCGTCGTCCAGCGCGGAGGGATAGACGCTCCTGGCCACCGGCATGGGCACCCGCAGGTCGTCGGTGTCGAACCCGAAGGCCTCGGCCTGCTCGCGCAGCGCGTCCTGGCCGAGGTCGATCCCCATCTTCGCGAAGGGGGTGTTGCACGAGAGCCTGAACGCCTGGAACAGCGGAAGGGTGCCGCCGCCGCAGGCGGCGCCACCGGCGTTGCGCAGGTAGGTACCGGTGCCGGGGAGGCGGAAGGACTTCGGGGCGCTGACGCGGGTGCCGGGGTCGTAGCGCCCCGAGCCGAGCGCAGCCGCGCCGGTGATGATTTTGAAGGTGGATCCCGGCGGGTAGTTCCGATGGATCGCCCGGTTCAGCAGCGGGTCCTCGGGGTCGCCCTGCAGCCGCTTGTCCACCCGGTCGAGCTTGGCCGCGTCGAAGCTCGTGTAGAGGTTCGGGTCGTACGAGGGCAGGGAGACCATGGCCAGGATCGCGCCGGTGCGAGGATCGATCGCGACGACGGCGCCGGGCTTCCCGGTGGCGCGCAGCCCGTCGTAGGCGGCCCGCTGGGCGCCGCGGTCGACGGTGAGCCTGAGCGTGGCGCCGCCGCGGGTGCCGTCGACCAGCCCGCGCATCTTCACCCGGGGGTCGCTCCCGGACAGCAGGGCCTCCTCGGCCTGCTCTACGCCACCGGTGCCGTAGAGCGAGAAGTGCCCGGTGATCGCCGCGTAGAGCGGCCCACCGGGATAGACCCTGCGGTACCGGTACGTGGCGCTCCTGGCCTTGCGGCTGGTCGCGACGACCGTGCCGTCGCGGAGCAGGATCCTGCCCCGGGGACTCTCGAAGCGCGCGATCATCGTCCGCTTGTTGCGCGGGTCCTCGTTGAGCCGCTCGGAGTCCAGCGCCTGGAGGTAGGTCACGTTGGCGAGAAGGGCGAACAGCATCCCCCCGCACATCAGCGCGACGTGGCGCAGCGGAATGTTGATCCGGCGCGCGCGCGGTGCGACCATGGCCCCTCCCCGGACACCCGACCTCGATACCGGTTTAACAGCCGGACCGAAAAGGGCACCTCGACCAGGGGCAAAGCCGTCGTACGGCTTCTGAACGGCCATAAGCCCCAGAGCTTGTGGCCGGCACGAACCGCGCGGCCTCTAGTCGACCACCGAGTGGTAATACGAGATCTTGTTACGGATCGCCACCTGCTTCTCGCGCAGGTTCTCGACCTGCTCCTGCACCCGCCGGTCGTGGGCCTCGAGCAGCGCGATGCGGTCGCGGACCGTGTGGTCGCCCGCCCTGGTCATCTCGGCGAAGCGGAGCATCTCCGCGATCGGCATGCCGGTGTCGCGCAGGCAGCGGATCATGCCGAGCCAGCCGACGTCCTCCTGGGTGAACCGGCGCTGCCCGGCCGCGTTGCGGCCGATCGGCTCGAGCAACCCGATCCGCTCGTAGTAACGAAGCGTGTCGAGGCTGAAGCCGGTCTCCTCCACCACTTGTCCTGGTGTGTACACACTCACATCGGGCAGCATTTCACCTGGAGCCCACTCAAGGTCAAGTTCCGAGGTTTCCCGGCGACCCACTTGCCCTGGAGTCCACTCCAGCATTCAGGGTGGCGTTCATGACACACATCCCCCTCGCCCTGGGCGCCATCCCCTTCGGCACCGTCCTCGACGACCGGGCCGGCTTCGCGATCCTCGACCGGTTCGCCGACGCCGGAGGCGCCCTGCTGGACACCGCGAACAACTACCCGTTCTGGAACGAGGGCGCCACCGGCGACGAGAGCGAGCTGGCCATCGGCCGCTGGCTGGCCGCCCGGGGCAACCGCGACCGGATGGTGCTGAGCACCAAGTGCGGCGCGCGCCCGACCGTCCCCGGTGACCGGACGCTGGACTCCGCCGAGGGCCTGTCCGCCGCGGCGATCGCCGCCGCCGCCGAGGGCAGCCTGCGGCGGCTGGGCACCGACCACGTCGACGTGTACTGGGCGCACATCGAGGACCGCTCCGTTCCCCTGGAGGAGACCCTGGGCGCCTTCGCCGAGCTGGCCCAGGCGGGCAAGGTCCGCGAGATCGGCGCGAGCAACGTCCCGGCCTGGCGCCTGGAGCGCGCCCGCGCCACCTCGCGGGCGAACGGCTGGCCGCTCTACACCAACGTCCAGCTCCGCCACACCTACCTGCGGCCCCGGCCCGGGGTGCGGCTGCCGGAGGCGGGTCACGTCCTGGTGCAGGACGACATGCTCGACTACCTGCGCTCGGAGCCCGGCCTGACCCTGTGGGCGTACAACACGCTGATGTTCGGCGCCTACACGCGCGAGGACCGGCCGATCCAGGACATCTATCACCACCCGGGCACCGCGCGCGGGCTGGCCGTGCTGCGGGAGATCGCGGGCGAGCTGGGCGCGACCGTCAACCAGGTGGTGCTGGCCTGGCTGATCGGCGGTGACGTGACGACGGTCCCGATCGTCGGTGTGAGCTCCCTGGCGCAGCTGGAGGAGGCGCTGGGCGCGCTGGACCTCAAGCTCGACGGCGAGCACCGCGCCCGCCTGGACGCCGCCCGCTGACGGGACCCGCCGATGACGGCGTCCACCGACCGCGTCCGCCGACCGCGTCCACCGACGGTGGCGGGTACCGCCGGTCGGCCCCGCTGACGGCGGGCACCGGCGGCGGGCGCCGTCACTCCTGCGGCAGGTGCGCCGACAGGTAGCGGCGGACCAGGTGCTTGCACTCGGCGATCAGCTCGGGGTCCCCGTCCGGCAGGGAACGGAAGGCGAGTTTGAGCACCGCGTCGGCGGCCTCGACCGCGACGAAGAGGACCCGGTCCAGCTCGGGGCCGAGCGGGGCGCCGAGCAGCTCGACGGTGATCGTGCGGAGCCGGTCGGCCACGATGGCGTTGTTCTCCAGGGCCGTGTCGAGCATGCGACGGGTCCCCATGAGGATGGGACCGCCGGGCGAGGCGAGCACCCCCCCGAAGTCGACGACCGCGAACCCCGGGGTGGACCGTTTCATCGCGACGAACTCGTCGATCGCGAGGTCGACCATCTCCGTCCACTCGGACAGCTGCACCTCGGAGAGCCTGACCGTGACCCGGCCGAGGAACGCCTCCAGATTGCGCAGCGCCAGCGCGCGTACAAGCCCCTGCTTGTCGGGAAAGAACTGGTAGAAAGTGCCGATTGGTACCTCTGCGCGGCGCGCGACCTCCTTGGTGGTCAGTGCCTCGTAGCCGACCTCGTCCAGTAACCGCGCACACTCGTCCAGCATGCGCTCCACCCGTTCCAGGCTGCGGCGCTGAGCGGGTCGGCGGCGAAGCGTTCCCCCGGAGACGTTCGTCATCTCCCCATCATCCCCTACGACAAGCCCCAGGGGATTAACATGAGCCAGACTCACGCTAATTGGAGGCCGGGATGTTCCTCTGGGGTACGGCGACCGCGTCCTACCAGATCGAAGGCGCCGTCGCCGAAGACGGACGGGGCATCTCGATCTGGGACACCTTCACCCGCGAGCCCGGCCGCGTCCGCGGCGGTGACACCGGCGACGTGGCCTGCGACCACTACCACCGCTGGCCGGAGGACGTCGCGCTGATGTCCGGCCTCGGGGTGAACTCCTACCGCTTCTCCATCGCCTGGCCGCGCGTCCAGCCCGAGGGGAAGGGCGCGATCAACCGGGCGGGCCTCGACTTCTACGACCGGCTGGCCGACGCGCTCCGCGAGAAGGACATCGTCCCCGCCGCCACGCTCTTCCACTGGGACCTGCCCCAGCCCCTGGAGGACGAGGGCGGCTGGCTGAACCGCGACACCGCGTACCGTTTCGCCGAGTACGCCGCGGCCGTGGCCGACAGGCTCGCCGACCGGATCCCCCTGTGGATCACCCTGAACGAGCCCTTCATCCACATGGTCTTCGGCTACGCCCTGGGCACCCACGCCCCCGGCAGGACCCTGGTCCTGGACGCGCTCCCGGCCGCCCACCACCAGCTGCTCGGGCACGGCCTGGCCGTACGGGAGCTCAGGGCGCGCGGCGCGGAGAAGGTCCTGATCACCAACAACTGCACCCCGGTCCGGCCCGCCTCCTCCGACCCCGCCGACCTGGCCGCCGCCGACGCCTACGACGTCCTGCACAACCGCCTGTTCAACGACCCCGTGCTCCTCGGCGCCTACCCCGACCTGTCCGCGTACGGGGTGAGCCTCGACTGCGTCCGCGACGGCGACCTGGACCTGATCGGCACCCCCCTCGACGGCCTCGGCGTCAACTACTACAACCCCACCCGGATCGCCGCGCCCACCGGCGAGGGCCTCCCCTTCGAGGACACGGGCATCACCGGCTACCCCACCACCGCCTTCGGCTGGCCCGTCGTCCCCGACGGCCTGCGCGAGCTGCTCTCCGGACTCAGGGCCCGGTACGGCGACGCCCTCCCGCCGGTCTACGTCACCGAGAACGGCTGCTCCCAGCCCGACGAGCCCGGCCCCGGCGGCACGGTCGACGACCAGGACAGGATCGCCTTCCTCGACGGCCACATCGGGGCCGTCGAGCGGGCGCGGGCCGAGGGGGTGGACGTGCGCGGCTACTACGTCTGGTCCCTGCTGGACAACTTCGAGTGGGCCGAGGGCTTCAGCCAGCGCTTCGGGCTCGTGCACGTCGACTTCCCCACCGGGACGCGCACCCCGAAGGCCTCCTACCACTGGCTGCGCGATCGCATCTCGCGGGGCCTGCCCGGCACGCCCTCCCGGCCGTAGTCCGAAAGATGTACGGCGGCTTCGGTGTCACGCAGGAGGTCACCCGGGTTCCGGCATCGCATGATCGGAGGTGAGGAGAACCGGAACCCGACCGATCACCCCCGTACCCGCTCCCACGGTCATGGCCGGAAGCACCCGCGGATACGCGGGGCCCGCGGGGCCACCGCGCCCCCGGCGTCACCGACGGAGAGCGAAGTTGACCATCGAACTGGTACTGACCCTGGGAGCCCTGGCGCTCGTCGACAGCACGAGCTTCGGGACCCTCGGCGTTCCCGCCTACCTGCTGCTCGCCTCGGACCGGTCACCGGCCGGCCGCCTGCTGGTCTACCTCGCCACGGTCGCCATCTTCTACTTCGGCGTCGGCGTCGCGCTGATGCTCGGGCTGGCCGCGGCCCTCGCCGCCTTCGAGGAGGCGCTGTACAGCCGCACCGCCTACTGGATCCAGCTGGTGATCGGCGTGGGGCTGTTCCTGCTCAGCTTCCGTTTCGACTCCAAGCGGCGCAAGGAGAAGGAGGGGCCGAGCCGCTGGGAGCCCCGCCTCGGCGGGCCGGGGGCGATGGTCCTCCTGGGGCTGACCGCCGCCCTGCTGGAGGTCGCGACGATGCTTCCCTATCTCGGCGCGATCGGTTTCATGACCGGCGCGAACCTGCCCGCCGCCCAGTGGGTACCGCTGCTCGCCGGCTACGTGCTCGTGATGATCCTGCCGCCGCTCGTGCTGCTCGGCGTCAAGACCGTCGCCGCGAGCCGGCTGGACCCGAAGCTGGAACGGCTGCGCGACTGGATGCGCAGGAACTCGGCCTCCGCGCTCGGCTGGACCCTGGGCATCGTCGGTTTCCTCGTCGCCCGCGACGCGGCGTCGCGCCTGTTCGGGGGCTGATCCCGGCACCTTCCGATCCGCCCCGGCCCCCCGGCCCCCCGGCCCCCCGGTCGGCCTCCCGGTCCCCGGCCGGCGCGACGGCCGGGGGCCGGACACGTCCTCTCCCCGGGCCGGCTCCCACCGGCCACCCCGCCCGATGGGAGCCGGCGGAAAACCCGTTGCGAGGTAACGAGACGGGCCGTACCGTCTAGAGCCATGTGCATGTACTTCGCCTGCCACATGGCCGGCTACGTGATCCGTCCCCGCGGCAGCCGGGCTCTGGCCCGCTAGGGACGCGTCACCCCTCCTCCGTTCCCCACGCGTCCCCGATGCGCGCCCAGGGCCTCCGAGACCTTTCCTCACCTCGGACCCGAAAGGGCGAAAGCTGTGACGCACTCCTTCGCGCACGGAAACCATTCACACACCCAGAGAAAGGTAAGGAACGGCGGTGGCCGCGGTGAACGCGACCGGACCAGGCGCGCCCTGTCGCAGAACTTCCTCGTCGACCCGCACGCCGTCCGGCAGATGGCCGGGGCGGCCGGATCGCACGAGCTGCTCCTGGAGCCGGGCGCGGGAGAGGGTGCTCTCACCCTCGCCCTCGCGGAAAGCTGCGCCAGGGTCGTGGCGTACGAGATCGACCCGCTGTACGCGGGCAGGCTCGCCGCCCGCACCCGCGACGACGACCGGATCGAGGTGGTCAGGGGTGACTTCCTGACCGCGCGGGTCCCGCGCGAGCCGTTCGCGGTCGCCGGGAACATCCCCTACTCGATCACTTCCAGGATCGTCGACTGGTGCCTGCGCGCGCCCGCGCTCACCTCGGCGACCCTGCTCACCCAGCTGGAGTACGCGCGCAAGCGTTCCGGCGACTTCGGCCGCTGGAGCAAGCTGACCGTGCTGACGTGGCCCGGCCATTCCTGGGAGCTGGCCGGACATGTCGGCCGCGGGAGCTTCCGGCCGGTGCCCGCCGTCGACTCGGCGATCCTGCGGATCGTGTCGCGCCCCGTCCCGCTGCTGGCCGGCGGCCGGGACGCGGCCTGGCGGGAGTTCGTCGAGTACGGCTTCACCGGGCTGGGCGGTTCGCTGCACGCCTCGCTGCGGATGCGGTACGCGGCCCGGCGGGTGGACGCCGCGTTCTCGGAGGCGCGGGTGGACCGTGACACCGTGGTGGCGTTCGTCCATCCCGGCCGGTGGCTGACGCTCTTCGAACTGCTCCACTGAGACACCCGCCCGATCGAACGCCCGGGTCCGGCCCGCCCCATCGGCCGGACCCGGGCTCCCACCTTCACGACGAACGGGAACCCCCGGAAACGACGGCTTCCGTCCGCTGATCCTCGTCCGTCCGCTCAGGGCTCACGGAGCCTCAGGCCCCCATGGCCGCCCGGCGGATTCTGGCCGCGCCGTACTCGCCGGGCGCGAGGCAGCAGGGACACGGACGTCTGCCGTGGGCTTTGGGCATGTATCTCCAGCCGGTCACCTGGTTCACGGCGCGGACGCGGTGGATCTCCTTCGCGGTGATCGCCCGGGGGATGAAGACCTCGTACCCCCGGGCGTCGTCGCACCCGGCGATCAGGGCGGCGGCCTCGGCGCTGGGGAGCCGCTCGTGCTCCCACCCGTAATGGCCCACGAACACCGGCTCGTCGTCGGGCACCCGGAAGTCGACGGCCGTCAGCGTACGGCGCCCACCGCGCTTCAGCTCGCGGACCCACTGGTGGGTGAGCTGGTAGGAGGGCAGGACCGGCAGGCAGAACAGCCCCGGCAGGCCGTCGCGACCGCGGCTTCGCGCGCCGATTCCGGCCCGCCGCACCGATCGGATGTTCTTCGCCGCCGTGAGATGGACGAACATTGTCATGCGGTCACCCCTCCGGGATATGACGTCCGGTCTTCCAGAAGCGCCCCACCTCCTCCGTCAAGGCCCCTGAGATCCGTGAAGATCGGCCGGAGCGTGACGGCAGCCTAACCCGGCGTACGGCTGCGGCAAACGGCTTTTCCGGCGGGCCCTACCCCGCGACGGCGCGCGGGCGGTCGCGGCGGGCGTCGTGCAGGACCGAGCCCCACCAGAGAAGCTGGTCGAGCAGCGCCTTCGCGGCGCGCTCAGGGCCCTCGGGATCCTTGAGGGCGCCGTCGGGGCCGAACAGCTCGTAGTACCGGGGGAAGGTGACGTAGTCGCGGACCGTGTGGGCGTGCAACTCTCCGAAGACCTGGCGCAGCTGCTCCACCGCCAGGAGGCCGCCGCTCCCCCCGCTGTAGCCGACGAAGCCGATCGCCTTCGCCTCCCACTCGGTGTAGTGCCAGTCGATGGCGGCCTTCAGCGAGGCCGGGAAGCTTCGGTTGTACTCCGGCGTCACCACGACGATCGCGTCGGCCGCCCCGATCCGCCGGGTGAGGTCCGCCATCTCCGCCGGACGGGCCATGTCGGGTTGGAGCGCCGGCGGCAGGGGCGGCAGTTCGAGCGGCAGCGGCGTGTCCGCCAGGTCGATGAGATCCACCGTGAACCGGCCGTCGCGCTCGGCCCGCTCGGTGAACCAGTTCGCGACCACCGGGCCGAACCTGCCCTCCCTGACGCTGCCGATGATCACTGCGAGGTTGAGGGTCTCACTGGGCATGGTTGTGCTCCCTGTCGGGGATTCGAGGTCCGAGGTGACCGTGAAGGTCACGTTCCCCAACCTGCCGGGCGGCGCGGAGACCAGGAAGACCGGGCCAAGACTGGTAGTGGCAGGGCCACGACCCCGGCGGCCACGGCTGTTACGTTCGAAACGTGAGCGACAACGAGCTGGGCATGTTCCTGCGCATCCGCCGCGAAGCCGTCACCCCCGCCGAGGTGGGACTGCCCACCGGCCCCCGCCGCCGCACACCGGGCCTGCGCAGGGCAGAGCTGGCCACGCTCGCCGGAGTCAGCGTCGAGTACCTGACCCGGCTCGAACAGGGACGCGACCGCCACCCGTCCGCGCCCGTGCTCTCCGCGCTGGCCACCGCGCTACGGCTCACCACGAGCGAACGCGTCCACCTGCACCGGCTCGCCAAGTCGGCCGACGGCGGCTTCACCTGCATGGGCGCCACGACGCCGGCCCGCGCGGTCCGCCCCACCGTGCGGGCACTGCTCGACCGGCTGGAGCCCGCCCCCGCCCTGCTGCTCAACCGGCTGAGCGAGATCCTCGCCTGGACGGCGGGCTACGAACGGCTGGCGGGACCGATCGGCCTGCTGGACGGCAGCCCGCCGAACCTCGCCCGTTTCGTGTTCACCGACAGCCGGGCGCGGACCGCCTATCCCGACTGGGACCATGTCGCCGACGAGCAGGTCGCCGCTCTCAAGCAGGGGCCGTTCCGGGCGGACTGGCACGTCGCCACGTTGGCCGACGAGCTGGCCGTCACCGCCGGGGCGGCTTTCGCCGGGCGGGTGGACACCCTGCCCGGCCTCCCGAAGTCCAGCGGCGTCACGCGGCTGGTCCACCCCGACGCGGGTGAGCTGCGCCTGGCGTACGAAACCCTCGAACTGCCCGCCGACGACGACCAGCGCCTCGTCGTCCATCTCCCCGCCGACAGCGCCACCTCCACCGCGCTCGACCGCCTCACCGGCCGCCACCCGGGCGCCCTGCGCGCGGTCTCCGGCTGACACGGAGCACGCCGCCACCGGTACGGGCCGGGTGAGCACGCGAGGACGCCGCCGGACGGCCTCCTCCGGGGCGCGGCGGAACAGCCTCGACGGCCTCTCGTGTGAACGACGGCCCCGCGGGCCTTTCCGGCCACGCCGCCCGGGTCGGGGGCCCTACCAGCGTGGCTCCCTCCGTTGTGCGCCCCAACCGACATAATCGAGACGATCAGCCTGGTCAGGCCCCACATGTGACGTCCTCATCCGGGGCGTCCCCGGGCAGGCCCCCTCCACCGGCACCCATGTCACACCGCGTGACGACCGTACAGCGACCCGGGCGTCCGGCAGGAGGAACGCATGCGTCTCGCCATACGAATCGCAGTCGCGGCCGTTCTCACGGCGGGCCCGAGCAGCCCGGCCGGACCGGCCGCCCCGTCCCCTCCCCCGCCCGGTCCCGCCCCCGCGCGTGCGCCCGCCGCCACGGGCGACGTCGACGTCGCCCCCACGCCTGCCGTCGCGCCCGGCGCCACCCCCACGCCCATGGCCACCCCGACCCCGGTGGCCAGTGCCAGTTCCAGTTCCGGTGCCACCGCGACCGCGACCCTCACCACCAGGACCGACCACAGCGTCTCGCTGCCCGGCCTGGGCGGCAGGAACACCATCCCCTCGTGGCTGAGGAGGGTCCCCTCGCTCCGTGTCCTGCCCCTGTGGCCCCGCCAGGCCAGCCACGTCCGGATATTCGTGCACTGCCCGCCGAAGTCGAACCACGCGCTCATCGGCTCCACCGCGTTCAACCTGAAGGGGTCGAGACGCCTATACCGGGAGGTGGGGCTTGGTCTCTCCGACCGGGGGCTGGGGCACCGCGCCGCGTCCATCTCCTACTTCGCCCTGCCGGGGTTCCACGAGGCGTGCCTGAAGTGCGTGAAGGTCACGATGAACCAGCAGACCCGCATCCGGCGGATCCGGGTGCTCGGCCGCGACTCCACCCCCCTCTACGTGCGAAGGTTCAGCATCTGGCAATTCTTCGACTAGCGCGCACTCCCTCCCCGCCCGTGGGGGCTCGCCGGGAACTGCCCACCGATTTCAGCCCGGGAGCCGCGCCGCTCGCCGAGACCTGGTGGGTCGAGCCGTACCCCGACGAGAGACCGGGCCCCGAGGCTCGCTACGTGGCGCGCGAGGGGATGGAACCTGGCCTTCGTCGCCGCGCTCCAGCACCTGTCGGCCCGCCAGCGGGCCGTCCTGGTCCTGCGTGAGATGCTCGGATTCTCGGCGCGCGAGGTCGCGGACCTGCTGGACACCACGGTCGCGTCGGTCAACAGCGCGCTGCAACGCGCCCGCAAGACCCTCGGTGCCCGGCGTCCCGGCACCGGCCCGCGCTCCCCGGGCGGCGAAGGGCTCCGGGAGCCGGCGGACCGGTACGCGACCGCGTGGGAGGCCGGGGACGTCGAGGCCGTCGTGGCGATGCCGACCGACGACGCCAGGTACGCGATGCCGCCAGCTGGCCGCCGAGCTCGGACCGTACGGGATCCGCGTCGTCACCCTGCGGACCGGTGGCCTGCCCGAGACGATCCCGGCGAACCTCGACCAGCGCGAGGTCATCGAGCGGGACATCGTCGGGCAGACCCTGACCGGGCGGGCCGCGTCACTGGAGGACGTCGGCAACGCGGCCGTCTTCGCCGCCTCCGACCTGGCCCGCGCCGTGACGAGCGCGGCGATCAACATCACCTGCGGCGCGGTCCCGGACTGACGGGCCGGGTCACGATCCGGCGGCCGGACCGGTGTCCGGCCGCCAGATCCAGTTCCGCCGGTTGTACAGCGGCCGCAGCCCGGCCGCGAGCATGTTGTTCAGCGACGGATTGGCCGAGCCCTCCGCCGGCAGCCCGGCCTCGGCGACGAGCCGGCGGCAGCCCGCGTTCTCGGCCTCCTCGGCGCGGGCCGCCAGCAGGGCCGACTGCGCGCCGCGGTTGCGGTGGCCGGGCAGCGTCGAGGCGGCGTTCAGGGAGCCGATCTCCCCGTGGACGAAGAGATTGGCTCCGGCGACCATCTCGTCGCCGTCCCAGACCGCGAACGGCCGGAAGGCCGGGTGCTCGACGCTCGCCGCCAGCATCTCGGCGAGTCCCTCCTCGGGCATGCCGAACCCCCGCAGGACGACAGAAGCCCACTCCGCGGCGGCGGCGGGACCGACCGGCCCGACGCGCATCTCGGTCCGGCCCGGCCGGAAGGCGTCGATCGGGCACGCCAGCTTCACCCAGGACGAGCCCGGAATGATGCCGTGGCCGGCGCGAATGTCGTCCCAGTCCGGCGGCAGCGCGTCCGGAGCGATCTGGATGACCGCCCCCTTGCTGTCCTCCGCGCGGTAGAAGTCCACCACGCGGTCGACGAGGTCGCGAGTGATCGGCTCCTCGAAGCCGAACCCGAGCGCCTTGCTCCAGTAGCCCGTCACGTCGTGTCGCATCGACAGGGCGACACCACCGCCGATCCGCGCGGTGGTGATCCCGAGCAGGGACGCGGCGGGGGGCGGTGCGGACGATTCGTACTGGTACATGAACTCCGCCTCGACGCCTTCGGCGAGAGCGGTCAACCGGTCCTGCGACATACTGTTTCCCCTCGGATGCATCGGATCCCTCGATATCCCCCATGGCCGCGTCTCGCGTTCGCGCGACTCGCGCCCCGGGGCCTCACGCCTGCAAGATGCACCGGCCACCCCGGAAGTTCGATCCGTCCGCGAATTCACGGGAACCGGCCACACACCGCCGTACCTCGCCGTGACGGATCAGCGCGACGCACCCGGGACACCGGCGTCGCGCGGGAGATGGAACAGCCGGAACCGCCGTACCCGGCCCGCCTCCAGGAACTGCACCCACACGGCCGCCGGCGGGCAGTGGAAAGGGTCGTCGGGCGGGTTTATCAGGTCGGTCTCCCAGATGACCACCTCACGACCGGCCACGACATTGGTCAGGCGCTGGTGCACGCCATCGTCGAGATCGCGGTCCATCGCCCGTACGAGGTAGTCGAAGCCCTTCGTGCGCCGGCCCCGGGACCAGGTGATGTCCACCTCCGGGGACCAGTGCGCCGCCAGGGCCTCGGCGAACGAGCCGCGGCGCGCGGCCCGCAGCGTCTCCTCGGCCTCCCTGCGGCGCGCCTCGGTCAGCACCGCCACGTCGTCGTGTGCCAGGCTCGCGGTCGCCAGCAGGGCCTCGGACAGTTTGGCGCGCGCCTGGTTGAGTCGGCTGCGCACCGTGCCGACCGGCACCGCGCACAGTTCCGCGATGTGCTCGTAGGCCGTCACGTCGGTGAAGTAGCGCAGCATCGTCACCAGCCGCAGGTTCGGGGACAGCTCCTCCATCGCGCTCCAGACCCAGTCCCGCGTGGCGTACCGGTCCAGGAGCTCCCCGGGATCGGGCTCACCACGCGGCAGCACCAGCGACTCGAGATCGTCGACCGGCACCGCCTTCCTGCTCCGAAGGTGCATCCGGCAGACATTGCGGACGATCGCCCGCAGCCACGGCGCCACCGCACGCGGATCCCGGACGTCCCCGATACGGCGCAACGCGACCAGGACGGCCTCCTGGACGGCGTCCTCGGCCTCGGGGACATGGCCCAGGACGCCCAGCGCCACCGCGCGCATGTCCGCCTGGTGTCGAGCCAGCAGCAGCCCGAGAGAGCCGACGTCACCGGCCTGCGCCTCGCGGACTAGATCAACCTCTGCCGGCGCCGCGTCTCCCATGCCCGCGAGGCTACCCAGGGCCTTCCCACCAGCGGTAAAGGGTGCCGTCGGCGCGCCCGGCGAGAGATCGAAACCGGCGTGGATCACCCCATGAGGCTTTTCGCACCTCCGGACACAGGATTTCACCTCGCCGAAACCTAACAGGACATCACGCTGGGTAGATTTCCGCCATCCTCGACAACGTTGACCCCTTCATCGGCGTAGCGGCCACCGACCTGCCTCGGGCACACGGTCTGGCCGCCACCTGGTGGTGGCCGAAACCCCAGGTGGGCAACACCCACCCGGGTGCCACCTCGCCGCTGGGCATGGTGTCGGCCTGCGCCTACTCCGGCGCGTACCCGACCGGCTACGGGCGGTACACCAAGAACACCGAGGGCGTACCCGAGGAGATGTTCGGGCGACTGCAGGCGTCCGGGTTCAGTCATTTCCAGCAGTCCGGCACCGGCGCGATCCGCAAGTACTACAACTACGTCCGGGTCACCCCGATGGTGCAGCCGCTGGACGCGCTGGGGGAGGCCTGGCCGCTGCGCGACGAGGTGGCGGAGGCGGGCTACTACGCGGCCACCCTGGACACCGGGGTCCGCTGCGAGCTCACCGTGGGCACCAAGGTCGCCGTTCATCGATACACGTTTCCCGAGCACGGCAGCGCCCGCGTAGTGATCGACCTGTCCTGCGGTGGCCTGGCCATCGAGCACGGCCGTACCGTGCCGTTGCGGGCGCAGGTGGAGAGCATGGGCCACGGCCGGGCCCAGGGCACGGTGGTGATGGAGGGCGTCCCGCTGTCGGTGTACCTGGACGTCGACAGCCCGGGCTGGCGGCAGATGCTCTGGTACGACCGCCGGCTCATCGACGGCGGTACCCGCCTGGACTTCGACAGCATCCGGCACACCACGCTGCGGCCTTTCGGCATGCTCTTCATGGGCCCGGCCGAGGCGGGGCAGACGATCGAGGTGCGGCTCGGGTTCTCGCTGCGCGGATGCGACCAGGCGCGGCAGAACCTGGAGAGCGAGTGCGGGCACTCGCGGCCGGCGTTCGACGCGGTACGTTCCCGGACCAGGGCGCGCTGGGGCGACCACCTCGGCCGCGTCCAGGTCGAGGGTGGCACGCCGGCCCGGCGCACCGTGTTCGCGACGGCGCTCTACCATTCGCTGATCAAGCCGTGCTTCGCCGACGACGAGAGCCCGTTCTGGCCGACCCCCGGACCGTTCGCGTTCGACGTGTGCACCATGTGGGACATCTACAAGACGCAGTTGCCGCTGCTCGCGGCCATCGTCCCGGACCGGGCCGCGGACCTGCTGGAGTCGCTGATCCGGGTCTGCGAGGAGGAGGGCAACTTCCCCGTCGGCTACCGGATGGCCCGCGGCGCCGACCGGTTCTACCGCCAGGCCAGCGCGCTCGCGCACACCGCGCTGGCGGACGCCCACGCCCTCGGCCGGGCGGGCCTGGACTGGAACTGGGCGCTCGTGCACATGGTCGACGACCTTCGCCGCCTGTACGGCGAGGACTTCTTCGAGCACGGGGTGGTGCACCCGATCACCCACACCCTCGACCTCGCCTACGGCCACCACTGCACGGCACAGGTCGCCCGGGCGATGAACGACCGGCGCCTGGCCGACGACCTCGAAGACCGCGGCCGCCAGTGGTCCAACGCCTTCGACCCGGGCACGGGACTGCTGCGCGACTCGGAGTTCTACGAGGGCGGCAAGTGGAACTACTCGTTCCGGCTGCTGCACGACATGGCCGCGCGGATCGCCCTGGCCGGCGGCGACCGGGCCTTCGTCGGCATGCTGGACAGGTTCTTCGGCTTCGGTGCCGCACCGGTGACACAGCCCGGCCTGCGCCCCCAGGCCGCGGAGATGGCGGCCGGATACGCCCTGAACCGGTTCGAGGGGTTGAACAACGAGCCCGACATGGAAGCCCCCTGGGCCTACCACTACGCGGGGCGGCCCGACCGTACGGCCCGGGTGGTCCACGCGGCGCTGACCTGGCAGTTCGGCACCGGGCCCGGCGGGCTGCCCGGCAACGACGACTCCGGCGGCCTGAGCTCCTGGTACGTCTGGGCCTCGCTGGGGCTGTTCCCGATCGCCGGGCAGAACCTGTTCCTGGTCAACGCGCCCGCGTTCGCCAGGTCCGTGCTCCGGACCGGCGGCGGCGAGTTCGTCGTCGAGACCAGCGGGCACCGCGAGACGCCGATCGGTGTCGACGGCGTCGATCGCGACCTGCCGGCGCAGTACGTCCAGTCGGCGACCCTCGACGGCAGGCCTCTGCACGCGACGCACCTGAGCGCCGCCACCGTACACCGGGGCGGCGTGCTGCACCTGCGGCTGGGCCCGGAGCCGTCGGGGTGGGGGCGGGAGGCCCGCCCGCCGTCCCTTTCCGATCCTCCCGCCGAACCGAAGGAAGCACGATGACCAACCCTCGCCGCCGTCTCGTCATCGTTGTCAGAGCCGACCCGGTCATCTGCGGCCACTCCGGCGAGGCTCGTAACCTCGCCGAGGTGGCGCTGACCCGCGGTTTCGACGACGTACGGCTGTTGACCTGGACGATTCCGACGCTGCGGGCGGCCGGGCTGCCTCTCAAGCCGCTCGACCGGCTGCTGCCGTACAGCGCCGGGATCACCGTGGAGCGTCCGGAGGCGGTCGGGGACTACCGGGTGCCGGACGGGCGCCACCAGGCCGGCCTCACCGGCCGCCTCGTCGAGCTGCTCGCCGAACCGGTGCCCACGACCTGCCTGTCCATGTACACCGTCCCGCACGCCTCGGTGGTCGTGGACGCGGTCGCGGCCGCGCGCGCGGCCGGGTTCGCGCCCGACGTGCACACCGTCGCGAAGGCGGTCGGCTCCGACGTGACCAACGTGATCCGGTCGTGCCTGCGGGAAGGCCGGTTCGGCGCGGCGACCGTGCTGTTCACCACGTTCCTGGCCAACGACGAGGTCGTCGCGGTCTCCGAGTACACCCGGGAGGAGATCGTCGCCTCGGCCGAGCAGGTGGACGCCCACTGCGGCACCACGTTCGCCGAGCAGTGCCGGCGCCGCGTGACCGTCAGCTACCCGCCGATCGACTCCGCCGCCTTTCTCGACCTGGACCCGGCGCACGTGGACGCCGCCCTCGCGGAACGCGGGCTGGAGCGTGACGGGTACATCCTGTTCCTGTCCCGGGTGACCCCGGCCAAGGGCATCGACGACCTGCTGACCGCCTTCGGCCGGATGCGCTGCCGGTCACGCGTGAAACTGGTCGTCGCCGGCACCGGGCCCGCCCTGGAGGAGGTGCGGGCGATGGCCAAGGAGGACGACCGGGTGGTGATCCTCACCGATGTCGACGACCACGAGAAGCCGATGCTCATGCGCGGCTGCGCGGCCTACGTGCTGCCGACCAGGCCCGAGCCCGACTTCGTGGAGACGTTCGGCATCGCCCTGGCCGAGAAGATGCTCGCCGGCGGTGGACCGATCGTCACCACCATGACGGGCGGGACCCTGGAGGCGGTCGGCGACACCGCCGTCATCGTCGAGCCCAGGGACATCGGCGGCCTGGCCGCGGCCGTGGACCGGGTGGTCCTGGACATGCCCGCCGCCGAGCGGCGGGACCTGGAACTCCGCGCTCGCACCCGCGCGATGGCCTTCGACCGGACCGCGGTGTTCGACGACCTGTTCCCCCAGGAGGTGCTCGCCGCCGGGGCCCGCTGACCTCGACACGGCCCCGCCGGCCCGTGGTCCCCCGGCCGCGCCTCGGGCGCCCGTCTCGCCGGTTCGGTTCCGGCCGGGGTGCGATTCCGGTTGCGGTGCGGTTCCGGCCGGGCGGAGTGACGAGGTGGCCGTGAGCCCCCGCCATCGGCCCTCGCTACTCGTCAGGCAGAAGGTACCGCCAGGAGAGCACGAAGAGCGCCCCCGAACCGGTCTTGAAGAGTGACCGGCCGTGCTCCGGCCCGGCGGGCACCGCCTTGGTGATCGCGCTCACCGTCGCCCCCTCGACGTCCTTGCGCCAGACCGGGTCCACCGTGCCCGAAGGCTCCGGGACCCCCGCGGGCCACGGCGCCGGCGTGCCCTCCGCCGACGCGGCCCCCTCGGCGACCATCCGGACGCGGGTGGCGGCGTAGTCGGTGCCCGAGGCGGCGGCACGGGCCGCCAGGCCGTCCATCAGCTTCTTCGCGTCCGAGAGCTCCTTCGGGTAGAAGCCCGCGACCTGGTCCAGGGCCGGGACCCGGACCTCCAGCATCTTCCCGTCCTTCCCCCGTACCCCGAGGACGGTGGCCGGCACGTCCGTCACCATCGGCGCGCCCGGCCTGGGCGTCGCGGTCGGCGGCTGCCCGGTCAGGTACCTCTCCATCGACGCGACCGTCTCGTCCACCTCCGCACCGGTGAGTCTCAGCTGCCTGCGCGCGTCAACGATCACCAGGCCGTCGCCGTACAGCACCACCCTCGGCGGACGCAGCACGTTCGTGGTCGCGGTCACGAACCCGCCTTCGGAACCCCACAGGGCGACCGGCTTCGCCGGCCCGTCGTCGGCCGGGGTCGCCGACATATCCGCTTCCGCTCCTCCACAGGCCGCGGCCAGCGACAACAGTGCGACAAGTAGGGTCATTCGTAGTCTCATGCCCCATAAACGTACTTTTTCCCCAGGTGGTTCAGCCTGCGTCGTCCGAGGTCAGGCGCTTCCACCGGCAGGCGGACGTCGCGCGCCGGCCTCGCCGCGCCGGCCGGTCCCGTGCCCGCGGCCGGTCGAGCCCGGCGGGGGCGGAAAGGCAGGGGCGGCGGAACGGCGGGGGCGGCACAGCCCGGCGAACCGGCTCGCCCCCGCCTTCCCAGGACGTCCGATCCGAGATGTCAGCCCATGCTCTTGGCGCCGTCAAGGGATTCGCGGAGGATGTCGGCGTGGCCGGCGTGCTGGGCGGTCTCGGCGATGACGTGCATCAGCACCCTGCGGGCCGACCACCACGCGCCGGGCTCGAACCACGGGGCCTTCGGCAGCGGCTGGGCGGCGTCCAGCCCGGGCAGGGTGGCGACCAGCTCGTCGGTCCGGCGGGCCACCTCGGCGTAGTCGGCCAGCACACCGGCCAGCGTCTCGCCGGGCAACAGCCGGAACTCGTCGGCCCTTCGGGCCCAGTCGGCCTCGGTCATGGTGGCGAAGTCGCCCATCGCCGACGGGCCGTCCAGGATGAAGTCCACCCAGCTCCGTTCGACCGCCGCGACGTGCTTGATCAGTCCGCCCAGGCACAGCTCGCTGGCGGTGGTCCGCAGCCCGGCCTGCTCGTCGGTGAGGTCACGGGTGGTGAAGCGCAGGAAGTGCCGGTGCTTGGCCAGTATCGCCAGCAGGTCGGCGCGCTCACCGGTGACGACGGGCGCGGCCGTGATGTCGCGGGTGGTCAGCTCGTCAACGTTCGTGGTCTCGCTCACGGTCTTCGCCTTCCGTTGTTCCGTCGGTCAGGACCCACGTTAGGCCGGATAGAGGTCACTTTCTGACCTGAATGGCGGAAGAATCAAAACATGGCGAACATCGGCACCCGGATGCTGCGGCTGCTCTCCCCGGACGTGCGGAGTGTCGCGCGGGCGGAGCTACGGGCCGCGGGGCTCGACGTGATCGGACCGCCGGCCGTGACCGCGCCGGCCGACGGGCTCAGCGGGTGGTTGCGGTCCGCCGCCACGGTGCTCGACGGTGACGCCGTCCTCTCCACGATGACGCGGCCGGACTGGACGGTGCTGGCCGCCGAGCATCGGCGGGAGCCCTTCGGCCGCGTGCAGCGCCGTGCCCTGATCGCGCGGTCCGACTGCCCTGACGCGCTGACCGGCGCCCTGCTCACACCGTGGGACTCCCTAGTCGCCGGTCGGCTGGTGGCCCGGCGGCAACCCGTTCCGCGGTGGACGTGGCAGGCCGCCCTGACCCGCATCGGTGAGGTGCGCCCCTCCTTCCTGCGCCATGTGCTCTCGGACGGGACGGTGGAGGAAATGATCCTCACCACGCCGCGTCTGGACCTGCTGGTCCGGGCCGTCGACGGCTATGACCACAACCACCACAAGGCGGCACGGACCTTCTGGGAGTGCGTGGGAGGGCTGCTGCGAGATCGGCTCGGCACCGACCGGTCCGCCTGGCCGGCAGCCGCCGCGGCGTTGCCGTCCCACCCGGGAACGCTCTCGAACCTGCTCCGCCGGGTCGGGAAGACGCCGAGCCCGGTGCCGGCGGAGCAGGCGGATCTGCGGATCCTGGCTCATGCGCCCGACGCGGTGCTGGCCGATGTGATCGCAGGCCTCCCCGACCCGCTGCTGGCCCACATGGAAAGACGCGACCTCCACCCGCGGCGAACCGGGGGGCACCTCACCTCCATGGTTCTGGACCGGTTCGTCTCGGCCGGAATACCCCCTCGCGCGCTCTTCGCCCGCTGGGCCTGCAACACGCCGGCGTGCACGCCTGCGACACGGGCGTGGGCACACGGGCTGAATCCCCTGCTGGACCGGGCCAACAAGCGTTCAGCCGCGTACGACGTGACACTGCGCCGGCTGCTCGCGGCCGGCTCGTCGCCTCCGGTGGCGGCGTCAGACCTGGTCGGCGCGCTTCGGGCATGCGCCGACCCGATCGAGAGCGAAGCGTTGCTGACATCCGCGCTCGGTGAGAACGGTTCGCCCCCCTGGCGCGAACTCCTCGACGCTCACCGCGATTCGGCGTTGCCGCCGCATCTCCTGTGCGCCCTGGCCGCCCGCGAGGGCTTCCCGGAAACACTCGCCCAGGCGCTGCCCGCCGGCCTGCTCCCCATACTGGCCGGCCAGAGCCCGGCGGCTGCACGCACCGCCGTGACCGCACTGCACCACATCCACAACCCCTGGGGACTCCTCCACCGAATCCGCGCCGCGCGAGTCCTCAGCGGCGAAGAGCTGCTGGCGAGGAGTCGCCCCGCCAGGCACATCCTCCAGTACGCCTCCACGTTGTCCACCCTCGCTCTCTCGTCCGAGGACAAGCACGGCGACGACCTCCTCGATCACTGCGCTCGGCTGTTCGACACGGCCGCGCGGTCGGCACCGGCGGGGTTCTGGCCGGCGCTGCTGGAACTGCTACCGGCGTTCGGGGGTACGCTCCCGGAACTGCTCGACGCCGCTGCCGCACACCCCCGCCCCTCCCGCGCGCGACGGCCGGGCGACGCCGGCAGCTGACGTACGCTGCGTGACTGGGTCGATGACGACGAACGAGCGGGCGCCGCCGCGTGCAGGGCCTACGCGTCCGCCCTCCGCGCCATCGACCACCTGCCCGCCGACGATCCGGCCACGGCGATCGCGGCCCGGCCGATCCTTCAGCCCCAATCGGCGGTTCCGCCCCGCGTCGGACGGGCCACCCGACGGCGTCTATCGCGATGACCCTCCACCGCCGCCGTTCGGCCCGTTCCGGCTCGACCGGGGGGTGTTCCTCCACGCGCCGGCACGACTGCCGAAGATTCGCCGGCCATGGCTGCCTGCGATTTACGACGACGTGGAAGCCCGCCGATCCAACCTTCCGTTCAGTTGGTAGGAAGACATCGCTGCCGGCACTGCCGGCAGCGCTCGAGACCCGCCGAGGTCGTTCCGGTCTGTAGGACCATGTCCTCATGTCAGTAACCGAGTTCGCCGGCGTGACGAAGGACGAGGATCGTGGCATCACATCTAAGGGAGGACTGTACGAGTTCTGGACCGAGGAGGGTGCTCACGTCTACCTTCACGACACCGACTTCAGTCGCCTGACCTATGAGCCCGGCAGGTCGCCGACGTTGGAGCTGGAGTTCGTCCACGACCTGCGGTGGACTCCACCTGAACTGTCGAAGACGCCCGTCGTGGTCTTCCGGTTCGAGGCCGTCCGCCTCGTCGAGTGGCACGAGGACCAAGAGGGTCAAGACCGCGTGAACGCTGATCCCGATGCTCCGCCGGGACAGGTCGGGCAGTTCGACTGGGACGGCACCGACATGTTCACACTGGACACCTTCACACTGCGCCTGGTCTTCCACGCGCCGCGAGCAGCGGTGACCGTACGCGCGAAGTAGAGCAGGGAACCCATCACGGCCTGCTTGTTCGGATCTCGAACCTCTTCGTTACGGGGTAGAACACGATCATCCATAGCTGTCTTCCGGACCCGGTGGGGCGGGTCCTCGGGATCCCTCAGTGCATGGTCGTCCAGGTCCTTCCAGCCCTGTTGCCAGCATCCCGATCTCTAGAACATCGAGATCTGATCCGTGATGATAACTGACCTGCGATGATCTCTTAGAAGGTGCTCTGAGCCGGGCTTTTGGCGTTCGCTGGTTCTCGTCGTTTCGTGCTGCTTCTCGTGCCCATGTGCCCTGGGTGTGCCCTGCGCCCTCCGGTCTGGAGGGCCGCCACCGTCGGATCCGGCTGTGCGAAAACCGCTCGATCATGAGACTGAGCGATGGCTACGCTGGCGAGTATCTCGCATCACCTGTCGCTGTCTTCGGTGCTCTTACGGAGCAGGGACGAAACAAGGCAGGAGACCGGTTCTGTGACGATCCCCAAGAAGGGCTCCAGGCTGATCAGCGTCGACGGCATCGCCTATCGCTGGCGAATTCGTCACAAGCCCACGTATTGCCAGGCAAACAGCTGGGGTCCACTGACCTACGCGGTGGAGCCGGCTGAGGGACGGGGGCGGGTTCTCCTGGTGGAGCTCCCCTGTTCTCGACCGGACGCCTGGTACGGGGAGCGAACGATGACCGTACGGCCGGCTCTCGTGGCGGCGACCATACGGAGAGCTCTTGACCGCGGCTGGGATCCATCGCAGGCGGGCAGCGCCTTCACCATCAACCTCACTGAGGGTGATCTGATCGACGCGATGAACGCTCATTCACCCTCCCCCGGGATCCTCTTTAGGCTCATATAGCCGATTCGAAAGACACCCCCTTCAGAAGAGCGATCGCCTCACGCCCCGCATGGCTATCGTGACCTGCCCAAACGATGCAGTTGCCGATCATCTTGTTCTTGATCGTTCCGTACATGCTCCGTGGCGGACGGAGTTATTCAGCGCGGTTCTCCTCATTGCAAGGACACGGCCCTTGTGGACGGCTCTTCGTCCTGATCGGACAACGGATGCAGTCCGACGGAGTGTGATCATGTAAGGCGGTGTCGCTGTACACCACTCCACTGGACATGACCCCGGCAACCTACGGACGGGGCCTTCGGAACGAGCCGGAAGCCCCGCCAGTGGTCACGAAATCGCGGCGATCATGTAATCCGATCAGTCAGCGCATTTGACGCTGTAGGGAACCGCTGGCGTTTCGTAGGTCTCATCGCCGTACTTCATCGCCAGTTTCCAGTGACCGGTCTCGGTCTGCGACGCGTGCCAAGTGTGATCTGCGGGACGTCGCTCAAATTGGGCACCGGTGAATCCGATCGCGGTCGGCGTACCCGACGGGACCCACTGACCGCCCGCCGGCCGCCTGAACCACTGGTATTCGATGTTCCCGGTGAAGCCGTGTCCTCCGATCGTGGCGCGGTTCCTGATCGGTTCACTGGCGCATTCGCCGGAGAAGTCCGACACCATCTCGATCATGGTGAAGTCATGATCGGCGTCGACACAGGCTGAGCTGTAGTTCACCGGCGGGGAGATGCTGTCGTCGTTGTGAATCTTGAGGGCCACGGAACCAAACGTTCCGTCGGTACCGTGTTGGAGCGAGAGCCTGATGACATCCCAACTCCACGGACCGGTGCTGCTGGAGCCCGCCGAGTCGGTGATGCCGACGGGGTTACCGTTGAGCACCCATTCGTAGGTGATGTCGGCAGGGCCGCGCGGGGCGCTGATGGTTCCCGACGCGAGGAGCGGCATCGGCTCGCGGCACGGCTGGTCTCGGTTCCCCGCGAAATGGAGGTCGGTCACCGTGCCGTAAGCTCCCGCGGGGTTGCCATCCCGGCAGTTCACCGTGAACCAGGTCGTGGCCGCGTCGACCGTAGGGCTCAGGATTCTGAGGGTGACCGAGCCGCTGCGCTCCACCTGGTGGTCGTAGGGGATGACGTTCCGCGAACCGGGCTTTCCGGTGAACGTCAGTGTTCCCGAGGGGCCTTTGCCTCCGCGATCATTGATCCACTCGTAGGTCACCGTGGCGGGAATCTTGTTGACTGTCACCTTCCCGACGAAGCGCAACGTCGTCGGGCATGTGCCGCTGTGGGTGATCGTGTCCGGGCTGACGCTCGGCGTCGCCACCAGTGGCCCGGTGTCACAGGTGACGGCATAAGTAGTCCGGCTTGAGACGGAGGCATCGGGGCCGAGGACACGGACGGCTTTCCACCCCCTGCCGCTCCCGGTGACGTTCAGCGTGGTCGAGAGGGTACGGCTGCGTGGCCCACCCGCACCAAAGTCCGCGTACTGGATCGTTCCTTCACCGGTGGCGCTGTCGATCCACCGATAGGCGACGCGCGCCGGTACCCGAGAGACCTGCAACGTCGTGGCGAAACCGACCACCGTCGGACACGGGCCCGAATAGCTGGAGGGTGTGGCACTCACCGAAACGGCAGCCCGGATCGACTCCGACGGTGGATTCATCGGAAGCAGACGCAGGCTGTTGTAGATGGGTTCACGGCCTGTGCATGTCACGGTGAACGGCGCTTTGCTGGAAACTCGCGGATGCGTACCAAGAAGCTGGACTGCCTGCCAACCCTTGGCGTTCCCGTCGAATACCTGCCGGTCTCGCACGGTGGCTGTTTTACCGCCCTGGACTTTGATCGTCTTGACAGCTCCCTTGGTACCGTCGGCACGTACCCAGCGGTAGCGCACCACGCCGGTCCCACGAACGCTGATGCGGGCTGAGAATCCTACGGTGGCGGGGCATTCGGCCTTCTGACGTGCAGGCGACGCCTTCACCCGGGTAACCGATGCCTTCACACCCGCCGATGCCTCCGCCGGCAGCGACACCAGCCCTGAGAACAAGACCAGAACCATGCTCAATAACCACCATGATGACCGCACGTCACATCCCTTTCTCAGGAAATTCTCACGATCATCTACTACATGGCTATACATGCGTCAGGAACAGACATCCAGTCGCACTCTTCGTTATCGGGCTGATGCGAAATTGTCTGGCCATGTTGATAGTTAACCTGGGTGATTTAGGAATCAGTTGGGTCGACCGTTTTCTTCCTCGAAGCTTCTGGGCAGCAGTAGATGCCACGCGGGGGCGGATGAGTCGACCTGTAGGCCGGGTTCTAATTCGGCCTGCCCGTGACCTGCACGCCAGCCAGCGTCCTGCCGTCTGACCTGCGGGAACACTGCTGTTCTTTGACATTGTTCTCCGCCTTCCAACGCCATGTGCCCTCGATGTGCTCTCGGAGCGTGCCGGTCAGGTGCGCGATCCGGCTCAGCCTGCTGCCACCTTCGCGTGAACCGACTGGTGCCACTCCAGAGCCTCGGGAGTATCCCGGTATTCCAGAAGGTGCTGGCCTGCGATCTTCTGCAGCAGGTCCCTGACGTCGGCGGGTGTGGCGTGGAAGAACTCCCGGCGGAGGTTGACCTTGTTGACGCGCCGGTCGCCCAACGCGGCGTGCAACCGCCCCTCAAGCCCGACCGCGTCATCACTGAAGATCAGCGCGTGGGTGTCGAACTTGAACGGCACCGAGGCATCGCCCAGCTCCCGAACGCGATCCTCGGGCTCCAGGCGGCGGGTCATGCCGATCTTGACGACGTCCTCGCCGAACGCGCCGATGTTGGAGATCACATACACGTAGCCGGCCCGGACGTTGGCCTCGCGCGCCTCGACGTCACTGACCGCCGCGCCGATCTCCTCCAGCTTCGCCCTGAGCTCTTCCGCTCCGGCCTCATCCCCCTTGGCCAGCAGCTTCGACAGCGCGGAGCGGTAGTGGGACTCTTCCTTGCGGAGCCTGGCCTTCTCCCGCTCGAACTCTCGCCGCGCGGCCTCCTCCTCGCGCTGCTGCTCCCGCTGGGCACGGGTGCGCTCCTTCTCCTCCTCCTGCTTGGCCAGGTAGTCGGCGGTCAGCTCCAATTCGTAGACCCGCAGCCGGTGGTAATCGCCGCTAACGTGGATGCTCATCGTCTTGCCGAGCTTGACGATCATCTCCACCGCCTTCTCCAGACGATCGACAGCCGACTGCAGTTTGTACGGGCGCATCGTGCGCACGCAGTTGTCGGCCTCGGCGTTGTAGGCACGCAGCATCAGCTTGGAGAAGTCACGCACCATCCGGCGCCCCTCGGCCGCCGACCCGTTGACCTGCCAGCTGGTGGAGCCCAGCACCGCCTTGCCGTCCTTGGACAACTCCTTGATACGCGCCTTGACCTGCGCTAACCGTTCCTTGTAGGCCACCGCGTCACTCAGCGGATGCCGGTACTCATAGACACCGGCCTCCTGCAACAACACGGTCTCCTCGGTCTGCACGATCAGCCGCTCGACCTCACGCAGACGTCGTGTGGCATCCGAGATGGCCGTCTGCAATCCCTGGTGCTCGGCGTGCAGTGCCTCGGTCATCGCGGAGATGCGTATGGCGTCCATGCCGCCCAGCCGCTCGACCCACGCACGCAACTCGGCGTTCTCCGCCTCCAGCTTCTTCTTGCCGCCGAACAGCCCTCCACTGCTGCGCTCCGGCATCGCGGGGATGGGAACGGGCTGCGGCTGCACTGGAGGCGCAGAAGGCGGAGGCGACGGCTGGACAGGAACCCAGAACTCCCAGCCGGGCGGCGCCGGAGGCCACGCCGGATTCGGCTGCCATGCCTCCGGAGGCCGCCAGCCCACAGGAGGAACCGGCCATCCAGGAGGCGAATTGAACCGGTACTCCATCGTCACGCCCTCCTCGACCACGTGCCCCGTCACGACACATGCCACAAGAAGACAGCCACCTTGGCTCATTGGTTTACAACAACTCAATAATTCGCAGAGATGCCCGCCAACGGCAGACACCAGACACAGGGGGCAAATAAGGATCTCTCCCACTCCTAACCGGTGGGTTGCAGAGAGTCATGAAGGTGCACAGGAAATAGGCTAATTTAGGACTTATAGTACGAATTCATCAAAGGGCGCAGTAAATTCTCATACATGGCACGATTCCCGCTCGACACGACAGAGTCGGATGGGATAAAACACCTCTGAACTTTTCCCGCGATTGGCCGGCACTCGCCGCGCTTTCCCTCCTGAACGGAGCCCGGTGAACCAGCACATGCCGGCAACCGTTGCTCTCCGACCGCTCACCGTTGAAGATCCGCCACAGATTGGTCCGTACCGCCTGGTGGGGCGTCTCGGAGCAGGCGGCATGGGAGTCGTCTTCGCGGGCATCGACACCCTCGGGGTTCGCGTAGCCGTCAAACTCATCCATGCCTCATACGCGAGCGACTCGGAGTTCCGCGCACGATTCGCTCGGGAGATCTCCGTCCTCGACCGCGTCAACGGCGCCTGCACCGCGCGAATCCTGGATTCTGACGGGAACGCGGCTCGGCCATGGCTGGCTGCCGAATACGTGCCCGGGCCAACGCTTGAGAGTCATGTCAGAACTCATGGGATGCTCCAGGGCGACGCGTTGTTTGGGCTCGCGGCCGGACTCGCCGAAGCATTGGTGGCCGTGCACGCGGCAGGCGTGGTTCATCGTGACATCAAGCCGTCGAACGTCATCCTCTCGCCGAGCGGCCCTAAGCTCGTCGACTTCGGCATCGCCCGCGCGCTTGACGCGAGTGTTATGACCCGCACCGGTACTCTCGTCGGATCGCCAGGATGGGTGAGCCCCGAAGAGTACGGCGACACATCAGCTGGGCCACCCGCCGATGTCTACGGCTGGGCGATGCTGGTCGTATACGCGGCCACGGGCGCTCCACCCTATGGGGCCGGGCGCCCAGAGGTCCTGGCACTCAAGGTGCTGAACGAAACCGTCGACACCTCTATGCTCCCCAACCTTCTACGTGGCCTGGTCGATAGAGCATTGGCCAAGCTTCCCGAGACACGCCCCTCATCGCGGGAACTGTTGGACATGGCCGCTGAAGCCTGGCAAGCACACCAAGGAAGCCAGGCGATCGACGGTTTCGAGGCGGCCGACAATGTCACGGCTCGGTTGGACCGAACATGGGTTCTTCCCGTCGAAGATCTGAGCTGGCCTGCCGTACCGGCTGCGACACGGAAAGCCCCAAAGAGTCGTCGAACAGGTGCGGTGATCGCGATCGCTGTTGGACTCGCGGCGGTCATCGCCCTGAAGGTGTTACCGGGCGATACAGATGAGCGGAAGCAGCAGCTCGACGTCGCCGCCGTTCCGACCAGCCATCCGAGTTCAACGAACGCAAACCTCACATCGACGCCCACCGCTACAGCAGCCGTGGAGACCGAGCCTTCGCCACCCCAACCAGCCCCGCCACCGAGCACGATTACAGAGTTGGCCGCCGCGATCGAGCTCGCCCTGGAGACCACCCCGGCGGGGACGTTCAGCTTCGAGGGGGGATTCACTCAGAGCAACGCCGGCGGAATAGCCACCGGGCGATTCATGAACCACCTGGCGTACGACGATCTTGACGTAAGCATCAAGTCTTACGAGGGTTTTAGCCGTCGTTATGTGGTCGTGAGCAAGACGGTCTATCCCAAGAACCAGGGTGCGGATGGATCACCCATTGAGAGCATAAATTCGGCGAACCCGGACTGGTATGGGCTTGTCGTTGCCGGTACAGCTGGGCCATCGATCATCCGGGAGGTCGTCTCCAACTCCGCCCGATTGAAACGCAAGGGGCGCAACTACTCCGGGACTCTCGCTATCGAGGACACCAACGGCTCACTTCGACAGTTGCTTAACTCATGGATGGGTAGTGACGTCACCAAGATGAATGCCGACTCGTACATCACCTTCAAACTCATCATCGACAATGAGGATCGACCGAAGAAGTTTGAAATCGCCTGGTGTGTACCAATAACCGATGTAGAGATCTACAAGTCCGTCTTCACGACAACCTACAAGAACTGGACAACTAGCCACAAGATCAAGCAATCGTAGCGGCGGCGGGTGCACTGATCATGGCCCAGACTGACGAGCAGAATGGTGCACATAAGGTGCTGCCGCCGACATGGTTGAGCCGGTGGCGAGAGGTCTTGCCGAGAGCACTTCGATCGAGTTGCCGCCGCACAGGGATCCTTCAGGTTCTGCGGCCATAATCGGCACCCACTTTAGGAGAGTGGGTCAATTTGCTTCGCCATACGCCCTGAACTGCAGAAACATAGTCATGATCTCGTGCAGCAAGATTGATCACCCCGCGTATGTCCCACGTCAGCCGCCGACTACGGCGATCACATCATCCAGTAGATGCCTGGTGATGTCGATAAGCCAGAAGTTCAGCCTGCGGCTGATTTCATGCGTGATAGCGAGCCCCATTTGTTGATCTTGGAGATCTTGATCGCGCACGCGTCTAGGTTCTGGATCAAAGATTATGGAGCGATGACACCTTTCACTGGGACTCGACACCCAGTTCGAAGGGAGTCGAGGCCTCGATCAACCTCAAGCCTGATTACCCGAGCGCGCGTGCTGGTTCGCCAATCAGACAGAAATTATTCTAGCCAGGTCGTATCATCTCGGCTTATCAAGGCGCGGCGGTCGAAGGAGGCCTATGACGCCATTTTTAGAGGAGGCGGACGAGCCAAGGAGCGGGCCCGTTGCGGCGGATGTGTCCGCCATCGGCTCCGACGGGCTTAGAGCGTGTTTGAGAGCGGGCGTTGCAACACCGTGATCTTGGTTGGTGAGACTGGTCGGTGTGCAAGAGCAGGACGG